>DDCZ01000007.1 GCA_002336485.1 Flavobacteriales bacterium UBA1993
ATGGAATTGGATATGAAACAGCGAGGGAATTACGCGCTTCCTTATTTTCAGCCACATCAAGAACCGTCATAGTGCGATCGGCCTTTAACGTAGAAACTAGGATTCCGTTTTCAAGAGAGTAGATGGTGGATGTTGTTTCTGCTAGACGCATAGGTCAATAGTACAATCTAGATTTCGAATATCCTGCAGAACAGAGCAGTTCTCGGAAAACACTACTTAACATAATATAAATTATAGTACTTGGCAAGGTAAATTGCGGCAACGCAGTTGTTAGCATAAAACCAGATATGACGCTCTGATCATATCGACAGGTTTTATGTTAAAGCAATCCGCTCCTCTTTATCTCCAAATGAGCTTTTTACAGTCCGTTTCGTGAAATTCTTAGTTACAAAAATGCGATCCTGGTATTGCGGATGCGAGGAATCCAAAACCTTAAACTCAATATAGGTTTCCTCCTCTTTTACAATCTCCCTGATATCACATGTATGAATTGAAGATGTGTAAGCCCCTGTATCTACTTTGAACTGCACACCTTGCAAGTCGAACTCGCTAAAATCAGCGAAATCAGTCCTTCCGATTATATGCATACGATTTGTATTAAAAGATGCCAGCTCATTTTAAGTTTTTCCTCAGCGCCTCTATTTCTATGTTTAAATCGTCGTATACATGAACCTCATGTGCTACTTCTGAATTTGGAATCTTGCCATCTTCATTCAAAGCCACAGTAATGATATCCAATTCATCCACAGGCGTCGGATTCATTAGTTTGTCCAACGCATCGATCTTGTCGTATTCGCCTTCCATGATTGGTTCTAACCATTGCTCAAAGTCTTTTGGCTCCAGCATGATGGGCATTCTTCCCGCATGTTCGCCGCCATCGTTGATCTGTTTAATCGCTTCATTTCCCTCCTGGGTTAATATGGCGCAGGTTAAATATTCTTCTTCGTTAATCGTGGCCACATCCCAAAGTCCCGCAACGGCCATCACATCTTCGTCTTTCAACCGTATGTAGAACGGATATTTCTTATCGTCAACACGGTGATAAACAAAGTATCCGGTTATGAAAACGACGCAGCGTCGATCGTGCGCGGAGTCTTTCCAAGTCCGCTTCTCGTCGTCAAACATGGTTTCGCTTGCAGCGTTCCACGTGATTCGTCCAATATCCAAACCTTTTTTGGCTCGATCTGCCGCTGTTAGTGGATCAGGTCTGGGCTTATCGCTTCTCCAATTTGGTATAAAACCCCATGTCAACTGTGCCAATTTTGGCCCATCAGCCCCTCGGAGTAAAACCGGCAACGACGGATTTTCTTGTCCATGGCTGAAATATTTATACAACTCATCCTCAACCGGTTCTTTCAAATACCGTCCGGGTTCCCCTTCTCGCCAAAGGGAATATTGCTCATGCAGTTTCTGCATTTCTTCGGAGGTTTTGGCATTTTTAATCGCATACCTGAACCCGGCATTTGTATCGTAGGAAACTTTGTTGCACATGGGCCAAAGAAACGGATTTTCCGACATGTGTTTCATTCCAAAAAAGTTGTTTATCGGGCTTTGCGCCGAGTCAAATGAGAAGAACATAAAATGGCAATGCCCAGAGCTAGAAATGAACAAGGGCCACTAACCTATTTCGTAGTTGCATTTCGAGCGTATTCTCGCCCCGCGCTTCCGCATTCTCATTCTAGCCCCTTTTGCACACGACACCTAAACCTCTGTCGTTAATTCATAAACAACGCATTATGAGACCCACGCAACCCAATAATGCAGGATCCATGGCCGACATCGCCTTTTTACTGCTCATCTTTTTTCTCGTCACCACCACCATCGAATCTGAATCTGGACTAATGCGCAAACTACCGCCAGATGAAGATAGTTCGGGTGAAATCAAAAGAAGAAACGTGCTGAACATTCTCATCAATAACGACGATCAATTGATGGTAAACCTGAAACCGATGGAAATAGATGCTTTGCCCGCATACGCCGCTACTTTCATTCAGAACAAGGAGGAGAAATCAACCTTTCCAGAAATGGAATTAAAAGACCTTGAGCTGCTCGGAGAAACCATGGTGAGCAAACAGGTTATCTCCTTGCAATGCGCAACGCACACCAGCTACGGAAGCTATGTAGGAGTACAAGATGCACTGGCCAGCGCCTATAGAAGTGCCCGAAATGATTTCAGCGAACAACACTTTAATCGATCCTTTGACGATCTACTCGAAGCCAAAGCAATTGAACGCGTAAAGGTTGTTCAAAGCGCCATTCCGATGCGCATCAGTGAAGCAGAACCATTTAAATAAACAGCTATGAAATTCAAGACAAAACGAAAAAAGTCGCTACCCGAAATCAGCACTTCATCCTTACCCGATATCATTTTCATCCTTCTCTTCTTTTTCATGGTAACCATGGTGATCAAAGACGACCAAAGCAAATTCCAAGTTGATAGACCCACAGCGGTGCAAATTGAAAAGATGAAACATCTGGACTTAAGTGCTACCATTTGGGTTGGCTACGATGAAGGGCAAAGCATTCCACTGATTCAGTTTGACAAAAGGCTCATACAAGTGGATGAGGTAGCGGGCTTGATTGCAGAGAAACGCGCCACATTGCCCGAGTCTTCAGCGCCTCTATTTACAACCATCATAAAGGCAGACAGGGAATTGCCAATGTATTTGATCACCGACATTAAGCAGGAATTGAGAAGCATCAATGCGCTGAAAATTCAGTATTCGATTCAGGAAGAATCGTAAGTTATTCAATCAACACTTTTTTGGCGCGCTTCTCCCCTTCGGCATTTAACATGTGCACCAAATAGATTCCCGCTGGGTATGCGGATTTGCTTAGTCGAAGCCGCGAAGTTTCATAGGATGATTGAGCCAATCGCCCATGCAGATCGTAGACTTTCCAATTGACCAGTTCCGTTGTCTGTAGCTCGACATAGTTGCCGTGATATGTTGTCTTGACGGATATAAGCGAGGAAACATGGTCGATGCCATCCACTACTGTCGTGTCCGTGTCTGCTGGTGGATTGTACAACCAAAAGTTGCGATTGTCGATCTCAACGTTGTTGCGATAGAGCTTCACCGTCCAATCTCCAGCCAAGCTTGTGTCTGGAACCGCGATCTCATTCCAATGATAGTAGTACCACCAGTCTTGATCCACCGCGTACGAAAATTCGCTGTATTGCACGTTGGCTGGTGTAAACCACTTAGTAGTTAATGAATCTCCATTTCGAAGGCCGTACATCAATGTCCAAAAGGAGACAGCTTCGTCTTCCTGAAAAATCGTGTCTATGGTTGGTGGCTCTTCTCTGAGTGTATCTAATGTGGCTGTATAGTTCCAAAGACCACCTGTCCAAACATTGAAGCTGCTATCAAATGGAATCTCATTTGCCCAATATGCCGTCGCATTCCCACAAGGTCCACTAAAGGGATCAATATAGAATGTGCTGTCATACCACAACTCAAAATGCAAATGAGGATCGGTGCTGTTTCCGCTGCTCGCTACTTGTCCAATCACCTGTCCAGCAACAACCGTATCGCCCTCCTCTACCAATATCGACCCATTCTTTAGGTGGCCATAGTAGGTCTGCAGTTCGAATTCGTGCGTGATGCCGATATAGTTTCCGAGTCCCTTGGAAAGCACAGAGACCTTTTCACGATCAAACTCACCGTCGTGTGTGAAGATAACGACACCAGAATCTACGGCCAGTACATTGATGCCTGAGTCCATGAGCGCGAAGTTTCGGATAACAAAATCGGTTCCTTGGTGCCCGTCATACGTCTTTGTGAGGCAATGATTGTCGTTGATGGCTGTTCCGAAACCCCAATCTACATAGTTGGCAATGATGAAGTCTTTACCGTAGTCACCCTCAATGGGGTTCAGGTAATCTGATTGTGCGATGGACAGGTTGGCCAATGCCAAAATGTATACGAGAAGTGATAATCGAGGCAAGCGCATTTTCATATTACAAATGGACGCATAAATGACTTTATGGTAATGGTCTCGATCGACAATAAATGAACACTTCAATCTTAGGATTAGATCACATTGGACCCATCGGCGTGTCGATGGATCGCTTGCCGTTGCACTTTTTAGCGCGTTTTGAGCTACTGCACGAGGCCGCGAAGAGAAGCATCGATAGGCAAAGGACAAGGAAGGAAGTGCGCTTAACGGCTAGACTCATGCCACCTGAAACGTGCGAAACAGCAGTTTTGGTATGCCATTCCACATTGATTAAAACTCCATGTCTTCGCTGTAGGTGAGCTTCACCCACTTTTTCATCTTCTTCTGGATAACCTTGAAGTGATGCAAGTCGTCAGGCGTAATCATGGAGATGGCCTCTCCTGAAGATTCCGCCCTTCCCGTTCTTCCGATTCGGTGGATGTAGTCTTTTGGTGATCGAGGCAATTCGTAGTTGACAACGAATGGCAAAAATTCAATGTCGATTCCACGCGAGATCAAATCTGTAGCGATCAACACCGGTAAGTGACCCGCTTTGAAATCACGTAAGGCACTGACTCGACTCATGTGGCTCTTCTTACTATGTGTGGCCTTGGCCTCGATTCCGTTCTTGACCAGTTTTTCTTCCAACTTATCTGCAGAAACAGTAGACGAAACAAAGACAAGCACTTGTTTCATATCCTGAGACTTGATCAGATGACGCAAGAGCGGTCCCTTCTTCTCTGGAAGCACGTGATATGCCGTTTGTGTTATAAGGTCGATGTTGTCTTCCTTCGGCTCAATCTTCACCACGATTGGATCGTTCAGGATCAAGTCGCGCACCTTGGTAATCTCTTCATTCAACGTAGCGGAGAACAATAGATTCTGACGCTTCGCGGGAAGGAGAGCTAGAATCTGATCTACTTCCTTTTGAAAGCCCATGTTCAGCATCTTATCTGCCTCATCGAGAATGAGTGTTTTTACGGAATCTAGGTGAATTGCTTTTGATTCGTGCAGTTCAATTAATCGACCGGGCGTAGCAACAAGGATGCTGACGCCACGCAAATTGATCATTTGAGGGTTGATACTCACGCCTCCAAAAACAGCCATAGACTGCTGTCTACCAGGCAATGTTTTGCTAAAGAGGTTGAATACCTGATTTACTTGAACCGCTAACTCGCGTGTAGGGACAAGCACCAATACTTCGATGTGTCGGTTTATCGAAACGTCGGCTTCGAATAAGTTCATGAGCACAGGCAACACAAACGCCGCGGTTTTACCCGAACCTGTTTGGGCAATCGCCAAGAGGTCCTTACCATCACGAATGATCGGTATGGCTTGCTCCTGAATCGGATATGGCTTTAGGTATTGGTTTTCGGCCAACGTCTTTTGCAAGTGCTTGGATAACCTAAGAGATGAAAAAGACATGAATTAAATGTTGAAAAGGTGTGGTGTTTTCTAAAACCTTGAGTTGCTATTTGCCGTTACGTTTTTTGTCCTCCACGTTTGGAGCGTCAAGCATAAACCTCACTGGAAGATTGTAGTAAACGGCCACGGGTTTTTGATTTTGATATCCTGGGGTCCAATTCGGAAAACTCTTGACGACGTTTTCCGTCGCCTCATCGAGCAGCTCGTGGACACTTCGCAGTATCCGTACGCTATTGTCGTCGATGACGCCTGTTTTAGACACCACAAATTGCACGTAAACGATGCCAGATATGTTCTGGTCCTTTGCTTCTGTGGGGTACTTTAAGTTCTTACTGATAAAGGAATACATCTCTGAGTCGCCACCCGGAAATTCAGGCATTCGCTCCACAACTGTATAGATCTTAGGGCTTGCATTGGCTTCGGCGTCTTCAGAAATAGGAATTTGCTGGAGCGGTGTTTCTTGTGCATACAATCCACTGCCACCCAGTAATACGAGGAATAATAAACATAGCTTTTTCACAATGACAAAGCTACGATAACTGACAGGGATTTTACTGTTTTGAAGAATGGAAAATAAGACTCCACTCCTGCGACATCGCTGGCGTTTATTGAAAATGTCGCTTAGATTAATTTTCAGAAGTCCTTGTCCATGCAAGCTTCTTGGCTTTATCCGCGTCTATTAAGCTAAACCACCAATATGAAACTTAGCTTACTCCTTGCTTTTTTGTTTTTAACCTGCTCGTTGAATGCACAAATAAATGAGACCTATTTTACAGGATTTGACACACCAGCCCAGCGTGCCCATTGGCAGGAGTTTAAACTAGGTGACACAATCAATCAGATTTATGAGTGGGAGATTTCCAACTTTGTTTTCCACTCTGACTCTAGCGCATTGGTGCACTACTACCCTGTTGGAGGCACCGAAGTCACAAACGACTGGTATGTAAGTCCTGGTTTTGACTGCACACATGGGGGGCGCGTAGATTCTATTTGGGTTAATTATGCAGGTTTTGGCGTTCCCATGGCTGGCGACACCGTGGCCCTGTATATGCTTGAGGGGAGTCCGAACCCAGAACTCGCATCACAGATCACCCTCATCCATTCATTTGGAGATACGGCCTATCACAACGACAATGTCTGGAGAAAGCTGGACACAATGACTATTCCAGCTGCTCAAGACAGCGTCTATTTCGGGTTTCGATACAATACAATAATCAATTGGTTGGATGTGCGCTTTGATGATATGGGCATTACGCTGTTTCGCCCAGCCCCACCCACGGGCATTGCAGAATCTTCGGCCATCACCTTGAAGATATACCCAAACCCCAGCAACGGATTCATCCAAATTCAAACATCAGAAATTGACCCGATTGAAATACAAATCAGCGACTTGACTGGACGCGTAATTAGAATCGAACAAATTCAATCTTCCGCACAATTTCAACTCGACCGAGGGATGTATCTTGTATCATCTGCCCTATCCTCTGATAAACGATCCACGCAGATAGTGGTAGTTCAGTAAAACGAAACTTCGCTACGCCCTTTTATCGTTGATATCTTGTGCCTCTCTATAACCGTCGATGGCAAAGGCCGTATTTACGAGTAGGACAGAACCAAACATGATCATGTAAAGTGTGGGCATTGGTTCTTGAATTCCAAGTTCAACGTATGTCAAGCCAAAGGCCCCAATGGTGAATATTACACCCAATAATTTTCGACGGCCGTTGTATATGTATCCAGGTCCCATGAAGAAGAAATTCAGTATAGCTGCGATCCAAGGTTTTTTCATTTCGATGTATTTGAAACAAAGAGAGTGAATCGAAAATGGCTCGAGGTTACCAAGAGGTAATCAGTAGTTGCGTTCGCCCCAAAAGAAGAGCTCTATCAACAGTGGCATCACAGATATGCCTTTGGGAGTGAGTCGGTAATGTTGCGCGTCGTCGTTGGTGACAGCATTTGTTTTCTCCACCAATTCAAAATCTATGAGGGAGGCCAAGTGTTGACTCAGCACCTTTGAAGTGAGCCAATGATCGTCGTCTTTGTAATAGACCACAGCGTCTTGCACGGCATGCATTAATTCGGTGAAGCGCAGTGGACCGTCTTTTAATTGGTATAGGATAGATCCACGCCATTTTCCACCTAGAATTCGCAAGGAGAGTTCTACTGGACAAACAACGTTTGACTTAATTCGATCGAGTTCGGTTGATTCTGCTATGGCTTGGCTCATCTCCCAAAAATAGACAGATAGACAATGGCATAGGCCTCCCCGTTACATCTCAGTGTAACATTCCTGTTTGATCGATACGTAAATATGGTGTGCAATCAATGCTGAACAGCATTGACCAACTGAATAAATCGTGGCAACATTTTGAATTTGCTGCCTATTCAGAATAAAATGCAGGGGTGAAAAGTCTTTATTCCCCGTCGATGCGCTTGTTTTCGTCTTCCTTGCTCATGGTTTTATTCACTGGGGCAGATTCCCAATCAATCTCAGGCCCGGTAGACTCTTCGCCTGACTCAGCCTTCTCAATCTTACGCTCCTCGCGCTTTTCACGCTTTTCCTTGTTGCGCTTTTGCTTGTCCTTTTCGCGCTGTCTTTTGTTAAATGAGTGTGGTGATTTCGCCATACCACAATGGTAAACATTCTGAGTTTTATGATTCGAAATTCTTGCGGTAGGTTATCACCAAGCTGTCGTTGAAATTGTGAATATCCATTTAAACAATGCTGCGAAAGCCACTCAATCTGGAATGAAACGAGACCATAAACATTCAATGTCATTCACCAACATATACTATGCATTCGCAACAAACACGCCCCAATCGGGGCCTCCCTCTTGCAAGTCGCCGACTAATAGAATAGATTCAATCACTCTAAACTGACACTTTACTAATTAATTGGGACGATGAGTAAACGACACATAAGCATTATCGACGATGACTATATCTGCCGCATGGTTGTTCGAAAACAAGTCGCTAGCAGCGCATACGAAACCCGTACTTCTGAATTTGAAAATGGCCAAGCCGCCGTTGATTATTACATTGAAAATTCAGCTGCCCCAGCTGAATTACCCGATGTGCTTTTTCTCGACATCTTTATGCCAATACTAGATGGTTGGCAATTCTTAGAACGCTTTGCAGAGCTCTCCTCGGTCATTACAAAATCCCCACAGATCTTCATATTATCGTCCACATTGGATGTAAACGACATAGAACGTGCCGAAGAAAACCCACTTGTGTCGGGCTTTATTCCGAAACCTGTTAACCTTCGTCAGGTAGAGCGAATCATACACAAATCGCAGTATTACGGATTAACAGCATAGCGCACAATCAGGTTGAAATCAATTTGACCTAAATTGAAAAGAATAGGCTTCCCTCCTATCCTACCTTTGGCAAATGCCAGGTAAACTAACTATCAACGGTCATGTATTTGCTGAAATGATGCAGTCTCCAGCAGACATTCGCATGCCAAACATCATGGACAACGACGCTTGTCTCTATTACATTCTAAACGGCCGCGGCGAAGTATACTCGCCCACAGAGAAGGTTGTGATCCAACAAAAGGATTCTGTATTGATGAAATGTGGCAGCTACATTGGCTGCTTCTTAGATGCTAGCCCTACCAACATGCATGAGAGCGTTGGATTTCATTTTCACCCAGAGGTGGTGCAAAGGCTAGTCAAGGCTGGCAGGCTCAAGTTTCCAGAATCATCTTCTGAAGAACCCGTGTCAGCGGTGAAGCTAGCTGCCAACAGACAACTCGAAAACTATGTTAGTGGCTTGATGTACTAACTAGAGCATCCAGAGGAAGCAAGTGAGTCCTTCTTAGAAATTAAATTAGAGGAGCTATTCACCATACTCCTAACAAGCGGCAACACCCTCCCTTTTCTCACCAATGTCATTAGTCGGTTATACCTGAAACAAGAAGTTGAGTTCAATAAAGTAATCGAAGCCAACGTTTTTAACAACCTAAGCATTCCAGAGTTGGCCATTCTTACAAACAGAAGTGAAAGCACATTTAAGCGCGACTTTAAGAAGTATTATGGCCAGAGTCCAGCAAAATATCTACGCGAACAACGCCTGGAGCGTGCAGCGGAATTATTGCGAATGAGTCAATCTCAAATAAGTGAGGTGGCGTGGGAATGCGGCTTTGAAAATGCGGTCCACTTCAGCAAAACATTCTTTGATAAGTATGGCGCCTGGCCAAGAGACTACCGCATGACCCAAATGCAAATGTCTTAGACCCAGACACCAAAGTTAGCGCCGCAGCCCATCGGTAATTTTGAGTTCTAAATTTAAAACGATGGGCAAACTACACGAGATCAAACTAGAGATTGACATTAACGCTTCTAAGGAGGCAATTTGGGAAACATCATTCACCAAATTTGGTGAGGTAAACAATTTCAATCCACTCATTCTGAGTTCGCACGACATTGGTGATGTTCGAAACCAAGTAGGCGCAGAAAGGGCCTGCGAAATATCAGCTGGAAAGTTCATTAAAGAGAAAATCACATCATCTGTTGGCACGGAATCATTCAAGGTCGATATCATCGAAGGAGGGCTTCCTATGATGGGAGAGATGAACGCCGCCTTTAACTTGAACGCTCTCGATCCAAATAACACGAACGTTCAAGTATCGCTGTTTGTGAGCACTAAACCTGCCGCTATGATTCATGTAATGAAAGGCATGATGAAAGCGCAGTTTTTTGACCTGCTAATTGGCTTAAAATACCACCTCGAAACAGGCATGCTCGTGACGAAGCAGAACATGGGGACGATCCGAAAAAGGTATAAAGCAGAAGCCGCGAATAACGAGTGCAAGAGAGAGTTGGAAATCGCCTAAAGCATCGAATTATACTCGAATTATACTC
>DDCZ01000067.1 GCA_002336485.1 Flavobacteriales bacterium UBA1993
AATTCGATTCAACATTTCAACACTAGCTCTGCCAGAGCTTCGAGGAACAGACATTACAATCTTCCCTAATCCTGCCCGTGATCGGATCTGGGTAGAGGCTGAGACCACTGTCCGTGTTGAGGTATACGGTGTGGATGGCGGGCTATATCGAACTGAAACTATTTTGGGCAAGCAGGAAATTGAGATTCGTCCAGGCATTAATCTACTCAGAGTCCATCAAGAATCTAATGTCACACAACGGATAGTTATTGGTCAATAAAAAACCCGATGAAGGCACATAGCCAACACCGGGTTTCTCTTCAAGATTTTCGATCTAATCTAGTGGACCTTTATCTCATATGGCATACGCGCTTGAATGCCTTCCATTTCTTTAATCTCTTGCGCCTTGTGAATCCACTCATACTCATCACCAAACACCCACTGACCTACTTGAGCCTTCGCGTTTCCGTTAAACTTCACCATGAATGACTCCCATGGATCCTTTTGTTTCGGCAGCTCGATTAGTTTATAATCTTCAAGCTCAGCTTGGGCGGCAGCATACTCGATGGCGTCATTGAGCGAGCCAATTTCATCAACTAACCCATTTTCAATAGCATCAGTTCCGATCCAAACTCTTCCTCTCGCTATTGAATCAACCTCATCAAAGGTCATATCTCTTCCCTCAGCAACTCGACCTACGAATTCATTGTACGTGTCCGTGACAAACTCATTTAGCAACGCCATCTCCATGTCGTCGAACCCTCTCTGCATTGATCCGAAGTCGCTATGGTCATGTGTTTTCACGCCATCAAAGTTGATTCCCATCTTATCTGTAACCAATCCTCGCATGTCTGGCATCAATCCAAAGACTCCAATGGAACCCGTAATGGTATTCTCCGCTGCAAAAATGCGATCGGCATGTGTACTAATGTAATACCCACCGCTGGCAGCAACACTTCCAAATGATACAATGAACGGTTTGGTTTCGCCAGCCAATTTAGCCTCTCTCCAGATCACATCGCTGGCCAATGCTGATCCTCCGGGAGAGGTTACCCGCATTACGATAGCCTTTACATCTTCATCCGTACGTGCCTCTCTAATTGCCTTCGCAAGTGTCTCGGAACCAATATTATCTTCCTGACTTTCACCAGAATTTATTCCGCCAATTGCGTAGATGACCGCAATTTCATCTTTTAGCTCCCAACTCTTTTCATCATCATCTTCTTCACCCTTCTCGTTTCTATCGTAAGATTTCACATAATCTTCCATTTCAATTGATGGAATGTCATCATCTCCTTCAATTTCCAACTTCTCTCTAAGGTTTGCGAGAATTTCGTCGTAATACACGGCGTCATCAAAAAATCCAAACGCGACAGCATCTTCAGGCTTGCGTATCTTCAGATCATTTACGATACTGTTCAAGCTGTCGATATGGATATCTCTTGATTCTGCAATGTTCTCGGACATGCCCTCCCATAGCACATCAAGTATTCGCTGAATTTGAACCTCATTTTCAGGACTCATATCCTCTCGTGTAAAAGGCTCAATCGCACTCTTATAAATATTATCTGGACCTTTCACAACTGTGGCCTTGATTCCCAATTTCTCCATGGCGTTCTTGAAAAAGGCGATTTCTGATCTCAAGCCGAAAAACTCGAGCATGCCTTCCTGAAAAATATAGGTTTCACTTGCCGCAGACGCTAAGTAATATGCTCCTTGCGTATAGACTTCTTCATATGCCAGCACAAACTTGCCGCTGTCTTGAAAGTCCTGAATTGCACCCCTAACTTCTTCTAGCGCGGTGAAAGAACCGTTAAAAGAGCTTCCCTTTAGATAGATTCCTTTAATGTTATCATCTGTCTTAGCTGCATCAATTGCGGCTAGAAATTCTCGAAGAGCAATGCCTTGATCGTCATCGAATCCTTGAATGTCGATATTCTCAAACGGCGATGGTTTCTTTCTTTCTACTAAGCGCTCAGACATATCTACGACCAGGACCGAATTCTCTTCGACCTTCACCGATTTTTTAGAGTTCCCTGCCATCATCATCGCCGAACCGACCAGTCCGGCTATGATCATTCCAGAAAGAATAAAGAATACCACAAAAGCCAGGATCGTTCCGAGCGTTGAGGCAAACATGTATTTGAAAAATTGTTTCATTGTCTATAGTACTGATTAGTTGTTCTTTAAAAATTAGCTCGAAATCATTTCGCGTTTCTTGAATGAAGAACCATTTTTGATTTCATCTTCGCATCAAAAGTATTTTAGGTATTAGCAATCAAGGGAACATTTTGACGAATGGCAGAAGGATTACATAAAGGGAAAAAAAGCGAGAATGTATTCCTGCTTATAGGTTCGAATTTGGGTGACACCTTGGATAATATTAAGAAGGCGAGCGCATCTATACAGGCTGAAGTCGGCGAAATAATTGACTTCTCTTCTCTATATCAAACTGAACCTTGGGAAATGGAAACTGAAAATTGGTTTCTAAATCAGGTCATCAGAATTGAAACTCCACTGCCCGCGATTGAGGTTCTCTCAAAAACAAAACTGATTGAAAAGCGCATGGGACGCAAGCTCTATGCAGAGCCAGGATACCATTCAAGGATTATTGATATAGACATTTTATACTACGGCGCCCATATTTTGGAATCAGATGAATTGTGCATCCCTCATCCGAGAATGACACAACGTAGGTTCACCATGGCACCATTAGTTGAACTAGATCCTTTAGGAATTCATCCGATGTGCAAGAAAACCAATTCTGAAATACTTAATGCCATAACGGATAAGACTCAAGTTCAAATATTGAGAGCATGAGCGGATATAAGAATATTGTAATCGAAGGCAACATAGGCGCGGGTAAAACAACCATGGCCAAGGCCCTATCCGAATACTTAGATGCACGTTTAATTCTGGAAACCTTTGAAAACAACCCGTTTCTAGAACTCTTTTATTCGGATCGAAACCGACATGGTTTTCAAGTGGAGTTATTCTTTTTAGCAGAGCGGTATCATCAGCTATCTAAGAACCTTCTCGGCGACATATTTCAAGAATATACAGTATATGACTATCATTTTTCTAAATGCGCCATTTTCAGTTCCATCAATCTTTTACATGAAGATGAAAGGGCACTTTACAACAATTTATTTTCCATCATGGACCGGTTCATGCCTCGCCCCGATATATTGATCTATCTGCATCAATCTATCGAAACTTTACAGGCTCAGATTCATCAAAGGGGCAGGGATTATGAAGAAGAAATTCCGAACGAATATTTGGAGGCGGTAAGCGAGGGATACTTTGCGGCATTCAAGGAAGTAACTTCATTCCCAATTGTTGTAATCAATTTAACTGAGGGCCAAGCATTTAGCGAAAAAGATCTTTTAGAAAAATTGCGTAAGACGATAAACCAAGAATGGAAGCGAGGCATCAACCACATCTCTATGGCTTTATAATGTATGAATGCCGTATAATTCTTACGCTATATATAAACATTGATTATTTTTGCAGTCGAAAAAGCATTCGTAAACCGAATAAGCACTAAACGAAAATCGAACAAAATGAGATCTACCTACTCAATACTTGGTATTCTAACTGCAGTTATCCTAATTGCATCGGGTTGTAACCCACTTAAGAAAATGAACAAAAAGCATGGTATGGTAACATATACCATGAGTCCCGACCCGCTTGAATTACACGGAGATTCTGTGGCAATAAGCGTTAGCGGTCGATATCCAGCTAAATTCTTTCACAAAAAGGCTGTAGCCAATGTGAAGCCAGTCATGAAAGATGCTGAGACAGGAGCTATCGTTAAGGAGTTTGAAACAATCAAGCTTGTTGGTGAAAAGGCTACAGGAGAAGGAACAAAAATAATGAAGGCTTCTGGCGGAAGTTTCAGCGTAAACAACCAAGTGGCGTATGAAGACGCAATGGAGAACGTTGTTCTTGAAATTCTTGTTGAAGCAGGATTCAAATCAAAGACGCAGACATTTGACCCCATTCCATTTGGAAACGGAACAGTGACTACGCCTAGATTGGTTCAAAGCGATGAAATGCCAATTCTTGGTAAAGACAAATTCACTAAAGTGAGTCCACGTTCAATTTCTGCTGAGCTCAACTACGACATTCAGTCTAGCACAGTTAAGTCTGCTGAATTGAAGCAGGAAGACATGATGGCGGTTGACGCTTTCATGGAAAAAGGAATCACTTACGAATATGACTGGAAATCAGTTGATATTAGTTCATACGCTTCTCCTGATGGAGAGTCTGCACTAAACGAAGACTTGGCGTCTGATAGAGCAAACACCGCAGCAAAGTCTCTTATGGGAATGTTCGGTAAGAAGAAAATTGAAGCTGGGAAAGCTGATGGGCTTTATAACAAATCTCCAAAGGGTGAAGACTGGGATGGCTTCAAAACAAAGCTTCAAGCTTCTGACATTGAAGATAAGGATATGATTATCCGTGTTCTTGGAATGTACAGTGACGACACGAAGCGTGAAGAAGAGATCAAGAACATGGCTAAGACATACACGATTCTAGCTGAGCAGATTCTTCCTCCGCTAAGAAGATCTGTCATCACAATCAATGCGGAAGAAAAGGCAAAAGAGGATGACGAACTGAAGAAGCTTGTAAAGGAGAATCCTTCTGAACTTACCATTGAAGAGATTCTTTACACCGCTACATTGTACAATGACATGAACCAGAAACTTGAAGTTTACAAGGCAGCTCAGAAGGTTCACGCCGGAGACTGGAGAGGTCACAACAACGTAGGATGGATTTACGTTCAGCAGAACAAGGTTGAAGCAGCTAAGGCTGAATTTGACAAGGCAGCTAAGGCTAGCGCCACTGAAAAGGTTGTTATGAACAACATGGGAGTTGTTACTCGATTAATGGGTGACAGAGAAGGCGCCATGGGATATTACGAGAAGGCTAAAGGAGCTGGAAAAGAAGTAAACTACAACATTGGTATTTTGAACATTATGGATGGCGATTACGAAGACGCTGTAAGTAACATGTCTGGATACAACACATTCAATGCTGCACTAGCGCAAACGCTTAATGGAAATAATGACGGTGCTCTAAACACGGTTGAATCATCTGACGCAAAGGCGACAGCTGAGGCATACTATTTAAAGGCTATCATCGGTGCTCGCGCAAACAACGAAGACATGGTTTCAAACAACCTGAAAGCTGCCATCGAGAAGAATGGAGACCTGAAAGCGAAAGCGAAAAAGGATGCTGAATTCATGGACTTCCGAGAGAACGCAGCTGTTACTGCTCTTTGGGAGTAGGACTTAGTTCGATATACAGATTATCAAAAGGCTCACCAATTGGTGGGCCTTTTCTTTTTTAGCCGTTTCCTAAATCAAGCAAAGCTTAGGTGCATAAACTGCTATATTTGTCAGGTAACACTTTGAAAATGAAAAAATCGCTTACAATATTATCCTTTGCCCTGCTTGCACTAACCTTTGAATCTTGCGAAAAGTGCGCCACCTGCACCACGTTTGAAGAGGATCCCAATGCCACAACCACAGAGCGCGTAACTGAAATTTGCGGTCGAGGACGCGATTTCACTGATCAGGTGACCGTATATGAGCGCACGAATTGGGAATGCGTGGAGAACTAGAAAACTAAGTTGACGCTTAGAGCTACAAAAAGCTTTTATAGACTTCCCACAAAACGGCACCTGCCGCAACGGATACGTTGAGGCTATGCTTTGTTCCTGATTGAGGTATTTCCACGACACCATCGCATTTATCAATGGTATCCTGAGATACTCCATCGACCTCGTTACCAAAGATTAAGCAAAGACCTTTACCTGAAAAAGTAAGCTCGTGCAATGGAATAGAATCTGTTGATTGCTCTATTGCATAAACACTATAGCCTTCCGCCTTCGCTTCTGTTATGGATTCATCCAGCGCATCTACATGCGCCCAGCTCACAGATTCAGCGGCTCCAAGAGCCGTTCTTTGAATCTCTCGATGAGGCGGCTTGCCTGTTATTCCTGTGAGTATCAATCGGTCCACTTTAAATGCATCACATGTTCGAAAAACAGATCCCACGTTTGACAAACTGCGCACATTTTCAAGGATTACTCGGATGGGAAGTTTCTCCTCTTTTTGATAATCCTCCAAGGACATTCTCTCCAACTCGTTTAAACTCAGTTTTCTGTTCATAATTCATGAAAAGTGAAGGCTAGATCGGGCGCCCACTCCTACCGCTGTGTATAAATTTACGGTTAAGGAATGGGCTCAAAATCAAGCACAAACAAGAGGAGTGAAACACCTCTAATGACGCAATATTACGGGATTAAAGCAAAGCACCCCGGGGCGCTATTGCTATTTCGCGTGGGCGATTTTTACGAAACCTTTGCCGAAGACGCAGTTCGAGCCTCCAAAATCTTGGGCATCGTTCTTACCCAAAGGAAAAACGGCGCTGCAAGCTCTGTTGAATTGGCAGGGTTCCCTCACCATAGCCTTGATGTATATCTTCCAAAACTGGTGCGCGCAGGTGAGCGCGTTGCAATCTGTGATCAGTTGGAGGATCCAAAGATGACAAAGTCTATTGTGAAGAGGGGTGTTACAGAGCTAGTGACGCCTGGCGTAGCCCTCAACGACCAAATCTTAGATCGAAACAGCAACAACTTCCTTTGCGCTATCCATTTCGGTAAACCCACCCTGGGAGTTTCGTTTTTAGATATTAGCACCGGAGAGTTTTATGCAGCTCAGGGATCGGCTGCATATATTGAGAAACTCGTGATTGGATTTTCGCCGGGCGAAATTGTATTTGAGCGAAATAAGAGAGACGTCTATAAGGCAAGTTTTTCTGATAAATTTCACACCTATCATCTAGAGGATTGGGTATTCCAGCCGGAATATGCTGATGATACACTAAAAGCACAATTTCATACTCATTCACTTAAAGGTTTTGGTCTAGATGACCTTCCAGAGGCAATTATAGCTTCCGGTGCAATTCTTCATTATTTATCTGAAACACAGCATGATAAACTGCGACACATTCATTCTGTCTCTAGAATCGATGCAAGCAGCCACATGTGGCTTGACCGTTTTACCCAAAAAAACCTTGAGCTTTTCTATTCAAGCAATGAAAACGGAAAGTCATTGTTAGATGTCATTGACACAACAATAACTCCGATGGGGAGCCGCATGCTTAAGAATTGGTTAGCGTTTCCGCTCATTGAAGCTAAAAAAATAAATGAGCGATTATCGTCCGTGGAAAGCTTCATAAAGCACGAAACGGCTGGATCAATAATAGCCGACCAACTGAAGAAAATTGGCGATCTGGAACGTATTACAGCCCGACTTTCGATTGGAAAGCTTGGACCAAAGGAAGCCATACAATTGGGCAAAAGCCTCGAAGCTGCAATGCCCATTGTAAATATCAAGCCTTCATTTCCTCAAACGAAGCAATTGAAAACTGCTATGGAGGGTGTTGTGGAGATTGCGGCATTGATAAAAAAGACTTTAAATGACAACCCTCCGGCTCTCATAAATAAGGGCAATGCTATTGCCGATGCGATTAATGAAGAACTGGACGATCTGCGCATTATCGCCTTTTCAGGAAAGGATTACTTAGTTCAATTACAAAACCGTGAATCAAAGGCAACTGGCATTAGTTCCTTAAAAATCGGTTTCAATAATGTGTTTGGCTATTATCTGGAAGTGACACACGCGCACAAGGATAAAGTACCTGCATCCTGGATCCGAAAGCAAACACTAGTGAATGCGGAGCGCTACATCACTGAAGAACTAAAGGGTTACGAAGAACGAATACTCGGGGCCGAAGAGAAAATATTGGCCCTTGAACAAAAGATTTACACTGAGTTTTTGCAGGAGCTTGGTAAATACATCGCTGAAATTCAACGCGTGGCTAAGGTTATTGCCGAAATTGACTGCCTATGCTCGTTTTCGAGAAATGCGATAGACTTCAAGTATTGTCGGCCTAAGATAAATAGTGGGCATGCTATTTCTATTCGCGGAGGTCGACATCCTGTGATTGAACGCCAGATGCCTTTAGGGGAAGCCTACATCGCCAATGACATCGAAATAAACAATTCGGATCAACAAATCATCATGCTTACGGGCCCAAACATGTCAGGAAAATCAGCTCTCTTGAGGCAATGCGCACTTATTACGTTGTTGGCTCAAATTGGGAGTTACGTGCCTGCTGATTCCGCAGAACTAGGATTAATCGACAAATTATTTACACGTGTTGGGGCTTCCGATAATATTAGCCAAGGGGAGTCAACATTCATGGTGGAAATGAATGAGACAGCTAGTATACTTAACAATTTGAGTTCTCGGAGTTTGATTCTACTTGATGAAATTGGTCGAGGAACAAGCACTTACGATGGTATCTCGATCGCCTGGTCAATTGCAGAATACCTACATCAACAAAAGGAACGTCCATTGACTCTATTCGCCACACACTATCATGAACTTAATGATATGGCGGCTCAATTTGAGCGAATCAAAAATTTCACGATCTCCATAAAAGAGACCAAGCATAAAATCATCTTTCTTAGGAAACTTATTGCCGGCGGCAGTGAGCATAGTTTTGGTATTCAGGTAGCAAAAATGGCCGGAATGCCTCCAGCACTTATTGTTCGAGCAAAAAAAATCCTACATGAACTTGAAGAAAGTCAAAGAAAAGGAAGTGCAAAACCCGACACCAGCGCAATCAGCAATGACCTTCAATTGAGCATCTTTCAACTAGATGATCCCGTTTTATCTCAAATTAAAGAAGAGTTAATCAACATTGAAATCAACTCCTTAACCCCCGTGGAAGCGCTGTTTAAACTAAATGAGATAAAGAAGTTGCTCGGAACAAATCCCTGAAGTAAAAAACACGGTCGGTGATTGAAAGAATAAATTATTTTTGCCGTCCTTAATTGCGAGAGTAGCTCAGCTGGTAGAGCACGACCTTGCCAAGGTCGGGGTCGCGGGTTCGAATCCCGTCTCTCGCTCAATAAAAAGACCTCCCTAAAGGGGGGCTTTTTTTTTCAAAATCCAATCGCTTTTGAATGTTTGAAAGCGAAGCGACTAGTCGCTTGCCCGGGTGGTGGAATTGGTAGACACGCAGGACTTAAAATCCTGTGGACATTGCGTCCGTGCGGGTTCGACCCCCGCCCCGGGTACTATTTTTGAGACGCGCCTTTAAGCGCTTGACTCAACCAGGCAAGAACAATGGCGCTCCCGCCCTTTTTCTCCTCAAAATGGGTTTTTAGTTTTCGCCTAACCTCATCCAATTTTTCAGAATCTGTTATTAGAATTTGGATCATTTGAGCAAACTCACTTTGGCTCTTGACCTCAAAGCCAGCGCCCATTTTTTTCAATTGTTGTACTTCGTCAAATCGCAGATTATTAGGCCCAAACAAAACAGGGACTCCATAAACAGCCGGCTCCAAAGTGTTGTGCACGGACTTCCCAAATCCTCCGCCGACATATGCAACACTTGCAAATCGATAGAGATGGGAAAGCATGCCAATGCGATCAATGAAGAGAACCTTGACATTGTCGGGAATCGTATCCTCCAGTTCGCTCAACATTAAGATCTTACCAGCAAATCTGCTTTCCCAGACTTGAATTTGAGTGCTTGACATCTCATGAGGGGCAACTATGAGCTTGACGCCAATTAGTTTCTTCAGCTCGTCAATTATTATCTCGTCGTCCTCTGGCCAATTACTACCAATGACGATCACCTTGTCATCTTTAGCAAAGCTTTCTATAGCTGGATGATCAAATGGACTATTTACAATATCCAACACTCTATCATAACGTGTATCTCCAGCAACTTCAGTATTCTCTACACCAATTGCGGCGAGTCTCAAGGCTGTCTCATCGTCTTGCACAAAAATTCGGGTGAAGGCATCTAGGTTTTTTCCCAGCAACCTCCCCGGCCAGCGCAACAAAAGATGATTTTCATGAAAAAAGGCACTAATCAACACGGAAGGAATATTTCGGTTATTGAACTCCTTCATGAAATTGAACCACAATTCGTACTTCACAAAGACGATAGCCTGTGGTTTTGTAAGGTCAAGAAATTCTCTGGCATTCCTTGGCGTATCCAACGGCAAATGGGCGACACACTGAGCGAGCTCATAATTCTTATGTAACTCAAAACCAGACGGTGAAAAAAAGGTGAGTAGAATTGGGACACCTGGACTTGACGCAGAAAATTTTTCAATGATTGGTCTCGCTTGTTCGAATTCCCCGACTGAAGCACAATGAAACCAGATTGGCCTTGGGCCTTTCTCTAGACCGCTAACTTCTTTCTTCCAGGTTGCTTGCCCATGAACCCACAGTCGTGCCTTAGGTTGAATTAGAGCCATGGCATAGGCGACTACACCATATAATTGGATAGCGAGCGAATAAAGAAGGCGCATTTAATAGAAATAAAATTCTTGCGGCTGCCGCTTGTATATTGGGAAGTACCAACGAAAGACCATACTTCCCATAACATCCATTCTCTTGGTAGGATCATTCACTCCAGTGTCGAAATTTATCGCTCTTCGGTTCTGTGTAAACCCCTCGACAAACTCAACGCCGATGTAGTAGTTAACTAGTTTATAGTCGCTGAAATGGGAATACCCAAAAGACTGGGAGGCTAAAAACCCATTTGTAAACCGATCGTATCCCTTTAGGTAATCTCCAATTAGTTGCGGCACTTTTTGACTGGCTTCGGTAATATTTATTTTGTGCTGCATATAGCCAAAGCCGACGGTGGCATGTATTCCAGAATTTGGATTCGCCTTAAAAACTGGAAATATTTTTCCAACTTTTAGGTAGGTAATGAAGCCGCGTTGAGCCAAGAAAACATCCGCAGGTTCGCCTTCCCGATTAACAATGAAGTTTTGAGATGTAAGCAGAGGCTGCAGTATTGTATCCTCTTTCACTCTGGAACCAAATATGTATCCATATTCAAGCTCAATCGTGAAGTTCTTTTTATTCTTTATCATGAGCTCGGCGCCAGCAATACCACCATATCCAAACCGCTCAGAAAGATTCGCGAATGGATATTGCATTCCCACATGCGCCCCCAAGGAAGCGAATGATAGCGTTGAGTCACGCACGCTTCGTTGACCGAAAGACTGTCCACCAAATAGTAGCGCAATTAAACATGGAAGTATCCATCTCATAGTGTACAAACTTAAGAAAGCTACGAGCTGTAAATGAAGGTGAAACAAAATCCACTAAATGGATTTAGGATACGGTAATATGGAGGCCTTTAAAACAATATCTTTGCCGCTCATTTTTTAGCTACGAATGAAGCCAATTCAACTAGTCGATCTCAGATCGCAATACCACGAAATAAAGGAAGAAGTCGATCAAGCGATACTTGAAATAATGGACAATAGTGCCTTTATTGGAGGTTCGCATGTAAAAGGATTGGCCAAAGAGTTAGAAGATTACCTCGATGTTAAGCACGTAATCCCTTGTGCAAACGGCACTGATGCATTACAAATAGCGCTGATGGCAATTAACGCCAAGCCGGGTGATGAAATCCTCACACCAAGCTTTACCTACATTGCTACATGCGAGGTTATCGCCCTATTAGGCTTAACTCCTGTCTTTGTGGATGTGGATCCTGATACATTCACGATTGATCCTATTGATCTCCGAAAAAAGATTACTTCAAAATCAACGGCAATAGTGCCTGTGCATCTTTATGGTCAATGTGCAAACATGGATGAAATTTGCGCCATTGCTAAGGAACATGGACTTAAGATTATCGAGGATACTGCTCAGGCGATAGGAGCGAAGTATACCGGCGCTCACTTCACTAAATCTGCCGGTGGTATCGGAGACATTGGAACGACGTCTTTCTTTCCATCTAAGAACCTTGGTTGTTATGGTGATGGTGGAGCCATTTTTACGAATGATGACGATTTAGCCGATTACATTCGGAAAATCGCGAATCATGGCCAAAGCAAGCGTTACTATCACGACATTATCGGAGTTAACTCTAGATTAGATAATATGCAAGCGGCTGTTTTGCGTATCAAGCTAAGAAAGCTTGATGAATATGCCCGACGCAGACAGGCTGTTGCTGCACACTATAAGGAACGATTTGCGCACCTAGCTGAAATTTCAACACCTGTGGTTGCCGCATGGTCGACACATGTATATCACCAGTACACAATGAAGTTACACGGAGTTGATCGTGAAGGTCTACAAGCAGCTCTTACCGAGCAAGGTATTCCGTCAAACATTTATTATCCCGTGCCTGCACATAAACAGAAAGGATATGATCATTATTATGACTCTTCGAAAGATAAATTAGAAATTACTGACATTTTAAGCGCTGAAGTTTTGTCTCTACCTATTCACACAGAAATGGAAATGGACCAGCTTGAGCATATTACAAACACTATATTATCCTACATTAAAAAATGAATATTGCTGTAGTTGGAACAGGATACGTTGGATTGGTAACGGGTACTTGCCTCGCAGAAATGGGCAATCACGTAGTTTGCGTAGACATCGATGAAGAAAAAGTAAATAAAATGCGGAATGGTATCATTCCGATCTATGAACCGCACTTAGACAATCTCTTTGAACGAAATATAAAGCAAGGGAGACTTCAGTTTACCACAGTCTTACAAGACGCTGTGGATCACTCGAATGTTATCTTCTTAGCGCTACCTACGCCTCCTGGAGAGGATGGTAGTGCCGATTTAAAATACATCCTAGGCGTGGCAGATAATCTTGGGAAAATACTCAAGGATTACTCCATAATAATTGACAAGAGCACAGTTCCCGTCGGGACCGCAGATAAAGTGCATAACGCTATTGCTGCCAATTATAAGGGTGAATTTGATGTCGTATCAAATCCCGAATTCTTGAGGGAAGGCTTTGCAGTTGATGACTTTATGAAACCAGATCGAGTGGTTATCGGAACCGATTCGGATCGGGCGCGAAAAGTATTAGACGAGCTCTTCAAGCCATTTGTACGTCAAGGCAATCCTATCCTATTTATGGATGAACGCTCGGCAGAAATGACTAAGTACGCAGCGAATTCTTTTCTGGCCACCAAGATCACCTTCATGAATGAGATTGCGAATCTCTGCGAGATTCTCGGCGCAGATGTTGACTCTGTTAGAATAGGAATGGGATCTGACACTCGGATTGGGAACAGATTCTTGTTTCCAGGAATCGGATATGGAGGCAGTTGCTTCCCTAAAGACGTTCAAGCCCTGGTTCGAACAGCGAAAGAAAACAACTCAAACATTGAAATTCTAGACGCTGTAATGCGTGTAAATGAAGAACAGAAGACTGTTCTTACTCCGGCAATAGAGGCCTACTTCGATGGTGACTTAACAGGAAAGCACTTCGCCATGTGGGGATTGGCATTTAAACCTGATACAGATGATATTCGAGAAGCACCGGCACTTTACATCATTGAAAAGCTTAAGGCCGCAGGTGCAACCATCAAAGCATACGACCCCGAAGCAATGAGTAACGTTCAGTCGCAAATCGGTGAAAGCATCGAATATGCCATTAATCCTTATGAAGCTCTAGATAACGCAGATGCGCTTATTATTTGCACGGAATGGTCTGTGTTTAGAACCCCAGATTTTGACGAATTAGATGAGAGACTCAAGAATAAGGCGATTTTCGACGGAAGAAACCTATATAGCCCATCAAAAATGACCAACCTTGGTTATTACTATAAAAGCATTGGACGACAAACTGTGAATCCATGAAGACAGTCCTAATTACTGGTGCCGCTGGGTTTCTTGGATCACATCTTTGCGATATATTTATTAAAGAGGGATGCGCGGTTATTGGGATGGACAATCTAATAACGGGAGACCTTAAGAACATTGAGCATCTCTTTGCTCATCCGAATTTCTCGTTTTACCATCATGATGTGAGCACTTTTGTGCACGTTCCTGGAAAACTCGACTACATTCTTCATTTTGCCTCACCAGCCAGTCCAATCGACTATTTGAAAATTCCGATTCAGACTCTCAAAGTCAGTTCATTAGGAACACACAACATGCTTGGTTTGGCAAGGGCAAAAAAAGCCCGAATACTAGTGGCCTCCACGTCTGAGATTTATGGTGATCCAACTGTTCATCCCCAAAATGAGGAGTATTGGGGAAATGTAAACCCTGTTGGCCCTAGAGGCGTATATGATGAAGCTAAAAGGTTTCAGGAAGCTATGACAATGGCTTATCAGAGAATCCATAATCTTGAAACTAGAATCGTACGCATATTCAACACATACGGCCCAAGAATGCGTCTAAACGATGGACGCGTTCTACCAGCATTTATTGGGCAGGCGCTTCGTGGAGAAGATTTGACGGTTTTTGGAGATGGCAGCCAGACAAGATCCTTTTGCTATGTGGACGACCTTATTGAAGGAATTCACAGGTTATTATTAAGTGATTATGACAGGCCGGTAAACATTGGTAATCCAGATGAAATCACCATTCTGGAATTTGCAGATGAGATAATCAAGCTCACTGGCACAAGCCAAAAGGTCATTCACAAAGAACTTCCTGAGGGCGATCCAGCAATGAGGCAACCAGATATAACTAAGGCTAAAGATATCTTAGATTGGGAGCCGAAAGTTAATCGGCAACAGGGTCTTAAGGTTACCTATGATTACTTCAAAAGTCTAACTAGAGACGACCTCTATAAAAAAGAGCATAAGTCATTTGATGCCTATTTCAGATAATGACCAACTACTTCGCACATGAAACCGCCATCATCGACGCAGGAGCCAACATCGCAGATGGAACGAAAATTTGGCATTTCAGCCATATTATGGCAAATTGTGAAATTGGCGCCAATTGCAACATTGGTCAAAACTGTGTGATATCTCCAGAGGTAATACTCGGAAGCAACGTAAAGGTCCAAAACAACGTGTCCATATATACCGGTGTTTGTTGTGAGGAAGACGTTTTCCTGGGGCCAAGTATGGTCTTCACTAATGTTACCAACCCCAGAAGCGGTGTCAATCGAAGAGGCCAATACTCTAAAACACTTGTTCGAAAAGGCGCTTCAATTGGAGCAAACGCCACCATAGTCTGTGGCAATGACATCGGGCAATATGCCTTTATTGGTGCAGGAACCGTGGTGACCAAGGCCGTTTTAGATTATGCCTTAATTGTGGGAAACCCAGGTCGCCATATTGGCTGGATGAGTGAATTTGGCCACCGATTAATTTTTGACGAAAATGGATTGGCCACCTGTCCAGAATCAAAGGAAGAATACAAATTAGAAAATAACATAGTAAGAAAACTGTAATTGTAATCATGGATAATTTATACGATCGACTGTTAAAGAAGGAAGCAAAACTTGGTGTCATTGGGCTTGGTTATGTTGGCTTACCCATTGCCCTAGCTTTTGCGAAGAAGGTGTCAGTAGTTGGGTTTGACATTAATGCGGAGCGGGTTGAAATGATGCGAAATAATGTCGACCCAAGCGATGAACTTGAGGCTGAAGCTTTTGAAAATAGCGACATCTACTTCACCGCCGTTTTGGATGAGCTAAAGGACGTCGACTTTTTTATTATAGCAGTTCCCACCCCAATTGACGACCACAATAAGCCTGATCTTCGTCCTTTGATAGGATCATCGACCACGGTTGGTAAAGTATTATCGAAGGGTGATTATGTTGTTTATGAATCAACCGTATATCCTGGGTGCACAGAGGAAGACTGTATTCCAATTCTAGAAGAAACTTCCGGCTTGAAATTTATGGACGATTTCAAAGTAGGCTATTCACCAGAGCGGATCAATCCAGGAGATAAAGAACACACGATTACAAAAATTCTGAAGGTTGTATCAGGTTGCGACGAAGAATCATTAGACATTATTTCGAAAGTTTACGAAATCATAGTTGAGCCAGGTGTGCACAAGGCTTCATCGATTAAAGTAGCTGAGGCCGCTAAAATCATTGAGAATACACAACGGGACGTTAACATCGCCTTGATGAATGAATTGTCCATTATTTTCAATCGACTCGGTATTAACACCTATGAAGTGCTCGAGGCTGCTGGGACTAAGTGGAATTTCCTGAAATTTTTCCCGGGCATGGTAGGTGGTCATTGCATAGGTGTCGATCCTTATTATCTCACGTACAAAGCTGAAGAGCTGGGATATCATGCAAGAATCATCAACTCAGGAAGATATGTTAACGACTCCATGGGGTATTATGTGGCCAAACAAACGGTTAAAAAAATCCTTGCCCAAGGAAAGAATGTCGCAGGCGCCAAGGTTCTGATTATGGGAGCCACATTTAAAGAAAACGTAAGTGACATTCGGAACTCAAAGGTTGCAGATGTAGTGAAAGAACTTAGATCGTTTATGGTCGATGTTGAAATTGCAGATCCATATGCCGACAGCGCTGAACTCGAAGAGGAGTATGGATTTGGATTAATTCCTGAAATGCGCGATTATTATGATGCCATCATTGTAGCTGTCAACCATGACAAGTATGTTGAGATGACTGAGGATGACCTTAAAGCTCTCATGCGCGATGACAAGGGCATCTTAGTGGATGTAAAAGGCATCTATCGGAACAGAAAAATGAGCCTCAATTATTGGAGCTTATAATCCCATCAAAAGAAATTGGCCTACTCTTCATTTCGAGTAGGCCAATTTTGTTATTGACTCCAAAGGTCATGTTCCATTTCAAATATTTTGGTTTCCACACGCTGTGCTTCAAATAGAGCATCCTCACCCATCGCATATTCCTGAATTGTTCTGTTGTAAACATTAGACTCTTTTACGATATAACTATCGAATATGCGCTTGTGAAAAATCTCTTCAAACGAACGTCGCTCTACATCGTTTTCCCGATTGTAAGCTATTCTATTAGCCAGCTCATATCTCGCCTCTGGAAAATGAACCCAAAACAGTTTTTTATATCCCCTAAACTCTCCTGTTAATTCGTCTTTCACAGAAATTATTGGACATATGCCTTCGATTCTTACTTCCATAACAGAACGTTCCCTATCGAAAAACCAATTTTCTTTAATCTCATACATTACGATATCAGACGCTCTAGTCTCCATACGAATCACATTAGGCAATTCTGTTCCACTGAGAGGATCATCTGAATAGACTGTGTCAATGGACACAAGCAATAATTCAAATTCAGAGGCCGTCATTGGATCCGTAAACATATCATTGTCACCGAAAACTCCAGGGCTGTACGCAGTTATCAAACCATCCTCTACAGCATCTGTGAGATGATCATACAAGCTCTGCATGCCGTTAGATGGGCGTTCAGGGAAGTACAAACCATGATTCATCTTCTGTCTCAAGTCTATCCGGCGCCAGACTTGCTTCATCCACATTACATCGGCGTATCTCACGTTTGGATATGACGGAGGATCCTTTGGATCAAGAACCGATTGACTATAACCAGTAGACATAGATAAAATGAAACTTAAAAGGAGGGTGCCGATTATAGACTTCATTGTTAAACTCATAGAACAGTAACGGCTGGCACACAATTCCTATTGCATCATTCATCTAGCTATTTCCATCACTCATCTCGTAATAGCATAAAAAAAAGGGAAATGTTTCCATTCCCCTTTTCCTAAATCCTGTAAAACAATTTCTAATAACTCCAGAGATCATGTTCCATTCTGAAAATCGTTTGCTTCAAATCTTCAGCTTCTAACAAGGCATCTAGTCCCTTTTTATACTGATCAATAGATCTATTATAAACATTGGACATTTTGATGATATAGCTTCCAAATTGTCGTTTCCAAAAGATGTCCTCGTAAGTTCTCCTTTCGACGTCATTTGCTCTATTAAAGACTTCACTCTTTACAAAAACATATCTAGCTTCCGGGTAGTAGATCCAAAACAGCTTTTTCAAACCTCGAAATTCACCAGTTAGTTCATCCTTCTTTGCTAGCATTGGACATATTCCAATAATTCTAACTTCCATTACGGATCGTTGACGATCAAAAAACCATTCTTCCTTAATTTCATACCACTTTACATCTGTTGATTTCACATCAAGTGGCACTAATTGTTGTTCCATTTCACCTGTCAATAGGTTTTCACTGTATACCGTATCAACCTTGGACAAAAGGCCCCGAACTTCATCAGGAGTCATTCTTCTCGTAAACATATCATCATCACCTAAAGGTCCTGGATCGTATGCGGTCAATGTGCCATCATTTAGGATTGATTCCTTAATTACATCAAATAATGACTTTCGTCCCTGCTCAGCCTTCTCTGGGAAGTAGAATGGGTGATTTATCTTTTCTCGAAGATCAACGCGTCTCCACACTCTCCTGAGCCACATAATGTCAGCTTCTCGCAGCGGAGAATATGGAATCACTCTTCGCTCAAGCGTATGCTCAGGCTGATAGATTCCATCAAGTACACTCTGCGCATCGGAAACACCAACAACGCATAGGGTAATTATAGCCGTAAAAAATATTTTCATGTGTCTCATAAGCGCAATTTTAAATCACTTTAAGGGCAATAGTTCCAAGATCACGAATAGTTCCATCTGGTCCTTTTGCCTTCACTTTTTCTAGGTAAACTTTCTGACCAGATTTCAGCTCTGCAATAATCTTCTTCGCATTTGAGCTCAATGCAGGTCCTTTACACATCTGCTCCACCACATTTCCTCGAATCGTTGCGGAAACTTGATAACTGATAATCTCGAATCTTAAGTCAAACTCGAAGTTTTCCATCTTAGCGATAATACCCGCAGCAGCTAACAAGTTTTTACGTGGGATATTGTCTGAGCCTGTTTTCCCTCCAAAATATGGTTTCGGATCGGGCACATTCTTAACCCTAAATTCCTTTTTACCAAAGTTGGTGTTCTTACCATTAATTTCAGCACTAACATTTACTGAAACCGTTTGTCCTTTTCCAGGCCTAACTTTAAAGTTCCCATTTGAACCCGATTTAGAAGCATTGGACATTGTTACTTGAAGCTTGTCTGTAGGCACCCCAGGCACTGAAACCTCTACTGGATTATCAAGTCCTCTGTAGAACACGTTCATTGCCGTAGGAGAAACGACAAGTGCAGGCTTCGCAACTGTATAAGATTGCTTAGGCACCTTGTAACTTGCCCAAGTTCCATCTGGCGCTTTTATTTGTATAACGCCACCCCATTCTTTTACGCCTTCGGCACTTGCGGGAACTGTGTAACGCGCCATACCGTTCTTAATTGTTATGTTATTCGAATCTAGCTCTTCAAATGATCCAACTGCGAAATCAGATGAGTCATTAAATTCGAAACCAACGCGCATACGTGGATCTTGTGTGGTACTAAACGCTGCCACGAATACATCAGCTCTAAAGCTATCACCCTGAATCACATAGTTAGATTGAGGGATAACTTTCGCAGCTAAAGTGTCGAACTTGAAATCATCAGCAGAGATATTTCTATAAAGTGCCTTGATAATATCCGCTTCCGCATTTCTAATGTCAGATTGAATTCGCGTTAGTCCAGTTACGGAGGCCGCAAGAGGAATATGGTCAAAGTTACCCGTTTCCCAACTCTCTTGGTTCCCGTTTACCATTCCAAAATCTTCAGTACTTAAACCAAGTTGAAGAGCTGCACGCTCATCCTCATCGTCAAAAAGGAACAATAGATCGTTTTTAAACTCATCTATCATTACGCGTAACTCCCGCGCAGTAAACGCTCCCTCTACCGGGTTTGCAGGATCTGAACCAACCAATATATGTGTTGGAATATCATAGTTATCCTTGCTATCTACATTTTTCAAAAGAAAAAGTGAATCATCGGGCACTGCTTCAATCGACTCAAAACCAGCCGTTTTCGCAATAATGTGCTTTTTCAATTCTTCGATATGAAAATACAAGGCATCTGCTAAGCCCTTCGCTCGAAATGCTTTATCGTAAAACTTTTTGACCTTGTCTGGGTCATTTGCTTTTGCCTTTTCGAATAAGTTATAAGTAAACTCATTCTTCGCCATGAAGTTTTTGTTGGTTACCTCAATACCATCGTTAATGATGACAAAGGCATCCAGGATATCCTTGGATACATTCATCGCTAACAAGGCAGTCAAAACGAGGTACATCATACCAATCATCTTCTGACGCGGACTTTCTTTTCCTCCAGCCATTCTATATTACTTTATAATTAAGTTAATGATGAGTTGATATTATCCGTTGGCGTTTCCACCGACATTCATGGCACTCAACATGTTACCATAAACACGATTAAGTGAGGCCAGATTGTTTGATAACTCCGCCATATTCTCCTTGTACTGCTTGGTACTTTCACCAGAAGCCTCCAAGTTCGACATTAGATCATTAATGCCTGAATAGAATTGCTTTGTTGACTCAAGTTGCTCCTTACTCCCTTGAAGTTGCATATCATATATAGAATTCAATTCTGTCAATTTCGCTGAAACAGCCTTTAGTTCGCTTGCATAATTACTTCCATCCTCCGCGCTAAGACTGATGCTCGCCAAACTTTCTGATGCTCTAGAATAGTTTTCCGATAGAGTAGATACGTTCGTCGCAGCTGATCGTACGTTCGTAACATATTCATTTGTTGCAACTGAAGCATCAGAAATATCTGACATTTTACTTGCGTTATCAGATAGAGATCGCAGTCCAGATCCTAAGCTTTCTATTAATTCAGGTCCGATCTTCGCCTCTTCCAACAAATTGTCAAGTTGTTCAGTCACAGGTAAATCTTCATTCACACTAGCTGTAGCTTCATCAATCATTGTATCATCTTCCTCTTCGTGCTCTCCATCCTCCTCATGTTCAGCTAACTCAGGATATACAAGCTCCCACTTTGGTTCAGCATGCATTGGCTCAAAAGCTGAGAAAAAGAAAATCACGGCTTCAGTTGATAGACCCACAACTAAAAGTGGTCCAGAAAATGGCCAGTGCATAATCTTAAAGAGTGCACCAATAATTACTACCGCCGCTCCAATACCATAGAGCTTCGCCATAAAATTTTTCCAACTTTTACTACCTGGTCTGAAACCTGTTACTTCCTGTGACATATCTGATTAATTAGGGATTAAGATTTAATAAGTTTTTGTTTTAAGATCATATATCATCGCCCTTGGCACGACCCAAGTACGACATCACACATCGAAAACCGATGTAGCTTTTTGCGGTATCCTGGTACTCATAGGTGCGAGTTCCAGTTTGGAGATAGTAGCTAATATCCTTCCAGCTTCCACCTCGAATAACTTTTCTTTTTAATACAGGAGGATCATCATCCTTCGCTTCGTAGACATAATCCATGTTCAAATCATGTGCAAAATCATATGAAGACTCGTCGTAAGCATTGCTTGTCCATTCTGCCACATTTCCCGACATACAATAAAGGCCATAGTCGTTCGGAGAGTATGACGATCCCGGGACAGTGTGAAAACCGCCATCATCTACATAATTTCCTCTCATAGGCTTAAAGTTGGCAAGAAAACAACCACGCGTATTTCTAATGTATGGCCCACCCCATGGGAAAGGGTTCAAATCTAGTCCACCACGAGCGGCATATTCCCATTCGGATTCGGTAGGAAGTCTAAAGTCTTGAACATTCACACCACCAATTTTCTTAAGATAGTTGTTCAATAAGTCTGTTCTCCATATTCCAAAAGCTCGGGCTTGTTTCCATGTAACACCAACAACTGGATAATCATCGTAAGCTGGATGGCTGAAGTACATTTTCGTCATGGGTTCGTTAAAGGAGTATGTAAAGTCATGTACCCACACAAGTGTATCTGGGTAAACGTTTATAACATCTCGTTTAATGAAAACAGATCTATCGGTCATTCCTCGCTGACGTAATGGAGCACCTGGGCCACCCTTTCGGGCTGCATCCCTGTAATCAATCCAGAAGTACTCATAATCCAATTTTCTACCGTCCATTTCTCGACGACCTTTATATCGCTCGAACTCTGGGTAATACATCACCTCCAGCGCCTCTCGCTGCTCAGCATCACTCCAAGTTATTCTTGAATTCCAGTTAATATGAGGTGTATCGTAGTCTTGGTCATATCGATCGACCATCCATAAATGCTCCTCATCAACTTCTTCTCCAACTATTCTATGCGCGATTGAATCTCGAACCCAGAACACAAATTGTCGGTATTCATTATTAGTGATCTCCGTTTCATCCATATAAAATGCCTGAACAGAAACAGTCTTTGATTTAGTCGTGCTCGCATATGGAACATCTTGATCACTTGGCCCCATATTATATGAGCCCATTGGCAAATAGAGCATGCCATATGGATCAGGCTGGAACCATTGTATTCGGTTCTGCACACCAACTAACTGGCCGCTTCCGGAGTTACCGCAACTGCTAAGCAGAATGGGCAGTCCCACTAGGGAAAGGGCCGATATCTTAAGCAATTTTTTCATTTTTCCTCCTTTTTAGTTTATCTGTCTTTGGGATCTTCTCGTTTTGAGAAAAGTTGTCAAAAGTAAGTGATTCTATAAAAATCGTACTGTTTTGTGTTTTTGAACGGGGGGCGGTGTCTTTAACTTCAAACAGTATTGAACAAAAAATTCATGTGATCCGTTGGATCCAGTTCTTATTCTTGACGTAGTTATATCATACGCATAACCGACCCGAATATTGCCCTTTGGCAAACCATAATTTATTCCACCTAACAGGGTAGCCGCATCAGTAAACCTGTATGAAGCTCCTCCCCACAAAAAGTTATTCCATTCAGCAATTAGATTCAAATCAAACTGAGCTGAAGATAGATCTGTCTTGACCATGACCGACGGCTTTAGCACGATCAAATTATAATTAGGGAGTTCAAAATCGTACCCACCCATTAAGTAATAATGTCTCGCCATATCAAATGATGTATTCCAACCGAGACCACCTTGATCTGTAAATTCGTCTCCACCCTCTTGAAAATTGGCTCCATTAAGGTGCGTCGCCGATATTCCGAAATAAACATCCTTTGTACGGTAGTACACACCCGCGTCCATATCAAAAGAACCGGAAGTATATGGCACATTTGGTATTGTAGGATCGTCATAAAAAGGTGTAATACTTCTCCAATTATTTCCTAGTGAAAACTGCAACATTCCGGCTGAGACACCTATACCCAAATGACCTGGCTCTCCGCCAATAAAGTTTAATGGAATATGAGCGGAATACGCGGCTTTTACTCCAAAGAAGTGCATTTGACCAAGTCCATCTCCAAACATGGAAATACCACCCCCGCTTCTCAAGTTGATTCCTGGGATTGTGAATGTTCCGTGACCACCAAAAAGGTAAGTTTCAGGTCTTCCTTCGAAGCCAGCCCACTGCTGGCGACTTAATAAATTCACGCAAATACCATCATTCATACCAGCATAGGCAGGATTAACTTGTAATCGCGTGGCCATATTCATACTGAACTGAGGATCCTGTTGCGCCCTGGATTCATTGACTAGTAGCCCGAAAGCACCAAGTACTAATACAATTGTTAAGAGTCTAAAATTCATCTACGCTAAAAAGGTCAAGTTTTTTTTTGGGAGGCGCTAATTTAGCCAAAATTCAAATTGGTTTTGCATTTTTCCACCAAGCCCCGTTTTTTTCAACATGAATCGGTGAAGATATCCGACAAAGGAGGTTAGAGCATCTTCTTGTATGCCCTCCACCATCGTTCAGGGAGGTCATCGTTTGCGGCTTCTTTGTAGTCGTTGTAATCGCACGGAATTAAATGATGTCTTCGATACTTATTGGCATACTCAGGTGGCACGGGAACCTCCATCCACCATCGATCTGTATTCAGGCTTTTATAAAACACAACGTTGAACTCATCATTTTTAAGTGAAACTCTATATTTTAAAAACGAGCTATTCTGCGAGCTAGGAATTTCTGACCGCCGACTATATAAACCATCAATTAGACACCAGACCATCTCAGAAATTAAAAGTGCATCAACGCCGCTCACGTCCCCTGAGGTTTCTGTTATGACAACGGCTCTCAATTTTTCACCCAACCCAGCATAACGCAACGTTTGACAAATTTCCTCGGCGTAAAACCCATTGGGTTGCGGACTTGTGGACGACTTAAAGTCTGAAGCTTTAACGCTATCCATTGATATTGAAAGAATATCAGCGCTGCGTATCAATGGCTCGGATAACTCAATCGAGCCTCGCATCTGCCCTAATCGATAAACATCAAAGTAAAGCTCATCAGCAAGCTCAATTTCAGCGCCACTTACCAAATAGGTTTGATAACCCAGATTCGAATAGTTGAACAAATAGTTTGGCTGCTCTTTAATTATTCTTCCAATGTAGGCTCCTTGGCCGCCATTGATATTGAGGATATTATCAATTGAAGCAATATTTACAATTTGCTCTAATTCTTCAAATGCCTTATAAATCGAATACGTCAACTCTCTATCGCCACCAATTACCACAGGAAGCACACGATGTTGAAAAAGCTCTAACACAATTTGAGTGATTGCGTACTCGGTATCTTCCAATGTTTTCCCTAATCGAAGGCAACCGAGTAAACCAATTTTAGGTTCAAACCCATGTGGAAAAAGGCCTGATAAACTATCGAGAACAGATTGAGGGTTTCTGAGCGGTTCTGTCTGGGAATACCTCGTTTCAGAAACGAACATAAGGGCCATTTTACATCCTTCCAGGTCAGATGACTCCTCCAATTCTGATAAATACTCAGAAATTGTTCCTTCCAAATTCGGGGTAATTTCTAGCTTATCAAAGTAATCTGAGAACTTCATTTTTTCTTGGAACCTTTTCGCTTTGACTTATTCGATGGGGTTGAGGTTGAGGCAATTTCAAGACAACGCTCTAATGTTAGTTTTTCAGCATCCTCTCCCTTTGGTAATTTATAATTGTCTTTACCAATCGCAAAGTAGGGGCCGTATCTACCCACTACAACCTTGACTATTGGATCATGTTCAAATTCATGAATCAAGGCCTTTCGAGCCGCCTCGGCCTTGGCTTCAATAAGCTCAATAGCAGTCTCTAGTTTTATTTCTAACGGATCATGATCCTTGATATTCACAAAAATCCCATCATGTCTGACAAAAGGCCCGAACCTTCCGGTAGAAGCCACGACCTCTTTTTCCTGGTAATTCCCTAGAGATCTTGGCAATTTGAAGAGTTCCAATGCATCCTCGAGCACGATACTTTGAATGCTCTGACCAACTCTCAATTTGGCAAAGGTTGGCTTCTCTTCGTCAGAAACCTCTCCGATCTGAACCATTGGCCCGTATCGACCAATCCGAGCAATTACCTGCTTGCCACTTTTTGGATCTTTTCCAAGAATCCGCTCACCAGTAGCCCTTTCAGAATTCTCAAGCGTATCCTCGACGGTTTCGTGAAATGGTTTGTAAAAATTCGCCAGCATATCGGTCCAAACCAATTCACCTCTGGATATTGTATCGAATTCCTCCTCAACAGATGCAGTAAAATTATAGTCCAAAATCTTTGTAAAATGTTCTTCAAGGAAGTCGTTTACAACTATTCCTATATCAGTGGGGAACAGTTTACCCTTTTCAACTCCGCTATTTTCTGATTCCGTTTTAGCTTCAATGCCAGCATCCGCTAAAGTTACGAGACGATAATCCCTTGGGGATCCTTCGCGATCTTCTTTTACGACATACCCTCGTTTTTGAATGGTACCGATAGTCGGTGCATATGTCGAAGGTCTTCCTATCCCAAGCTCTTCTAACTTTTTCACCAAACTCGCTTCTGAGTATCTGGCTGGGTGATGTGTAAAGCGCTCTGTCGCCTCAGCTGATTTCAAAACCAATTCCTCCCCTTCAGCAACATTTGGAAGGTTGGAATTATTATCCTCCTCAACTTCATCATCGGTGCTCTCCAAATAGACCTTTAGAAACCCATCGAAAGTGATAATCTCACCTTTAACTTCAAACCTTTCTTCTATCGCCTCCGAGGAAATTCTAATCGTGGTACGCAACAGCTTGGCGTCGCTCATCTGACTAGCAATTGCACGCTTCCAGATTAAATCATAAAGCTTTTGTTGCTGACCATCGTCTGATGCGCTTAATTGATCAAAATATGTTGGTCTAATCGCTTCGTGTGCCTCTTGAGCATTTGCTGTTTTAGTAGAATACTTTCTGGGGTTAACGTACTCATCGCCAAAATCTTTACTGATTGCTGCCGTTGCCCCGTCAATTGCAGTTTTACTTAAGTTGACAGAGTCTGTCCTCATGTAAGTAATCTTTCCTGCTTCATAAAGCTGCTGGGCGAGCCGCATCGTTTGAGCAACTGAATAGCCTAGTTTTCTTGCCGCCTCTTGTTGCAGCGTAGAGGTAGTGAATGGCGCCGCTGGACTTTTCTTTCCGGGGCGTTTATCTACTTCTTGCACTGAGAAAGTGGCTTCCTGGCATTTTTCAAAAAAGGCATTTACTTCTTCGACGGTTTTGAGTCTCTTGTTCAGAACCGAAGTAAAAGGCTTCCCTTTTGTCTCAAAAATTGCCTTTACCCTGAAATAAGACTCTGACGTAAACGCATTAATCTCTTTTTCTCTTTCAACTATTAATCGAACTGTGACACTTTGAACTCTACCAGCAGATAAAGATGGCTTCACCTTTTTCCAAAGTACTGGACTTAACTCAAATCCAACAATCCGATCCAAAATTCGTCGAGCTTGTTGTGCATCTACAAGATGCTTATCAATAACTCGTGGATTCTCGATGGCACTGGTAATGGCAGGTTTTGTTATCTCGTGAAAGACAATTCTCTTGGTTTTATCTTCCTTTAACCCTAATGCTTCGAATAGGTGCCAGCTAATAGCCTCTCCCTCACGGTCCTCATCCGTGGCAAGCCATACCATTTCCGCATCCTTGCTTAATTTTTTCAACTCGGTGATCACCTTCTTTTTATCTGGCATTACCTCATATGTAGGGGCGAATCCATTTTCAATGTCAATTGCATTTCCCTTTTTAGGCAAATCGCGTATGTGACCATAACTTGAACGAACAACGAAGTCCTTTCCCAAATATCCTTCGATCGTTTTTGCCTTAGCAGGCGACTCAACAATTACCAAATTCATTCACTCAATTTTATAATTTCGGACTTATCCGCTTCCTCTAGAAAGGAAGTTTCACGCTGCAAATAAAACGCAAAAAAATCGCAGAGGTTATTTGCTTTTATTTCAAGTAGCATGAATTACAGCATAAATTAACGCCTGACATATTTGCAGTCATGTTCAATGAGTAACTTCGCGACTTGATTCAAATTAATGGATAATAACAAGGGTTTATTAGTGGAAGAGCGGCAAGGAGAGGCAATCCTTGTCGAACAACAGTCGGATAATCTTTTGGGTAAAAAGGTTTATCTGGAGAGCTATGGCTGCCAAATGAATTTTTCCGATAGTGAAATAGTGGCTTCGATAATGTCGAAAGCAGGTTTTGAAACGACACGCAATGCCGAGGAAGCGGATGTCGTATTGCTAAATACATGTGCTATTCGCGATAATGCGGAACAGCGTGTACGCAAGCGCTTAACTCAATTTCAAAGCGATAAGAAAAACAATCCCGATAAGGTTATTGGCATTCTTGGCTGCATGGCTGAGCGTTTAAAGTCTCAACTTCTAGAAGAAGAAAAATTAGTGGACTTAGTGGCTGGACCTGATGCCTACCGAGACTTACCAAATCTTGTCACAGAAGTTGGGACCGGCCAAAAAGCTGTGAACGTGCTCTTATCACGAGATGAAACGTATGCTGAAATAACACCGGTGCGTTTAGATTTCAATGGGGTAAGTGCATTCATCTCTATAACCCGCGGTTGTGACAATATGTGCAGTTTTTGCGTTGTCCCATTTACCCGAGGAAGAGAACGCAGTAGAGACCCAAAAACAATTGTACAAGAAGCGCATGACCTTTTTGAAAAAGGATATCGAGAAGTAACTCTTTTAGGCCAAAATGTCGATAGCTATCGTTGGAACATCACAAAGAAAGGAGCTATCATCGACGACCAGAAAGAAGTTGTGAATTTCGCTCAGTTGATGCAAAAAGTGGCCGATGTTCATCCCGATCTTAGAATTCGTTTTTCTACATCCCACCCCAAGGACATGTCTGATGAGGTACTTGAGGTAATGTCAAAAAACGAGAACATATGTGAGTACATACACTTACCAGTTCAAAGTGGAAACTCAGAAATGCTTGAAAGAATGAACCGAGGCTACACACGAGAATGGTACTTGAACCGTATAGCCTCTATTCGAAAGCATATGCCAAACTGCGGTATTTCAACAGACATTATTAGCGGTTTTTGTGGCGAGACGGAAGAGCAGCATCAAGACACCCTCTCACTTATGAAAGAGGTGAAATATGACTTCGCATATATGTTCTATTATTCTGAGAGACCAAAAACGCTAGCTGCCAGGAAATTTGAAGATGATATTCCGCTAGTTGAGAAAAAGCGAAGACTTACCGAAGTAATTGACCTTCAGCAACAGCACTCACTCGAAAGCAACACAAGATCAGTTGGTCAGGTCCATCGAGTTCTTATCGAAGGAAATTCTAAACGATCTGATAAGGACCAATGTGGGCGCAACACTCAAAATGTCATGTGCGTGTTTCCAAAAACCACTTTTAAGAAAGGCGAATATGTCAATGTGCGTGTAAGTGATTGCACGGCAGCAACTTTGATAGGAGAAATAGTCTAAATAGAATTATGACAATACAACAAGCAAAACAACGATTTGGGATAATAGGCACGAGCGGCACGTTAGACCGAGCGATTGAAACGGCTTTGCGTGTCTCCCCTACTGACCTTAGCGTTTTGATTACTGGTGAAAGTGGAACAGGAAAAGAGGCCATGCCTCAAATCATTCATCATAACAGCACTCGAAAGCACAGTGAATATATCGCGGTTAATTGTGGAGCGATACCTGAGGGCACAATCGACTCTGAATTATTTGGTCATGAAAAGGGCAGTTTCACTGGTGCACACGATACCAGAAAAGGTTATTTCGAGGTAGCCGATGGTGGAACGATATTTCTTGATGAAGTTGCCGAATTGCCAATATCAACACAAGTGCGTCTTCTTCGCGTATTGGAGACAGGTGAGTTTATCAAGGTTGGATCCAGTAAAACGCAAAAAACAGATGTTAGGATTGTAGCCGCTACCAATGTTGATATCCCCGAAGCCATTCGGAAAGGCAAGTTCCGAGAAGATTTGTACTATCGATTGAATACTGTTCCGATTCAGATTCCAGCGCTGAGAGAACGAAAAGAGGATGTGCATCTGCTCTTTCGAAAATTTGCCGCTGACTTCGGTGACAAGTATCGAATGCCTTCTGTAAGATTGACAGCCGATGCGATAAGAATTCTTGAAGATTATCGATGGCCCGGTAATATCCGACAATTGAAAAATATTACGGAGCAAGTATCCGTCATTGAGCAGGAGCGTGACATTGATGGAACTGTCTTGCTCAAATACTTGCCTAACTACATCGCAAGCAAAGTACCTACAGTTTATCAAGCAGAGGGTCAGTCCGAATTAAACGAACGCGAAATTTTATACAAGGTTCTCTTCGAAATGAAGGGTGAAGTGAATGATTTGAAAAAGCTAGTGATGGAGTTATTAAAGAATGGCTCTGATGGCATCGACGCCAGTCAATTACAGAACATCTTTGGCGGATCTAAAATGGATTACTCCGCGCCAGAAGAAGAAGCTGGCGGATTCGGCATTCATCATCCTGCCATTCAAGTTACACGCCCCAGCGACATTGAAGCTTCTGAAGTTGTCGAGGAATCCTTATCCATAGAGGAAAAGGAAAAAGAGCTAATAAAAAAGGCTTTGGACAAATATCACGGCAGGCGTAAAAATGCAGCGAGCGAACTTGGCATTTCGGAACGCACATTATACCGGAAAATAAAGGAGTATGAACTTAATTAAGCGCTCCATTTTCATACTTGTTCTATCTGCAACTGCATTGGCTGGATGTAAGGTAAATTATTCATTTACTGGAGCTAGTGTCTCCCCAGATGTTAACACCATTTCAATTGCCACATTTCCAAACTACGCATCTCTTGCTCCGCCATCGTTAAGCCAAGCGTTTACAGAAGAGCTTAAGGATATTTTTCTTCGACAAACAAACCTTGCACTGGTAAAGGAAAATGGTGATCTAATCATAGCCGGAGAGATCACGAATTATAGTGTGAAAGGCGAAGCCGTAAAGGATGATGCAACCTCTTTAAATAAGCTGACCATTGTAGTTAAGGTGCGATATACAGACACTAAGGATGACGAAAAAAGCTTTGAACAGACATTTTCTGGGTTTCAACAATTTGATGCAAACACAAACTTAAGCTCGGTTGAACAAACTTTGATCGACCAAATAAACGAGCAACTGACACAGGACATTTTCAATAAATCACTTGGAAACTGGTAATGGAAATCGAGATTAAATCAATACTCAATAATGGGGTGACGTCAGCGAGCCAGTATGAAAGTATTGCGCGTAATTTAAAAGAACATCCATATTCAAGCATTCTTTGCGCACTCCAAACCATCGGGGTAAAATCCTTCGATTCAGGAAAAAGTGAGACTCAGATTAAGTTCAGTGCCATTCGATTTCAAAGTCGGGCTGCCTTGCAAAAGCTGGCGTTTCCTCCAGAACCACAACTAGAACAATCAACGGAGGCTCAAAGCTCTCGCGAAATAGAGATCGACACCTCATCGAAGCCAGCTGATTCAATTGATGAACTAAATAATCTATTGCTATCCGAGGCTGTAAACTCTGGCGCCGCTCTTGACATGATAATTGAGGACGCGACCCCTTTACCAAGTCGTGCCAAGGTAACTGAGTCGGATCAGGCAGAAATAATTGACCAACAGGAAGAAATAAGCGAATCGGTATCTACAATTCATACGGAAACTGCACCTCCAAACAAGCAAGATTTCGGATCTTGGATGCGTTATCTTTCAAATGAAAACGACGTAAAAAAGGAAGAAACATCGAAAATATTGAAGCAAGAAGTTGATGGCATTATTGACCACTTTATTGTGAATGAATCGAGCCTAGTTCCAAAGCGTGCGGAGTTCTTCTCGCCAACCAAAGCCGCCAAAGGAAGTCTAATTGACAACGAAGAAATAGTTACCGAAACGCTAGGTAGAATTTACGCTGGACAAGGTGCTTTTGACAAGGCAATTTCAACGTATCAAAAACTCAGTTTGCTGCATCCTGAAAAAAGCAGTTATTTTGCCGCCCTTATTGAAAAACTCAAACAAGAAAACAAATAGCTATGATTATCATTTCCATACTCATCTTTATCGTAAGCCTTTTGCTTATGGGTATTGTTCTAATTCAAAACTCAAAGGGTGGTGGATTGGCTTCAGGGTTTTCATCATCCAACCAAATTGTTGGCGTACAGCGAACCTCTGACTTTTTAGAAAAAGGAACATGGATGTTGGCTACAGCACTTTTGGCTTTGTGTATTGTATCTACCGCTTTTACCGGAACTACAGCGGTTGAGGCACAAACCAGTGACCTCGATGGAATTATAGAGAATGCAGCGCTACCAGCTCCATCAGCTGGATACGATGACAGCCCCGCACCTCTTCCCAACGAATAGAACAAACCAAACATGGTACATATAAATGTCAGCTTGTCACTCGGGCTGACATTTTTTTTGTGCTTATCTGTCAAAGATGGCACGAATTGATCTCCGATACTTGGTGGCATAATAAGTGACTATTGGCTTTCTTGTTAATCTAAACTTTCTAAAAAATGTCAGGAGTGAACTTTAAACCAAATGAAGATCGCGTGTTGGTAGAACCAGCAGCAGCGGAAGAAAAAACTGCGGGTGGAATTATCATCCCAGATACAGCTAAAGAAAAGCCACAAAAAGGTACAATCATCGCTGTCGGACCCGGTAAGAAAGACGAGCCAGTACTTGTGAATGAAGGCGATGTCGTGTTTTACGGTAAATATTCAGGAACAGAAATTCAGCTTGACGGAAAAGACTATCTAATAATGCGATCCACCGACGTTCTTGGTAGCATCGGTTAATTGAAAATTAAAAAACAAGAAAATGGCAAAAGAGATATTATTTGATTCTGAAGCGAGAGACGCCCTTAAAAAGGGAGTTGACGCTTTGTCAAATGCAGTTAAAGTAACACTCGGTCCAAAGGGTCGAAACGTCGTTATTGATAAAAAGTTCGGAGCCCCAACCATCACAAAAGATGGTGTAACCGTTGCGAAGGAAGTGGAACTAAAGGACGCCGTTGAGAATATGGGCGCCCAAATGGTAAAGGAAGTAGCGTCGAAAACAGCTGACGTGGCTGGTGACGGAACAACTACAGCTACGGTACTTGCACAAGCGATCGTTACTGCAGGACTTAAGAATGTTACGGCGGGTGCAAATCCTATGGACCTTAAGCGAGGTATTGATCAAGCTGTTCAGGCCATCGTAGCGCACCTAGACACCATGAAGGAAGAAGTCGGAGACGACTTTGCGAAAATTGAGCAAGTAGGTACAATTTCAGCGAATAGTGATGCCACAATAGGCAAGCTTATCGCTGAGGCGATGCAAAAAGTGGGCAAAGAGGGTGTCATTACAGTTGAAGAAGCAAAAGGAACGGAAACTACGGTAGACGTAGTGGAAGGAATGCAATTCGATCGTGGTTACCTAAGCCCATACTTTGTTACGAATGCCGATAAAATGATCACCGAGTTAGAGAATCCATACATATTGATTCACGATAAAAAAGTGAGCAACATTCAGGATATAGTTCCTCTTCTTGAAAAAGTAGCTCAGCAAGGTGCTTCAATGTTAATCATTGCCGAAGATGTTGAAGGAACAGCGTTGGCTGGACTTGTTGTAAACAAGCTTAGAGGCGGTTTAAAAATTGCCGCCGTTAAGGCTCCAGGGTTTGGAGACCGACGTAAAGCTATGCTTGAAGATATCGCAATACTAACTGGTGGACAAGTAATCAGCGAAGAGCGTGGATTCAAACTTGACCAAGCAGATATTGAAATGTTAGGTCGAGCTGAGAAAATTGACATTGATAAGGACAACACCACTGTGATCAACGGAGCAGGTAAGTCAGAAGACATCAAGGCTCGAGTCAATCAGATTAAAGCTCAAATGGAGACGACAACCAGCGACTATGATAAGGAGAAGCTGCAAGAGCGATTAGCCAAACTAGGAGGCGGTGTTGCCGTACTTTATGTTGGTGCTGCCACAGAAGTTGAAATGAAAGAAAAGAAGGATCGAGTTGATGATGCCATGCACGCCACGAGAGCTGCTGTTGAGGAAGGGATTGTACCAGGTGGAGGTGTAGCCTTCATTCGAGCTATTTCGGCCTTAGACAACCTTGAAGGAAGCAATGAGGATCAGACGACTGGAATCGCCATTATTAGAAGATCTCTCGAAGAGCCGTTGCGACAGATAGTAGCCAATGCTGGAGGCGAAGGCTCAATTGTCGTTCAGAAGGTAATGGAAGGCAAAGGTGATTTCGGATACAATGCAGCAACAAGCGTATATGAAAACATGTATGCTGCGGGCGTTATTGATCCTAAGAAGGTAACTAGAGTTTCTCTTGAGAACGCTGCTTCCATTGCAGGTTTATTGCTTACGACAGAGTGTGTCCTAGCTGATGAAGCAGGTGATGACGCCATGCCAGCTGGAATGCCTCCTGGAGGAATGGGCGGTATGGGAGGAATGATGTAATCCCTCTTTATAATTTTTAGAATTAAAAAGGCCTTGAGTAAATTTACTCAAGGCCTTTTTTTTGGCTCAATTTATTAGTTCGATAACTCCTCTTTGACTATTTGAGATATGAGTTTACCATCGGCTTTGCCCTGTAGCTGTCCCATAATTGGCCCCATAACTTTTCCTATGTCCTGCGGACCTGAAGCGCCTGCGGCCGCAATTTTATTTTTTACCACGCTTCGGATATCATCCTCGCTCATCATTTCTGGTAGGTACTCCTCAATCACCTTTGCTTGGAATAACTCCTCGTTAGCCATCTCTGCTCTATCCTGCTCTTGAAATATGGCTGCAGCGTCCTTGCGTTGCTTCACCTGTTTCTGCATTGCCTTGATGACATCCTCATCACCCACTTCACCCGATCCGGAAGTACTCAACACCAAGATGGCACTCTTCACAGCGCGTAAGGCTTCTAGCCGTTTTTTATCCTTGGCCAACATTGCCTTTTTGATGTCTCCGTTAATTTGTTCTGCGATGCTCATTATCAGTTTTTTATTCAAGACAAATTTAATCCTTATGCTTGCGCAAACCGTTAATCATGAAAAAGCTACTTAAATCCACCACAATATGCCTTCTATTACTAAGTGCCTGTGACGGCCTTTGGGAGTACAGGGGGTTAAACGAACTCGCAAAAATGACCTGGAGTAAAGGGGACGTTCAAACGTTCGACGCGACTATTTCAGAAACAGGCGAATACGATGTGTATATACTCTTTCGTCATGTGCATGGCTTTCCGTACAAAGACATCAATGTCAATCTCAACATGACGGGGCCGTCTACCTTATATGACCAATCGTACACCATTCCAATTATAGGAGACGACAAAGAATACCTCGGCGAAGGCTCTGTGGACATTTGGGATGTGGAACTCCTAGCTATGGAAAACGAAACATTAGCCGAAGGCGCTTACACTATAAATCTACAGCATGAAATGGTGACCGAAGACCTGCAACTGGTCATGGAAGTTGGAGTAAGGATTCAGAAACCAAAAAGCGAAGAGTAAATCGCTGGACTTATTTGCCAACGATTACCCTTGCTGTATTTATTCCTTTAGCGTGCTCAATTCGAAGCATGTAAACTCCATCTGCCAGGTCAGACACATCTAACCGCACTCCGTCTGCACCTGTAACGTTCCATGTTGATGCGTCGAAGACCTTTGCAATTTCACCTCTCATGCTTATCATCATTATTCGGTTGAAATCAACGCCAATTGAGCCATTCACATTCAACACTTCTCGGGTTGGATTAGGGAATATTTCGAATGAATAAGAAACCGCCTCTTCGATTCCGACAAAACTCGTGTCACAATCTACTAGAGTCAACATTATCGTATCAGAGTAACTACATGCACCGTTATCATTTGTCCCTGTTACCCAGAATGGATATTGACCTGGGATAATTACGCTACCGTCGTGAGCTAGAATTGACAAAGTCGAATCACCAGTACTCCAGTTGAAATTGTCATAAACATTATCCACGGTAAGCGTGACCGGATCCTTGAGGCAGGCGGTGATATTATCTCCAAGATAGAACGTGGTTTGCACCTCAACTTCAACCAAGATCGTATCAGATCCAGTACATCCAAATGTATCGGACACCTGCACCCACACATACACATCTTCATTTAATGGAGTTTCACCATCGTTGACCGTCAATATTTGATTGGTAGACGCATCGTTCCAGAGATAAGAATCATGATCTCCAGCATCAAGGTCGAGAGTATTTGAGTTGCATAAAGCTTGGTCACCACCTAAGTCTACCTCAGGGGTTTTGTGACTAATCATTGTGAATTCGCCAGAATCAATGCCACATTCATTCATGTATGTATACCATCCTGTAGTGGTGTAATTAGAATCTAAAGCGATCAACTTGCCATTCGCAGTATCAATCATCATAGGATCACCGCTATAAACACCTCCGGTTGGCGAAGCAAAATCAAGTAAAATCTCCGATCCACCACAAAGCTCGATTGGATTTAAGCTAAAGCTAACTTGAGGTAACGGTGTGATATAAACTGAATCCAAGGCGATTCCAGCACATCCATTAGAATCAGTAAATGTGTATGTAACCGAATTCCAATTTGACAATGAATCAGTGATTAATGAATCGAGTACAACACCCTGACCACTAAATGCTCCTCCTATTGGAGTCTGACCTGAAAGCTGCACAACAGTGAACTGACATACGGAATCTATAGGAAGTGTTAGGGTGACATTTGGCAATGTGTCCTCCGTGATAGTTTGTGTATCCGTCGCAACGCAACCATTCGCATCAGTTATTACTGTCGTATATGTTCCCGCAAGAATATTTATTAAGCTGTCATTAGTTGCAGCATATCCAGTCCAAGAATAGGAGTATGGTGTTGTTCCTCCGGAAGCATTCGCAATTGCAATCCCTGAAGAATCACCTGCACAGAGGCTAGTATCGTTGAATGAGATATTGACAACCAATGCTGTTGGTTCGGTGATTACGGTATCCATAGTTACCGCACACCCATTCGTATCGCTTATCGTTACTGAATAGGTGCCGCCTGCTAACCCTCCAATCGAATCAACAACAGCACCTGTATTCCACAGATAACTGTATCCTGGCGAGCCTCCGTTTGCAGTAATTATCGCACTTCCATCATTGGCTCCATTACAACTTATATTACTAATACTCATTGCACCATAGAGCGAATCTGGCTCAGTCAGGGTAACAGAATCAATTACCTCGCAGCCGAATGCGCTTGTAGCAGTTACGATGTAGGTGTTTTCAACTAAGCCTGAAATTGTTGATGTAGAACCACCATTGCTCCATGCGTATGAATATGATCCTGTCATTCCAGATGCCGTGGCAGTTAATTGTCCATTCACCGCCCCAAAGCAAAGTAAGTTCGAATCGATATTTATGCTTACGATATTCCATGTGTCAATGACTGAAATAGTTACCTGAGTTGTATCAAGATTGCCATTGACATCTACAGCATAAAACGACACTAGATTATCTCCAAGGTCATTGCAACTGAACACCTCTTGACTAAGCCACAATGAATCTAGTCCGCAGGCATCGTAACTCGCACTATCTACCTGAGTTGCGGAAAGTGAAACTGTACCCGCGTTGCTTAAGTAAAGTGTGGTATCAATTCCTCCAACGAACGGAGCTGTTGTATCCACTACGTGCACTGTTGATGTGGCTGAATCAATATTCCCATTCACGTCAATTACGTATAGTGTTACTGTGTTATTTCCAACATCCGAACAATCAAAATCACTCGGCGTAACATACATTGAATCAATCGCACAATTATCAAAACTTCCGCTATCAATCGTTGACGAATCGATGCTCACATTTCCAATACTATCCAGATAAACCGTTGCATTTTGTGTCAATGCTGTTGGCGCAATCGTGTCTTGAACATCAATCTCAACTGAATCTATAGCGGTACAATTATTCGTATCCGTAACGGTCACATAGTGCCATCCACTGCTCAAACTGTTCGCGGTGTCAGAAGTGCTTCCCGAACTCCATGAATATGTATACGAAAGCGCACCACCCGATGCAACAACCGACGCTACACCTGTAGAGGTCGATGAACACAAAGTATTGCTATCAATAGATGCCGTTGCCACCAATACCGTTGGTTCTGTAATACAAATTACCTCAGAATTCGTGCAGCCATTCGCATCTGTTGCAGTCACGGTATAACATCCAGCTGTTAATCCTGTCGCAACGCTGGATGAACCACCCATTGACCAAGCAAATGTGTAACCTGCGGTTCCCCCGGCAGCGCTTGCTGTAGCAGATCCATCATTACCACCATTACAACTCACGTTGTTATTTAATGTAGCGGATGCTACAAGGACTGAAGGCTCGTAAACATTCATTGTATCCGATACCGTACATCCATTCGCATCAGTAACAGTAACGGTATACAAGCCTGCTGTTAAACCAGAGTTAGTCGCCGAGGTGCCTCCTGTGTTCCACAGAAATGTATAATTCGCAGTTCCTCCAGACGCACTTGCTGTCAAAGATCCATCGTTACCACCATTACAACTTACGCTGTCATCTACGTTTATCGCGACCGATAATGCCGCTGGTTCATCTACCACGACCGTGTCGGTTGCAGTACATCCATTTGCGTCGGTAGCTGTTACCGTATATGTTCCGGCAGTTAATCCTGTTGCAGTTGCTGTTGTAGCACCTGTGTTCCAAGCATAAGAGTACGTAGCTGTTCCTCCAGAGGCAGAAGCAGTGGCTTCACCATCATTGCCACCGTTACAACTTACGTCGCTGTCAAGGGTAGCTGTTGCTACCAGTACCGTCGGTTCAGTGATTGTCACCGAAGCTGTGTCCGTACATCCGTTCGCATCTGTAGCAGTGACCGTGTATGTTCCTGCTGTTAATGCTGTCGCTGCTGCAGAAGATCCGCCACCACCTGACCATGCGTATGTGATTGTTCCTGTTCCACCTGATCCAGATGCGGTAGCTGCTCCGTCGTTGCCACCATTACAACTTACGTTGGTTGGTGTTCCAATTGAAACTGATACTGCTGTTGGCTCTGTAATAGTTACTGAAGTTGTATCCGTACATCCGTTCGCGTCAGTTACAGTTACCACATATGTTCCTGCGGTAAGACCTGTTGCTGTAGCAGAAGATCCACCACCGCCTGACCATGCGTAGGAGTACGATGTTGTTCCGCCTGTCGCAGATGCTGTTGCTACTCCGTCGTTACCACTATTACAACTCACATTGCTATCTAATGATACGGCCGCTATTAACATTGCTGGCTCAGTAACGGACATTGTATCTGTGTCCGTACATCCATTTGCGTCGGTTACGGTTACTGTATAAAGTCCTGCGGTAAGGCCACTCGCGGTAGCAACATTTGCTCCTGTATTCCATGCATATGTATAACCTGCTGTTCCGCCTGATCCGCTTGCTGTAAGCACGCCGTTGTTTCCTCCGTTACAACTTACATTGCTATCGAGAGATATCGATGCTACTACTGCCGCTGGTTCATCTACCACGACCGTGTCGGTTGCAGTACATCCATTTGCGTCGGTAGCTGTTACTGTAAATGTTCCAGCAGTTAATCCTGTTGCAGTTGCTGTTGTAGCACCTGTGTTCCAAGCATAAGAGTACGTAGCTGTTCCGCCAGAGGCAGAAGCAGTGGCCTCTCCATCGTTTCCACCATTACAGCTTACGTCGTTGTCAAGTGCAGCTGTTGCTACAAGGACGGTTGGCTCAGTGATCGTTACTGAGGCGGTATCTGTACATCCGTTCGCGTCTGTAGCAGTTACGGTGTAAGTTCCTGCGGTAAGTCCGGAAGCTGTATCAGAAGATCCACCACCGCCTGACCATGCGTATGTGATTGTTCCTGTTCCACCTGATCCAGATGCGGTAGCTGATCCATCGTTACTACCATTACAACTTACGTCGGTTGG
>DDCZ01000025.1 GCA_002336485.1 Flavobacteriales bacterium UBA1993
ATGGATTTTGGCGGAACCGTGAAGTCGGGCGAGGCTACCGTTACCGACCTTGGTAGTGGACAGTGGAGAATCTACTGGACAACTGGGACAGGAAACGATTACGAGCAGGTTGAACTCGATATTTACGGGTCCGATGTAGGCGAATACGACGTTGATAATAGTGGAAGTGCTGGAACTGCCGGTGTTGAATACTACCACGCAACCAATGGAGTAGAAGAAGGAGTATCTGGAACAGTTGAAGTTACTACGTGGGATCCAACAGGCGATGGAATTACTGGAACGTTCACTGCAACCACTGACGCCGATACTGAGATTACTGCTGGAAATTTCTGGGAGGCAAAATAAACGATGATGGGTGNNGTCACCCATTTTTCATTTCTCAAATTTCCCATTGTATAGTGGGTGGTGTTTTAGCACTGTATCCTTGAGAAACTTTCGATCCAAATGCGTGTAGATTTCTGTCGTGGTGATGGAGGCATGTCCAAGCATTTCCTGAACAGCTCTTAAATCGGCTCCATTTTCAACCAATTCGGTAGCGAAACTATGCCGCAACGTGTGCGGGCTGATCTTCTTGCGAATTCCTGCCTGCACAGCCAGATCTCGGATAATGTAGAATATCATTACTCGACTGAGCCGCTTGCCACGTTTGTTTAAGAATACCACGTCTCGTTCGCCTTCAACTTGAGGTTGATGCACACGCACATTCTCTAGATAGTTCACGATGCTATCAATGGCTTGATCGTGGATCGGAATCAGGCGTTCCTTGTTTCCTTTTCCAATCACGCGAATAAAACCTTCATTTAGGTACAGGTTGGAAATCAATAGACCAACTAATTCAGAAACGCGCAGCCCACAAGCATACATTGTTTCGATGATGGCTCGGTTTCGTTCCCCTTCAGGTTTACTTCTGTCGATACACCCGAGCATTTCTTCTATTTCGGCATTGTTGAGTGTGTCAGGTAGTTTCCGGCCGATTTTTGGGGACTCGAGTAGTGCTGTCGGGTTTACCTCAATCATTCCATCTAACTCAAGAAATTTGTAGAATGCCTTGACACCACTGATTATCCGAGCTTGTGAGTATGGAGCCAAGCCGATGCTTACAATCCATTTAACGAAGGCTTGAAGTTCCTTGTAGGTCACACGCTCAGGAGCCTTTTGGCCTTCGCTTTCTGAGATAAACGAGGCAAGTTTGTCCACATCGCTCATGTAGGCGTCAACGCTGTTTTGACTTAGCGTGCGCTCCAATTTTAGGTATCCTTTAAAGCCTTTTTTATGCGATTCCCACATTTCAATTGTGAAGTTCGGGCTTTGTCAATCTTTTCTGACGATGAAATGAACTCTTTGTTCAAACTGAATGGTTCATATTTTCGTTCAATGAAAATTGCAATTGTCAACGGTCCAAATCTGAATTTGGTTGGAAAGCGAGAGAAAGATGTTTATGGAACCGAAAGCTTCGAATCCTTCATTGCGAATCTTGATCAGCAGTTTAATGGAATTGAGCTGGTTTACCTACAGAGTAACGTGGAAGGTGAATTAATAAATTTTCTGCATGCCTTAAACGAGCAAAAGGACGTTGCTGGAATTCTTCTAAATCCGGGTGGATACACCCATACTTCCATTGCTTTGGCTGATGCAGTTGCAGGCATCGATATTCCCACTATTGAAATTCACATGACCAATATTTTTGCCAGAGAAGACTTTCGCCACGTAAGTTATGTGGGCAGAGCTGCGATAGGCAGCATAAGTGGATTTGGAATGGAAAGCTATTTACTTGGAGTTCTAAAGCTCCTGAATAAATAGGTTATACCAAGCGATTTCGTTTAACGAGAAATCGATCCAAAATCTTCACCACGCCTTCGGAAATGTCGCATTCATTCCAATCGATTCCAAATTGTCGACAACGCAGCTTGACGTTATAAATACGTTCTTCTCTAAGCTTTTTGTAGGCATCCTGAACATCATGCGGGTTAACCTTGATTTGCTCCTTCGTTTCTAGATCTTGAAATGTATAAGGTCTATTGTCAAACTCAAGGTTTACTTCAGAGTTTCTATCAAAAACATGAAATAGCACAACCTCATGCTTATTATACCGCATGTGCTGGAGCGCATCGAATAGGGGAGTTTGGTCGCCTGTTTCGCGAAACAGTGAATCTGTAAAGTCTGAGAAGATTACGATAAGGGATCTCTTATGAGACTTTTCGGCCATCAAGTGCAGCGTGTCTACGATATTGCTTTGCTCAGCACCTTCGGTATTTGAGTACACCTTTTCGAGTTCGTGGAATAAACTTGCATGATGAGATCCAGAACTTTTTGTCGCGGTGCTTAGTTCGATTTTGTCTCCAAATAATGTTACTCCAACTGCGTCGCGTTGTCGGCGCATTAAATAGATAAGCGAGGCGGCCGATTGAATAGCGAATTGAATCTTGCTCAGACTGTCTTCTTCAGGTGTATTTGGGTAAAACATAGAAGCGCTTCGATCAATGAGAATATTGCATCGAAGATTCGTTTCTTCTTCATACCGCTTGACAAACATTTTATCGGTCCTTCCATACAGTTTCCAGTCTATGTGCTTGGTGCTTTCACCGGAGTTATAAGCTCGATGTTCAGCAAATTCAACGCTAAACCCATGAAAGGGACTTTTGTGTAGGCCCGTTATGAAACCTTCAACCGCTTGCTTTGCAAGTAATTCCAATTTACCATAACGCTGGGCTTGAAAGTGATCGATGGACATGGATACGATGTTACGAATCAGATAGGAGAGAAGCTGTTAAAAATGAAAAAGCCTCGATCCCATTGGGTCGAGGCTTTTTGCAACTGTTTAGTTAAGTTGCCGGGCTCAAGCAAGCTGAGCTTCCAGCTTTTTTATAAGTGTAGCTTTTGGCACTGCACCTACTTGACGATCAACCACTTCACCATTCTTAATAAATAGAATAGTTGGGATGCTTCGAATGCCATATTTAGTGGCTACACCTGGGTTCAAGTCAACGTTTAGTTTTCCTACAACGGCTTTATCACCATATTCATTTGCTACTTCTTCAACGATTGGACCCACCATGCGGCAAGGGCCACACCACTCGGCCCAAAAGTCGACTAATACTGGTTTATCTGATTTTAAAGCTGTCTCTTCAAAATTGCTGTCTGTGAATTCTAATGCCATTTTTTTAAGTATGTATTTACAATGTTAAACAAACCTACATGAATTCTGTGGACCGAAGTCCTTACAAACAAGCACTTTTTCACATAGGTTATATCTAATTATTATCTGTGCTCGTAAGGCTAAGCACAAAAGGTTGGCCCAGATTAAATTCGGGCCAAATTGTCAGACTTTCTCGACGCGCCATGTGATTTTCTCCATGGACTCGAGCTCAGAAGTAAGCTCGCGTGACAAGTTGACCTTAATGCTTCGCGACGGCATTTCAATACTGGTGCCGTTTTCATGCACATTAACCTGCAATGGAATTGTGCCCTTGTTCTTGTTCATAAGGGTTCTGATGTTCGTGATCATTGGCTCATCCAAATCGTCCAGAAGAATATTAACCGCAACTTTTTTAATTTTCTTGTCCCGAAGTTCCGATAGAAGGTCGATGCTTCCTACTGAAAGTCGGTTTACCTCACGCATGTCCTTTTTGTTATACCAGCTATCAATTTTCACAGTGATTAAGACGAACCAATATTCGTTTAAATAGTTGCGATGGCGGATGTAGTCGTCCTTGAAAAGAGCAAACTCAAATGTTCCGCTATAATCTTCCACAATAAACTTTCCGAATGGAGATCCAGTCTTAGTCGTGAGATGCGAAACGCTCGTAATTATTCCTGCGACCTTGGTTTCGCGACGCTTTTTTACTTCTTCAATACTTTCAAGGTCGATCACCTTGGCGTTGGCAAATTGTTCGAGCTCAAATTTGAAATCATCTAGTGGATGCCCAGAGATGTAGATCCCAACGACCTCTTTTTCACGGTTCAATTGATCGAGGGTTCGCCACTCAGGAGCCGGCGGAATCATAGGTTCCGGGATGTCTGCATCCTCAGACTCCCCAAATAACGATGCTTGGGATGAGTTTTCCGCTTCTTGTACCGCATTGCCATAACGTATGGCCTTTTCAATCAGACTTTGACCTTTTTCATCTTCAGCAAAGTATTGTGCTCTATGAATGTTTTCAAAAGAGTCGAAAGAACCCGCAAGAGCCAAACCCTCAAAGTTCTTTTTATTCACTGTCCGCAAATCGAGTCTCGATGAAAACCCAAATATGGATTGAAACGGGCCGTTTTCTTTGCGTTCGGTTACGATTGCTTCAACGGCTGCCTCGCCCACACCTTTGATTGCACCCATTCCGAATCGAATTTCATCCTTCGCATTTACGGTGAATTTATAAGACGATTCGTTTACTGATGGACCTAGAACCGGAATGCCTGCGCGTTTACATTCTTCCATAAAAAAGGTCACCTTCTTTATGTCATTCATGTTGTGGGTAAGCACGGACGCCATATACTCGGCAGGATAGTTTGCTTTTAAATAGGCGGTTTGAAAGGCGACAAGTGAGTAAGCAGCTGAGTGCGATCGGTTGAAACCGTATTCAGCAAATCGCATCATCACGTCAAAAATCTCATCCGCTTGTTCGGCGGCTATTTCGTTGTGTTTTTCGCAACCCTCACGAAAGATGACCTTCTGCTGCTGCATGACGTCCATCTTCTTCTTTCCCATTGCACGTCGCAAAATGTCCGCAGCACCGAGACTATACCCAGCAAGAATTTGAGCTGTTTGCATAATTTGCTCCTGATAGACCATAATCCCGTAGGTGTCTTTCAGAATTGGTTCTAGCTTCTCGTGTGGGTATTTGACTTCTTCGGCGCCCTGCTTTCGCTTTATAAACGTGTCTATGAACTGCAATGGCCCTGGCCGATAAAGCGCGTTCATGGCTATTAGATCCTCTATGTCGGTTGGGACGAGGTTTCGAAGATGCTTTTGCATTCCAACGGACTCGAATTGGAATGTTCCATTCGTTTCCCCGGCTTGATAGAGTTCAAATGTTACTGGATCATCCAGCGGTATTTCATCTGGATTGATCAGTACTCCATGCCGTTCATGAATGAGCTGAATTGCATCCTTCATGATCGTGAGGGTCTTTAATCCCAGAAAGTCCATTTTTAGCAGTCCTGCGCTTTCGACAACACTGTTATCAAATTGAGTCACTAACAAGTCCGAATCCTTGGCTGTAGCTACTGGTATGAACTCCCGAATATCTTCAGGAGTAATAATAACTCCACAGGCATGTATACCCGTATTCCGCACCGATCCCTCCAGTTTTCGAGCTTGGTTCAGGATTTTACCCTCTTCGTTGTCCCGTTCACTGATATCTATTAACTGCTTAACATTGATGAGGTCATCCCCGTTAAATTCCTTTTTTAGTTCATCGTCGGTTCGGCCGAAAATGTGCTTAAACTTCTTTAGGTCAGGGACAAGCTTTGCGATCCGGTCTGAGTCAGAAAGCGGAAGTTCCATAACTCTTGAAACATCTCGGATACTGGATTTTGCAGCCATGCTGCCATAGGTAATAATCTGAGCCACCTGCGTTTGGCCATACTTGTTTACGACATAATCAATGATTCGATCACGGCCTTCGTCATCGAAATCAATATCAATATCGGGCATTGTGACCCGCTCCGGATTTAAGAATCGCTCAAACAGCAGTTTGTATTTTATGGGATCGATATTGGTAATGCCAATCGCGAACGCCACCGCCGATCCTGCCGCCGATCCACGACCAGGGCCAACCCAAACTCCCCGGTTACGTGCTTCCGTTGTAAAATCTTGAACGATCAGGAAATATCCAGGAAATCCCATGTCCTTAATCACCTTCAACTCGAAGAGGAGGCGATCTTTTATTTCCTCCGTTATTTCACCGTATTTCTTCTTTGCACCTTCAAAGGAGAGATGTTCCAGAAACTCATTTTCTCCAGCAAATTCGTCTGGGATATCAAATTTGGGGAGTAGAATGTCCCTGCCCAATCGATACTCTTCCACCTTATCTGTGATCTCAGATATTGTCAAAATGGCTTCAGGCAAGTCTTTGAAAAGAGCCTTCATTTCATCGGCTGACTTGAAATAGAATTCCTGATTAGGCATTCCAAATCGAAAACCGCGACCGCGCCCAATCGGTGTGCTTTGCTGCTCACCGTCTTTGACACACAATAGAATGTCATGGGCATTGGCATCCTCCTTGTTTTGATAATAAACATCGTTTGCCGCGAAGTATTTGACTCCGTACTTATTACAAAACTGGAGAAGCACTTTGTTGACCCGTTTCTCTTCTTCCAGGTCGTGTCGCATCAATTGGACATAGAAGTCCTCTCCAAACTGTTGATGCCAATAGACAAATGCTTTTTCGGCTTGACTTTCCCCAATATTCAATATTAGGTTGGCTACTTCACCACCTAAACCGCCACTCGTGCAGATTAGGTCATCTTTAAATTCTTCAATGCATTCCCTTCCAACACGAGGCAAACCAGCATAGTAACCATCAATAAATCCGACAGAACAAAGTTTTGCCAAATTGTGATATCCAGCTTCGTTTTTAGCGATTAGAACTTGCTTAAATCGACGATCTGGGGCGTCTTTGGTAAATTGATGTTTCTCGTATTCATCTGCCACATAAAACTCACAACCAACAATCGCCTTTATTCCAGCCAGTTCACACTCCCTTACGAAGTGAAAAACTCCCATCATGTTACCCAAATCGGTAATCGCAATTGCGGGCATATTCAGCGCAGCCGCATGCCGTACTATGGATTTAATGGCAGAGGTCGACTGCAGTATGGAGAATTGTGTATGATTATGAAGATGCGTAAACGGAACATCCTTTAGTAGTGCTTCATTTTCCTCATGAGCTGCTTGATCGGAATCATCTTCGTCTTCAAATATGTCAGAATCGTCAATATCCTCCGGAGTGTACGGCTGTATATTCAGCCCAATCAGTTTAAATGGCTTTGGGTTAGCCTCCTTAAACGCTTTTACCTTATCGGCACTTGAGTCCAGTTCTTTGGCACCGATTACACCGATTCTTACCAGTTCTAAAAAACACCTCGAAGTTGCTTCTACATCGGCAGATGCATTGTGAGCGTTGTCTACTTTTTCATGAAAAAGCTTATCGTTCAACTCACTAAGCGTTGGGTATTTAAAGCTTTTGCCGCGCCCACCTGGCAGCTGACAGAATGCCGTGCTCAGTTGCATTGTGTCTAATGTACGCTTGGACATTAATCCGTCGTCACGCGTAGCACGAGCGTATTCTGCACCCATCACTTTCATGTCGAACTCGACATTGTGACCTATTGCAAACTGGGATTTCGCTAGCGCCGATTGAAATTCGTCAAAGACAAACTCTATTGAGGCCCCAACTTTTTGTGCACGCTCGGTGCTAATTCCATGAATTTTTTCGGCGTTGAAGGGGATCGTAAAGCCATCGGGTTTTATTATGAAGTTCTTAACCTCGATCAGCTCTCCCATTTCGTCGTGGAGTTGCCAAGCAAGCTGAACGACTCGCGGAAACAATTCAAATTCTGAAACTGGGGCTTTCCAGTTTTCAATTATACCCGTCGTTTCCGTGTCAAAAATGAGATACATGTGCAGTCTTTATCTGAACTCTAAAGTTAATCACGCTTAGCTTTTTATTGCCCAATGTTGATAGATTGTGAAGAAGAATATTTGAGCTACCAACCTTTATTTAGCATACTCTTGAAACAACTGTAAATTGTAGTTTTACCAAAACAATTACCGCTATGCAAATTCGATTTTGGAGTTTTCTAATTCTAATTGCTTCAATCACTTTTTCGTGTGATCAGTGCAAAGATGTCAACTGCTTAAATAGCGGAACTTGCGTAGATGGAGACTGCGAATGCTTGGATGGTTTCAGCGGTACAACTTGCGAACTGGAGGATAAGTGTGTCACGGGTAATGTGTCTTGCGAGAACGGTGGGCTCTGCCAAGATGGGGCATGTGCATGTGAAGACGGTTACAGCGGAGACAGCTGTGAAGACGAAGACAAGTGCATTACAAAGGACATTGATTGCGAAAATGGAGGTGATTGTGATGATGGCTCATGCGAATGTCTCCCGGGCTATTTTGGGGATAGGTGCCAATACTTTCAGACTGCAGTGAGTCGAGACGACTTCTTAGGCGATTTTGACGTTGACGAAGATTGCACCACTGGTACTTACGCGTATTCTTCTAGTGTCACTGCGGGTAGTGGCTCAAACGAAATTGGCATCAGCAACTTTTACGAGGTCTTCAGTAATAACGTGATAGCCACAGTTGATGGATATGATATCACAATTGCGTACCAAGAACCAGATACTGCAGGAGTCTTTGTTAGTGGTTCAGGCTCAATGAACGAGGATATGGACGAGATCACGCTAGAGTATACCGTTTCAAATTCCACTACATCAGATGACTGCAGTGGTGTTTGGACAAGAAACTAGAATGCGCTCTTCCTGACGAAATGATACCTGCTTCTTAAATTTTAGAATAGAAAGAAGTCTACCTTCGCGCCCTTTTTCACCAGGCCAAGCATGCGGAAATACATCAACTTATTTGATTTTAAACAGAAGGTAGATTACAGGATCGAAATCCTTTCTGGACTTACGGTTGCTTTAGCGCTTGTGCCCGAGGCTATAGCGTTTGCATTAATTGCAGGACTCGACCCATTAACTGGACTTTACGCCGCGTTCACTGTCGGATTGATAACGTCAATATTTGGCGGCAGGCCAGGAATGATATCTGGAGCGACAGGCGCTGTGGCTGTTGTTATTGTAAGCCTAGCCGCATCGCACGGCGTACAATATATTTTTGCAACAGTGGTGCTTGCCGGATTAATCCAGATGGGAGCAGGGCTGTTGAAACTTGGTAAGTTTATTCGATTGGTCCCGCATCCCGTGATGTTTGGGTTTGTAAATGGCTTGGCGGTTGTTATTTTCCTTGCACAAATGGACCAATTTAAAGTGGTTGATTCGGCTGGAGTTTCTGAGTGGATGAGCGGAGCTCAGCTTTATATGATGCTTGGTCTAGTTCTTTTAACCATGTTGATTATATGGGGTTTACCCAAACTCACCAAGAAAACACCAGCATCTCTGGCGTCTATTCTAGTAGTAATAGGAGTTGTTTTTGCCTTGGACATTGATACAAAAACCGTTGGAGATATCGCAAGTATTAAAGGCGGATTCCCACCATTTCATATTCCGGAAGTACCCTTCACGTTAGAAACACTTTACATCATATTCCCGTACGCTTTGATCGTAGCCGGTGTAGGGCTTATTGAGAGCCTATTGACCTTGAATTTGATCGATGAAATTACCGAGACACGTGGATGGGGAAATAAGGAGGCTGTGGCCCAAGGTTTAGCCAATACCGTGACTGGTTTTTTCTCTGGAATGGGAGGCTGCGCAATGATTGGCCAGAGCCTAATAAACATCTCTTCTGGTGCACGTGCACGGGTTTCGGGAATCGTTGCATCGGTGATGCTTCTGGTATTCATCATGTTTGGGGCCGACCTTATTGAGGAGGTTCCAATGGCAGCGCTAACAGGTCTAATGATCATGGTCAGTGTTGGAACATTTGAATGGGCGAGTCTTAGAACATTTGGAAAAATGCCAAAAATGGATGTGTTGGTAATGGTTTTGGTAGCACTAATTACTGTCTTCTTGCACAACTTAGCCTTGGCCGTGCTAATTGGAGTTGTGATTGCCGCACTTGTTTTTGCATGGGAAAATGCGACTCGCATTCGAGCGAGAAAGTTCACAGACGAGGCAGGAGTGAAGCACTACGAAATATTTGGACCGCTATTCTTTGGGTCAGTTGCCACGTTTAGTGAAAAGTTTGATGTGCTAAACGACCCTGACGAGGTGATTATCGATTTTGAAGAGAGCAGGGTAGCTGATATGTCTGGGATTGAGGCACTGAATAAGCTGACTGAGCGATACCTTAAGGCTGGCAAGAAAGTGCACCTCAAGCACCTTAGTTCAGACTGTAGACGATTGCTGGCGAATGCCGATAGTTTGATTGAGATAAACATTATTGAGGATCCACACTATACCGTCTTGGCTGACCACTAGTGTCTACAATCCCACAGATGGACTCAACCAATGAAGCGCGTCCGCCTCATTTTCAAATGCCTTTCCTCTGACCACCGGTTTTTTTATTCGGAAGTAAAAATTAGCCGTAAGCTTAAGTGCATGCGAATCCATACAAAAAGCCTCCGCATTAACGCGCTTGCTGCGCTCCTTTGAAGCGAAGAAGGACATCACTCCCTTATCGGGTGTTAGATTCTTTTTCATAACCCACAGAATACAGTACTTCCCATTTATCAGCGCGTTGCAGTCGTCATATATTTCACGCGCAATCGCCTCCGTGAATAACAAATCACGAAGGATTTCGCAACGAATTAGACTCGGACTAAGCTGGGGTAAGCTTCGATTTTGAATCAGGCAAGATTACTCTAGATGGAATATCAAGACCTGAAAATGGCGTTGAATTTTATAACCAAATCTCAGATAAAATAGCTGGCTTTCACAGTTGTCAGAAATCACGAATTGACGCAGATATTAGACTTGGGTACTTCAATTCGCAGTCAAGTAAGTCACTTTACTTACTCTTGAAAGAATTGAAACAATTAAGCAAGGCTGGGAAAAGTCTCGCCATATCATGGTACTATGATGGCGAAGATGAAAACATTGAAGAGTTCGTAGAATTACTTAGAGAAGACTTGGGTCTTAAAGTAAATCTGGTAACAGAGTAATAACCACTTCGGGACTAATATTTCGATAAAAATTCTGTGATCTGCTCTTTTACGTGATCCAACATAGGACGCGTTAGGCCGTGGTGACACGCCAATAGCATTCCACCTCGCATCACTTTATCTGACTCGGCATAGCCAGCTTTCGATTCTTTTCGATCTACATTTTTAAACCCTGGTTGACGCAGAATGTTTCCAGTAAAAACGGTTCTTGTTTGAATGTTTCTTTTTTCCAAGAAGACTTGCATTTCCGAACGTTTAAACGGAGCTGTGTCTTTTATGGTAAGGGCAACAGATAACCATCCTGTTCGGCTATTCGGAAGTTGTTTTGGGAGAACAAACCACTCTTCATATTGCTTGAAAAACTCAACCATCTCTGCAAAATTTCGTTCTCGCTCGCTAATGTTATGGTCAAGCTTGTCAAGTTGGACAAGGCCAAACGCGGCTCCCATTTCTGAAGGCTCAAGATTGTAACCGGGTTCTGCAAAAATGAACTTGGAATCATAAGGAATACCATCCACTTCTACGTTGAATCGATTCTCTATCGCTTCTGATTCAACGAATAAAGATGACGACCGGCCCCATGATCGAAGTAGTTTCCCTCGTTCAAAATGCTCAGATTCTCGGACGCAAAGCATACCGCCATTTCCAGCACAGTTAATTACGTGTGAGCCATAGAAACTGGTAATGCTCATATCGCTAAAAGCGCCAGAACTACGTCCGTTGATAGTACCTCCTAAAGTGTCAGCTGAATCTTCAAAAACTATGAGGTTGTGCTTGTTAGCAATTTCTCGGAGTTTCTCCCAATCAGGCATGTTTCCAATAAGATTAGGAATCATCATTGCCCGAGTTTTTGAAGTGATCATTTCTTCGACCTTCGAGGCGTCTAAGTTGTAAGTGCCTTCTTCAACATCAACGAATGCCGGGATTAACTTGCTTCTAACTTGAGGAGCAACTGTAGTTGAAAAGGTTAGGGCAGGGGTGATCACTTCACTTCCTTCTGGCAGGTTCATGAGCTCTACTCCCAAGTAATTGGCTGAAGATCCACTATTGAGCATAATGCCATGTGGTTTATCGAACAGGGTAGAAACCCGCTCTTCCATCTCACGCACGTGCTTTCCCATCTGCGTGCTGGTTCTAAGCACATTAACAACGGCTGCAATCTCTTCTTCACCATGCACAGTCATGCCGTAAGGCACTCTGATCATATCTTTCGTCTCGCTCATATCTTAATGTGTTCTATTCTTCAAATCGGTTAAATAATCATCTACGTTGGTCCAGCGAAAATCGGGAAATTCTGCATTGAATTTAACCGCGCTCATGCCACCAATTAATGGACGCTCGGCAAGTTGATTTAGCTGCTCTGTTGTAACAGATTTTATCAAAACTTGTTCATGCCCGAAATAGGATTGTACGCGTTCGGCCAGTTGCACTCTATTTAGATAGTCCGTGCTTGCAAAATGATAGAGGCCGGACTTTTCATTTGATACTAATTCATATATCGCTCGTGCAACATCTCTAGCATTTACTGGGGTTGCATATTGATCCGCCGGCAAGTTAAGCTCCATTGCTTCGCCCTTCTGCATGTTTTCGCTTAACCGGGCAATGAAATTTTTACCGCGAATCTCGTCGCCATACACATTTGTAATTCTGCAGATGAGGTGTTCAATGTTTGCCTTTTCAATTTCCTGTTCAGCCTCTAGCTTATGTCGAGCATAAACACCTAAGGGATTAACCGAATCGGATTCGGTATAAAAGCCCTTTTTGCCATCGAAGACATAATCAGTGCTGAGATAAACAAGTTTAGCTCCAAATTTCTTTGCGAGTGTAATCGCATTAACAGTGGACTCCACGGTTTTTGTTCTGCTTTCTTCCTCGTGCTCTTCGCAGTAATCAACCCATGTAAGTGCTCCACAATGAACGATGACATCTGGGTTAAACTCCGCGAGGTCGATGTTGCGGTCGTCAGATATATCTAAGGTATTGTAGTACTGGGTTTCAGATGTCTCGAAACTAAAGTGAGTTCCGAGACAATTCCAACCCATTTTCTTAAAAAAAGAAAGGCAATTTCCACCAACCAAACCAGAAGCTCCAAGTATCACCGCGTTCATGCTGCAATGTTAAAACTACACGCCGAATTTTTTGTAAAGAATTTGACTATTGTACTTAAACTATTAGGATCGTAACAATGATGAAGGCCAGTGCGCCAAGTATCCAGCCAGCAACCTCCACGAACAAGGCTATTTTTCCTGATAAGGTCTCCCTGATAGAAAGTATCATTGAGGTCAATATTGGCCAAAGAATAGCATACTGTAGAGCTGCAAACACCACTGCAAGAAATCCGCCGACAAGCACTAAGGCAAAGGCTTCGCTTAAATCGATGCTTGCGGCAAGAGCACCAAAAAAGAACCCTAGAATCCCTCCAGATGCTATGAGTAGAACAGCGGACAGTATGGTGAGTATTAGGGAGGTAATGCCGAGTGCTTTACGAAACTTGGGGGTGAAAATGGTTCGATTCTTACTGTTCGCGATTACTTCGATGAGATAGAAGACGCTGAGTGTGGCGGCTACTAAAAACAACATTAAAAAGAAGGGTAGCGTTAACCCAATAAGGCTAACCATCGTGCCTGTTGCACCCGTTGCCACTAAGATGTAAAACAACGCAGCGACAATAATTGGGATCACAACAGATATGTAGCTGCCAAGCAACTTCGCTTTATTTTGCTTTTTGGTTTTTTCCGAAATAGATGGTTCAAATGGGTCTTCTGACTCTTCCTTCGTTTTCTTCCGAACGGCCCTCTTTAGGCCGAATTTTTTGAGCTTTGCTCCTTGATCCTCCTGGAAGGTGGTTGTACTTTGATGCTTGTCGAGAATAGTTGAACTCGATCCAGCCAAAGACTGCGAGTCACTATTTTTTGAAATTGCAACGGATCCTTCGTTACTAGTGTCTTTTTGAGTACTGGGTATACTCGCCTGGGTTCGCTGTTTCTTAACCTGAAGATGAAACCCCGTTCTATATTTCCTTTTTTGAAGTAATCCGTTTCCCGCAACATCTGCGCTATGTCTACAGCCTGTTAGGCTCGTTGCAAGAATTGAAACAATGAGTAGTGTAAGTCTCAGTTGAAGTGTAAACCTAGACTTCAATGGCTTTTTTCTCTAGTGTCCAGTGTAGTAAACTTCTGCACAGCAACGTAGCCATAATCGGAATCGTGGCAAGGTGAAGCATTTGCGGAAGGAATGGGAATAGAACCAATGTTAGGACCAAGACACTTCCATAAACCATAAAATACATGGAGCGAACGCGTTTATTCCAAAGAAAGGGCAGGACAAGCAAATGCGTGGGCCACGCCCATAGCATATTTAGATTGTTGGCCGTAGCAGTATGATCTGTGATGAACCATAGGAAGAATAGCAAGGCGCCAACAAGTCCAATTATTGAAAATAAGACGACATCGATCCCTATAAGCGCCCTGCGTTTACGGAAACCAACGGCACTTATAACTGCTACAATTCCGAATAAAAACCAAAACAGGGGAATTGGATACGTCCACGACCATTCATAGGTTAATCCTACAGGCTCAATTAGAACGCTTTTTTCGGTGACCAGTGGCTGGCCATTAATGGTAGCATGATCGAAGGCGGCAGAAAGCTCATCTGGGAGAAACATATACTCCATGTAATCTGGTGATCTGTCGCATGGCAACCCTAGACCCAGGTCGATGCCAAAATCTCCCCATGGATCGTAGATCAAATATGAATCAATCATGTTTCGATAACTGGGTTGACTGGGTTTGCTTAAATCCGCAAATGTTACCTGACCATTCAAGGCCGTATCCATCACGTCTCGCAGTATAGAGCTGCAGTTGTCATTAAAGAAGTCATACAAATAGTAGCGGTTAGCTGGTTTGTAATTCCAATCTAAGAACTCAAAAACCGCCTGAGTTTGTGCCGAATCTAAGTTCAGCTTCTGTTCGATTATTCCACGACCATCTTGTTCATAGGCCCGCGTAAAGCGCTGCATACCTGAAAGTCCCAATTTATAGTTGAGCTTTCCCATCGTGAAGTTGAAGTAGAAGTTTTCATCAAAACTGAAGGTTCCGTAATTGAATACAGCGTCTATGTCAAGTATCGGATCGTGAACGCGCATGGCGCTGTGTCCAAACAAGGAGTATGTTTCTTCGCCTGGGCTGCAAGTTAAAAGGGAGATTTCTGCGTCGCCGGACAAAACTGGGACAACATGCTCTTGTGCCTGATGCGAGACACCAATTAGAAAGAAACAAACGATTGCGAGGAATTGCTTCATGAAGGAAAAATGAATGGTGTTTTGAATTCTTCTAAAGATTGAAAGGCCATGTCTCTTTCAGATTGAACCGCCTTTTTTAGCGGCCAATCAAACCCAAACGAGTCAAACCTAATTCCATCGTCGGCACTAGGGGCGTGCATGGTGCTGGTGAGATAGATCATGTTCGTATTGTCTTCCAAAACACAGAAGCCATGCGCGACTCCAGTTGGTAAATACACTGATTTGAAGTTACTGCCAGTTAACTCAACCGAGGCACATTTCCCATAAGTTGGGCTGCCTTCACGTATATCCAAGATAACATCAAGTAATCGGCCGCTCGTGCAGTAAACTATTTTGGTGTGATCATATGGCGGTCTTTGGAAGTGCATTCCTCTGATGACGCCTGCCTTGTTGGTGGAGTAAAAACTTTCCTGAAAATCACTTACGAGCCCTTGTTGATCCAGGGTTTTCTTGTGGTATGGCTTTACAAAGAGGCCGCGGTCGTCGCCAGCATGAAACATGTCAATTTCAAATACACCTGGGATATTTAGTTCCTTGAATGACTTCATAAATCGAAGAATTCTTCAATTTGCCTCGTTGTATAATCCTTGGCGATGTCTCTCCCATCGCGGTACCAATTCACTGTCCACTGAACGGCTTCGGCAGAAGTAAAACGCGGTTTCCACTCCAATTCATGCATGGCCTTGTCAATGGCAAGCTTTAAAAGCCCTGCCTCATGAGGTTTGTTTTTCAGTTCAGGTGATTCGAAAGAACCTTCGCCCCAATTCTCAATTGCCAACTCCACCATGTCGAGGACAGTGCGCTCATCGTTCGGCTGTGGTCCGAAATTGTAACCTGTGGCATACTTAATTGGATCCTCTGCAAGGCGCGCCGCCAATGTTAAATATCCGTTTAGTGGATCAAGGACGTGTTGCCAAGGGCGCACAGATTGTGGGTTTCGAATAACTACAGGATCATTTGCAATCAAAGCACGCGCAATGTCCGGTACCAAGCGGTTCCCACTCCAATCGCCTCCGCCAATCACGTTACCACTTCGCGCGGCTGCTATGGCTTGCTTGTGATCATCGTATCGTTCAGGATTTAAAAACGAGTTTCGATATGAAGAGATTGCCAGCTCGGCACATGCTTTTGAGTTGCTGTAAGGGTCATACCCACCAAAACGAGCTGTTTCTGGATATGGATCCGAAACCTCCATGTTTTCATACACCTTATCTGTAGTAATGATAACCGTGGAGCATGGTTTTGAAAGGGACCTAAGCGCATCGAGAACATATATGGTGCCCATTACGTTTGTATCATAGGTCTCTACAGGAAACGTATACGAATCAAGCACTAGGGCCTGAGCAGCCATGTGAAAAACGAAGTCAGGTTGAAAGTCAATCAACTCATTTTTAACCCGCTCTCGATCTCGAATGTCAGCAATAACTGAATCACAAAGCTGGTCGCCGTTCAGCTGGGGATACAAATCTTGATCGGATGTTGGAGCCAGAGCGTAGCCTTTAACTTCAGCACCCAGTTTATTGAGAATTAACGTGAGCCAAGCTCCTTTGAAGCCAGTGTGTCCAGTTAGAAATACGCGCTTGCCCTTAAATGCCTTTGCCAAATCCATATTACCAGTTCTTCCACTTTGGGTTGTTGTCCCACATTGAGTTCAAATCCATGTTGTCTCGCAGCGTATCCATACACTTCCAAAAGCCTTCGTGCCTGTATGCAGCGAGTTCTCCTGCCTTGGTAAGATTCTCAAGTGGCGATCGCTCCCACATGATGTCATCCGCAGATTCTGGCAAGTAATTGAAGGTCTCAGGTTCGCATATGAAAAAGCCACCATTGATCCAAGTCCCATCGTCTTTGGGTTTTTCGGCAAACTCTTTCACGATGTTGTTATCGTCAAGCTCAATCATTCCGAACCGACTTCCCGGCTGCACAATGCTCATCGTGCATATTTTCCCCTTTTCTTCATGATAGGCCAATTGCTTGGTCATGTCAATATCGCAAACTCCATCTCCATAGGTAAGCATGAATCGCTCGTTGCCAATATACTTCTGAACGCGCTTCAATCGACCAGCTGTCATTGTTTCGAGTCCCGTATCCACAAGGGTGACCTTGAAGTTCTCAGAAGAGCTGTTGTGAATGGTCATATCATTGGTGCCAAGATCCATCGTGAGATCTGAGTTGTGGAGGAAGTAGTTGTAGAAATACTCCTTTATGGCATATCCTTTATAACCGCAGCATACAACAAATTCGTTGTGGCCATGTGCGGCGTACATTTTCATGATGTGCCAAAGGATGGGTTTGCCGCCCACTTCAATCATGGGTTTTGGCTTTAGATGTGATTCCTCACTGATTCGGGTTCCTTTGCCACCCGCGAATAATACAACCTTCATTGATGTGGTTTTGGCGTTTCGCACAAATATAAAAGCACAATCGCAGCAGAAGCGAGCCTAAGAATATTTGATGCGATGTTTAGCGTTTTTTAGGATGTAAGATCAATGCACTGAACGTCACTCCAGTTCGAAGTTCAATTCATCCTGAATCAGTTCAACCCATAATCGGTATTGCTCTGCAGAAGGGTGGAGGCCGTCCTCGGCGACCAACTCTGGATTTGTAAGGCCATTCATTGAAATGGGTGTAATGTTGATAAATGGAATTCCCCATTCGTGGCAGGTCTTCTCAGCAAAAGTGTTGTAGGCGTTTAATTCATCACTGATCTTGAATGATCCATTTGCCTGTCCAAATGGAGTGTAATAATAATCCGGGATGCTCACGACGAATACCTTTCCTGTATCTCCTCGGGCATATTCAATCGCTGTAGCAAGCAGTTGCGGAAATTCCTGATCGTATTGTTCAAATGACTTTTTCTGAAACTGGTTATTGACTCCAATAAGAAGTGAGACTAAATCGAATTCCTTCGGAAGGTTGCTTTGCCTTATGCCTAGCATTAAATCGTCTGTTCGCCAACCCGTCCGTGCTACTGCGGTTGTTTCAAAGTATCGGTTAGAGTCTGAAAGCGTGGTTGCCAGTTGTATTGGCCAACGTTGTACTCCATAAACAGATTCGCCTATTGTATAGGAATCACCGAGGGCTAAATAGTTCAGGTGCTTGTCCTGAGTTTTAGCGCAACTAGAAATCAGCAATGAAAAGACCAACCAGGGGAGTAGATACGTTTTCATACGCTTAAAAAAGTCTAAGCTGTTGGGGGTGATGGGCCCCTTCTAAGCGCAGCAGTTCTTCCTTTCGTTGTTTGCCGCCGGCATATCCAGTAAGTGATCCATCTGCGCCGATGACTCGATGACACGGTATTAAGAGTAAGATTGGGTTTGCGCCCACCGCAGACCCAACAGCACGGGCTTGGTCCGGAGCCACCATTTCTGAATAGGAGGTTGTGGTGCCACAGGGTATTTCTAGAAGTTTTGTCCAAATCATTTCTTGAAACGCGGTTCCTTCCGGCTTTAATGGAAGGTTAAACTGAGATCGTTCGTTTCTGAAAAATGCGGTAATCTGGCTTGTTGCTTGTGCCTTCCATTCAGCAGGCATAGTGCCTTGACCAATTGTTAGCTCATCTTCATTCACCCAAAGCGCACGCTTGATGTGTGATTCATCTCCCTGTAACACCATCCAACCTAGTGGCGTATCTATTATTTCCTGTGCTGTAATCATATAGAGCATAAAGAAACAGGCCTTTGGTAGTATTTGAGAGGCTCGCAGTCGAAACTTTTCAATATCAGACAGTTGGTCGTTTAATAGACTACCTTCGCGGCCAGAATTATTACGCATTGCAGACTTTTGAATCACTCGGCCTCAGCGAGCCCATCGTTAGATCCCTCACTGAATCCAAAATTATTACGCCAACCGCTATTCAGCAACAAGCCATTCCGGCTCTGCTGGAAAAAGCGACTGACTTTTTGGGCTTGGCTCAAACTGGAACTGGTAAAACAGCAGCTTTCGGACTTCCGCTTATCGAGCAGATCGATCCGAAGCAGCAGTTTATTCAGGGTATAATCCTTTCTCCTACTCGAGAATTGGCCCAGCAAATTGCAAAGGCCTTAGGAGAATTTTCAAAGTATTTACCTGGTGTTTCCGTTGAAGTGGTTTATGGTGGAACAGCCATTACCAATCAGATTAAAGATCTCAAGAGAAATAAACCAAATATATTGGTTGCAACTCCTGGACGATTGATTGACTTGATGAATCGTAAAGTGCTTAACCTTAGTAACGTAAGATACGCTATTTTGGATGAGGCTGATGAGATGCTCAACATGGGGTTCAAGGAAGATATTGACACTATTTTGTCCTTTACTCAAAAAGACAAAAACACATGGTTGTTTAGTGCCACCATGCCCAAAGAGATCAGAACGATCGTCAAAAAGTACATGAGCGACCCTATTGAGGTCAGTGTAAAAAGCGATGAAAAGGTTAACACCAATATTGAACATAGGTATGCCATAGTAAATGGTCGCGATAAGCGTGCAGCCTTAGCCCGAATCATCGATGCAGAAGGCGATATGTATTGTTTGATATTCTGTCGTACGAAATTATCAACGCAAGCACTAGCTGGTGATATGGCTGATCGTGGATATCCCGTTGAAGCAATTCATGGTGATCTATCACAACAACAGCGTAATACTGTAATGCGCAAGTTCAAGGCCAAGAGCGTTAAGATTTTGGCAGCAACCGATGTTGCGGCAAGAGGAATTGATGTGGATAACCTAACCCACGTAATTCACTATGACTTACCTGACGATTTAGCATACTATACGCACAGAAGTGGAAGAACCGGACGTGCTGGAAACAAAGGAATTGCGGTTGCATTAATAACACCTGCGGAGCAACGTAAAGTCAGAGATCTAGAACGACAGCTTGGAATTACATTCACTAAGGCTGCTATACCTAGTGCTGAACAAGTGGTGACGAACTCCCTTCAGTCTCGTATGGACGACTTGATGATGATTAAAGAATCCGAGGAGGCTCGTGTTTGGGCTGCAAATTTTGCGGAGCAGATGGAAGGGAAAACCGCTGAGGATATTGTCGCGAAGATTTTCACCCAATACCTAGCTAACCTAAAGCAAGAATCGAAAGGAGACTTAAACGCAAAAGCTTCCGACCGAGGTAGAGAAAGAGATGGTAGAAATGACCGTGGCCGTGACCGTGATCGAGGTCGAAACGATAGAACGAGCCGTGATTCTTCGCGTAGAGAAGATAAGTTTACCAAAGGAGATCGTTTTGAAAAGCGAAAGGATTTTTCTTCCGGTTCTAAATCAAGTGGAACGGAAGAAAATATGGATCGATTCTATGTGAGCATTGGTCGCGACGATGAATTAGTAAAAGCTGATATACTGAAGATTGTATGTGATGCCTCTGGAGTTAGAAGTCGATTCATTGGCAAAATTCAAATGTTTGGAAAACACACATTAATAGATGTGGATACAACGAAATCACAGAATTTCCCGAAGTCGTTTGACGGTTTAAGGTTTAATGGAAGGAAGCTGAAGGTCAGCCTAGATAATCCATCATAGCTTCATGCCCGTTCGGGCAATTTGATACCCATTTTTCTTTACAAGGTCATATTCCGGCCCGTCCGCTATCACGGGATTTGTGTGGTTGAAATGGATGAAGTGAATTTTCTTCTTATCCGACTCTGACAGCTGTTCAAAATGAGACATGCTCTCTTGAATAAATGGGTGGGGAATTTCTGACATTTCTCGATTTGGAATTTCCTCTCCATCATAAAAGGTTCCATCGAGCAAAGCAAAGTCTAGCATTTTCACATATCCTGCAATAGACTCACTCCATCGATCCCATTTGTCAATATCTGGAATATAGATGCCCTTTTTCTCTTGACTGGCTACTAAAAAACCAACGGTTTCTGAATACTCATCTCTATGAGGAACGCTTGTCGGGGTAATGCTTACAGTTGAGGAGAGTGGAATTGAGACGTTACTTGTAATTGAAACTATGTCAATATTTTTGTTCGAAACCAATTGAGACCAAGGTCCATTTGATTCTAGAAAGGTGGCCATTCGAGGCATGCAATACACGGGTGTGTTTTGAGCGTTCATAGATTCTTTGCCGAGATACATGAGTCCGGTATAATGACCAATATGCGCGTGGGTTAAGAATATACCCGCAAACTCCCTATCAGGAAACGCGTTGCGTGCCATTGCATATTGCGCGGGCAAGTCGGGCGTTGCATCGATGATCCAAAATTTGGTTTCGGTTGCAATAGCAATTGAGGCCACGTGGTTTGGCCGGCCTACATTCTTACAGCAATCCTTCTCGCAACCTAGTTGAGGGCGACCGGCATCCTGTGCAATTCCTAGAATAAGTACTTCGAAGCTCTGCGCGTTGAGTTGACAGGCAAAAAGAATAAGGAGCAATGTTCCTATGATTTTGTTCATGGATCAAAAATAGCAGGTTGTGAATTGGATGAGTGAATTGCTTTTCACAGGCATTAACATTCATCAACTGGATTTAACTTTTCCTCGAGAAAACACTGATCTACATTTGACTCAACCAAAAACCACTACCATGCAACCCAGACTTCGCCAATATCTATACGAATTTTCGTTTCTCATCATGCTAATGATTGGAGCGATTGCTATTGCCCACGCCCAAAATCAAAATGATCCGATAGAGGATATAGCCCCAATGAAACGTGTTCGGGTTCAGGTTGAGATCACCGAAAACGGAACTACGAGCACAAGTATTCAAGAACTTGATTTGGATAGAGAAGGCATTGACGGCCAGCTTGAAGATATGGTGGAAGAAATCGAAATAATTCTGGAGGAGGCGTTGCAAGATGTGGAGGAAACTGATCTTGAAATAACCATCAAGCGAAATACAATTGGTGCGCCCATAGATCAAGAAGATAATCCTCAGTATAGAACATATATGTCCATGATTCCAGAAAGCATGGGTAATTGGGATATGGAATCGGAACCTCAAGCATTTTTTGGAGTTTATGGCGAGTCCCTAGATGAGAATGAACTTGCTGAATTGGGAGTAGAAAAAGCGGTACGCCTTAGCAACGTGGTCGAAGGGTCGTCCGCTGACAAAGCTGGATTTGAATCAGGAGATATTATTTACAAAATTGGTGAAGACGAGGTAGGGTCATTTGGTGAACTATCACATGCCATTAAGAGTCACAAACCAGGAGAAACCGTCAAAATTGATGCAATAAGAAATGGAGTTCGAGAGACAGAGTCCGTAACGCTTGGGGCGAATAAAGGCACGCACTACCAGTTTAAACGCGTAGAAAAACCATTCCTTGGAATTAGGGGACGAGATGATCAGAACGGTGCACTAATTGAGTCGGTCATAGATGGCACGGCGGCGGATGATGCAGATTTTCAACCATCAGATATAATCATTGCTGTAGATGGAGAAACGGTTACTAGCTATAGTGAGCTCGGCGAAGTGCTGAGGTCTAAGGAAATTGGAGAAAGCGTCAGTATTACAATAGTTCGAAACGGAACGCAGGAAGAAGTGGAGGTGGAGTTGGGCGGAAATTATGATCATCAGGACATGAGCATCGTCATCAACAAGCCAAACCATAACTACCATTATAACTATAGCTATGAGTTCGACGAAAATGATAAAGGTGAGGATGCGTTTTTAGGAATTGTTGGAAGGAGCGATGACAAAGGTGTTCGCGTAACCAAGGTCTTCGAAGGATCAACGGCAGAAAAAATCGGGTTGGAGGAGAATGATGTTATTCGATCGCTTGATGGCAAAAAGATTGAGAGTGTTAACGAGTTAGTGGATCACCTAAATGATGCGGAAGCTGGTGATGATATCAAGGTTTCCTTTGAAAGAGAGGGTAAGAAGATAAAGGAATCGGGTAGTTTGGGCAGCAAGGCTCGCCACTGTGAGCAAATAAAGCAGGCCGGCGCTGAAAAAGGTGAAGTGAAGAAGATTGTAATGCATGTGCGCGTTGAGGAATTGGGTGAAGCTGAGATCGAGGATCTCGCTAAGAAGTCAGGTCAAGACTTGAATGCTACGAATTCGCTTGAGTTAAATGAGATGCAGTTTAGCCCAAATCTGAATAATGGTCAATTCAAATTGATGTTTGACATGCCGGAAGAAGGGGATACTGAAATCCGAATTTTTGATCAAAACGGTCAAACGTTGGTTACGCAAGAATTGAAATCCTTTTCAGGAATTTATTCCAATCAAATGGATATAAGCGATCAACCATCTGGAGTGTACTTCGTTTCCATCACGCAAAACGGGAAAGGAATGACATCTAGAGTGGTGAAGCAATAATGCTGTTGTTTAGTTAGGTCAAAAAGGGTGCTCGAGAGGGTGCCCTTTTTTTTTGGCCGTTTATCTTTTATGTTCGTCTTATCTAAAATGAAAATGAAATCCCTTGTAATCTTAGGCATTCTGTCGTTCATTGCATTGAGCTGCGACAACATTTTTTGTTGTGACGATGATCGCGTCCAAAACGATGAATTCACATTGTGGGGGGCGTTCGAAGACCAAGGCCAACTGAGGTTCGATGGAGTCTATATTCAGTTAGATGAGGATAGCCTGGTCGAAAGGTCGATGGTGCTCTATGAAGACGGAATAGCATATGGTGTTTTTTTTGGCGGTTGCTCTGGACGCACACTTGAAGAGACTATTAATGAATATTGTTTGCTAGAATCGGACCGCGATTGCACATGGTGCTGGGGAGCATTTGACATTCAAGAAAATTCAATTTTATTTCAGGAGCCCTTTCCTACGCCAACAATCGCAGATTATCAGATTCGAAATTATCATGGTATAGTCATCAACGACACTTCTTTTGTGAGGCTTGCATACGGAAGAAACTATTATGAAGAACCTCAGATATGTCAGTTTTTCCAAGCTGACAAGCCCGATTCAAACAACACGCTTATAGATCAGCTCGGCGCCCCAGAAGATCAATAATTCAAAATATTAATCCAGCAAAAAAAAAATCATTTCCTTTTTTCAAATGAGCATAAAATCAACTCTTTTCATAACACTTTTGTCACTTGCGGCTTTGAGCTGCGACACAATTTTTTGTTGTTTTAGAGACGGGATAAAGAATAAAGAGTTCACCAATTGGGGAGAATATGAGCATTCTGGGCAGCTAAGGTTAGATGGAGCTTATATGCGCCTCTCAGAAGACAGTTTAGTAAATGGCATTCACATCTTGTATTCGGATGGATTAATAGCGCTGGGACTGGGATGCTCGGGCCAAACATTAGATGAATCACTCGAGACTTATTGTGATATAGAAATATCTCGTGAGAAAAAACATGACTGGGGAGCTTTTATTATAACTGGGAATCTTCTGCTAATTCAGCATGTTCACCGTCCAGCACCAACGTTTCAAGAACATCCAATTTCAGAAATACGTGGGACAGTTTTGAATGATACGACATTCGAATTGATTGCCTCTCGTGGAACCCAGGATGAAGAATGGAGTGTTTGGGATTCGCCGCGAGAATATTCATTTATTGAAGTTGATAACAAGCCTGACTCGAATTGTGTATTAATCGATTTACTTGGAGCGCCTGAGGTTCAATAATGTTTGACACTTACCAACGGCCATAACCAGCGTCTTGTATAAAATGAATTTCAGGCCCGCTTTATTCTTAATCCTTCTCTTTTTCACGGCGTTGAGCTGTGATAACGCTCTGTGTTGCGACGACGATCGCATAAAGAATAGGCAATTCACAAACTGGGGAGCGTATGAGCATACAGGTCAGCTTAGACTGAACGGAGTGTATGTTGACTTGGAGGATGATAGCACCGTGAATCACTTGATCATCCTTTACGAAGATGGAATCATGTATGGGGTTGACCAATTCTGTCAAAACATAACCTTGGATAGTGCGGTCATTGATTTTTGCTCCATTGAATCTGAGCGAAGTAGGCTTGATTCCTGGGGCGCTTTTGGCATAAGTGGGGAGGAATTCCTTATTCAGCACGTAATTCCATCACCAACATTTTCAGAGCTTCCAGTTTCTGAAACAATGGGAATGATAATAAACGACAGCACTTTCATGTTATCTGGATTTCGAAAGCATCGAAAAGGAAATTGGTCTATGTTCTCAGAATTTCAGCTGTTCTCGTTTGTCGAGTTAGAAAACAAGCCCGACTCGAATTGTGTATTAATCGATCAATTGGGCGCACCAGAGGATCAATAATTCCTAGTTGAGTATTCGTGTTTCAGCTATATCAAAGCGCAGCCCTCGGAGGAATTCGTCCGAATTCATTTTACGCTTCCCGGGTGACTGAAGCACTTTGATCTCCAGCCACTTATCAGAACAAGAGATGCAGATAGAGTCATCCAGTTTCTTGATCGTTCCGCTTGTTTTCGCGACATCATCGCTGAGGTTGGCCGAATAAACCTTCCAATTCTCTTCCGTGCCATCTGGCAATCGGATTGACGTATATGCCGTTGGAAACGGACTCATGCCGCGAATGAAATCACGCACTTTTTGAGCCGGCTGATTCCAATTTATTTGGCACGTCGGTTTAAAGATTTTAGGAGCGTGTTTCGGCTCTGTGGTTAACTGCTGTGGTTTCAGTTCAATACTCCCATTGCCGATGGCTTCCACTGATTCAACTAAAACTTGAGCTCCAGCCAACATCAGTTTGTCATGCAGTGTTCCAACATTATCATCATCGGATATTTCAACCTCCTTTTGAAGCAATATGTTTCCCGTGTCTATTTCGTGCTTGAGTTTGAATGTGGTAACACCTGTTTTCTTTTCACCATTGATAATGGCCCAATTGATTGGTGCTGCTCCACGATAATCGGGTAGAAGGGAGGCATGAACATTATATGTTCCAAGCTCGGGCATATTCCAAACCATCTCAGGCAACATTCGAAAAGCGACTACAATCTGTAGATCGGCCTTAAACGCCTTTAACTCGGCAATAAATTCTGGCGCCTTTAAATTAGGTGGTTGCAAGCAGGGAATGCCTCGTTCATCCGCGAACACCTTCATAGGCGGCGATTGCATTTTGTGCCCTCTACCCGAAGGTTTGTCGGGCGCGGTAACGATTGCCACCACATCTGATCCACTATCTACCAATGCCCGAACGCTCTCTACGGCGAAATCAGGCGTTCCAAAAAATACGATTCGCAATGTGCTCATTGGTGCAAAGATGAAATAGATGGCTAATTAGGAGTGAAGAAATATTTAGCTAGGATAAGCTAGTTTTGGGAGAATGGCAGATCGCTTAAAAAAATGGTTGCACGAATATCTTGGTGAGGCAGTATATGGTGGAATAGATGGCTGTGTCACCACCTTCGCCGTGGTCGCTGGTTCGGAAGGCGCAGGCCTTGGAACCGAAGTAGTAATCATCCTCGGTTGTGCTAACCTCATCGCCGATGGATTTTCGATGTCAGTAGGCGCCTACCTAAGTTCGAAATCGGAAAAGGCACGCTATAGCAAGGAGCGTCAGAATGAATACTGGGAAATAGAGAACAAGCGCGAGTCGGAAGTCGATGAAGTTCGAGAGATTTTTTCCGAACTAGGTTTTGAAGGAAATCTGCTCGAAAACGTGGTAGATAAGATTACCGAGAACGAGGATCGCTGGGTCGATGTTATGATGAAACATGAGTTGGAATTGGTTCGGGAGAAGAAAACTTCCTTCGCAATCGGTCTAAACACCTTTATCTCTTTTTGCTTTTTTGGACTCATCCCATTGACCATTTATCTTTTCGATCTATTTCAGAATCTTGATGTTGAACTTTTCCCAATATCAGCAGGGATGACAGCTGCAGCTTTCCTAGTAATTGGTTGGTCAAAAAGCTATGTGACGCACACGAGTAAGCTGCGCGGTATTGTCGAAACAATCTTGCTTGGGACGGCCGCTGCATTGCTTGCATATGGCGCCGGAGACGTATTGGAACAATGGTTGCTTTAATCAACCAGCATTGATCGTTGATAAATCCATCATATCGTTAATAAACCACCGCTTTGACACTTTGTGCCTCGAATCGAAAATCTACATTTGCGGATGCAGGAAATGATACTGATTCTTGACTTTGGGTCGCAGTACACGCAGCTGATAGCAAGGCGTGTAAGAGAATTGAACGTGTATTGTGAAATACACCCATACAACGATTTCCCTGAAGTGGGCGACCACGTAAAAGGAGTAATCCTTTCTGGAAGTCCGTTTTCAGTGCGTCAGGAGGATCACCCAACCCCAGACCTTGAAAAAATAAAAGGCCAAGTGCCTTTGTTGGCAGTGTGTTATGGTGCGCAGTTTTTAGCTCAGCAATATGGAGGAGATGTTCAAGCCTCTTCGAAACGCGAATACGGTCGAGCAAACCTGAGTTTTGTTGATCACGAGCAACCATTGATGAAAGGCGTTTCAAGTGAGTCTCAAGTTTGGATGTCGCACGCAGACACCATATACTCCTTGCCACCGCAAACCAAAATATTTTGCAGTACCGACGACGTTAAAATCGCGGGATATCGATTTGAAAACGAAGACACGTACGCAATCCAGTTTCATCCGGAGGTATTTCACAGTACTGATGGAAAAACATTGCTTCAAAACTTTGTAGTTGGTATTTGCACCTGCACGCAAGACTGGACGCCAGAATCATATGTTGACTCGACGGTTAAGGGACTCAAAGACCAGCTTGGGGATGACAAGGTTCTTCTCGGGCTCAGCGGTGGCGTTGATAGTTCTGTGGCAGCCATGTTGTTGCACAGAGCCATTGGAAAGAACCTCTACTGCATCTTTGTTGACAATGGTTTACTTCGAAAGCACGAGTTTGAAAGCGTCTTAGAGCAATACAAGCATCTTGGTTTGAATGTAAAAGGCGTGAACGCCGCGGATCGTTTTTATTCAGAGTTAGCAGGTGAGTCGGATCCGGAAGGAAAGAGAAAGATTATTGGCCGGGTATTCATCGAAGTTTTTGATGATGAGGCGCAGCTTTTGGAAGACGTAAAGTGGCTCGGACAAGGAACCATATATCCAGATATCATTGAATCAAAGAGCGTCAAGGGGCCATCGGCAACGATTAAGTCACATCACAATGTGGGCGGATTGCCAGACTTTATGAAGCTGAAAGTGGTAGAACCGTTGAGTTCTCTCTTTAAGGATGAGGTGCGCGAAGTAGGGCACACACTTGGCTTGTCGCACGACATTCTTGGTCGTCACCCTTTTCCTGGACCAGGATTGGGAATTCGAATTTTAGGCGACATCACTCCAGAAAAGGTTCAAGTACTGCAAGATGTAGATTACATCTATACCGAAGCATTGAAAGAGGACGGATTGTATGACCAAATATGGCAGGCAGGATCAATTCTCTTACCTGTACGTTCTGTTGGGGTTATGGGCGATGAAAGAACATATGAAAATGCGGTGGCACTGCGTGCAGTGACATCTACTGATGGCATGACTGCTGACTGGTTTCACTTTCCACATGAGTTTTTAGCCAAGGTTTCCAATCGAATAATAAATAATGTAAAAGGCGTGAATCGTGTTGTTTACGACATCAGTTCAAAACCGCCAGCAACTATTGAATGGGAATAGTTTTACGAACCATATTGATTGTTCTTGTTTCCTGCTTTGCCAATTTGGCAATGGCACAAGAGCGTCCGCTGGTTCACAAAATCAATGGTAAAAAGTATTACCTACATGTTGTCGAGCCTGGGAATACGCTTTATGGAATTTCGAGAACCTATGAAGTATCTATCACAGATATTCAGGCATCAAATGATGAAGCGCTTGTTGAAGGCTTGAAGGTGAATCAGACCTTGCTCATACCCGTGACTAGTGAAAACCGAAAGAGCCTACCTGAAGTTGTACAAGATGAGAATGTGATTGTACACACGGTGCAACCAGGGCAGACGTTGTATTCCATATCTCAAGAATATAATTGTACTCTCGACGACATACTTGAGGCAAATCCGGTCGTTCGAGAAAGTGGCCTCCAGGCAAATGCCAAGATTCGAATTCCTACAGAAAAAATCAGCGTTGAAAGCACCTTGGTTGAGCCCGCGGCTGCAGACTCACTTTTAGGGCATAAGGTTCAAGCAGGAGAAACACTATACGGCATAATAGTGAAGTACAACACGGACCTTCCTGCTATGTCCATGGCCAACCCAGGTTTAACGGCAGACTTAAGAGTAGGTTCGGTGCTAAGGATTCCAGGGACGAGCGTTAAACCTGTTGAAACCATTGCCATTGACACCGTTGATTCGGCCATCTCTGCTCATATACCTGACTCCGCTGGTGTGTATCGTATTGGGTTGTTGTTGCCGTTGAATCCAAAGTTTCCGGATTCTTCAAACAGACACGACTTTCGCATTGATCCAGTATCGCGCATTGCCCTAAATTATTATCGCGGTTTTAATTATGCGCTTGACTCGTTGGATGCTAAGTACAACACACGATTTCAGATCCATGTTTATTCAGCCTCGAATGATTCGAGTTCCCTTAACAAGGTTTTTCGCGACGCATATTTTGATTCGCTAGACCTCCTCGTTGGTCCGTTTTATACCTCTCAGTTTGAAACCACAGCTGATAAACTTCTTCAAAAAGGGGTCCTTAATATTTGCCCGATTAACAAGCCAAGTAAGATCTTATTCAAGCGTCCAAACACAATCAAAACCACTCCAAGTGAATCCATGCAAATAAGTGCTATGGCTGAGTTTGCCGCTGTTGAGTTCAGCGACTCGAACTTAATTTTAGTGAATAGCAATAAATTCCAGGACACACAGAACATCGAGTTCTTCAAGGATCGATATGCCCAGTCAATGGGGGTTCCGGATACGTTTATCGAGGATGCAATTACTGAAATTAAACTTTGGGACATTACGAATGAAGCGCTGAAAATGCGGTTTCCTGACACTGGAGACTATGTGTTAATCGTGCCATCAAAGGACCAGGTTTTTGTAACAAAACTGCTCGCCGGACTTTATGAATTTACCATTCGAACCAAAGAGAGCTATCGATTTGTGGTTTATGGATTAAGTGAATGGAGCAAATGGGAGGAAGGGCTCGACGTGAAACAACTGCATCGATTAAACGTCACAATTCCAATGACGAATCACATTGATTTCGCAGATTACAAGGTGTCTCAATTTTACACGAAGTTTTATAGTGATTTCGGATACGAACCCACTGATTTCACGGTTCAGGGATTTGATCATTGTTCATACCTGTTTCAAGTGTTAAGTGAGTCTCCTCAGCAATGGTTTGAGTCTCCTGAGGAATTTCAGTACAATGGAGTGGGAGCCAACTACAACTATAGAAGAGTGTTAGAGGATAGTGGGATAGAGAACCAGGCTGTGCGATTCTATGAATACGACCAGTTTCAACTTAAATTGATAGGAGAATGGCCCTCGATAAAGACAAAATAGCAGAGCGACTTAAGGCGTTGCAGTTGTCAATCTGTGCGGCGATAGAGGCTGAAGATGGCGAGGCTAAATTTCAACTGGATCAATGGGAAAGACCCGGCGGTGGCGGTGGTGATACACGCGTTGTTGAAGACGGTAAGGTCATTGCCAAAGGAGGAGTAAATTTCTCAGCTGTCTATGGCGAGCTGCCCGAAAACATTTCTACAGCCCTGAAGGTTGACTCTAAATCATTTTTCGCAACTGGTGTATCCATTGTAATGCATACTCAGAATCCATTTGTACCTATCATTCACATGAACGTCCGATACTTTGAGATGGACGAGAATACATGGTGGTTTGGCGGCGGTATCGACCTCACGCCTCACTATGTTGACCAAGAACAATGTGATTGGTTTCATGCTCAGCTAAAGGCTGCTACAGATAAAACGGATCCTTCTTATTACGATCGATTTGCGGAATGGGCCAATTCATACTTTTATATTAAACACCGAGAGGAATCGCGCGGCGTCAGTGGAATTTTCTTTGATCGCCTGAATACTAAGTCTGAGAAAAGATCGAAGGACGAACTTTTTGATTTAATCATTAACGTCGGGGAGGCCTTTGCTCCAATTTATACGCACTTGATGCATATAAACAAAGAGAAACCATTCGGCGAACTTGAGAAGGCGTGGCAAATGCATCGTCGGAGTAGATATGTCGAATTCAATCTGGTTTACGACAAAGGAACCAAGTTTGGCCTTGACACAAATGGCCGAATAGATTCTATACTAATGAGCCTACCACCGGAAACAGGGTGGAAGTATTCCAACCATTGGCCAGAAGGTGGGGAAGAGATGAAAACGGAGCAGATTCTTAGAACTCGCTTTGTGCCAAAAGTTTAATTCATCTCATTCCAGATTTCCCAACTCTTCTCTGCTTGTAGGTGCAGCATATCTAATCCGTTTCTCGTTTTTGCTCCCGCTATACGCGCCCGTCGAAGAAAGGTCGTTTCTTCTGGATTGTAGATAAGGTCGAAAACATAGTGCTGTGAGCCGATTGCCTCATAAGGAATGTTCGGATAAGTATCGATCATAGGAAACATTCCTAGGGGAGTAGTATTGATAATCAGGTTTGCGTCTTTCAGGTGATTGGCATGGATGTTTTTGTAGTTCAATGTTCCTGAGCGGGAAACGACCTTAAATGGAATGTTGTTTTTGCTGAGCACATACTGAACTGCCCTTGAACTTCCTCCGTTTCCAAGAACGAGTGCCGTCCCATTATCGAGGTAGAACGATTTTAATGATTTTTCAAATCCATAGGCATCTGTATTATAGCCTGAGAGCACGCCATTTTGGACGCGAACACAATTCACCGCTCCGATTTCCTCAGCGGCAGAATCTATCCTGTCCAGGATTGGAAGAATTTCCTGCTTGAACGGAATGGTCACATTAAATCCATTCAACTTTTTTTCTGTTACCACGGTTTTCAGCCGGTCCAGCGAGTCCATTTCGAATAGACCATACTCAGCTTTGATATCCGCCGATTGGAATTTTTCTTTGAAGTAGGATTCTGAAAACGAATGAGAGAGCTTCTTGCCTATAAGACCAAAATGGTCCATCAGGCACCAATTTTTTTGGAGGCCATTTCCGCAATAAAGACCGTCGCAAAACCGAGAATTATCATCACGATGCACCCCAATACTTGCGGATCATTGCCGTATAGGAAATTATCTGAAAGTCCTGAAAAAGTTGATGGAAATACGCTTTTGCTAAAAAGGACAGCCTTTTCGCCTTCTTCCTTTTCCATGGTAGAAATGACTTGTTGCCAAGGCCATATTTTGTTTAAAGATCCAAGAAGGAATCCTGTAAGGATCGCTAATGTTAGGTCTTTGTGATGCTTGAATGTCCAAGATATGACCCTGGAAAAAACAATCATTCCTAACAACATGCCAGAACCAAAAACAACCAAAATGATCAGCTTGTCGAGCTCAAATGTTTTTAGAGCCTCCTTAACAGTTGGGATAATGTAAGTGTACATGCCTAGAAGCAGAAGTATAAAACTACCTGAGATGCCCGGCAGAAGTAGTGCGCTTACCGCAATAGAACCGCAAAAGAAGATATACCAAAGCGCAGGATTTCCGGAGGCGGGAACTGCTACGGTAATATAGTATGCGACCGCGGCACCAAGGGTGAGCATGGCTATTATTTGTCCATTCCAGCTAGATATTTGCTTACCTACAAACCAGGCGCTAACGAGTATGAGTCCGAAAAAGAAAGACCACACCAAGAGTGGGAAAGTTGCTAAGAGGTATGTAATTAAGAAAACGCCAATTACAATTCCGAGGACCATTCCACCAAGCAATGAAGCCAGGAAGTTTCCGTCCATAGCCTTCCAAACGCCGCGAAGGCCATCTTTTCTTATTGCAGTAATAAGATCGGGGCCAATACTCTTTATGACATTTATAAGCCGTTCATATATACCGGTTATGAACGCTATGGTTCCGCCTGAAACACCTGGCACCACCTCTGCCATGCCCATTGCCATGCCTTTCAGTGCATTAAGAACGTAAAACTTCATCTTAGTATTTTGGAATCGAAGAATCGATTTCATCCGACCAGGCTAGAATTCCGCCCGCCAAGTTGATGACATTGGAGTATCCACGTGCCATCAGCGCTTGTGTCATCGAAGCAGATCTACCACCTGCCTTGCAATGAAGAATAACATCTTTATCCTTAGACAAACGGTCGAGGTTGCCCATTAATTCTCCCATTGGAATCAATTCACCACCAATGTTGCAAAAATCAAATTCGTTTGTCTCACGGATGTCAATCAACTGCAAATCATCGCCTCGGTCCATTCTGGCCTTCAGCTCGGTTACGCTTATTTCTTTCATATTATCTTTACTTAATTCATTGATTCAATGAGGAACTGAATCTCATCTAGCTCCATGCCCTTCGGGTAGAACAAAATAAACTCTTCTATTAGCTTAGGCTCTTGCATCAACACCTGAACAAGGATTTCAAAGCCTTCGTCTTCTTTGTTACTTCTATAGAGTGTAATTGATCTATATACCTGAAGCGTTTTGTTGTCTTGATGCAGTTCGAGGCCTCTTTCTACTACGCTCGTGGCGCGTACGTCGTTTTTTATGGATAAACATAATTGGGCATAATCTTCCCAAATATCCTCCAGAAGATAACCGTGTTCAATTGCCTTTTCGAATGAGTTGATGGACTCATTTGGCAAGTCGTATTTCACTTGAAGGCCAGCCATAAAGCACCAGTAGTCACCGTTTTCGGGATCAATCTTGATTGCCTTTTTTGCGTATTCTAAAGCTTCTAATTCGCGAGAAAGCATGTCAAGAGAGCTGCTGGCTCCAAGCCAGGCATCGGCCATTTCAGCGTCCTTTTTTATTGCTTTTTCAAACCAGGTGAGCGCATTTCTGTGATCCTCCAAATTGTCGTAGCAATCTCCGATGTAAAAAAATATGAGCGAGTCAAGGATCTCGAAGGCAAGTGCCTTTTTATAAAGCTCAATGGCGTCCTTATATTTTTTCAACCGAACAAGCACATTCGCCTTATTAAAATAGGCGGCATGGAAATTCTCATCAATGACTATCACATAGTCAAACGCCACAAGCGCCTTGTCAAATTCGCCCAAAGCCTGATAGCTGGCTCCAAGGTTAAACCAGGCGTGCTCGTTATATGGAGCTTGGTCGATTATTTTATTAAACGTGGAAACAGCCTCCGAATAGTTTTTAGACAATTCGAAACAGTAGGCTAATTCGTACAGCGCGTCTTCGTTTGTGGGATCGGCATAAAGCGCCTTCTTTAAGAAAGAGACAGCTTTGGGATAATTCTCAATGTTTTGATACTCAACGGCAAGGTTCATGTAAATCATGTCATGCTCATCGGAAGCACAATCCAATGCCAAATTCAGTGAGTCAATGGCCTTGTGATATTCTCCACATTGGCTTAATACCGTTGCTTTCGCGATATGGAACTCAGGATTGAAGTTTTCAAGAATTTCGACCTCCTCCAGTAGGTCCAACGCCTCACGGTGTTTGCTGGTTAGAGACAATAGCTCAGCCTCTTTGATTTTGAGTTGTTGGTTGCCAGGATATTGGTTTTTTGCAATCTCCACCACCTTAAATGCAAGTTCCAGTTTATGGTGAACCATGTAGTGTTCAAGCAGCTCATCAAGATCATCTACTTCATAATAAAGCGCAGACCCTTCCTCCAACATATTCTCGAATTTGGTGGTGAGGGCGCTTAGTTTTTTACCGTAGAACTGATCATCTAAATTTTCCATTTGTGATGGCTTTGAACAAATTTAGATTTTGACCTTCCGAAATACGGAAGAAGCAACTTCCTTTATCAACAGGTTTCTGAACATAAGTGCAAAGTTTGTAATAATAGCGGACAATAGGCGATTTAAACTGAACCGATTATTCATTCTGATAATTCGAGGTTGGGGTTGGAAAATCTATCTTTGCCCACCTTCAAAATAACTATGACATTAATATCTTCAATATCAGGTACTCGCGGTACAATAGGTGGTCGTCCAGGTGAAAATCTTACGCCGATCGACGCTGTTAAGTTCGCTAGTGCATTCGCCCAGTTTATTAAAGAATCGGCCGGACTAAGCGACCCAAAAGTTGTAATCGGAAGAGATGCCCGGCCATCAGGCGGATGGCTTTCGAATGTTGTATCTGCCACATTGCAGGCTTCAGGCGTGCATGTGATTGATCTTGGATTGAGTACCACGCCAACGGTTGAAATAGCCGTGCCAGGTCTCAATGCCAACGGTGGCATCATTCTCACTGCTAGTCACAATCCGGTAGAGTGGAATGCGCTTAAGCTTTTGAATGGGAAAGGTGAGTTCATTTCGGCCGAAGAAGGACAACAGCTATTGGCTGCAATTGAAAGCAATGATCTTAATTATGTTGGCGTCGAGGATACGGGATCGTATACGATGGATGATTCATGGATTGATAAGCACGTCGCGCTTGTTCTTGAGCATGCGCATGTAGACGTGGAGGCGATTCGAGCCTCAAACCTTAAAATCGCGGTTGATGCCGTAAACTCGACCGGTGGTTTGGCGATTCCTCCATTGTTGAACTCGTTGGGAGTGTTGGAGGTGGTTATGATCAATGGTGAGCCAACAGGCATTTTTGCACATAACCCAGAGCCTCTAAAAGAGAATCTTACGGAAATTGCCAATACTGTTCAGAGCCAGAAATGCGATATGGGAATTGTTGTTGATCCTGATGTGGATCGCTTGGCTTTGATTTCTGAAAACGGAGATATGTTCGGAGAAGAGTATACGTTGGTCGCTATTGCTGACTACTATATGCAGGTACAACCTGGGTCGACCGTTTCAAATCTGTCCTCTTCACGGGCATTAAGAGATGTAACACAAAATGGAGGTCAAGAGCATTTCGCGAGTGCAGTGGGTGAAGTTAATGTGGTGCGTAAAATGAAAGACGTTGACGCTGTTATAGGTGGCGAAGGGAATGGTGGTATAATCGTACCCGATCTGCACTATGGCCGTGATTCTCTGATTGGAATCGCATTGTTCTTGTCGCATTATGTGAAACAGGGTAAATCAATGTCCGAGCTTAAAGCAAGCTACCCATCGTATCATATGGCGAAAAATAAGGTCCAACTTCGTGCTGGTATGGTGCCAGATGAGTTGATCAAGAAAATGGAGGAGCGCTATCAATCAGAAAACATTGATACGATAGACGGACTTAAGATTGACTTCGAAGAAGGATGGGTGCATTTGCGAAAATCGAACACTGAACCCATAATTAGAATTTACACTGAAAGCACTACACTTCAAAACGCAACAGACCTTGCCGAGCGTTTCGAAAAGGAATTAACCGCATTAATCTAGAACGAATGAGCATATACTTTGATAGTGCCGCAACAACTTCATTGGATCCGATTGTGATCGACGAAATGCTGAAATACATGCGCGAAGATTTTGGTAACCCAAGCTCGACGCATGCATTTGGAAGAAAAACGCGAGCTGCCATTGACCTCGCCCGACGAAGGGTAGCGGCCCATATACATGCCGAACCAGGCGAGATTGTCTTCACCAGCGGTGGCACGGAGGCTGATAATATGGCAATCCTTTGCAGCGTAAAAGACCTCGGGATTAAACATTGCATTACCTCGGCTATTGAGCATCATGCCGTTTTATATCCGCTTGAAGAATTGGCCAGAGAAGGGAAGATCAAATTGTCAATTGTTGATGTGCACGAGAATGGACACATTGACCTAGATCATTTAAAACGTTTGCTTAGCGAGAATGAGCGAAGCTTTGTTTCATTAATGCATGCGAATAATGAATTGGGAAATCTCTTGCCAATAAAAGAGGTTGGTGAGATTTGCCGCGATCATGACGCGATATTTCACAGTGACACGGTTCAAACTATCGCGCATTATGAGCTTAATGTGAGTGAACTTTATGTACACTTTATCACATGTGCTGGACATAAATTTCATGGACCAAAGGGGAGTGGATTCCTGTACGTCGATAGCAGTTTAAAGATTAACCCAATCATTAGAGGTGGATCGCAAGAACGTGGAATTCGAGCCGGAACGGAGAATGTTTATGGAATTATGGGGTTGGCAAAAGCGCTTGATTTGGCCTATGAGCTCCTCGACGAACACACGTCATACATTAAAGGGTTGAAAATGCACATGGCGGAGAGGCTTCAAGAAGAATTCCCTGGAATGGCCTTTAATGGGGATGCTTATGGCGAATCTTTATACACTGTGCTAAATGTTTGTCTTCCAGAGACTGATAAAAAGGAAATGTTATTGTTCAATTTAGACATAGAAGGTGTTAGCGTTTCTGGTGGAAGCGCATGCAGCTCGGGAAGCGATGTTGGCTCACACGTTCTTACTGCGATTGGCTCAAATCCAAATCGACCTTCAATTCGATTCTCATTTAGTAAGAACAATACAATGGAAGAGGTGGACTTTGCTGTAAGAAAGCTAAAGGATATTTACGCCCTACCAGTGATGGCTTAATGCATAGTCCTAAGAAAATCACCTTTCTAGGTACAGGCACCTCAATGGGTGTGCCCGTAATAGGATGCAAATGTGATGTATGCACTAGCTCGGACCCACGCGACAATAGATTGCGTACGAGTATTCTAATTCAGCACGAGGGGCACAACGTTGTTATCGACAGCGGACCCGATTTTAGAATGCAAATGCTGACGCATCACGTGGATTCATTGGATGCTTTGGTTTTTACGCATGAGCATAAAGATCACACGGCCGGTTTGGATGATGTACGTGCTTATAATTTCATTGGCAAGAAATCAATAACCGTTTGGGCAAGCGAAAGGGTAGAGCAGGCTTTGAGAAATGACTTTCACTATGCATTTGCCGAAACAAAGTATCCAGGTGTTCCAGAAATTCAATTTGAGCGAATTACGGATGTACCGTTTAGTATAAATGCGTTATCGTTTCAACCACTAGAGGTGAAGCATCACAAGTTGCCAGTGCATGGTTTTCGGATTTCAGATTTCGTATATATAACGGACGCAAATATGATCCCGTCAGAAACTTGGCCCAAGATTCAATCACCTAAAGTCTTGGTTATAAATGCGCTGAGAAAAACGCAGCACATAAGCCACTTCACGTTGCAGGAGGCGGTTGATATCGCAAGAGAGATAAAAGCTGAAAAAACCTATTTACTTCACATTAGTCATCAAATGGGCCGACACGATCTGGTTTCAGAAGAGTTGCCCGATGGAGTCGAAATAGCCTATGATGGATTAACCATCGAAGTAGATTAAAGCGGAATTACCCTTCCTTGTAGCTCTGATCCAAAATATGGAGAGTTGGTAGATTTAGACTGACACGTTTTAGCGTCATATACCCACACTTCATCCTTGTCAAACAATGTGAAATCAAAATCCGCACCCGCCATAAGCACTGGAAGGGCCTGGTTACACAATTTTCTTGGTGCAAGGCTCATCGATTGTGCTACACAATCCCAGGGTAGATCTTTAAGGTGCGTGTTTATCAATGATAATGCTGTTTCCAACATGGTCATCCCGTATGAAGCGTGGTCAAATTCACGATCCTTGTTTTCAATATTCTCAGGCGTGTGATCGGTTACCAGAATGTCGATGGTGCCGTCGATCACCGCTTCAATCAATGCCTTCCTGTCTGATTCACCCCGTAAGGGCGGCTGCGTTTTAAAATTTGAATCAAACCCACTTAAAGCCGTTTCATTAAAGAGCAGGTTGTGCAATGCCACACCCGCTGTGAGGTTTTGCGAGTTACCTTTTGCGGCTCGAATTAATTCGACACTTCCCATTGTGCTTATCGTGCTCACGTGCAATCGGCCTTTTGTGTAATCTAGTAAGAACAGATCCCTGTTAAGCATGATTTCTTCTGCAAGCCCCGGTGTTTGCTTGATGCCAAGTTGGGCGTTAGAAGCGCTTTCATTGATCATTCCACCTGGGTTAATGCGTTCGTCGTGAGGATACGAACAAATCATTCCATTAAAGCTTTTAGCATATTCCAATGCGCGCTTCATAAGGTTCACATCTGACACGGCATTTTTCCCATCGCTAAAACCTACAACTCCGTTGCTATGCAAGTCAAATAACTCGCTTAAATCCTTGCCCTGAGCACCTCTTGTAATGGACCCGTAGCACTGGATTTTTGTCCTTAATTCCATTGAGTGGCTCTGAATGAAGTTGACTTGGGACTTGTTGTCAATTACCGGTTCCGTAGTAGGTAACACCACAATGGTTTTAAAGCCTCCTGCTTGTGCCGCCTTGTCTATTGTCGATAGATCTTCTTTGTCTTCAAAACCAGGTTCTCCAACAGCGCATTGCATGTCGATCAGACCTGGCAACAAAATCAAATTATCCGATTTTATTTCCGTGTCGAATTCAACATTAACTAAAGCCTCACCAACGGCGACTATCGTTCCATCCTCCACTAGAATGTCAATATTGTTTCCGTTTACTGGATGATTTGGGTAGACTAACTGAACTTGCTTTATTAGGGTTTTCATCTTCGAAACAACTTAATCAGAATGGATTCAAATATTAGAAACAGAAGTGCTATAATAAGAAAGGGGAGCCACAAGGCGGTGCCAAATTCAGCTTGGTTGATTGTGGTGGTCATATTTTCCTTAGTGTCAATTAGCGCTGTCTCGAGTCCTGCGTTTTCAAACACAGCCATTACTTCATCGTCCGTTGTTTTTGAAACTTGGCTCTCTGTGCGCGCTAAATTGAATGCAAACCTTCCGAAAATGGATGTGTCCATTTTGAGCGTATATATGGATGGCTTTGTAATCTGATCGTTAATCAGCAGTCCGTCATACACTCGTTGGGGGTAAAATGAGTTCTTTTTGTCGTCGGATATCAATTGAGAACGCTCTGGAATTCCTGCACCGATTTCAATTTTGCTTTCGCCAATAGTATATGCCAACTTCTTGGCATGACCAGAATAGAAGCTCATATTGGCTATTGTAGGAACAAAAAGTGCATGGTTATGGAAGTTTGTGGCGTCACCAGACAATGGCGCAGAAACAAAATAGAGCTTGCCATTGCCAAGTGATTTAGAAACAAGTAATGGAGAGCCGTCGAACAAAGTGAGAATGGGGTTAAGTCCGTTCCCACTGACTCTCCAATGCGCCTTAACACTAGGAAGGTTTAAATTCTTTGGTTGGTTTTCGAAAACCTCTCGATACAATACATCGTTTGTGTTGATGGCGTTAACGACTAAATTGGAGGTATCCCACTTAACGAAGTCGAAATCATATTCCACCTCCATCAGCTCTTGTTTCTCCTTACTTAAATTCTCAGGTAGTATGAATAGGACGTTGCCGCCACGGTTCACGTTTTCAGTAACCAAATAGGCAATTCCGCTATTGAATGCCTGCACCTCGTTGATGATTAGTAGGTCGCTTGATGATATGTTTTCAGAGTTTAATTGATCGGCGTTTATTGATTGATAATCAAATTCTTCTGATTCAAATAAACGTTTTAAGGGGTCGCGATTCGATCCGCTGTTGTACAATTCTGTGACCTTAATTTCATCTTTGACATCAATGCTGAATAGCATGTTGTTGTCGTATTCGATGGGCTGATCATCGACCTCTATCTGGCCCTCTATATTAGACCATGTGTTTTCTACCACAACACTTATGGATGTGTCTCGAAAACCGTTTGCTGGGATATCGATAACCACGCCGCCGATGTCCCTTTTATTTATCGAAAGTGAAATCGGCACTGACCGCTGAATGGATGCCCCATGATTGGTTGCACGATAGAATATCTGCAATTCCATTCCTGTTTGTACGATTGGCTCATTTATCCAGACCGAGTCAATTGAAATGTTTTGCTCATAGAAGCCCTGATAATTGACGATTCGAAATTGCGTATTGGTGTCGGAACTTAAAGCCTCGTTCATACCAATCGTTTGAAAATCAGATAAAAGGTATTGGATAGACGCACCGCCAGAGATATCAGATTTCGAGTTCGTGTGAAAAGCTAAAACTTCATCAAGTGATTTGTAAAATGGGGAAAAGGCGACTCCATCAATAAGTGTAGTAACCGATGCGCGATCATAAAAGCGCCTTTCTTCAGAAGAAAATCGATTTGTAATCAATTGAAATTTTGTTTCTGGAGGGTAGGCTTCGGCAATGGCATACGCATCTTGTTTAGCAATGCTTAATAGATGCATTTGTTCCTGGCGGTTCTGCATGCTCAGGGAGTTGTCAATATATATGCTTACGAAGGATGGTGCGTCCTTCGAGTTGTCTGTGTTACTGGGAATGATGGGTTCAGCAAAGGCCATTACCAGAAAGGCTAGGAAAGCCATTCTCGTGAATAGAATTAGTAAGTGCTGTAGTCTGTTCTTGACCTGCGATTTTGTCTGAACTTCTTTTAACAGACTAACGTCTGGGAAGTGAATTTTACGAAATCTGCGAAATTGGAAAAGGTGAACAATGATCGGAATAGCTAGAAAACCGAGCGCCCATAAAAACGATGGCGAGGTGAAGATCATTAAAGCGTAAAGGTAAAGTATGCAGAGAATTTAATCGTCTATTTTGACAATTGAATTTGCAATATGAAAAATGGAGGCGTTGCATCATGCATATAGATCTCATGTTTAATACTGTGACCGCTAATTTTCCGTAGCTGCATTAAGCCCTTTCCTGTCGTAGCCGCTTCATTAGCGTTAACGGATAAGAAACTATTGATGTCCTTAGAAGTTGCAATATTGATCTTGTCCATCACTTGATTAAGAGAATCTTGTGCTTCTGCAAGAATGAAGTTACCAGAAAGCATACAGAACCCAGTTTCAATCTTTTGCAACATAAAGACTCCAGGCTTACCTACCTGATTAAATCTATTGTATGCGTGTTTTGCCACATTTCTTAATAACTCAGTCATGACAATTCCAAGGCCATCTTTCTCTGGATCATCGCTGAAAGTGGTGTCTATTTGATTGGATAAATGGTTGACATTATCCTCGTTTAGAAGTCCCTTGAAAATTATTTGAGCGTCGCACTCAATCATTTCATTATGGATTTCAATGGCGCGCTTTAGATAGCCATCAACAAGTGTCTCATCAAACGTCTCTTTATCAATGGCAATACATAAATTCAAATAGTAGAAGTATCCATCGTCCACTGGAACGAACTCATAGCTCAGTTTACCGGAAGACTTTCTGGCCATATCAACAAGGCCTAAACCTGCACCTCCTTTTGATGAGAATCCGCTGTTGTTTAGAATCTCGAGGTAGTATTCCTTTAGTTCAGCAGCTTCTTTATTTTGAATGGTGCCTAGACGCTCTTCAAGCATTTCCTTAATGTCTCCAGCTACCCAGTTACCGTAAGTAATGCTATATGCTTCTTCGTGTCGATTGATAATGAATAAACCGCCTTCATAGGCACTTCCATCATTAGCATAATGTTGATGTCTGGTAATATTCTGAAGTCCTTCGACCATCAGATAGTACAACCGTTTTGCAATTTTTGGAGAATCAAGACTTAACAGATTTCCCTCAGTCAGAAAAAGGATATTATCTGTTATTGAAGAGTTGAAGTTGCCGCGACAGGCAAACAGAAACTGATCCGTATCAATCGATTTACCTGATTCATAAATCAGATCAAACGCAAGTTTAGTGTTGTTCTCAGTCATCCGTTATGGCGCAAAAATTCAATAAATCTTTGAATTATTACTATTCATGATTAAATCATTCTTTTACCGCTGTGAAAATAGAATATAAAAGTCTGATTCAGTGGTCGGAAAGTAATAAGAAATTATTGACCAAAAAGCTGCTTACGTTGAAAAAAACGAAAAGTTTAGATCGTGTTGTTCATTCCGCACATAATGAGGCTTTTAATGAGATAGATTGCTTGGGTTGCGCCAATTGCTGTAAGACAACAGGGCCACTTTTGACCCCTCCAGACGTGCAAAGAATTTCATCAAAACTTAAAATGACGGAGAAAAACTTCGTTCAGGAGTATTTAAGACGAGACGAAGACGACGATTTGGTCTTCAAGTCTATGCCTTGTCCCTTTCTTGAAGAGGATAACGCGTGCTCCATTTATGCGTTTCGACCAAGAGCGTGTCGTGCATTTCCTCATACCGATGCCCCAGGGCAAGCTTCGATTTTGAACCTAACACGAAAGAATGCGAAAATCTGCCCCGCAGTTTCACGGATTTTGCAGATTCTGAGCGAACATTCCTGATTTCGTCCCTTTTTGAATTAGCCAAAATGCGGTGCTTCCGATTGCATAAGCGATAATGTCTAGTGGATCTGAAACAAACCGATGGCTCAGCGCGGGCATTAGCAGTTCGAAATGCACTACGAATATAGTAGTGATAATTAGGATTTGTTTCTTCGAAATAGCATAGTGCTGCTGGTCTGGAAGAACCAAGCGAATAAAGAGTAAGGCACTGAACAATACGATCGGTACGGCAATTAAGTCTTCAAAATAGGAATGAAAAAATGAGGGTACCCAAGCTTTTTGCTCCACGACTTTGAATCCAAGAAACGCCCCTGAAAACAGCACATACCATATAATGAGGCGTTGTATCAATGTGCGAAGGCTGTTGCCAAGTAAATGAAAAATGCAACTATTGAGTACAGGGCCAACTGGACAAGCTGCACGGGTCTCTTGAATATCTTAAGCCAAAAGGGATCGTCCTTGTTTATTCTCCAAATCGGGATATGAATGTCGTCAACCTGGCGTCTCTTTTTTATTTCAGATCGTCGAGCCTCATGGATCGGAAATCCACAATGAGTGCAATTGTCAAGTTTTGCGTCGGTCCATTCGTCGCACTCAGGGCAGCGCTTAACGTGCATTGATGTATCAGTCATGAATTATTCTAGAGTAATTCGTTTGCCAAATTAGCTAACTCGGATCGTTCACCTTTCGTTAATGAAACATGCGCAAATAAGTGATTGCCCTTTAATCGATCGATAATATAGCTAAGCCCGTTGGATTGTTCATCAAGATATGGTGTGTCGATTTGCCTGATGTCGCCCGTGAAAATAATCTTCGTGTTTTCCCCGGCCCTTGTAATGATTGTTTTCACCTCGTGTGGGGTTAAGTTTTGGGCTTCATCGATAATGAAGAACACATTACTCAAACTTCTTCCGCGAATGAATGCCAAAGGCGTTATCTCGATTTTCTTCTCCTTTAGTGCGATCATAATCTGTTTATGACGCTTTTCGGTCTCATTAAACTGACTTTTTATAAACTCAAGATTATCCCATAATGGCTGCATATATGGGTCAATCTTTCTTTCTGCCGAACCGGGCAGAAAGCCTATATCCTTGTTGCTCAATGGAACTATTGGGCGGGCAAGGATTATCTGCGCGTATTCTTTTCGCTGTTCTAATGCGCTTGCGAGAGCAAGCAATGTCTTACCAGTTCCTGCCACACCTTGCATCGTTACCAACTTAATATTGGGATTCATTAAGGCATGCATCGCAAAGGTCTGCTCAGCATTTCGTGGCTTTATACCGTACGAATAGAGTTTCTCAACTCGCTCTAAAAGCGACGTCAATGGATTGTAATAGGCTAGGGAAGAGGTCTTTCCATTTTTGAAAATGTAATAATGGTTGTCGATCAATTTTGAAACTACGCTCAAGTCATCGGTGAATCCAGCAGTATACAGCTTTCGTATATAGTCACTATCTACGTTGTCAATAGTGGCGTTTCCTTTATACAGGTCATCGATATCCTCAATTTTCCCTGTTTCATAATCCTCTGCCTGTAAGTTTAGCGCCTTTGCTTTAAGTCTAAGATTAATGTCTTTGGTCACAAGCGCAACCTTTGCTTCTTTTTCGATTTCAGCTAAGTGCAAAACCGTGTTGAGAATTTTGTGATCGGCCTTTTTGTCCGCGAAAATTCGTTCTGCATCCACCTTCAGGTTACCATTGGTTAAAATGATTTTGAATTTCCCTTTTTTGTTGCCCTCAAGAGGAATCCATTCTTGCAACGTGAAGTTGGCGCTGAGTCTGTCTATTAAGCGAATAAATTCTCGTGCCTCGTAATTCTTGCTATCCGAGCCTCGTTTGAAATTATCAAGTTCTTCTAAAACGGTGATGGGAAGGCAAATGTCATGCTCTTCGAAATTGTTGATTGCCTGATGATCATGTAAAATTACAGAGGTATCTAGAACAAATATTTTTCTAGCAGGCTTCTTTTTTGCGGGCATAGTTTCTTGTTACTACCCTCGAAGTTAGGACTTGAAGCACCAAATTTTGAAAATATCCGCAACAAGTAATTAACCAACGATGTTGATAAGGCGATATGGGTTAAGCGTTCTCTGCGAAATAGGCTTGCATGGGCTCGAAGTAGTGTTCCGTCCATCCATTCTTATAGCGGATTCCTTGTCCTTCAGGAATCTGAGTTTGGGTTAGCGTAAGTTCACAGTCAGTACCTTGCTCTTCAAGTTCAATTTCGAGAACCGAATCTTTTGAACCCTCGGGAAACTCCGTTGTGCGCCACGTCTGAATGATCTTGCTTTTCTCGATAAGCTCGACATTTTGGCCCGTTATGTATGCGTCATACGCTGAGAATGATGCCCCTACTCGGTTAGAACAAACGCAGTGGCTTGACGTAAATGCAGAATGGGTGTCTGAGTTAAGCAGAGAGTCGTACACGTTGCTTGCCGAGACATCAGTAAACCGAAAATTCATCTTAATTGTATCCATGTCAAAAAGATTGCGAAATGTTTTGAGCGAATTTAGACCAACTGAAGTTGGCGATTACATAACTATTTCCTCTGCGGGCAAGATCGGTACGAAGCGCTTCATTTTCTAATAGATTCGAAATATGCATGGCCAATTCGCTCGGAGTATCTCCGATTAATACTTCATCGTTTGATTTTGCCATAAGGGCATTGTTTGCCAACGACGTCGTCACCGAGGGAACGTTAAGGGCCATGGCTTCCAACAGTTTGTTTTGTAACCCGGTGTTTACAATCATCGGAGCCACAAAGACTTTTGCATTTCTATATACCTCCGCAATGTCATCGACCCACCCGGTTACGATTACCTTTTCAGAGGCAAGTGATCGTACTTGAGGAGTTGGTGTTGCACCTGCCAAGCACAGAATTGCGTCTGGGTATTTTGACCAGACGATGGGCATTATCTCATTCACTAGAAATTTCGCGCTTTCTACATTTGGTCGATAGGCCATGTTTCCAGTAAAAAGGACATCGTACTTTTTACTTTTCTGAGAGGCGGACTGGGCCTCAAGTAAAGCTGGATCTATTCCATTGGCTACGACGGTTAAGTCCCTTAAATGTATGAGTTGCTCCTTGTCCTGATTTGAAATGATATACCGATGTGTGAACTCGTCTTGAACGATACCCTCGTAGTTTTCGAGGCGTTTCGATTCGAGTTTCATGAGCATAGAAAGAGGCCATGAGGCACCTTTGGCCATACGCCACATTCCGACCGAAAAAGCATCCATGTAGTCAAGGGACTTAGGGATGATGGTATACTTTCTTACGTATTCAGCCGTACGAACCAGTTGGCAAAAAATATGGTCTGGAACATTTCGATCTAGGAATCGATCAAATGCTTTTTGAGCTCCCTTCGAATAAAAGTAACTGACTTGATAAGGAAGAGGGTTGAACATTCCCTTTGCCAATCGAATGAGGATGTTAAGTCGCGATAGGCGTTGAATGTGAACCTCGGTGCAGATCTCCTTTAACTTAGCTTCGGCCTTCGGGTCAACCTTCGAGTCAGTCAAACAAAAAAGTGCCACATCATGATCCTTTGACCATTCTCGAATGAAATGATAGGCGCGTAACTTGTCACCCTTTTCAAGGGGCCATGGAACTCTGCTTAAAACGACCATTAATTTCATAAATGAATTATTCTGGAGTCGTTAGCCGCTTTTTGCGTTTGAATATTTTGAATATGCGCTCGATGCCTTTTGTGTAGGTTTCAAGGTCTAGAATCTTACTGTCGGTGCTTGCTTGATACGTAAGGTAGAGTCCGATAGGCAATAAGATTATTGTAGCGACCCACATGGCCTTGCCTGCCTCAATTTCATTTTGTTTGGCCAGCTTTTCAAACGTGATTGAAGTAATGTGATAGGCTAGAAAGAATAAGACAGAGATGACTACTGGTAGGCCCAATCCGCCTTTTCGAATAATAGCGCCAAGGGGAGCGCCAATAAAGAATAGAATAATGCACGCAATGGAGAGGGTGAATTTCCTATGCCATTCAATCAGGTGTCTATTTATGTTGCGCAGCGAACCGGCCAGTATTTCGCCCTTGGACCCGAGGTTTGTTTTGGTCTGTCGGAGGTTGGAAATGGCCGTTTCCATAAATTGATCTTGGCGTATATCTACAAAATGCTCGAATTGGGCAATCATGGCGCTGTCCGTTACTAACGTTTTTTTCACCGAATCGAGATCCTTAATCTTGATTGTGCGATTGATGATGTTTGCATCGAGTTCATGTTTTTTTCGGACATGACGCACGGAGTGCGAATCGATTGCTTCCTCCAATTGCCCAAGGGTGAGCATTTGATAATTGTCCTTAAAAATCTCCTTATCCGTACGCTCCATCTCAAATCCGCTTAAGTCAAAGCGCATAATTTCGGAGTCAAACTCGGAAAGAATATGCGGTTTGTTTTCTCCTTCAAGTTCTTCGTAGCTCGACCCATTCTCCAGCTCGAAAAGCAGGTAGCGTTCATCAGCGCTCATTTCCATTCGACCCTTTTCGGCTCTAATTACATGCGGATTGCCACCTTTTTCGTTTGTGTGATCATAAATGAGGATGTCGTTTAATCCTTGGCCATCTGGGTCCTTCTTGGCCACTCGAATCACATAACCCTCGATGCCGCTATAGTAAGTGCCATCTGTGATATCGAAGGCTGGCTTTTTGTGCCGAATGTCATATAAAAGTGTGGCAAACTCAAGATTGGCTTTGGGCCAGATGTAGTTGGTGAACATGAACGCCGACATGCTAGTGAAAAGGGTTACGAGCAACAGTGGAAACATGATTCTAAACAAACCCATGCCGCTAGACTTCATTGCTACCAGTTCGTAGTGTTCGCCGAAACTACCGAAGGTCATAATGGACGCAAGAAGTATGGCAAGTGGCAGCGCCATTGGAACTAGGTTGGCCGAAGCATAAAAAAGCAATTCAGCAACGAGGTACCACTCCAGTCCTTTACCGACAAGCTCGTCAATGTACTTCCACAAAAACTGCATTACGAAAATGAAGAGCGTAATGAAGAACGTAAGAATGAACGGTCCTAAGTAGGACTTGATTATAAGGATGTGAAGTTTCTTCAAGAATTCTATTCTGTGAAGCAAAGATAGATAGCGACGATGTTAAAATTACCCGCCGAGGATGTGACGTAGCTCATTGATTTGAGATTCCCACAGTCGAGACTGCTCATCAACTTCATCTTCTTCCGCGAAATCAGTGACAAATAATCCAACATCTCCTGTAAGTGGATCTATGCGGATGGCGAATTCAAAATAGTAGTCAGTGCCTTCATCTTCAAGCATTTGATACTTGATAAAGAGGTCTTGTTTCTTACCTAGGATTTTGGCTTCTTCGACGCTGCCGTCCCACTCAAACCTAGCCTGATCATTCTTAATTGTAACATCATCGGCGAACCATTCAGATAGGCCGGTGCTCGTAGACAAACACTGATAAAGAATCCTAACGGATGATTTTACCGAAAATTCCAACTCGATTTTTTGCTTATCCGCCATTTCCTATTCTATTATTCTGTCTTTGTTCAAGGCTTGCAATATAAACTTTTGAGTGAATAATCAATACAGAGATTTTAAGTGGTAGGTTAAGATTTGCTGTCAACCAAAAAAAGACCAGCAAAAGCCAGTCTCATATTCGCAGCGAAGGGGGGATCCCTTCGGCTCTCTTTCAATTCGCTCAGGATAAACTTCTCATTCCATGTTTATTTCTGCGAAACAAAAAAGGCCTTCACATTAGTGAAGGCCTTCTCGCTAGTTCGTAGCGAAGGGGGGAATCGAACCCCCGTCCGCCAGAGGCGGATATGAATCCACGCTATTTTATCAAAGTGGATCTAATCCAGGCTCGCCCTTGTCCGGATTTTAAGAAACGCTCTCGTTGGATTACTTCACTTCTTGTTTCAAAATGTTCGACATGAAATATTTCCCAAGGTCGGTATCGGACGGTAAATATCTTTTTAGAGAGCTCGTTGTGCCATTCAAATCTCTTGAGATAGTCACAGCTCTGTCCTAAGGTAGTCACTGCTCTGTCCTATATAAAGCCGGTTGTGACTTTTTGAATAGAGTATGTAGGTTGAGAAACTCATCTTAACCAATAAAAGACCAGCAAAAGCTAGTCTTTTATTCGTAGCGAAGGGGGGATCCCTTCGGCTCTCTTTCAATTCGCTCAGGATAAACTTCTCATCCCATGTTTATTTCTGCGAAACAAAAAAGGCCTTCACATTAGTGAAGGCCTTCTCGCTACTTCGTAGCGAAGGGGGGAATCGAACCCCCGACCTCAGGGTTATGAATCCTGCGCTCTAACCGTCTGAGCTACCTCGCCATTATATGTCTTTCCAATCCATCTCGCGCCTTAAGACAGTTGCGAGAATCATGAAATAATCCTGCGCTCTAACCGTCTGGGCTACCTCGGAAATGCGGCTGCAAATATAATTTTAGCATCAATTAAAACCAGCCAAAAAAAAAGCCTTAATCAAATTGATCAAGGCTTTCTAATTTATTAGTGAGTTCTATAGGTGAATAACTTCATCATAAGCCGCAGCGGCAGCTTCCATAATGGCTTCACTCATAGTAGGGTGTGGGTGCACTGTTTTAATCAACTCGTGACCTGTTGTCTCAAGTTTTCGAACAGCGACCAACTCAGCAACCAATTCAGTTACGTTGGCTCCGATCATATGGCCTCCAAGGAGTTCACCGTACTTCGCGTCAAAAATTAGTTTGACAAAACCATCTGAGTGACCTGAGGCTTTCGCCTTTCCAGATGCGCTGAAAGGGAATTTTCCGATTTTCAATTCGTATCCAGCCTCTTTTGCTGCTTTTTCTGTTAAACCAACACTTGCAACTTCTGGTGAACAATACGTGCATCCAGGGATGTTTCCGTAATCAAGTGCGTCAGGAGATTGACCAGCAATTTTTTCAACACAAATAATTCCTTCAGCTGATGCTACATGCGCTAGTGCTTGACCTGGCACACAGTCGCCAATAGCGAATACACCCGGGATGTTGGTCTCATAGTATTCGTTTACCATGATCTTTCCTCGATCGGTAGCAACTCCAACATCCTCTAATCCTATGTTTTCAATATTCGCAACAATTCCTACTGCCGAAAGAACTACATCACATTCAATAGTGCCTTCGCCTTTTTTGTCTTTGTAATTAACCGTGCAACCTTTCGCGGAAGTTTTTACCTCAGTAACCTCGGTGCCGGTCATAACACTCATTCCAGACTTTTTGAAGCTTCGGCCAAGTTGCTTGCTTACTTCTTCGTCTTCAACTGGAACAATGTTGTCTAAGTATTCGATAAGCGTAACCTCTGTGCCCAGTGTCTGATAGAAATATGCAAACTCAGAACCGATGGCGCCGGATCCCATAACAACCATTTTCTTTGGTTGGGTTGGAAGGGTCATTGCTTCGCGATATCCAATAATCTTTTTACCGTCTTGCTTAATGTGAGGAAGCTCTCTGGATCGAGCACCCGTTGCAACGATGATGCTTTTCGCAGTCACCTCTTTTGACTTGCCTTTGTCATCGGTCACCTCAAGTTTACCTGCAGCCTTCAGCTTGCCTGTACCAATGATAACTTCGATTTTATTCTTTTTCATGAGAAACTCTACGCCCTTACTCATGCTTCCAGCAACATCTCGACTTCTGCCAATAATTGACTTGAAATCCGCTTTATGGTCAGAAACGGTAATGCCGTAGTCTCCAGCATGATTTAAATAATCAAAGACCTGAGCGCTTTTTAGAAGTGCTTTTGTTGGAATACAACCCCAGTTTAAGCATATACCGCCAAGCGATTCACGCTCAACAATTGCTGTTTTCAAACCGAGTTGCGATGCTCTAATGGCTGCTACGTATCCGCCTGGGCCACTTCCTAATACTATAAGATCAAAATCCATGGAATGTAAATGTTTGTCCGCGAATTTAATCGAATAGAGTATTTCTTGACGCTAATAAAAGCTGATTTGCGATAAATTGATGTTTATCAGAGCTTAATCATTTTTAATCCGCTTGCTAAAGCCTGGTTTTTGGCTTTAATAATATATGCTCCTGGTAAGAGGTGACGGCAATCTACATGCAACTTATTGTTGCCCGATGCCAAGTATTGCGTCGATTGATGTATCAATGTGCCGTCCATGGCGTAAACTAAAAGTGCAACTTCCGATTCTGATTGGGCTTCGACAAATATTATTAGGTCATCCTGAACGGGATTATTTACAAGCCTTAGCGCTGCAGTCTGAGCATTTGTTGAGGAAGGGAAACGAACGATCACTTTTTGTCTGGAGTCCTCATCCAAGCCACTTAAATCTATCTCTCCACCCATCATGATGATTTCAACTTTCGTATCAGAATTGGAACAGTACTGGGTACTGATTTTGGAATTTTCGCGAAACTCAAGTTTGGCCCCCTTTGGAATCTCAATGCGGTACCGGTGTTGATCCGATTGAACATCATCGAGCAATACCAGCATGGTAGAGAGTGAGAGTAAACTTCCTGGACGCAGCTTTATGCGAGACTCGGGCTTGACTGCCAGCATACCTTTTCCTTCATATCCATAGAAAAGCTTTGAATCCGTGTCGATGATTAGGTTCGACCCAGAGTTAAACATAGTACAGGCGCCCGCATCAGGGTATATTCCTCCTTTTTTGTGAATCAGATTTGTGTTTTTCGCGAATACGCGTTCCCCAAACCAATACATGCAATGATCAGCCCCGTTGTTAATCACATTCAATGTGTGCCTATTTGTATCGAGCTTAGGCAAGCCGCCTCGAAACTGGACAAACGATTCGGTGATTAGCGCTACGTAATTCATAAACTCAACATTAATACCGATGGCCGAATCGGTATTTGGAGAAGGAACAAAATCAAAAAATGCGATGTTCGAATTTGATGGTGTTCCGGGTAAATAATGGCCAAACAAGTAATTAAACACGTAGTTGCTGCCAATGCTGTTTCCAAACTGGTATGACACAGAATCGATTCGTGCACCTTCAAGTTCTGAAGTGTCGATAAGATATGCCTCTGTCCCAAAAGATGAAAGGGAATGGCTTATTCGAAAGGAGTCTGTAGCTTCGAGTTGCACCGATATCATTAAGGAATCAAATGCTATGCTATCATATTTTTCACTTGGGTGACATTTGGAGGTGAAATAGGCATAGGTTCCATTTTGGTTTGACGACAAATAATCTAGGTCACTTTCAATTTCACTCAAGAGCTGGCTGTCCAACGACACTTGCTTTCGGATACTGCTCGAAACCCCAAGGCAGTCTCCAAAAGCACAGTCGCTCGAATCGTTAAAATGACTTTCACGTTTCGAAATGATTGCTGTATTTAATTCAATTAAAGAGTGTGATTCAAACGAGCGTCCTTTTATTGTTGCTGTTGGTTTCCACTTAATAAAGATTGGTCGCCCTGGTGCCGAGTTCCAGCCATCAATCGCGTAATGGCGGTCTCCATCTTTTCCCATGTTAATGCAGTAATTTGAATCAATAGGGCCGTTAGGCATGTTGTTCTGTGTTTGATAGACTGTAAATCCATCGTATTTCCAAATCTGTTTTGTGGAGTCAAATGGGCATGTTCCGAAGGATAGTGTGCTATCGGGATATACTGTGTTTGGATAGTAATGGTCTTGGGAAAACACATTGATACAGAAGATCGGAGCTAACAGGAAAGTTAATATGGCTCTTAGCATGGTTAGAGGTTTTGCTATTGACGAATAAGTACGCTTATAGGTTAAGTATACCGCTCATAAAAAGTGAAAGCTAAAATATGCCCGTTTCGATTAATATTGACTTAACCAATTAACCTCAACACCTATGATGACTTTCAATATTCAACGGCAGGATCAATACTCCCGTGGTGAATTACTGCTAAGAACCTTTTTTGGATGGCTTTATATCTTGATTCCACACATGATAATTTTGCTGTTTGTTTCAATCGCAGCGTCAATCCTGAGCTTCCTCAGTTTTTGGGTCATCATGTTTACAGGCCGATATCCTGAGTCTTGGTTTGAGTTTCAAGTGAAGTTTATGCGCTGGAATATCAGAGTGAATGCCAGTATCTACAATTTGGTTGATGGTTATCCGAAGTTTGGATTGGATCATGAACATGAGGGCGTTGAATTTGATGTTACATATCCTGAAAACATTTCTCGATCGTCAGTTCTAATTCGATTTTTATTCGGCTGGCTATATGTAATTATTCCTCACGGAATTGTATTGGGACTGTTGTCAATCGCGGTGGTGTTTGTCAACTTCATTGGCTGGTGGGCCGTGCTGTTTACGGGTTCCTACCCAAAAGGAATGTTTGATTTTCAAGTCTCGTTTTTTCGCTGGAGCCAACGAGTAAGTCTTTATATGGCTTACATGACCGATACGTATCCTCCATTTCATGGAGAGCCAGACGGGCCTGAGGATTCAAGTGAGCGCTTATTAGATGATCAAGTTTAAAGCGATTCACATTGACCGAAGGGATTAAATATCATTCCATTCCGATGCCGGATCAACTGCCGGAGCGCGAACGTGAAGACGCCATGGGAGCCTATCTCATGATGTTTGCAGCGGTTGCCGTTGCGCTACCATTACCGATTATCAACCTGATCGCCGCCATCGTTTACTATTTTACAAACAAAAACAAAAGCCCTTTTATTCACTTCCATTCGCTGCAGAGCCTGCTTGCCCAAATTCCAACAACATTGATGAATTGGGGTGTGTTGTATTGGGGGCTTAAAATTTGGCTTTTCAAGGAGCTATCATTGGATCAAGATTTTTGGATTTATGTTGCATTCGTTGTCCTATTCAATATTTCATATTTCACCTTCAGCATAGTTGCAGCAATTCAGGCCAGAAAGGGGAAGATGTATTACTTTGTAGGTATAGGAGCATACTGCAGAAACGTGGTCTTTGCATCAGAAAATAACACTAAATACAACCGAGGATACTAGGTCCAATGACAGAGATTGATTCCATTTCAAGTTTTCAAAACCCGAGGTTTAAATACCTGAAGTCACTCTCAAAATCTAGAACCAGAAAGAAGGAGGGAGTTTTTCTTATCCAAGGCCATCCTGAGGTTGATCTGCTCATCATGTCAGGCAGGAAGATTAGACAAGTCATTTACTGCGAGTCCTATATAAGCTCTGACGAAGTCAGAAATCGTGCAGGTAAGCAAGATTATATGCTGCTCTCAAAGCCACTTTTTGATGAATTGTCATATCAAAACACTCCTGGAAACTTCTTATTGCTGGCTGAAGCCTGGCGCGGAAAAATGGAGAATGTAAAAGTGGAGGACACGATAGTGGTTTTAGAGGGTTTGGAAAAGCCGGGAAACCTTGGCGCTATTATCCGCACCTGCGATTCAGTTGGAATCAAAAACATCCTACTTACCGAGACTGAGATCGACTTTTTTAATCCAAATGTTTTGAGGAATAGCAGAGGAGGTTTTCTTTCGGTGAATGCTGTTTTTTGTTCCAACGAAGAGGCATTAGAACTGATCAGGGAACAAGGACTCACAAGTTTTGCCACAATCATTAGTGATCAAAGCACGCACTATAAAGTTTTAGAAGCGAGCGCGAAAGCGGCGATAATTTTCGGCGCTGAATCTAAGGGATTAGGTGAGTTTTGGTCTGCTAACGCGGACAACCATATCTCAATACCTATGTTGGGAGTGGTAGACTCACTGAATCTCTCAGTAAGTGTTGGGATGATTTTATCGCACGTCAAACACAAAGCATAAAAAAATCGGAATTCTATAATACGTTGAACTATGGAAAAGAGAACAAAAGAGAACCCGTGGATGTTGAAGACGCCTCCTGGCTCGTCGTCATACACCATGCATGTTGATACCAATAAAGATGGAATTGAGGTAATTGTTTGCACGGTTGGGGCAACCATCTTGCACTACGATTATCGGTGCATCAATGATTTAAACCAAATGCTAAAAGATCGTGGTGATTGGATCGCATTGGGCAGCGCGGACGAAAAGAAAGAGCCAAAGCCAGATACGGTGGAGGAGTGGGGCCGGTCTAGTTCAAACCCAATCGGTGGCTGGTATGGATTGAAAAAGAATTTCAGAGGAAGATTTGGAATGTATTTGCCGCCACTTCTCGAGGAACTTGGACTGGCTGAAGTCGAGCACAATGCACGAAATAACCGAATGAGGTCAAAATAAAGTGCGTGCCGCTCATATGTCCATTCATCGTTAGATTGTTAGCTTCACAGCCAAATAACAAACAACATGAAAACAAAATTACTCTCAGCCATAGCCGTTCTTGGATTTACCATGATGTCTATGACGCCAACATCGACTCCCGAGGCAGGTCAAACCATTGCCATGGTATCCGTTTACTGCAGCAAGAAAGTTGATATGTCTGATTTCACTGGAAACATGATCGGTGCCATCAATGCACTTGCAAATTCCGAAGACTTTAGAATCGAGCCATTCGTAGACGAATTGCACAAGAAGATTACTGGGACGTACATGGAGAATATTGACTTTGACTTTATGCCAGAGGCAGAGGTTTTAGGCCATGCTGGCTATGACGAGACATTGAATGATGGCGCGTTAATTTCCGGAGAATGGATGATTCGACCTGAAGGTTACCAATCAGTGCACGCTCAGAGCAAGAAGGCTCAAAAGGCGGCATTAGAAGCCTTTCCAGAAGTGGATGGGATTATGATGGTAGGAATTGACTACAAGCTAGTTAAGATGGTAGAGGCATTGGGCTTTGGAACTGCAAAGGTTCAAGCTAATGTGCACTTAAAAATTGTAGATAGAAAGGCGAAAAAAATGCTGAACGTATTAGTAAGCCAGAAGTCTGATGGTAAAATCAAGTTCGCACTTGGTGGTGTTTTCGACACAAAAGAGTTGATGCCATTGATAAAGGATGCTACAGAAAATGCATTGGTTCGAATGGACGAAAAGATCATTCGAAAGCAGAAGTAAAATCAACGTTTAATTGAGTGAAAGGTCCACATTGTTGGGCCTTTTTTTGTGCCCTATATCCGAGCTTGATACGTATACAATTCGTGATATCGACCTTCCTTTGCAATGAGTGAATCATGTGTTCCGCTCTCCGAAATCTTACCTCCTTCAATTACTAGAATCTGGCTGGCTTGTCTTATGGTACTTAGTCTGTGGGCGATAACAAATGTGGTCCTTCCCTGCATTAGTTTCGCTAAACTCTCTTGAATGTAGGCTTCGCTTTGGGTGTCAAGGTTTGATGTGGCTTCATCAAGGATCAGGATGCGAGGATCCGCTAAAATTGCTCTGGCTATCGCAATACGTTGACGTTGACCTCCAGATAGTTTCACGCCGCGTTCCCCAATCACTGTATCTAGCCCTAACTCAAATCGATCGCAGAATTCGTTCACGTATGCGGCGTCAACAGCTTTGTTAAGTTCTTCATCACTAGCCTCTGGTCTTGGGAACAAAATATTTTCTCTGATGGTACCCTCAAAAAGAAAGTCGTCTTGAAGAACAACCCCCAGTTGAGAACGGTAACTTGAAAGTGAAACCGTTGATAAATCAACGCCGTCTACATAAATTTTACCCGAATCTGGATTCAAAAAGGAGGCAGCAAGGCCCGCAACTGTAGTCTTTCCAGAGCCGGAGGTGCCTACCAAAGCCGTTACAGACCCAACGGGTGCCTTCAAGCTTATTCCATGAATAACTTCGTTGTCGCCTTCGTAAGAAAAGGAAACGTTGTCGAAAATAACTTCGCCATTAATTTTTGATAAATGATGTGTTCGGACTGCCGGATCTTCTTCTGGGTCCATATTCATGATTTCCTCCGTTCGGTCTAGTCCCGCAAATGCCTCTGTCAATTGACTACCAATATTGCTCATTTGAACGATTGGTGCAATCATAAATCCAAGGTAAAGGGTGAAGGCCAAAAAGTCACCAACAGTCAATTCGTTTTCGATCATCATATAACCGCCAATTCCCATAATGCCAGCAGATGCTAATCCCAGAAGGAACGTGGCTGAACTGGTGATCAAACTCGTTGAGGTTAGACTCTTCTTTACGTTGTTAAACAACCGATCAACACCATCCTGGAATGTCTTTACTTCTTGCGGCTCAGCGTGAAAGCCTTTGATGACACGTACACCATTAAGGGTTTCTACGAGGCGTCCCGTAACCTCTGCATTGATTTTTCCACGCTCACGGAAAATCGGTCGTATGTACCCAAATGCCTTCATCGAAATTGCTGCAAAAATTGCTACCGGAACAAGCACATAAACGGTCATCATTGGACTTATTTGAATAAGTAGGAACAATGAAATGACTGATGTGAGCAAGCCGCCGATTAATTGAACCAACCCGGTTCCCACGATGTTTCTTACACCTTCAACGTCTGTCATTATTCTGGAAACCAGTTCCCCACTTTTGTGTTCATCGAAGAACCGAATTGGAAGCTGCAATATCTTTTGTTGAACCTGAGCTCTCAAAATGGAAATGAGTCGCTGCGCCTCAACACTCAAAATTCTTGTCAATAGAAAGGATGTGATGGATTGAACCACAATGGCAGCAACCACAGCCAATATGAGCATTTTGAGCATCTCTAAATCTTTGCCGACAATCACATCATCCATCAGGTACTTACTCGCACCGGGAAGAATGAGGCCAGCCAGTCTGCTAATTATTATCAGCACGAGTCCGATCCCGATTATGCCTCGTCGAGGCCACACGATCGTTTTAAAAACATGGAGAATATTTATTTTGCTTTTACCCGATTTTGGGTCCTTCATTGGAGATTTTGACATGCAGGCTCTAGGTCAGAAATCATACCCAAAAAAAAACATGACAATCAGACCGATTTGGTTTAGACCGCCTCCAAATCATTTATTGGCC
>DDCZ01000072.1:0-47002 GCA_002336485.1 Flavobacteriales bacterium UBA1993
TGCTGAAGAAATTAGAAGTAACTCTTTTCTTGAGTCTAAGAGTGATTACATACATCAAAATCCTGTAAACGATGGAATTGTTGAATTCGCTGAAGATTATATGTACAGTTCTGCAAGAAAATATGCAGAACGTGACTCGATATTGGAAATTGATCTAATTTCAAGGCAATGGAAAACGATTTAGGTATTGAAGGAGTATGGATAGTGCACGGACGACACGTCCGCGCGAGCAGACTTGCCCAAACTTGGCGATAGATAAAATATGAAAACTAAATATATAGTCATAATTATTGCCTTTGTAATCACAGGCATCACACTTAGTCAATACGCATTCCACAAAATAACTGCACATTTTGAGAAGTTGTCTAATCTAACCGGCGAGGAGATTCTTTGTCAAAATTATTTAAGTAAAAAAAAACTAGATTTAAAAGTAAAGGTTAGCGAGAAGTACATTGATGAGGAAAACCGAGGTGACAAGGTTATAGTAATCGATCTTGGTGATTCGGATGTAGATTATCTTCTAACCGATGATGAATCCGGACTTTTTGAATCAATAGAGGCCGGAGATTCGATCTACAAACAAAGTGGATCATTCGAATATATCCTCGTCAATGATTTCAGGCGCGATACATTTGTCTTAAATTATGGAATCCCATGTACTGAATGAGATTGTTTAGAATACAATTCACGATAAAAAGAGTGTAACATAGCTGTGATATTAGTTCACAGAGCTCACCCTAGTTATGATAAGTCAAGATCAACAAAATAAATCTGGTACACTCTGTTTTCAGACGACTTTCCTCGTTTTCATGTTTCTATTTGTGGACATACTAAATTATCGAGCCCAATCAGTTGTTGGCGAAAGGTAACAAGTCGGTGGAGTTAACAACCAATCTCGGTGGAGTGAAATTCCAGCTAGCGCGGACATGCTGTCCGTGTGTATGCAACAAGAAAGAAGTAATCGCTATGTTTATCTAATGTCAGATAAGTATAAAGCGATCGATAATAGCAGGGCTCATTTTGTGACCATCACCGTTATTTCATGGATCGACTTGTTTACAAGAAACAGCCTAAGACGGGTTGTTACAGACTCACTTCAATATTGTTGAGACAAAAAAGGTTTAGAGGTTTATGCTTGGTGTTTAATGCCTAGTCATTTGCATATGATTTGTAAAGCTTGTTTTCTTGCCAAACGCAGTGGAAGAACCTATCGTCTTTAAGTTAACCACCCTAATTCTGATCTTCAATAAATGTGAAACGATGATTACAGAAGGAAACATTCTTCGCAGTTTAGCGATTCTGATAATCCTAAGTTTAATAGTAATGAGCTGCCAAAAGCGACCACTCAACTCCCGAAACGATTATATCGGTGAGTGGGAATTCACGGAGCAGAGTTTCTCGGAAACCGTTGTCGGATTTGACTCAAATGGTGTGGCTTCAAGCTATGATAGGACTACCACTCTGCCAGAAACACATGCAGGCTCTATTAAATTCAATAAGAAGGATATCCTACTATTCGACTTTAATTCGAGAGAACGGGAATATGCAGTTTCAAAAAAGGGAAAGATTTCCAACGCTGTTCCTGATGATCCCAGAGATGAGGACAAACCAATTCAACGTAGAACTAGAGGCGAGTTTATTGGCGATGACTCCTTATTCATTGAACACTATTAATCCCATGGTTACACAACATCAAGGACAGTGATAACGGGTATTAGAGTCGATGACTAACCTTAGGTCCCAGTAATTAAAAACTCCGTACGTCGGTTCATTGCCCTGCCCTCTTTGGTGTCGTTGGTGGTAAACGGAACGGTTTCTCCAAATCCCCGGTATTCGATGCGGCTTCCAGAAACGCCTTTAGATTCTAGAAACTGCTTCACAGAGAACGCCCTATCCGTGCTCAACGAAAGGTTGGCATCTGCCCTTCCCACGTTGTCCGTATGGCCGTGAATGGCGATTTTGATGGACTTATTCTCATTTAGATACAAGGCGAATTCGTTCAGAATTGAGGTTGATCGCTGGCTGATCTCGGCCGAGTTGGTCTTGTAATAAATGTCGTTGATTCGATACACGCCACCTTCCTTCACTTCCTCTACTGTCAGTTCAATTTCTTGGAATGTGTTCACGTTGGCCTCGCTATCTCCCGTGCGGCTTGTCTTTGGTGTATCGTGTTCCACCGTTTCAATCAGCTTCGATTGAAAAGCCATTCCGTCTGCCTTCACATTCAATACAACGTCCTCCTCATCGCGCACCGCTATTACCGCGGCATAACCTCCATCGTTCGCATCCACTTCCACCTTTGTTATTTGCTGCGACTTCATGGACTTAAGTTCTATCGTGGCATTCTGTGCTGGATCACCATTGGCATCATTTAGCTTTCCACTCACGAAAACAACCTTATCCGGTCGCGCCTCTTTATACAGCTCAAAACTCCAGATATCGATACTCTGGCTCAATGTCGGATGCTTCGATGAATAGTAAACCCACTTTCCATCGGTACTGACAACAAACGCTTGCTCGTCGCCTTCTGTATTTATAGGATAACCAATGTTTGTTGGCTCACTCCAAGTTCCATCGTCGTTTTGGCGCGTATAGAATACGTCGTATCCGCCAAAACCCAAATGGCCATCCTGGTACTCGCTGCCATCTGCTGCAAAGTAAAGTGTGCGCGAATCACTATGCATGTAAGGCGTCTTATCGTTATAAGGCGTATTGATCGGAGGCCCGATATTCTTCGCTTTTCCCCAAGTCCCATATTCGTCCTTCTCACTATAGTAGATGTCAATTCCTTTTGAATCGGCTCTTGCGCTGCAAAAGTAAAGCGTCTTGCCATCTGCGCTAATGCTGGGCTGAGATTCCCAACCGTCTTCTGTATTAACATTTGGCCCCATGTTTTCCAACGGTGACCAATGATACCCAAGCAGCCCAGTTTCCTTATCCGTCTTGTAAGATAGATCGGCTTTGTAGATGTCGCAGTTATTATACCCTCCTTTGGATGGGATGCATATGGTGATAAAGATGTGTTTGTTATCCAAGCTCAACGATGCGCCCCCATAATGATACAAAGGGTTCTTATTAAAAGGGCTTGGCAACGAAGCTCCTCTTTCAAAACCACCATTGACTCGTTTGGCTTGAATGAACTTCTCGGTATAGCGCTCGTCGTTGCCATAGGAACTCTTCACCTCTGATTGCTGTTCTATTCGCCGAGTGACCAACATACTCTGATTATCCGGGGCGATCAAAGGCAAAAACTCGTCTTCATCAGTTGTTACGCCCTCTACCTGAACGGGATCAAATGGAACTGGATTGGCATATGCATCTGCGAAGAATTTCACGAAGGCATAGTCGAGCTGAATCTGCGCTTCACGATCTTCATCTAATGGCTCCTGTGAACTGGCTGTCAAATCAAAGTACTTTTCATAATGCGCCGCAGCTTCCTCATAAGAGGAATTGTCTCTCGCAAAGGATGCAAGGAAGAAATAAGGTTCCCAGTGAAAGTCAGGACAGATGTCGACACATGATTGAAGATGCGAAATAGCAGGCTTGAAGGAAATCCCTGGTTTAGACATGGCTGTTCTGAGCAGCTCAAGACCATAATAATAATGCGCCTCCGCACAATCCGGATCAATTTCAACGGCCTTTTTCAACGCGTCCATTCGTTTTGCCTTGTCATTCTTCTTTCGATCACGGGCAATTTCTAATTGCTTTAAGGCCTTACTGTCCTCTGTGCCAAGACACTCGGCGTTGATGTCGACAAGGAAACTTTTTGTAGAAACACGCTGCGCCAATACATTCCCGGATATAAGGAATGCAACAATTGCGAATATGGATATGGCGCTTCTCATTTCAGGCTCCGAAATTACATTCTATTCAACCGATTTTCGAGGTCCGATTGCGTAAAAAATGATCAACCAAAGTCAAGAGTGTCATAGCTTCTACAATCGGCACTGCACGAGGAACAACGCATGGATCGTGCCGCCCTTTTCCCTTCACGGAAACAGCATTGCCTTGATCATCGACGCCACTTTGATTCTGCATCAACGTAGCCACCGGTTTGAAGGCCACGTTGAAATAAATGTCTTGTCCATTTGTTACGCCACCTTGAACACCACCCGCATGATTCGAAGTGTGATTTCCAGTGTCGTCGCTTTGGTCGTTGTGCTGGCTTCCACGCATTTCCGTGGCTCCAAAGCCGCTTCCGATCTCAAATCCTTTAGTGGCGTTGATGCTGAGCATGGCCTTAGCTAAGTCGGCTTCCAAACGGTCAAAAACCGGCTCTCCTAAACCCGCAGGAACATTTTGAGCTACACACGTTACCACTCCGCCCACGGTGTCGCCATCCTTTCGGATCTGATCTATTAAAGCAATCATTTTATCCGCCACAGCAGCATCGGGACATCGGACCATGTTTGACTCTACATCCGCTGGGTTCAATGCCGTGTAATTGGTGGTCAAGATTTCGGAGCCAACCGAAGACACAAAAGCCCAAACGCGTATTCCAATATAGTTGAGTACCTGCCTTGCAACAGCTCCTCCCACTACTCTGCAGGCAGTTTCTCTCGCTGAAGCGCGCCCACCACCACGATGATCGCGAATGCCATATTTAATGTCGTAAGTGTTGTCTGCATGCGAAGGACGATACGCATGCTTTAAGTGATCGTAATCTGCTGATTTGGCATCCTTGTTTCGAATGATGAATCCGATTGGCGCTCCAGTGGATTTACCCTCAAATATGCCAGAAAGTAGTTCGACAATATCTGACTCTTTTCGTTGTGTGGTAATCTTTGATTGTCCTGGCCGTCGCCGGTCCAATTCACCTTGTATAGCCGCTATATCTATAGAAACGCCAGCCGGGCATCCGTCGATCACTCCACCAATGGCGGCTCCGTGTGATTCGCCAAAGGTTGTGAGCTTAAATGTCTTTCCCAGGGTGTTTCCCGCCATGCTTATATTCTGTAGTGAATTCTAAAGTCTAGCAAAGGAAACGTTCTAAAATATATAGTTCGTCCGTTTCGCAAAATATTTGCAGAGTCATCTATAAAAACGCCTTGGGAGAAGGTTGTCGTAAAATCCAGTTTTGCTTCAAGGGTGAACCCAATGTGCTTCCAAGCATAGAACTCGTATCCAACCCCAGGTGTGATTCCCAATCCGAAGGCGTTTACCGTTGCATTTGAATGATTATAGGTGTCCTGCCAGCCACCATTCAAATCCTGCGCAGTTGTATTTCTATTGGAAGCGGAGATCTGTATTTGCTCGTAGTTGCCCAATAAATCGGCTAAAAGGTAAAATCTTCGTCGTTCCTTTTCCCAACCTTTTTCAAGACCAAAGCCGGATCGGACCATTGTGCCCTGTTCATATATCATTAGATAAATCAATTCGTCATTCACTACATCAACCACGCGCGAAACGGGTGGCCATCCGTTGCGGTTTGAATTACCATAATATTCCGATTGAAAACGCAGGGCGTGTGAACCAAATCGATACTTACCACCGATACCTACATGCCCAGAACCATATGTGTTACCTCCTAAGAGCATAGCAGTTATTGACGTTAGATCGGCACTGAATTGCCATTTATATGCGTTCTCCGGTCTGGAAGTTTCCACGTCAAAATCTTGTAATTCCGATTCCATTTGAGAATAGCCTTGGATGGAAACCAGCAATAATGAAATGAAAATTGAAAATTGGATTAGCTTAATATTGTTGCTCATTCTATCGAATATGAAGTTGTTTACAAACATTGGGTCTTTGACTCAAATACGCGCAAAATCCGAAACTATTGTTGCAGGAAGTGAAATGAAAATCCTGCCGGAATTGAATAATGCTTGGATGGCCGTGGATCGAGGTCGAATCCTTGCGTTTGGAACAATGGACGAATTGAATATGTCTGCCTATGCTAGTGCTGAGCAGGTTAATCTTGATGGCAAGTTTGTATTGCCGACTTGGGTAGATAGCCACACACACCTAGTTTTTGCCGCAACCAGAGAAACGGAATTTGAAGATCGAATTCATGGAATGACATACGCTGAAATCGCAGAGCGCGGTGGTGGCATTTTGAATTCTGCCCGTCGATTGCAAGAAATGAGTGAGGATGATCTCTTTCATGCTGCCCTAATCAGACTTCATGAAGTGATCTCCATGGGTACTGGAGCTATTGAGATTAAGAGCGGATATGGATTAACATTGGATGCCGAACTAAAGATGCTTCGAGTGATCAAACGATTGAAAGCCGTTTCTCCCATTCCAATTAAAGCGACATTTCTAGGAGCGCATGCCTTACCTGAGGCCTTCAAAGGGCGCTCTGATGCCTATGTAGCGCATGTGATAAATGACATGCTTCCAACTGTTGTCAAAGAAGGACTCGCCGATTACATCGATTTGTTTTGTGAAGATGGATACTTTACCGTGGAACATTGCAAACAAATCTTGGATGCGGGATTAAAGCTTGGAATTCGAGGAAAAGTACATGTGAATCAGTTTAATGTCCTTGGCGCTGTGGCCGCGTGTGTAGAGCGCAATGCGTTATCTGTGGATCACTTAGAAGAATTAGATGACCAAGACCTCAAGGCGCTTCGAACTGGAAATACCATTCCTGTTGCGCTCCCTTCGTGTTCTTTCTTCTTAGGAATTCCATACACGCCCGCACGAAGAATCATTGATGCTGGATTACCCCTCGCCTTAGCCACTGATTACAATCCTGGTTCTACTCCGTCTGGTAACATGAACTTTGTGGTTTCCCTAGCTTGTATTAAGATGGGTATGACACCAAACGAAGCGATCAATGCAGCTACGTTGAATGGAGCGGCTGCTTTGGAGCTTGAATCTGAGGTTGGTTCGATAACCGAAGGCAAGCTTGCCAACTTCATCGTTACAAAGCGCATCGATAACCTCAGCCTACTACCATATCATTTTGGGGATAGCTCTATTGATAGAGTCTACATCAATGGAGAAAAAGTTTAGCGCATAAAAAAGCCTTCCCGATAATCGAGAAGGCCTTTTCTAAGTTTCTATGTGAATTACTTAATCACAGTTACTCTTTCAGTAGCTGTAGAAGTCTCAGTTCTTACAACAACGTTGTAAACACCAGCGCTTAAGTATTCAGCGTTAAACTGAACACCATTGCTGTTGCCAGTAAACGTAGAAGAAGCAACAACCTTACCCATCATATCGATAAGAAGTACTTCAGCAGCTTCTCCAAGTGCAACGTTGATCATACCGTTTGATGGATTTGGATAAACCTTTACATCAACATAAGAAGGTGCAGTAGCAACTCCAGTTGGTACAAGTGTTTCGCCATCCCAAAGTTGGTAAGTATCACCATCAATCACGTAATAAGTTACTCCACCGTTTTCAACGATTTCAAGCTCCTTAAGGTGAGATTCAGCAACATTGATTACTTCGTCAGAGTTGTCATCGATAAGCACTACAATAATTGTTGTGTTGTCCATGTCATAATCTCCGTCCCAGTCAAACTTGTCCATAATAACAGAAACAACTTCATCTTCTGCGAATGGCGCCTCGATGATGTCATCTTCTCCATCGATGTCAGTAACAGACTGTCGAGCAACATCATTATATGTTACACCGGCAACAGAAGAAGCTTCAGCATGCCAATCGAAACCAGCTCCTGAAAGTGAACCTGAACCACCACCTGAGTAGTAGTTAGCTTGATTCCACTGCGAACCTGAACCTGAAAGGTCATCCTCAGCAAGAAGAACAGCTACACGTACATCGTCATCATAATCTTCAGCGAAGTGAAAGTTGATTCGAATTTCAACCTCATCGTCATCATTGATCAATGGAAGAACTTCGATGTCAGCAACTCCAAATTCGTTGATTGCATCATTGAAAGCACCTTCTAAAGATGTCCATGAAGGATCGATGTCTCCACCTCTATTCACAAGACCGCTTGGGTATCCTGAAATTTGGCTTCCCATCCAAGAATCGTAGTCAGAGTTTGTCATTGGATCGCCATTGTGAACAGCAACTCCAACCCACTCATCTTCGTACTCTTCTTCCATGTACTCCATACCTACCATACCACGTGGGCACCATCCGCACCAAGTACCTGTAGCTTCTTCACCAAACACTGCCTTGTGAGGAACGAATACATAACCATCAACATCGCCACTAGCAGTGTTGTTGTTCATGTTTGCGTCACCTGAAACTTCAACAGAAACTGTGATGTTGGAAGTAGTTCCAGCAGCAACAGTTACCTCGTCTGGGTGCTCAAAGTCATACGTTGCTCCACTCGCAAGCGAGTTGTTGATCGTAGCAGTCTTTGTAGTTGTACCATCTGTCCAAGAAATGTCAAATGAATTAAGTGTGTTAGCACCTAAGTTCTGCACAGTTCCAACAATTGCTCTTGATCCATCAGGAGAAGCATAAGTTGGGATAGTAGCAGAAACCATCTTTGGATCCACTGCAGGCTGTGTTCCAGCGATGAAGTGAATTACAAAGTCATCAGAGTTAACATCTGTGTTTGATGGAATAGTGTAGTTCGGTGCGCCATTGATTTCGATACCATCTCCACCTGTAGCGTTTTCGCAACCTACAGTGAAACCTGGTACACATCCTTGAGCCCATGGAAGAACAACGTCAAAGCCACCTGCTTCGTGCAATAGAATTGCAGCATACATGTAACCTGTTGTTCCAACTTGACGCACACTGTGCCATTGAATGACGTGTGTTCTATTTGGAGAAGTACCGTATGTCCAGTTCTTAACAACATCTGGAGTTCCTGCTCCTGTAAGAAGAGCGAGGTCAGTCCATGCAGCGTAAATCGCATTGTTTGGACCACCTGTTGTTGGAATTGCTGTATTTGCAGGGTCGCTTGTAGTAGACGTTACATCAAACGTGATGTATCCGTTGTCACTAGCAAGATAAGAAGTAACTGAGTTTCCGTAATAGTCGAACGTAAACGGAATTGTTTGTGCAGGTGAGTAAACGTCATCTGCTGGATTGTCTAGAATGGTAGTTCCAGTGCCATCCCAAGAATAGCCGCTGACCTCACCTGTTTCTTCAATCACATAATATTGTGCTTGAACAGCTGTAATCCCAACTGCAAGCCCAAATGCACTAAGTAATAGTTTTTTCATGGTTTTAAATTATTTGGCATAAAATTAAGCATGTCGATCCAATATAAAATCAATCAAACCGAAAGAGATTGAAAACCTAGCAGCCTCTGACCAACCGTTTATCAAAAAAAAAGCCCCAGCGAATTGGCTGAGGCTTCTACGTGTTTGTCGAAACAATTGATTAGTGCATCACAGAAATCGTTTGCTTCATAGTGTTATCGGCATTTACAACTACCACGTTGTACAATCCAGTATTCAATGCAGAAACGTTGATTTCAACCCCCGCGCCACCACGTGCAGATTGAACTCCTAGTTGCGATTGTTGCATCACAAGTCGACCGGACATGTCATAGATTTTGATATCCGACTCAGCGTTAATGAAAGGTGAAATCAAGCGAACATTGTTGTTTGCTGGATTTGGATAAACGGTGAAGTCCTCGACACTCGGAATGGATACAACTCCAGTTGGCACTAGTGTTTCGCCAGCGAAAAGCTGATATGTGTCGCCGTCGATTACATAATATGTAACACCACCTTCTTCAACAATTACTAAGTCCTTTAGATGTGACTCAACCGCGTTGATAATCTCCCCTGTATTGTCATCAATGATCATGGCAACAATTGTTGAGTTGTCCTTATCGTAATCTTCGCTCCAATCAAACTTATCCATGACGTAGTTGATTTCTTCATTCTCAGATACAGAAGATGGAATAATATCGTCGTCTCCTTCTACGCCTAATAATGGATCACGTGCTACATCATTATAAGTTACCCCAGCTACCGAACTCGCTTCGTTGTGCCAATCTAATCCAGCACCACTCAGGTTTCCTGATCCTCCACCAGAGTAGTAATTCGCCTGAGCCCATTGCGCTCCTGCTCCTGTGAGACCGTCTTCTACAATCATCACGGCAAGTGACATGTCTTCGTCCATATCCACGGCGAACTTCACGTCAACACGGATTTCAACTTCATCATTTTCGTCTATTAATGGTGTAAGGTTGATGGATGCGTATGCGAATTTTTGAATCGCCGATAAGAATGCCGCCTCAAGCGTAGCTGAAGCTGGATCAATAGAACCTTCGCGATCTACAAGGCCTGAAGGATATCCACTTACTTGATCACCCATCCAATCATCGTAGTCAGCATTAGTCATTGGGTCGCCGTTATGCACTGCAATTCCAATCCACTCTTCACCATACTCTTCTTCCATGTATTCCATTCCAACCATACCTCTTGGGCACCAACCACACCAGGTTCCAGTTGCTTCTTCTCCAACGACGGCCTTTGTTGGCCAAAATGCCACACCGTCAACATTGAATCCAGAAAGTGAATTGTTGCTCATGTCTGCATCATTGCTCACATCAGCAGTTATATCAATGGAAACAGAAGTCCCGCTTGCAAGGCTAACCCCATCCGGATGCTCAAAGGACATGCTTTCGCCTGGGTTGAGCGTTCCTGGAAGTGTCGTTGTGTTCGTATTTGTTCCATCTGTCCACTCGACAGTGATGCTACTTTCTGCCATTCCACCAAGGTTGGTAACAACACCACTAATAGTCTGTGGTACGTCGGTCGCTGAATACGGAGGAACATTAACTGATGTCAATTTAATATCATGATCATTTGGCACTTCAAGCACAAAGTTGTCAATGGCCGCACCAAATGTCCAGCCCGCTCCATCATTGTAATTAAAGGCAAATACTACATCAGACTCGCCTGCATAGTCAGAAGCATCAATAATCACGGCTTCTTGCCAAGCCGTTGCATCACCAGCGATCGTAGCTATTGTTGTGAAAGCTCCACCACCAACAGATGCTTGAATATCTAATGATTCCGTGGCGCCTTGATAGGTCCCTAAATAAAAGAACACATCCATTCTAATTCTAAGGCTCTCCCCGCTGTAAGAAGATAGGTCGATGCTTGATGTTTTCAAAATATCTGCAGACTTATCACAGTTGCATGCATCTTCATTCGTGGCTAACATGTTGGTGTGGTCAGGAATGTTGAAGTCTTGACTAGACATTCCGCTTCCTGTTCCTGCATTCCAACCGCCGTCTGTTGCCAAGGTAGTCTGTGTCCATCCACTCGGGATGCCACTTTCAAAATCCTCAGAAACAACGGTTTGAGTATTAGCACCTAAACCAAAGGCTGTAATTGCTAAGGCCGAGAGTATTACTTTTTTCATGTGTTTAGTTAAATAGTTAGTACTTAAAAGTACATCGTAAGACTTGCATGGTATGCCTCGAAATGGAAATTTGTTGCATTCCTATATGTTGAAAATGGAATTATTTCCTGTTCAAGTTGATTAATAGATTTGCCGCTTAATAAAGCTATATATGAATCAACAAATAATTGAATGCGTTCCGAATATCTCTGAAGGGCGCGATGCACAAAAGATTAAGGCCATATCTGAGGTTGTAGAAACCGTGGAAGGAGTAATGCTTCTGAATGTTGATCCAGGCCATGCTACCAATAGAACGGTAATCACCTTCGCTGGAAATCCTGAAGCTGTCATTGATGCAGCATTTTTACTTGTGAAGAAAGCATCCGAGTTGATCGATATGTCGAAGCATAAGGGCGAACATCCGCGCTTTGGGGCCACCGATGTATGCCCTCTTGTTCCAGTCGCGAACATGTCCATGGAGGAAACGATCGCATATGCACAAAAGCTTGGCGAGCGGATTGGAAATGAACTCAACATTCCGATTTACCTTTACGAAAGCGCGGCGTTAAAGTCTGATCGCACCAATCTTGCCACTGTGCGCTCAGGCGAATACGAAGGACTAAAGAACAAGCTTGCCGATCCAAATTGGAAACCTGATTTTGGAGCTAGCGTTTATAGCGATGATGTAGCAAAGTCGGGTGTTACGGCTGTAAGTGCACGTGATTTTCTAGTGGCATACAACATTAACTTAAACACAACGAGCACGAGACGGGCCAATTCAATTGCATTTGACATCCGAGAACGTGGCCGTGTGAAACGAGAGGGAAACTCACTGACGGGCAAAATAATCAAGGATAAAAATGGCGATCCGGTTTCAGAACCAGGGCTTTTGAAAGCGGTGAAAGGAATAGGATGGTTTATTGAGGAATATGGTGTTGCCCAAATCAGCTATAATCTCACAAACATCAGCATCACCTCGATTCACGAGGCCTTCGATAAAACGTGCGAAAGAGCTGCCATTCGCGGAATTCGGGTTACTGGATCTGAGCTAATTGGGCTGGTACCCAAGAAGGCATTGCTTGATGCTGGAAAGCACTTCTTAAGAAAGCAAGAACGATCTGAGGGCATCCATGAAGAGGAGATTATGAAGATTGCCGTAAAGTCTTTGGGCTTAGACGAATTGGCTCCCTTCAACATTCGAGAGCGTGTTATTGAGTACGTGTTAGAGGATAGAATGTATGCTGGATCTACGCGACTAGTGGACATGACACTTACGAAGTTTGCGAATGAAACGGCGGCTGAGTCTCCCGCACCTGGTGGCGGATCAATAGCGGCCTATGTTGGGGCTCTTGGTGTATCGCTTGGTGGGATGGTTGCCAATCTTAGCGCCCATAAACGAGGTTGGGATGACAAATGGGAATACTATTCGGATTGGGCAGCAAAAGGTCAGGCCTATAAGGATGAGCTATTGAGGTTGGTCGATGAAGACACAAATGCATTTAATAAGATCATGGATGCGCTTGGTCTACCAAAATCAACCGAAGCTGAAAAGATGGAAAGAAACAGCGCCATGCTAGAAGCGACAAAGGGCGCGACGATGGTTCCTTATTCAGTGATGGAAGCATCATACAATAGCATGGAAGTAATGTTGGAAATGGCCAAAACAGGTCTCCCCGCTTCTATCAGCGACGCCGGAGTTGGCGCTATGTGTGCACGCACTGCTCTGAGAGGAGCTCACCTCAATGTTCGAATTAACGTCATGGATATGGATGCACCAGAATTTGTTTCTGACATTCTTGCAAAAGCAGCTGCTCTAGATGAAAAGGCAACGAAACTGGAAGCAGAAATCTTGAATCTGGTTGATAAAGGCCTCTAACTTCAAAAAATAATCAGAAAGGCGCTTCTTTTTGGCAACATCGAGGGCGCTTTTCTCGTTTTATATAGGTGACTCCCAAAGACAAGATACCGCACTATCGTATTCGTGAAAAGTTGATCTACTTTTTTCCGATTCAGCTTTTGTTTGTGCACCTCAAAAAGAACATGCTCCTGCTCTCGTTTTGGCTCTTGCTCTTTGGTATGGTCACGAGCGCGATTGGATTGAAGTATGGTGTGCCATACCTCTTTCTATTCCCAGAGTATATGGGCGATGTGGATTTCTTGTCTCACCTCATCGTGGGCATCGCAACAGGAGCCTTCATCATGTCATTCAATATATCTAGCTACATCGTCAATGGTTTTCGGTTTCCCTTTTTGGCCACCTTAAATCGTCCGTTTATAAAATACTGCCAAAACAACTTTATCATTCCGTTTAGCTTTTCAGTGGTGTACATTCTGGCATTGGTTCAGTTTCAGTATCACTTTGAAGATGTTTCAGTTTTTCAGATCGCACTAAACGTACTTGGCTTTGTTTCGGGTAATTTGATATTCATATTAGTCACCGGCACCTATTTTATTGCGACAAACAAAAACCTATTTCATTTCAGAAAAAACGCGCCAAGTCAGGACGAAGCACTGAATCCATTTCAAGATTTGTTTAGCAATCAAAATAAATGGGAAAACCAGAAGTCTCTCGGAAAGAAGGAGTGGAAAGTGGCCACATACATCAGTAAGTTTGGCCGTATTAGGCTGGCTAGAGGGAGTGGCCATTATAAAAAGGCGACGCTAGAAAAGGTGTTCGCACAAAATCGAATCAATGCCTCCTACTTCCAGGCTGGTGTGCTAATACTCTTGTTTATTCTAGGATTGTTCAACGATTATCAAGCGTTGATGATCCCCGCTGCGAGTTCGGTGCTGCTATTCTTCACCATGCTCATCATGCTGGCGTCCGCATTTTATTCATGGTTTAAGGGTTGGACATCCATTGTGTTTATTGCCTTGCTGCTATCCGCAAACTTTTTGTCAACCAAAAACCCATTGATTTATAAAAATCAGGCCTATGGAATGAACTACGATACGGTGAAGGCAGATTACAGTCCCAAGGCGATTGCTGCCCACCAATTCAACAATCAAGAATTTTACCTTGATGTAGAGCATGGAATTCGACAGTTGGAAAACTGGAAAGCCAGCACGAAAGAAGAAAAGCCAGTAGCGGTATTCTTGAATGTACCCGGTGGCGGATTGAGATCAGCAATCTGGACCATGCGATCGGTGGATGAGGCAAACGAGCATTCGAACGGTGGCCTTTGGGACAATGTGGTGTTGATCTCCGGATCTTCAGGGGGCATGATTGGCGCCGCATATCTGCGAGAGTATTATTGGCGCAAAGAACAGGCTTCTACCACACTAGACATGGACAGTCTTATATTAGATATGGGAATGGATAAGCTAAATCCCGTTGCTGCAACGGCGGTTTTAAATGATGTTTTCTTCCGATTTAAATCGTTCCAATACGGAGAACATACTTACACCAGAGATCGAGCACTAGCGTTCGAAAACAAACTCAACCGCGACACACGAGGTTGGCTGAATAGAGACCTGTCGGATTATCGAGATTTGGAGTTTGAGGGTAGTATGCCCATGCTGATCCTAGCTCCCACCATCAGTGAGGATGGTCGAAAACTCCTGATTTCCTCTCAACCGATATCCTACTTGTGCCGGACGCGCTCCGAATCTCAGATGAATGAAAACATTGAGTTTTCTCGCATGTTTGAAGCACAAGACGCCGACAAGTTGAACTTCGTAACCGCGCTTAGAATGAGTGCCACGTTTCCATACGTGTTTCCATCAGCGAATTTGCCGTCTGAACCTGGGATTGAAATTTTGGATGCTGGAATTCGAGACAACTATGGCATGAGCAATACGCTCAAATTTGTTTATTTCTTTCGAGAGTGGCTCTCTCAAAATACGAGTAAAGTCTTAATCATTCAGGTTCGCGATAAGAAGAAATCGGATGCCATTGGGCCTAGCACTCAGCCAAGCATAATTGAAGGGATTACACAACCGTTTGGAACTTTTTACAATACGATTCTTGCCGTACAAGACTATCAAATGGATGATCAATTTCGATTGGCCCAAGACTGGTACGGTGGCGATTTAGAATTGGTTGACCTCGTGCTAGATCGAACTGAGAACAATCCGGTAAGCCTAAGCTGGCACCTCACTGCACGCGAACAAAAGCATATTGAGAATGCGGTTGGCACGGATTACAATATCGAGCAATACGAACGAATCAGAGGCGTATTAGATGGTACTAGTTTAGGATTGTTATCTGACTACGATCGCTTTTCTGAATATGGCTTCGAATTATGGACTGAATATCCTGATCATCATATCCAGTCTCGATAAATTCAAGGGCGTCTTCGATGCGCTCAACCTTTGTTGATTTTGGTGCCATTCCATGTCCTTTATACCTTCCTTTTTCGATAAGAACCAAGCTCTCTTCCTCATCATGGAAACCCTTATCCCGAATTATAAGCGTGCTACCCTCGTTTGTCATGGCTTCGATGGCCCGCTTATATCGGATGTCATAGTTCTCCGATGATTCTTCAAAGACACAAGCTTTATTGCACTTGCCATGCACATCTTCTGCGCAGGCGCCCTCCTGCTCTTGCAACTGACAATATCGAGCGCAAAGAGTAAACTCAGTCTGCCAAACAGCAAGTGCCTGACGTGCTTCGAATTGATTTCGAAACGAAATAATGGGTTTAGCCCACTTGCCTACTCGTCCGATCGAAAACCGACCGTAGCCACGTTGATCGTAGTAGCCAAACACGCCCCAATTGAGCGTTACGCGCTTCATGAGCCTGTTGTATGGCGGCCAATACTTCTTGATTTCCCGTGCCTCAGTAAGCAATGCTATCAACTCATTTGGACACACAATCCATTTCACGTCGGAGATTTTCTCGGCAAATCGGCTCTTATATCCAGTATGCGGGCTGCCTCGAAAATGTTCACTCACTCTATGTTTCAAGTTATTCGCCTTCCCTATGTAGATCACTTTTGAACCCGCGTCAAAGAATAGATAAACGCCCATTTGTGTTGGAATGGTTTCGATAATGGATCTGGAAAGATTTGGTGGAAGCGTAGCTTCTCTACTTCGCTGATTCAGCGCAAAGGCAATATGACCGTCGTTGTCTTTCTGAACAAGCATTTGGAACAATGTAGTCGTGAAATCACAATCGCCCATAGCGCGGTGCCTTCCCTCTATTTTGTAACCGAGTTGCTGAGCCAGCTTCCCAAGACTATAGCTATACATCCCTGGTAATATCTTTCTGGAAAGCCGAACGGTACACAATCGTTTCGGGTTCCACTTGTATCCACATTCGCCTAAATGTGAACGAACAAAGCTGTAGTCGAAGTTGACATTGTGTGCAACAAAAATTTGCCCCTCAAGGATGTCGTAGATATCAGAGGCAACCTCACTGAAGGTTGGTGCATCCTCCACCATCTCATTTGTGATTCCGGTGAGATTAATAATGTTCCTCGGAATGTTTTCCTCTGGATTAACAAGTGACTCGTAGCGCTTCAAGACCTTTTCACCATCATAGATAATAATGGCTATTTCGGTGATTCTGTGCTTTTTAGCACTTCCACCTGTGGTTTCAATATCTACAATGGCATACACTGAGTCAAATCTCGCTATTATTTGGCGCCAATGATAAATTGTATCCATCAAAATGACCACTCACCACTAAAACATGTTGCTGATCACAATTCATTTTCACCGGTCAGTGATAAATCGTTGCTTTGACGTTATGAAATTGAATTGGCTTTTATCCATCGTTTTATGCGCCTTATACGTTGGCGCACAATCTCAATCAGCTCAGAGTGTACAAAAGAAATCTATCTCCAAGGAGGTCAAAAATGATTGGCACAATTTGGATTACGATTCCGATAAAATCTATGGCACCGAGGCAAACCGTGTTTATACAGAACTTGTAGGAGACAAGAAACCAAAAAAGAAGATCGTAGTTGCTGTGATCGACTCAGGTGTGGATATAGAACATGAAGACTTAAAGGATAATATTTGGACGAATACAGCAGAAGTTCCAGACAACGGAAAAGACGATGATAAGAATGGTTATATCGATGATGTGCACGGTTGGAATTTCCTTGTAGATGATTCGGGCCACGATTTACACTATGATAATCTAGAAGCCACTCGCGTTTTGCGAACGCACAAGGCAGTTGAGGCAGGTTCCATGCCAAAACCAGACTGGTTGACCGAAGAAATGGTTTCAACCTCGCGTGAGATCTACAACGATAATGTGGCTGAATTTGAGAGCATGAAACAACTCGGCGACTTCTATCTTGTATTGGATTCTATCCTGACAGCACAAACAGGCGACTCAAACTACACGTTTGAGCAGGCCCTAGAATTGGAGCATGATGACGATCCAATGAAATCTATTAATCGAGTGCTCCGAGCTTTTAAGTTAGGCGGTATCACAAAGGCGGATTTGAAAGACATGTACGAAACAGGAAGTAAGTTCGAAAACTACTACCTCAACTTTGACTTTGTGCCAAGAACCGATCTTAAAGCCAGCGATAAGCTATATGGTAACAATCACTACGAAGGACCGGAAGCGGATCACGGCACCCATGTTTCGGGGCTCATAGCCTCAAATCGCATGAATGATATTGGTTCTAGGGGCATTGCCTCGCCGGTGGCAGAAATAATGGTTCTAAGAGCTGTACCTGACGGCGACGAACGCGATGTGGATGTAGCCAACGCCATCAGATATGCTGTGGACAATGGTGCCGGCATTATCAACATGAGCTTCGGTAAGGGTGTTTCTCCTCAAGAAGGACTTGTGCATGACGCCATCGATTATGCAGCCAAAAAGAATGTGCTCGTGGTGCATGCAGCTGGAAATGATAGCGAAGACAACGATGTTGTTTCAAACTACCCGAACCCATACACTTCACCTGGCATTAAGTCACCTACTTACCTGACCATCGGCGCAAGTTCAATTTCAAAAAAGAAAGATCTCGTCGCTAGTTTTTCAAATTATGGCGATCAAGAGGTCGATCTATTTGCTCCAGGACACAATGTTTATTCTACGCTACCAAACGACGAGTACAAATTATTGAGTGGCACTAGTATGGCTGCGCCAGTAACCTCAGGTGTAGCGGCATTGATATGGGCATTTCACCCTGAACTGACGGCAGCTCAGCTCAAGGATGTTTTAATGAAATCTGTCACTGCACTACCAAAGAAAAAAGTGAAGCTGCCCGGGTCTAAGGACAAAGTGCGCTTTAGCGAGTTATCTCAATCTGGCGGTGTGCTTAACGCCTATCAGGCATTCATTCTTGCGGATGAAATGTCTAATTAAGCATTGCGTTTAGCATATCATTGAAGCTTGTTTTCCCGTCAATTCCCTTTTTAGATATGAGGGAAAATTCGGCCAATGCATGCAAGACAAATTCGCAATGCAGCGCTTCCATTTCCGCGTTAAGTCCTGGTTGGTAAACAGAGATTAGGTCATTCAAGGGCGAAACCTTGGCAAAGGCTGATCTATATTCTTCATCCGAAACTTGATTACCTAGTTCAAATTGATTGTTCGAAAACCAACTCACCAATTCGTGATAAGGCGAGTGTGCATTCTTAGATTGAAGTTTTTCTGGACTTGGATACAAGGTTGAATAATGGCTTCGGATCGCATTTCGAATAAGACTATGCGCAACTTGAATGGCGCCTTCCTGCTCCCCTTCATACACCAATTCAATTTTCCCGGTAATTGCGGGTATCACAGATAGAAGGTCACTAATCCGGGCATTGGTAGTTTTCTCACTAGTTTTAATCATCCTCAATTCAACTCCTGCCATTAGGCACTCGTAGGCTGAGATTCCCAATCGAGTTGAAACACCACTTTTTTGATCAACGAATTCACTTTTTCGAGCTTCGAAAACGATCTCCTCAATTAAATCCTTCAATAGTTCTGGAACATGAATACGCTCCAATTGATCTTCAACCACTTCTGCTTGATCTCCGGTAATTCTTTTGGCATCCTCCATGTTTACCGGATAATGCGTCATGATCTGAGACTGAATACGATCCTTCAACGGAGTGATAATGGAACCTCTGTTTGTATAATCCTCCGGGTTTGCTGTAAAAATGAATTGCACGTCTAACGGCAGTCGAATTTTGAAGCCGCGTATCTGAATATCGCCCTCTTGTAAAATGTTGAAAAGCGCAACTTGGATTCTAGGCTGCAAATCAGGGATTTCATTAATTACAAATATCCCGCGATTTGAACGTGGGATAAGCCCGTAGTGTATAGCCCGTTCGTCGTCGTAACTCAACTTTTTGTTTGCTGCTTTTATTGGATCGATATCACCAATAAGGTCAGCGACGCTTACGTCTGGTGTGGCTAGTTTCTCGGTGTATCTATCCGATCTGTGTATCCAACTAATTGGAGTTGCATCTCCCAGCTCGGCTATTCTATTCTTAGTCTCTTCTAAGATTGGGTTGAACGGGTCTTCCATCAACGATGAACCCTCAACTGCTGGAATATATTCATCCAGTAGGTCTACCATGGCCCGAGCTATAGAAGTTTTAGCCTGACCTCTTAAGCCAAGTAAGTTGATGTTGTGTTTTGCTAGAATTGCACGCTGAATATCTGGAATCACGGTATCATCATAACCAATGATGCCCTTGAACACCTCGCTTCCACTTTGTATTGCCGTTATCAAGTTCGCTCTTAATTCTTCCTTTACGGACTTGGTTATATATCCGTCTTTCTTTAGTGCTCCCAACGTAGTCGGTTTGCTCATATTAGTCTCTTTTGATGCACTATGTTAACCATAAATCATGGAACCTAAGTCGTGCATATTTTTTAACAACCGAACTGTTCGTATGTTCTAAAATCATGCACCATTGCAGCTCAGTCATTTAAGACTTTTGCGCACATGCGTTTTCGATCACTATTTATATTGGGACTAATAGTGGCACCCTTTCTTATGGGTGTTCAATATGAGGGTGACGATTATGTCGAATTCACAGCATACATTTCTGGAGATAAGGTTAATGTGCACTGGACGGCGAACCCAAGAAGCAAGATAAACGCATTTCACTTAGAGAGAAGTCGAAATGGTGAAGATTTTGAAACGTTTAAGACCATTGAAGACGAAGGTAAGAAGCCAGAAACGGCCGAATTCTTAGAGTCGGATTTCAATCCAATGATGGGATGGTCTTACTACAGAATCCGACAGGATATGAGAAATGGTAAAGAGTATGTCACTCACATCGTACCTGTCTTTTACAGAGCTGGGCGAATGAAAAAAGGCAAATTAATAGTTCCCGAGAAAATTGGTTCCGAAGATGATGCTACTACCATGAAAGCATCGGATTTTGATGGTCAGGAATTAGTATTTGTATTGCGCGACGACAACGGCGAAGAGTTCTACTATGAAGCCATACTTACGGTGAAAGACAATCGACTTACTCTACCTGTAAGTGCTACAGTTCCTGCGGGCCAGTACATGATTACAGCTTGCACTAAGACACCGCTGCTCGGTATCGAAGTGATCGTGAAGTAACTACCTCGTTCGCTTTCTGCGATTCGATTCGTAGTCTTCAAAAATATATTCTCCCAACCCTTTCAAACTGGTGTAAAATGCACGTCCGTTGTTGGCAGCAGTAAAGTCTCGAATGAAGCTCTGTAGATATGGGTCTTGGGCAATCATGAAGGTTGTAATCGGAATTTTGGCCTTCCGTGCTGCGGCAGCCAGATTCAATGTTTTCACGACAATCTTAGGGTCCAATCCAAAACTGTTCTTATAGTATGAGCCGTCTCGCTCCTTCAGACAAGATGGTTTACCATCTGTGATCATGAAGATTTGTTTGTTTGGATTCTTTTTTCTTCTTAAGATGTCCATCGCAAGTTCAAGGCCTGCCACCGTGTTCGTATGATATGGGCCGACTTTTAGATATGGCAGATCCTTGATAGAAACCTGCCAAGCATCATTTCCAAATACAACGATGTCTAAGGTGTCCTTCGGATACTTTGTTGTCACAAGCTCAACCAAGGCCATTGCCACCTTCTTTGCCGGTGTAATCCGATCCTCGCCATAGAGTATCATTGAATGACTAATATCTATCATTAAAACCGTGGACGTAGAAGACTTGTGTTCCGTTTCCATGATTTCTAGATCGCCCTCGTGCAACTGGAAGTCATCAATACCATGATTTTTCTGTGCATTTCGAATGCTATCGGTAAAGGCGATTCTATCCACTCGATCACCAAATTCGTACGCCCGTTTATCAGAACTAAGCTCATCTCCTCGCCCCATAAACTTCGTCTTATGATTTCCTGAGGCCGACTTCTTCAGCTTTCCAAAAACTTGTTCCAATGATCGTTGCCGAATTACTTGTTCAGACTTAGAAGACAAACTCAGTCCACTGCCCTCACCTCCATCGTTTTCCTCTTTTAGGTATTGCTTTCGCTTTAACTCAGCAATGAAATCCTCTATCGTGTATTCCGGAGTGGTCAGTTGATACTCATCATCCAATTCACGCAACCACTCAATTGCCTCATCCACATCTCCACTAGTATGCGTGAGCAATTCCATGAAAATATCAAGTAGTTTTTCAAAGGGAGACTTCCCTTCATCTTCCTCGTACGATTTAAATAAAAATCCGCTCATGCTATGCCATGAATTCATCGTGAAGCTTAAAGCAGTCGCAGCCTAGAGCCTCGTCAATATGGTGTTTCAACGCCATCATTTCATCTTTCGCAAGTTTTCTTCCTTCAAGGGAAACCAAATACATGGCAATCATGCCAACGGCGGAAACTAAGATCAGCCAAAACCCCCACATGTCGGTTTTTAGTGTCCATTGCGACAGGCCTAATGTTAAACCAATAAACCCAACAAACCCGAATAGACCATAGATAAACATGAACATGGTCCAAATGTTTGGCGCCGGACCAATTAAACAACGAATAAGCGATGGCTCCGATTTGGATTCTTGCTCAATACTTATGTCAAGAAATGGAGACCAAAAATGCCGTTGAGCTATCGGATATGAAAGGATAATGTGATGATGCGTCTTGCGCACATGTAAGCCTGAGTCGGCCTTAGCGTAGTTCAGAATGGAATCGCTAATCTCTTGGTTATCTCGCGCTAGTTCAAATTTGAATCGAGGACGAAATTCTGGTGTATATGACATTTCAGGCTTATTGGTGGGCCTGAAAATAAAAACTCCCACCCCGAATGTCAAAAATTTGACATCAAGATGGGAGAAAAAAATATCGAATTACTCTCTTGGTCGAGCCTGGTTTACAACCATTGCTCGGTCCATGACTTCAGATCCGTTTAGGCCTTCGATAGCCGCTTCGCCTTCTGAGTCATTAGGCATTTCAACAAAACCAAAGCCTTTTGATCGGCCAGTTTCTCTATCAGTTATGATTTTAACAGAATCAACGTGACCGTATTCAGCAAATAATTGCTCTAGGGTCTCAACTTGCAATCTGTAGTTAAGATTGCCAATAAAAATATTCACAGGAAAAAAATTAAATAAATAAGAAAATTATTGCCACAAATCTAGTCTATTTTCTTGGCAGAGCCATAGTTCCAAGAATTTGAAGCGATGGATCAATAAAACATAGATGGGTTTAGGGTACGCATGTTATATCCGTTGGCCATACACTCACCATATGCGCCAGCCGAGCGGATTGCAACGAGTTCTCCTCTCCTACTTTCTGGAAGCATTACGGCCTTTCCAAAACAATCACTGCTTTCGCATATTGGGCCAACCACATCATAAGGGTAATTCACCCCTGATACAGCTTCAATATTCTCAATTTTATGAAATGCTTGATACAGCGCTGGGCGTATCAATTCCGTCATGCCCGCATCTAGAATCAAGAAATTTGTTTTCTGACCTTCCTTTACAAAGACGATTTTGGATATCAAATCGCCGCAGTTTGCCACAAGCGATCTGCCCAACTCAAAATGCAGTGTTTGGGAAGGATGCAAGTCCAGATAAGTATCAAAGAGGCCAAAGAAGGCTTCAAAGTCTGGGTTGCTGCTGGAATCTGGATCATCATAGTCAACGCCCAAACCTCCTCCGGCATTTATGTGCGAGGGAAAGTAACCGTGATCAATAAAGACGCCCTGCAAATGATTAATGCGTGTACACAGGTTTCTGAATGGTTCAAGGTCTCGAATCTGAGAGCCAATATGAAAGTGAAGTCCTTTGAATTCAATGTGGTTACATTTTCCTAAAGTCTCGAATAATCGATCAAACATCCAGGAACTGATTCCAAATTTATTCTCCTCTAGCCCTGTGGTAATGTAATGGTGCGTGCGAGCGTTCACATCTGGATTAATGCGCAATGCCACGTTCGCATGCTTTCCCAGCGACTTGGCACGCTCCTCAATCACGATCAACTCCTCGATTGACTCAACGTTCAATGTGAATATGCCGCTGTTGATGGCGTTGTCGATTTCCCAATCGGTTTTTCCTACTCCAGCAAAGGCGATTTGCGTCGATTTAAATCCCTGTGCCAGCGCCAACTCCATCTCTTGACCACTAACACAATCTACTCCGAATCCGGCATGCAGCATTTCGCGCACAATCGGTTCTGTCGAATTTGCCTTTAGAGCATAATGAATATGGTAGTCGTATTTATTCGCCTCCACACGGGCCCTGTCAATGGTTTGCTTGAGTACTGAAATATCGTATGCATAATACGGCGTCTGTTTCCCTGACTCTTGAATAATAGATCTATTCATATCTAGTCGAGGTTAAAAAGACCAAAATTTAGCGCTCGCAATGCCGATTCCTTGTCGTTCTCATGAATCAGCAGGCTGACATTATTCTTGCTTCCACCATACGAGATCATGCGCAGTGGAATGGATGCCAGACAATTAAAAATTAACGCCGCATGTCCAGGTTCTTCTTGAATCAAATGCCCGACAATACAGACAATACATTGGTTCGTTTCCACTTCAACCACACCAAAGGCTCTAAGTTCTTTTACGAGTGGATCCAAGTTTTCATGGCTATCGATTGTTAAGCTAACCGCCACTTCGCTGGTCGTAATCATATCAATGGAAACCTTGTGGCGCTCGAACACCTCAAAGACCTTTCTTAAAAATCCATACGCCATGAGCATTCTACCGCTCTTGATCTTTATTGCGGTGATCCCATCCTTTGCGGCTACGGCTTTGATGAAGTTTCCAGAAGGGGCATTTGAAATGATCGTACCCGGTTTTTCAGAAGCCATCGTGCTTTTTAGAACAACTGGGATATTCGCCCGTCTGGCCGGCTGCACGCTGCTTGGATGTAAAATTTTAGCACCGAAGTAGGCAAGCTCTGCAGCCTCATCAAACGACAACCGTTCTATAGGTTTCGTGACATTCACTACGCGAGGATCGTTGTTGTGCATGCCATCAATATCAGTCCAGATCTGAACTTCCGTGGCTTCCACGGCAACTCCAATAATACTGGCGGTGTAATCGCTCCCTCCTCGTTTCAGGTTATCTACTTCGCCAAAATGGTTTCGGCAGATGAAGCCTTGTGTGATCAGAATATTGGCTGTGTTTTCGCTGAGGAGACGATTCAGATTATCCTTGATATACCACTCGTCTGGCTCTAGCTGTTGATCTATGCGCATAAAGGAAAGCGCATCGATTCGTATTGAGTCGGCCCCAATTTCCTCCAAATAGAATTGAAATAAACTCGTGGAAATAAGTTCGCCTTGAGCCAATACTGCGCGCTCTTCGAAAGGCGTAAACATGTCGAGCGTGAAGGCATAAATGTGGTTCCAATGACCTTCAAGCATTTGCGCTACATGCTCAATTCTCTCTTTGTCAGAATACAAGTCATTGATGAGCACATTGTATTCGGTTTTTAACCCTTCAATCAATTCGCCGACCGTCGACTTATCTTCTCGGTACAATGCCTGAGTGATTTCAACCAGTTTATTTGTCGTTCCTGCCACGGCGGATAGGACAACAATTTTTCTTGGCTCGGATTGAACCAGTTCAGCTACATGCTTTATACGTTGGGCATTACCTACGGAAGTGCCGCCAAATTTTTGAATGATCATGTTAGAAAAAAAGGGACGCGAAGTTAACCTTCAGAAGAATAGATCAACGCTATACAATTGAACACAATTGATCCATACTCTAACGTTAATAACCAATAACTCATTTTAGTTAGGGCACCTGCCCTATTCACATATCTTTGGCCGCTTCAAATCAATGCACATTGCTCAGTTTACTTCGTAAGGAAATAGGTGACTTTCTTTCTTCGCTTATTGGCTATTTAGTCATGGCGGTGTTCTTGGTTGCTGTGAGTTTATTCATGTGGGTGTTTCCCATAGAAATGAATGTACTTAACAGTGGGTACGCCAACCTTGATGCACTATTCATTCTTGGGCCGTGGGTTTTCCTCTTTCTATGCCCCGCGGTTACAATGCGACTGTTTGCCGAGGAAAACAGAACTGGCACCATTGAACTGCTTTTGACAAAACCCTTAAGTGACTGGCAGATAATCCTTTCAAAATTTTTGGCTGGTTGGTTTCTAACCATTCTCACGCTACTTCCGACGCTTATATTCTATTTCTCTATTCATCAATTAGGTAGCACACCTGGAAACCTTGACTCGGGTGGAACTTGGGGCTCGTATATCGGACTGTTGTTCTTAGCTGGCTCATACGTAGCCATTGGCCTATTTGCGAGTTCCTTAACCAACAACCAGATCGTTTCTTTCATCCTTGCAGTCTTCCTTTGCTTTCTTGTGTTTATCGGATTGGAATCTGCCAGTGGCGTATTCTCCATAGATGCCTTGGAGACAATTCTGATTAAACTCGGCATCAACTCCCACTACTTGTCTATGAGCCGAGGCGTGATTGACACGAGAGATGTGGTGTATTTCATTAGCCTTATTGGCACATTCATATTGTTAACTAAAACCAGGCTCGAAGCACGAAAATGGTAAACAAGTCAACATCCATGAAAAAAAGCCTCATCGACCTAAGTTCATTGGTGATTTGGTTCTTGGTGATCATACTAATCAATACGGTTAGCGGATATTTCTTTGCGCGATTTGATTTGACGCAAGAAAAGCGATATACGCTGAGTGAGGCCACTACAGATCAACTGGAAAACCTGGAAGATGTGGTCTTCATTCGGGTCTATCTTGAAGGTAACCTACCCACAGAATTCAGAGAACTTCACGATGCAACAAAGGAGCTTTTGGATGAATTTCGTGCATATGGTGGGATGAACATTGAGTACGAGTTTATTAATCCTTCAATCAGTCCCGATGAAAAGGAGCGCGTTGAGGTGTATAAGGAGCTAACGCGCCAAGGGCTGCAGTACACAAACATCCGAATGCAAGCTGGCGACAAGACGTCGGAACAAATCGTCTTCCCCGGTGCCATAATAAGCTTTCATGGTCGTGAAGTTCCGATTCAAATACTGAAGAGTGTTGCAGGAGCTACGGAGCAAGAAATGATCGCCGCTTCGATTCAGCAATTGGAATATGAATTTGTAAGCGCCATACGACGTGTGAATCAAGCTACGAAAAAGAGCGTTGCTTTTATTGGAGGACATGGTGAACTCAGCGAGTTGGAAACGGCAGACGCCAAAAGAGCATTGGAAGAGTTTTATGAAGTGGAGCGTGTTACGCTTGACCAAAAGGTGAATGCATTGGACGGGTTCGATGCCATAATTATTGCACGACCCGATAGCGCATATTCGGAGCAAGACAAATTCATCATTGATCAGTTTATTATGAACGGCGGGAAAAGCCTCTGGATGATTGATCCAGTTTTCGCTCGGATGGACAGCCTTCGAACATCGAACCTGACCATGGGTCTGAAACTGGAGCACAATTTGGACGATCAGCTATTCAAGTACGGCGTGCGATTGAATGCCGACTTAGTGATGGATATTCAATGCATCAATAAGCCCATAGTAACCGGCTATATTGGCAATCAACCTAGGCAGGAAATGTTTCCATGGTATTATGAGCCGTTGTTGAGTGGCAATCAAGAACATCCAATTTCTGCGAACATCGAGCGCGTGAAAACAGAGTTTGTAAGCACAATGGAAGCTATTGAAGTTGACAGCGTATCCTCTACTCCACTATTGCTCACCAGCGATCAATGTCGCACTGTGAAAGTACCGACACGAATAAGCTTTAACATTCTCCGAGATCCACCTAAATATGAGATGTTTACGGACGGCCCTTTGCCAACGGCGCTTTTATTAGAAGGGAAGTTTCCATCTGTGTTCACAAACCGACTACCAAAAAGGCTGCTTGCCGACGAGGGGTTGAAATTTAAGGAACGAAGCGTTGACACCAAAATGATTGTAGTGAGTGATGGCGACATTATTCGCAATCCAGTGAGCCTTTCAGATCAAAAGTTTTATGCGCTTGGTTTTGACAAGTACACCCAAACGCTATATGGAAACCGAGCATTTGTGCTCAATTCGATGAACTACTTATGCGATGATAGCGGTCTGTTGAATGTCCGATCTAAGGAATTCAAAATACGCCTGCTAAATCAAGCAAAAATTGAGAGTGAACGATACTACTGGCAAGTACTAAATACTGCCGCTCCACTTGTAATTGTGCTGCTAATGGGCATTGGATTCTACTATTGGCGAAAACGAAGATTTGTGTTTTAATTATGAAGAGATTAATCATAGGATTGGTATTGGTTGTGACGCTCGCAGGGATTGCATTTTTCATGCAACAAAATCAGGGTTCAAGCACGATACGCGAAGAGCTTAGCAATTTTGCGTTTGAGGACACCGGGAGTGTTTCGCGAATCATAATGAAGGATGAATCTGGCGAGCAGGTTGATCTTCAAAAACAACCTGATGGTTCGTGGACAGTGAACTCAGAATACGTAGCACGTCCTGATGGCATTGACATTCTATTGACCACGATGAAAAAGTTGAGTGTCAAGAGCCCGATTAGTCAAAATGCGATGGAGACCGCTTTGAAGAACATCATTTCTAACCACGTATTGGTTGATATCTACACAAACGGCGACACTCCAGACAAATCATATTATGTTGGTGGAGCGAATCAATTGCACACCGGAACCAACATGCTCATGAAGAATTCGACGCGACCCTTCGTGATTCACATGGAGGGATTCCATGGATACCTCACGCCGCGCTTTTTTACGAACGAACTTGAGTGGAGAGATAGAGAAGTATTCGGTTACCGTAATGAGGATATTGCCAGCCTTGAAATCAATTATCAGGAAAAACCCGAACAGCATTTCCGCTTCGAAAATCGTGGTGGTGGTGACATGAGCCTTACTGCTGGGCCAAACCTAGAACGAAGCATTGGCTTCGACACACTCATGCTGGACGCTTATTTGGCAAACTACAAGATGGTGCATTACGAGAGTTACGAAGAAACTAAGTCAGATGACTTCATTGATTCGGTAAAAGCGAGTACTCCAATATTTACAATCACCATTGAGACAGACGACGAATCGCGCTTGGTGCATGGATACCGCAAACCATTAAGAGATGGCTACGATTTAGAGGGAAACCCAATAAAGCACGATCAAGATCGCCTGTATATCTGGGTCGATTCAGGGGATTTGTATGTGGCTCAGTATGCCATATTTGACAAACTGACCAAGGGTGTTTATTTCTTCAAATAATCGTTGAAAACTATTGGTTTTCCTAGCGGCTTAACCGCTTTTATCTCCTTTCTATTCATCTATATTTGCTTGCATCATTAGCGTGATAATCTGAATTAAACCTATTCTTCAGCACATGAAATTTATCGTATCAAGTTCTTCTCTATTAAAGCAACTCACTTCAATAAGCGGAGTGCTAAACACCAGCAGTAACCTTCCGATTTTAAGCTACTTCCTTTTTGACGTTAACGACAAGAAACTAACTGTTTCAGGAAGTGACCTCGAATCAACCATGATTACGAGCATTGATTTGGACAAGGCAGACGATGACTTAAAGGTGTGTGTACCTGCCAAGTTGCTTCTGGATATGTTGAAAACTTTCGCCGATCAGCCCCTCACTTTCACCATCGATGCGAAAACATTCGGAATTGAAATTGGATCTGACAACGGAAAATACAAACTGGCAGGAATCAATGGCGACGAGTTCCCAAGACTACCCGAACTTGAGTCTTCTTCTAAGCTAAAAATTGAAAGCGGTACTCTATTCAACGCGATCAACAAATCTGTATTTGCGACTGGAAACGATGAGTTGCGGCCTGTGATGAGCGGCGTTTATTTCGGCCTTGAAAAGGACGGAATCACATTTGTTGCAACGGATGCCCACAAATTGGTGAAGTATCACAGAAGTGACTGCAAATCAAGCAAGTCGGCAAACTTCATTATGCCTAAGAAGCCGCTTAATCTTCTAAAGTCGCTACTGGTTAGTCTGAACACGACCGTAAACATTGAGTACAACGAGACCAACGCATCTTTTGTTTTTGAGCAGTACACCTTGGTCAGTCGATTGATCGATGGGAAGTATCCAAATTATGAAGCCGTGATTCCAAAGGAGAATCCGAATGAAATGATGATTGCTCGAGATACATTCTTGAACAGTGTACGTCGAGTATCCATCTTCTCAAATAAGACTACACATCAAGTGCGCTTAACCATTAAGGGCAGCGAATTACTTGTCTCTGCTGAGGATTTAGACTTTAGCAACGAAGCGAGTGAGCGATTAGGCTGTCAGTATAAGGGCGATGATATGACGATTGGGTTCAATAGCCGTTTCCTTATTGAGATGCTAAACAACATTGAATCAGACGAGGTGAGGCTTGAGTTGAGCGCACCGAACCGTGCCGGAATTCTGTCTCCTTCAGAAAAGGAAGACAATGAAACGATCACGATGTTGGTGATGCCGGTAATGCTTAGTCAGTAAAGGGAGGCTTCTTTTCCTCAACGTATGTGTACTTGACCTGGATTGGTCCGTCGGATGGTGTGTTCTTAATTTCATCCGGTACAACCGCGTCCTCAATGCCGTTTTTTTCGAGCCATTCACGTTCTAGTTCTTCTTCAATTTCCCAGGAATACTTAGGTCGTTGTGGACCAACGTTCTTATAGTAGAAGGCAAGGATTAATCCAGCCACGGCCCCAAAGAGGTGTCCCTCCCAGCTAATCTGAGGATCAATAGGCAATACGCCCCAAACCATGGAACCGTATAGAAAGACTACGACCCCAGAAAGCGCCATCAGTCTATAATACTTTCGAAACAGTCCAGCGAAAAAGATGAATGAAGCCAAGGCATAGATGATTCCACTAAACCCAATATGATTTCCATCACGCGCAGCAATCCACATCCATGTGCCGCTCATTATCCAACTCCAAAACAAAACCTGCCATCCAAGTCTGCCATAAAATGAAAACATGCCAAAAAGTAAGACAACGGCAGTCACTGAATTATTGATGATATGATCCCAGCTTGAATGAAGTAATGGATAAGTTATGAGGCCGATTAGCCCTTCTAACGTTCTTGGCTTCAAACCAAATTGGCGCAAATCCAAAACGGTCGCCTCGTTTATCAAGAATACCGCCCATTGCACCAATAAAATGATGAACGTGACAAAAAGCGCAGATTTTAGTTTCCTATTGATTTTTTGTAGAATTTAGTGACTCCTAAGACAAAAACTTAGCCATGAAGAAATTACTGTCAAGTCTTCTTATTACGACGAGCTTATTAATAGCTTACAATGTTAACGCTCAGGAGAAGGTCGAGATAGAATCATTTGATGTTTTAGACATAGGAGGAGCTGTTACCCATGGCGAAGAAACGCTTGAAGGCGTTTCTATCGAACTGTTTGAGGGAAACAAGGTTGTTGACGCCATTGAGACCAAGAAGAATGGCAAATTCAAGTTCACCCTAATGAGCGGTGAGATTTACACCATCGAGTTGAAGAAGAAAGGATATTACCCAAAACGCGTATCGGTTAACACCCGAGTTCCTGAGGGACTTGATGATGCGTATAAATTCATGTTCGACCTAAACATGGACGAAAAGGCTGAGAAAAAATTCGATCGATCTTTAATTGAATACCCCGCAGTCTTAGTAGCCTACGACAAGAAAAAGGATGAATTCACCTTTGACAAGGAATACACGAAATCTTACTTTGAGCAAATAGGCGTTACAGACAAGAACTAGACATTGTCTTCTATCCACGAAGCAAGATTGGCTTCTACCCTAGCCTGAATGTGATCCGTGTCCGCTTTAATAAACTTCCCACCCGTAATTTTTTCGAAAAGCTCGATGTATCGATCCGTCACCGTGGTCACAAATTCTTCTGGCATATCAGGCATGGTTTGACCATCTATTCCCTGAAATCCATTAGCTATTAACCATTGGCGCACAAACTCCTTCGAGAGCTGTTTTTGCGCCTCTCCAGCAGCCTGTCTTTCTTCATATCCATCCTTGTAGAAATAGCGCGAAGAATCTGGGGTGTGAATCTCATCTATAAGTCGAATGTTACCTTCAGGATCGAAGCCAAACTCATACTTGGTATCAACAAGGATTAGGTTTTGTGCATCGGCAATCTCCGAACCTCTTTGATAGAGTCTGCGAGTGAAGTCCTCAAGTTGCGTGTAAATGCCCTCTTCAACGATTCCTTGAGCAATGATGTCTTCTCTGCTAATATCCTCGTCATGCCCTTCCACGGCTTTCGTAGCTGGAGTAATAATGGGTTCAGGAAATGGATCACTCTCGCGCATGCCATCCGGCATTTCCACACCGCAGATCATTCGCTTTCCACTTTTGTATTCACGCCACGCATGCCCACTTAGGTATCCACGGATGACCATTTCAACCATTATTGGCTCACACTTAATTCCAACCGCTACACTGGGATCGGGCACTGCCACCAACCAATTGGGAACTATGTCGCTTGTGGCATCCAGAAACCGCGCAGCCAACTGATTTAATACTTGGCCTTTAAACGGAATCCCCTTCGGAAGTACATGGTCAAATGCTGATATGCGATCACTCGCAACCATGGCTAAGTGATGATCTCCGATGAAGTAAACGTCACGGACTTTTCCTCGATACATTTTTTGCTGCTTCGGGAAATGGTAGTTGGTTTCTTTTAATGCCTGGCTCATTCTTCAGTTTTTAAGGACAACTCCTCAAAGAGTTCGTTTTGGTTGTCGTTCCAAACGACGTATAACATCCGTGCGTTTTGGTCGTGGGTTAACATGACCACCTTCTCATCACGAATCATGAACATCGTTTCCCAAGGTTTTAGCGAAATAGACTGATGGCCTTCACCCTTGTGCGCCATATAATAGCTGAGATCGTACAAGACTGTTTTGTCTATTGACTTGTATATCAAAACATTTTTGGCCTTCGTGTCAATCTCTATCGTAACCTCATTCACATTGATTTCCATTTCCTCATCGTGCAAGGGACGTTCATCTACATACTCCAAGGTCTCTCCCGACATCCGGTGCGAAGCACACGTCAAAACAACCTTATCAAGCGATAGATCAAGTTCTTGAGCGGTTCCGTCAGAAGTGAACCAACAGATTGAAGTCAACAATAAAATAATTACGTGCTTCATTTTTTCTTCTTTTTTGCGGCTTCCATGATATCATAGCGGTCAATCACGCTCTCTACCAGTTTATGCCGAATTACATCTCGTTTGTCAAGTTTGACAATGCTTACTCCTTTTACTTTGTCCAACAAGGTTACGGCCTGAACAAGCCCACTAGGTATTTTATGCGGTAGGTCAATTTGACTCATATCGCCGGTTATAATGAATTTGGATCCGCGCCCCATCCGAGTCAAGAACATTTTCATTTGGTTTTCACTCGAATTCTGCGCCTCATCCAAGATTACAAAGGCGTTTCCAAGCGTTCGCCCACGCATAAAAGCCAAGGGTGCAATTTCAATGGTTGACCGCTCCAACATCTTTGAAAGCTTGTCGTAGGGAATCATATCCAGCAACGCGTCGTAGAGTGGGCGTAAATAAGGATCGAGCTTTTCTTTTAGATCGCCGGGTAAAAAACCAAGGCTTTCACCGGCTTCCACGGCCGGCCGTGTTAAGATGATGCGTTGTACTTCTTTGTCCTTAAGTGCTTTCACGGCAAGTGCTACAGCTGTGTATGTCTTACCTGTTCCAGCTGGGCCTATTGCAAATAGCATGTCGTCCTCGGCACATGCATCTACCATCTTTTGCTGGTTAAGCGTACGTGCTTTGATGACTTTACCACTGTTCCCATACACAATAATGGACGCATCGGCCGCCACGCCAACATGATCTGCACTGAGGATGTTGGCAACATCAGAACTTCCGAGACGATTAAACTCGTTGAGAAAGCTGACCAGCTCCTTCCACTTTTTGTCAAAACGCTCCAACTCCTCTTCTGGACCAAGTGCTTTTAGCTGATTCCCTCGTGCAATCAGTTTTAGCCCAGTGAAGTGCTTACGTATGATTTGTAAATTGGAATTATTCGCACCTAGAACATCCACCGGATGCAGGTCCTCAAATTGAATAATTATTTCGTGCAAGTAGCCTGAATTTTAAGAATTAGGGCCGTTGTATTTTCTAAATTCGCCCACGCAAAGAAATACATTTTTCTTGGCGCAATAAAGGCAATTTGAAGCCCATTGTAACACTGACAACGGACCTTGGCGGTAGAGACTTCTACCTTTCAACAATTAAGGCAAAATTATTGTCACAAGATGTTGACTGTCATATTATTGACATAAGTCACGAGATTGATAAGTTTAATATCGCCGAAGCTGCGTTTGTCCTGAAAAATGTCATGACTGATTTTCCGAAAGGCACCATTCACATTATTGGTGTAGGATCCGGCGCTACCGATGAAGGACGACATTTGGGCATTCAATACAAAGGCCAATACATCTTGACGGCCGATAATGGATTCTTTAGCTTGATAGCAGATCACCATCCAGATTTAATCGTCGATCTTCAAATGAATCTCGACACCGACGCCCCCAATTTCCCAACAAGAGACCTATATGTCCCAGCTGCATTGCATTTGGCGCGAGGTGGCACATTGGAAGTAATAGGGCGCAGAACAGAACAGTACGCGCAGCGAACGCTGATTCAACCTGTGAAGGGCGAAGACTACCTCAAGGGTATGGTCATCTATGTTGACGCATATGGAAACGCCATCACCAACATTGAGCACGAGCTTTTCAAAAAGGTTGGAAAGGGACGACACTTCCTGATTGGCTTTATTCACAAGGGATATGAAATTGATCAAATAAATCATCGATATAGCGATGCAAGTGAAGGCGAACGATTGGCGATGTTCAACTCAGCTGGATACTTGGAAATCGCGATAAACCACGGTCACGCAGGCAACTTGCTTGGATTGGAAAAAGGAGAAACCATAATCGTAAGCTTTGATTAGAATAGTAAAAATGACCTTTCGCGAGGACGAGATAGCGGCCTTTCAGGATACGTTTGCACGAAGCAAACCAGAGATATTGAAGTTCGATGGATGCTCGGATGTACGCCTACTTCAGGATGAAAACAATCCATGTATCATGATGACGTATAGCATATGGTCAGGCGAAGACGCCTTGAATGCATACCGTCACTCCGAGTTTTTTCAGGATACTTGGACCAAAACAAAGGCGTTGTTTGACGCAAAACCTGAGGCCTGGAGCCTCGATCAAATAAACTAATATGGCTGAGTCGCAAACAGACCCGAAGCGTATAAAGAAACTGATTACAGATCTCGAAGCACGAGAAGAACGCATTGTGATCGGTGCATTAAAGCGCATACCGCACGAAGGAAATCATGAGGTAATAAGGCCGATGCTTCTTTTACTCTCTACAAACCCGAGCGCAGACATACAGTTATTGCTAGAGAAGTCACTGTTTAATCTGAAGGATCCAAAAGCGGTAGACCCCCTGCTCGATGCCCTTACTGACAAAGAGTTACTGGGCATCCGAAGCGAGATATTGGCGTGCATTTGGCAAAGCGGAATTGAGGTGAACGAACATCTTTCGTTGCTCATTGATATTGCCATATCGGATGAGTTTATGACAGCCGTTGAGGTACTAACTATCGTAGACAACGGAGAGAACTATCCCGACGATCAGCTTACAGAAAGCATTAAGAAACTCGATGACTCCATTGTTGGCAAGAGCGACAAGACTGCATTGCTTGGGAACTTGAGACAGATACTACTCGAAAAGTTATTGGACTAGGATGAAACGGCATGATGCATTATCGCCCTTTAGTCGTGCGCATCATGAATTCCTAATTCTATCGCAGGTATTAAAGTCAGATGTGCCCGATTACAAAGGCATGCCAACCGACACCATTGGAAGGCAGAACTATGCTTTGGACGTGTATACGAATAGACTACAGCCGCATATGGAGCTTGAGGAGTCGCGACTGTTTCCGTTACTCTCTGGCCTTCATGCCTCCATTGATCAATTGATCTATATTTTAATCGATGATCATGCTGAAATCGATATTCATTTTAAGCGAATGCAAGGCGACTCTTCCATAAGCCTAGGAACTGAGTGGATGATGGATCAGCTAGGACGAATTATTGAGCAACACATTCGGCTTGAAGAACGGGAGTTTTTTGAACTAATTCAAGCACATGCGAGCCCAGAACTCATGGATAAGATTATGGGCATTCACTCGGTATGAGTATGATTGGTCAGATATCCTTGCACCTTAACTCGGATGAAAAGCTTCGAGAAATACTCGATTTGGTGCCGATTACCGAACCTACGACCGACGATGACATCTACTTTGTTTTGATGCGCTCCATCGTTGAGCAGCAAGTGAGCGTAAAAGCAGCTGCGACCATCTGGGGACGATTTCTAGACCTTTTTGACGACTACCCTCACCCCGATCATGTTTTGGCTTTCAGTGGCGATGAATTAAATGCAGCCGGACTCAGCTTTCAGAAAGCGGGCTACATTCAAAACATTGCCCGATTTTCTAAAGAGCAAGACTTGAGCAATTCCTACATCAATTCATTGAATGATGCAGCCGCGGTTGCCCATTTGACTCAAATCAAAGGTGTCGGAAAATGGACGGCCGAGATGATTTTGATGTTTTCGCTGAACCGCCCTGATGTATTTCCCGTGGACGATCTGGTGATACGAAATGCCATGATTAAACTATATGGCGTAACGAGCGAAAAACGCCAACTAATTCGAGATCTGGAAGAGATTGCAGAACCTTGGAGTCCTTACCGGAGCTATGCGTGTTACAGTTTGTGGAGTTGGTTTGATAAGACTTAACTATGGAGGTTTTACGTCAAAGCCAAAACCTGTCAATCCGCCGTTATAACCCGCTGACATCACAAGAGTGTAGCTCTTATTTTTTGCCATAAAGTTGTCCATTCGTTTCGATTGAATAGTTCCAGGAGTCTCCCGAAAAAATACCGGTTCATCGACACCATCTTCGTATAGGGAAAACGCCGTTGGGGCTTGCTCCAGTTCATCACCTTCATATGTTTCTAAGACATGCATCCCTTCCTCCAAGTCAAATGTTGTAATAACATTGAACCCTCCATACATGGTAAAGTATCCCGACGACTGTTTCTTTATCAAGGCTCCTGGAAACCTAGTCGCTCTGAGCCCGAATTTACCAGAACCCGAATTATCCTCTACCCTAACCTTAATAACCGTGGTATCAGTTTCAGAGAAGTGAATCAGCCACGGAATTCCATCGTCGAAACTAAATTTTTCATTTTCGAAATAGGGAGTTACTGAGTCATTTGCATATGCTGATACCGTAACGCCCTGAGCGGTGTAATATTCACCGTTACCTGAGTTATTGACTTGAAACGAATCATCGTACCAGTCTATCTGATGCCATGATGGACCATTACCAGCATATCGAAAGGTGTATTCCATGTCTCCCCAAATCGGACCTTGAATAAGGTCTCCATCGCCCAAAGTCGAAAATTTGGCAGCGTTCGCTGTTATTACATAGGGCTCTGAATAAGTCTTTGAGCGAACATCATCGGAAACCATAACAAGAGCCAAATGTCGAGTTGAATTATCAACAGAATAGATGTGATCGCTGGCAGGGAATTCCTTTATGAATTCAAAGTTTTCTTCAATAAGTTCGGGTTCACCGTTAAAACTTGAATAGTATTCTAGGTGTTTCATCCTTCCACTACATCCTGAGATATAGGGATCTACGTTAACGAACAGGCTGTCTCCCTCAAAATAATAACGATTAAGCGATGTGGGTACGGACATTAGCCTAATGGAATCCAACTCGGCCTTGGGGTTTACCTCTATCGTTCTAAGCAATTCCTGAACGATTCGCCCTTTCAATTCTTGGGTTATACGCACATCGTAAAATCCATGATCGATGTCCGAAATATCAAATATCCCTGTAATTGGATTGGGTTCAACATCATATGTATTCCCCGTTTATAGGTGGGTAAACTCCATTTGAATTCCTTCGAAACTACTTGAACATGAAACCCGCGAGATCAAATTGGAAGAGGTTGAATTTTTACACCCCATCAAGAGAGAGGCGCCAATCATCAAAAGGAAAATGGTTCTAAGGGCTTTCATAAAGGCGTAATATGCTAGATAAGACGGACATTGCTACTTCGAGGTTTGGCAAAATGGACGGCCGAGATGATTTTGATGTTTTCGCTGAACCGCCCTGATGTATTTCCCGTGGACGATCTGGTGATACGAAATGCCATGATTAAACTATATGGCGTAACGAGCGAAAAACGACAACTAATTCGAGATCTGGAAGAGATTGCGGAACCTTGGAGTCGGTACCGGAGCTATGCGTGTTACAGTTTGTGGAGTTGGTTTGACAAGGGTTAATTATCAAACAGCTTCTGGTAGTTAGCCCAAATGGACGGTGATTCAAAATTAGTCAAGCACGTACACATGATAACCTTCTACTGACTTCAACAGTCTTAAATCTGGTAATCGACGTTCGCTGATAACGTGTGTTATGTTGTTGCGCACGCGATATGCTACAATGTGCTCTGGTTCTGCCCAAAGTTTGCGATAGACACGATCGCGCCTATACCATTCAGACAATTTTTCGCGCTCCGCAGACACAAATTTTGGCACGCAGAAATTCTCTCGTTCCGCCATTCGACCAAAAGATATATACTCCTTTTTGTGGCTGGTCGGTTCCAAGATTAAGAAGCTTGCGTCGCGCGGCGTTTCCAAATTCACATACTGGACCACCTCTGCGAAAGCGGGATTTCTTGCAAGATATTCACGCGATCGATTCACATTGTTTACAGCCTGTATAAGTAGCAGGAAAAGGGAAAGAAACAATATACCCTGTCTGAATCGCGGATGAGGAAACCGACTTAACACACGCCGTTCAAAGGCCCCAATAACAAGGATTAATATGGCAAACGTTCCAATGGCATTTGTTCGGAACGGATAGTACTTTAATCCAAAACCACCGGAATTTTCAAACATGAAATGATCCATGGCCGCTATTCCGATGTAGATCAAGTTTATTCCGAATGCCAGCAGCATGATTTGCGCCAATGGCCGAAAAGATTCATTTACTTTTTTGAACCACCAAATGGCCGAAAGAACTATACCCAGAACAATCAATCCGCCAGAGAAATTGCCTTTCATGAAGTATTCTGTGGTTCGCCAAATACCCAGGTGGTTGGGCAACCTATAGTAGCAATAGATGTTGTCTAAGGCATATTTAGACACGGTTTCATCCATCAGATACCCTGTAAACAAATACCAGATAAACGGAGCCAATAAAAGCAGGTAAAGCAGTCCCACCTTCACACCTTCCAAGACTTTCCTGTCTAAAAGAAGATGAACTCCGATGAGCAACATAACCCAGCCACCAACCAATACGTGGAAGTACGTGGCCAGCGCCATGTAGACCGTAATGCCCATATATCGTTTTTGAATCAGTGCGTAAATTCCAAAAAAGACAAATGCGTATGCGATGGACTTAGGTTCAAAACTTTTGATGATCCACTCGCCGCCTACAAAATTCTGTATGCTCAAGACAAACACCTGAATGAAAAGAAATGAAAGCAAGATTGAAACGTTGAGCCGCTTAAGAATCAATCCAATTGGGACAGCTATCAAGGCGAAGTTTAATGTCCTGAACACCAGTGTTGCAACTTCAAACGACAGCACCTGCATAATGGGGCCAACCATCCATTGAAACACCAAACGAGATCCGGGAAACTCGGTGTATGTAAACGATCCTGGTATCCAGTCGGGATTGGTGAATTGCTTAGCAAATGCCAAGTACTGCTCTTCACCGCCGCTCACATCAATGCCAAGCTTATTCAAAACTATGACCGCAAACACCAAAAGGATATGCCATTTGGCTGGGTGGTCAAGAAAGGACTGGAGGCGATTAAGCATGGTGGTCAAATGTATGCTGATCGATGGATTGGGCTCTCTAAAAAAGCTCTGCGATCATACAGCGTGCGCTACCACCACCCAGGGTCTCAATGCTCGAAACATCGCAGACGATTATTTCGTCGTTGTATTGTCTCAAGCGACCTCGCTGATCCGTGGTTAGGGAATCCGACGCCCGCTGACTCATGACTAAAAGACGCTCATTTCGCGTATTGGAAATCTGGATCATGTTGCCAGCAAAGTGATTGTAGACCTGATCGTTCGTTAATTGAATCACCTCTCTGCCACTATCAATCAAGGTTTGAAGTAGATCTTTTCTTTCGGACGGAAGCACCGTTTCGTGGCCTACAATGGCGAATCCATTGCCGAGCGTAAGCATAACGTTGGTGTGGTAAATGGGCGCGCCATTTTTATCGCCAGCATTGAATGTATAAATCTGGTATCCCGATTCCATTTCAAACTGTGCAATGGCATCCAAATCGGTGCGTGGGCTCAACGCAGCAAATCCAATTCTTAATTCATGATCTAGCACCAAGCTTCCGGTGCCTTCTAAAATCAGGGGCGGATTTTCATTCTCCAGATACTCCAGATCAATGTGGTTGTAATCTCCTCTGTCTATCAGTTCTTCCAGAATTTGAGGCTCTCGTTCAAGGCGTCGATTGTGCGCCAGCATTGGAAAGGTGAATAAATCACCATCTGGAAGTGTAGCAAACCAGTTGTTGGGAAAAATAGCATCAGGGGCATCAATTTCGGTGCTTTCAAACACAGAAACATCCACATCATGGGATTGCAAGGCTTCCACCAATCGATCAAACTCGATTAGCGCAATTCCAGGATCAACCTCGGCCCGAACATCCTGAAATCCATTTGTGACCGCTGTTTCCATATTCGCACGGAAATTCAAGGGCCGAATCATCGCAATTTTTGAAGCTAGCATAGGGGTGAATTGAAACGATGTTGGTCAGTCTGCATAGATGAATTTCGCCACCATACTGCGGCACGAGGGCCGAAAATACAGCTTCAATATTGAAAATGATTCCGTTAATAACATGATACAGACCGCATTCTCAAATGCGTATACGAAACAAGGTGAATCAACGTAAATTCTATGAAAATCCAACACCATGAAAAAGAGCTCACCCCAATCCATCCAGCTTCAAATCCCAACACCCTGCAGCGAGGACTGGAATAAAATGACTCCAGCTGATAAAGGTCGACACTGTGCATCATGTGCCAAGATTGTGACAGATTTCACCACAATGAGCGACGACGAGCTTATCAACTTTCTTGGCTCGGGAAACGGTAGCGGCTGCGGCCGGGTACGTCCAGACCAATTGGAACGCACGATTCTTCCTGAACCACTACTCGCCCACTGGGCTTTACCAACATTTGTCGTATCACGTGCCTTTGCGATTGTGGCCGCCGTGTTTACTTCTTTGGGTCCATTAGAAAGCTTGGCCAATGGACCAACACCAAAGACCGAGATCGTTCATGGTGGAATCCGCGCCGAATATCACCCGCAATACGTCAAAATCATTGGTAGGGTAACCAGCTCTGGGATGCCCATCCCCGACATCAATGTGCGTATTGCTGCATTAGGATTGGACACCGTTACAGATGATTCAGGTCATTTTGAATTGCGTGTGCCTTGGGATCAAAATTGGGTCAATGCATACATTCAATTCGAGCACCCAGCTTACCTCACCCAATCCATTCAGATTACTGGGGCAAAATTTCCACTTGAGGTAGAAATGATATCTGCCATGTGCGACATTGATGCTTATCGTGGAGAATACATGATTTCTGGTGGCATGACTGCAACTCTGGGCGTGATAGAAACGCGTGCATCATGGCCAAGGCGACAATGGTGGAAAATAAAACGCCTATTCTCATTTCGAAGGTTCCGTGCCTACGACTGATTAAAATCAAAAAAGCCCCGACACACAAGGTGCCGAGGCCTTTCCCAATTAACTCATCTAATTAGAATTCGACTGTCAACTCAACACGTCGGTTTTCTGCTCTTCCGGCTGATGTTTTATTATCAGCAACTGGTACTGTTTCACCAAAACCATCAGAAGTCATACGTGATGCATCCACTCCTTTGTTTGTGATGTATGTCTTTACAGCTTTCGCTCTGTTCTTTGATAGATCAAGGTTCATGTTGTCGTCTCCTTGTGAGTCTGTATGACCTTCAATCTTCAACTTGTATTCTGGGTTGTTGTTCATGATCGAAACAACGTTGTCCAAAATTGAATACGATGACGTCTTAATAACATCCTTACCAGATTCAAACTTGACTCCGTGAAGCGCTTCAGCAAGAAGCTCTTTCACTTCTTCCTTCACCTCTGGGCATCCTTTGTTTGAAACTACTCCAGCTACATCTGGACACTTATCCGCATTGTCGGCTACTCCATCGCCATCCGTATCAGGACAACCTTTAAGATCTGCACTTCCAGCAACTTTTGGACACGCATCTTCTGCGTCTGCAATACCGTCGCCGTCTGTATCAGGGCATCCTTTTAGATCGGCTAGACCTTTTACTTCTGGACATGCATCTTCGCTATCTTGTACACCATCCTCATCTGTGTCAGGACATCCTTTAAAGGCCTCTAACCCCTTAACGTCAGGACAAACGTCTTCTGAGTCAGCAATGCCATCTCCGTCTGTATCAGGGCAGCCAATGAATTGCTCAACACCTTTTACGGTTGGACAAGAATCTGCGCGGTCAACAATACCATCGCCATCAGTATCTGGGCAGCCATTAAAATCGAGTGGACCCGCTACTTCAGGACAATCGTCCTTGCTATCACTGATGCCGTCACCATCCGTATCTTTTGTACCACCAAAGCTGAATGTAAGTCGAATGGTGTGTTGTAGGTAGCTATCGTTTCTGCCGTTTGAGGCAAACTCAATATTGTCTCCAGTTGTATAGGTAAAGCTCTCCTGAGCGTAGGCACTTAAATATGGCGTGATTCGAACGTTAAGTCCTGCGCCAAGGTTAGGAAGCGCAGCGCTGTTCACCACGTTCGTAACATTCATATTGCTGTGTTGCATAAAACCGATACCACCGAGCACATAAGGATCTAAGATTTGCTCTTCATTCTTAAAGAAGTTGTATCGCGCATTAAGCGTGATTTGAAGCATCTTGGCTCTAAATCTATTTGCAAAGTTTTCAACGTGACCAATTTCACCGTATGATCCTTGTAAGACCGCGTCGAAATGTGGACTTAAATGTCGTGCCACCTGTCCACCAAGAAAACCATAATATGCTTGATCGAAGTTGTAAAAACCACCGCCAAAATCACCGCTGTATTGTTCGGCTCCTCCATTCAGGGAAATGGCCCACTTGCGATCGCTAGATTGACTATAAACTATTGTTATAGAGGCTACTAAAAAGACTAGTGCTAAAAATATTTGTTTCATCAGAATGTGTTTTTTCGTTTAATTAGAGTGCGAAAGTAGCGGGGTAATTCACCAAAAAAATTCCTTATCGCTGAGGCGTAAGAATCTCCCGATGAATGTTCAAATTCGGATGAAATGCAGCTTTCATCCGTTGAATGGAAGGTTGATTTGCAAACCGGAATTTGGCGTGATATCGCCTTGATAAAAACGCACAAGCCAATGTGCTTCATGTCACATACATTGGCTTATCCTTAAACGAATTTTGTGTCAAATTCAACATGATGAAAACTCTGATCCCGATCCTACTGTTTATTTCGTTCCACCTTGGCACTATTGGCCAGACAACTGAACCGTTTGATGTGAGTATTGAAGAGGTCAGCATTGATGGGCTACCTGGGCTACACTCTTTCACCAGGGCGAGCTATGACAATAAGTGGTTATTGATTGGTGGAAGAACCGATGGACTCCATCAACGGCAACCTTTCGCTGCCTTTCTAGCTTCTGACAACAATGGAATTGCATATGTAGTGGATCCGGTAAACGATGTGGTATACTCTGCCTCGCTGAGTGCGCTGCCACAAGCCATGTCAGATCAATTGCAATCAACCAACATGCAGTTTGAGCAGCGCGACTCCATGTTATACATCATCGGAGGATATGGCTACAGCAACGCCGAGAGCGATCACCACACCTACCCTAACCTCAGTGCCGTGCATGTGCCAGATGTCATGGACGCCATCATCAACGGAAACTCCATTGCACCGCACTTTCGACAAATCACAGATACACGGCTTCAGGTAACCGGCGGATATTTAGATCGACTGGATGAGACATATTACTTGGCTGGAGGACAGAAGTTTGAAGGGCGCTACAATCCAATGGGACCAACACACGGACCTGGGTTTGTGCAGGAATATACCAACGCCATTCGGAGGTTTCAGATCATAGACGATGGCACCAACCTCAGCATCAGCGACTACGATGCTTGGATCGATTCGGATAACCTACATCGAAGAGACTACAACATGGCGCCACAAATATTTCCAAACGGCGAACGCGGGTTCACCATGTTTAGCGGTGTGTTTCAACACGATCAAAACCTTCCATGGCTCAACACGGTGGATGTGGTGGATACGGCCTACGCCGTGCGCGCGGGATTCAATCAATACTTAAGTCAGTATCACAGCGCACACCTCAATATTTTTGGTGCAAATGACAATGCCATGCATACTGTCTTTTTTGGAGGAATAAGCCGATACACGATGGATGAAAACAACCAGCTTGTGGACGACGAGGATGTTCCATTTGTTAAAACCATTAGTAAGATCGTTCGATATGCCGACGACACAATGGAAGAGATCAAAATAGGTGAAATGCCCGGTTTCCTTGGTTCTGGGGCTGAATTCATCCCGATTGAAAATCAATCGTGGTATAATGAAGATGAATTGCTACTTATAGATGCGTTGCCAAGTTCGAAAGTCTTGGTTGGATATATTGTTGGAGGTATCGAGAGCACGGATGAGAACATATTCTTCGTGAACACGGGTTCGCAAAGCGATGCCAGCACACGTGTTTTTGAGGTTTACATTCAGCGGGATGCGTCGTCGGTGACCGAGCCGATAAACGGCACACACTATTTCAAAACGAAGCTCTACCCCAACCCTGCCGTGGCGCAAACCCACTTCACCTTTGAAACGCCAGACATGAATAACATTAAGGCCGAGTTGTATGACATGGAAGGAAGGCTTGTAAAACAACTTTTTGAAGGCAGTACAAATGGGGAATCCATTTCCATAAACACGAGTGAACTGAGCACTGGCACATACATCATCAAGCTTTCATCGCCTCAATACCAGCAAGAAATCAGACTTGGTGTGGTTCACGAATAGTGCTTTTCTATGCCTCGCGGCTTCAAGGTAAATGTATCTCACCCCCTTTTATGATCTAGGTCAGGTATAGCGCCTTATACGGCCAATACCTTTGCACCAAATAAACATCATCAATGGCAAATAACATAGTGATATTAGGGGCTGGAACGGCAGGAACCATCATGTCGAACCACCTTAGAAAGGCACTGAATTCGGATTGGACAATTACCATAATTGACCAACGCAAAGTGCATCACTACCAGCCGGGTTATTTGTTTGTCCCCTTTGATGTTTACACACCGGAAGAGATTGTAAAACCCATCGAAAAGTTTATTCCCAAAGGCATAGACTTGGTAATTGGTGGTGTAGATCGAATTCGCACGGATGTGAACCAAGTCACGATGACGGACGGCACTACTTATCCATATACCGTGCTTGTGATCGCAACTGGAACCGACATTGCGCCCGAAGAAATTGAAGGACTTGAAGGGCCGTATTGGCGAAAGGACATATTCGATTTCTACACACTTGAGGGCGCTGTAGCCCTTCGAGACAAGCTAAAAACATGGGAAGGTGGAAAGTTGATTGTCAACTTTGCGGAGATGCCGCTTAAGTGTCCAGTAGCACCATTAGAATTCACCTTCTTAGCCGAGGCATTCTTCACCGAGAAAGGCATGCGCGACAAAGTGGACATCAGCTATGTGACCCCAATGAGTGGAGCTTTTACCCGGCCTAAGGCCAACGAAAAGCTAAACTACCTGCTCGAGCAGAAGAATATCCGCGTGGTGCCCGACTTCAACCTCATGCAAGTGGATGGCGAAAACAAAACCATCATTGACTATGAAGGCAAGGAAGAAACGTATGACTTGCTCGTGACCATCCCAACAAACAAAGGCAGCGATCTCATGGAGCGATCTGGCATTGGGGATGAGCTGAACTACGTGCCCACACACAAAGGCACGCTTCAGTCCAAAGTCAAGGAAAACATCTTTGTCCTTGGTGACGCCACCAACCTCCCTACTTCAAAGGCGGGATCGGTAGCGCACTTTGAAGGCGAAATAGCCTTAGAAAACATCTTGCACTTTGTGCGCAACGAACCGCTTAGAGATGGATATGATGGCCATGCCAACTGCTTTGTAGAGACCGGTTATGGCAAGGCTTTGATGATCGACTTTAACTACAGCCACGAACCAGTGGAGGGTACTTACCCACTTCCAGGCATAGGTCCATTAACTCTATTAAAAGAAAGCCGAATGAATCACATGGGAAAGTTGGCCTTTAAGTGGATTTACTGGAACTTACTCATCACCGGCAAGCACATTCCTTTTGTAACCAACGAAATGAATGAAGCCGGAAAACATTTTGAAACAAACGAAACGATATAACCAAGCCAAATGGAAAAGACAATTTCAGGATCTACGGTCCAATTAACAGAAGAAGGATACTTACAAGACATCAGTCAATGGAGTCAAAGCCTTGGGCAAGAAATTGCACAAGAAGAGGAGATTCAAATGACCGATAGACACTGGGAAGTGATATCCTATATTCAAGATCAAAACAAAAACGATGTGGAACTCACCATTCGAAAAGTGGGCAAAAGTGGCGTTACAGACATCAAAGAATTCTACGCCTTGTTTCCTGGCGGTCCGCTAAAGAAAGCGAGCCGAATAGCAGGGATCCCAAAACCAGTATGTTGCATATAAACTAAACATTATGAGCGTTTTAAAACCTGTTACCGAACCTATTGTTAAAGCAGAATCCAAGGTTAAAAAAGTCTGCATCATTGTAAGTAAATCCACTTTAGACAACGTGTATGCGGCATTCATTTTAGCGAATGGAGCGCGCATGGAAGGCATCGACGCGGAGATGTTTTTCACGTTTTTTGGATTGGAAGCCATCAACAAAAGCAAGCTCAATGACTTGCACGTTGCCACGGTTGGAAATCCAGCCATGCACATCCCTACCCTTTTAGGCGGATTGCCTGGTATGGAGAGTTTTGCTACCAACATGATGAAAAAGGAAATGGAGAAGTTGGACATTCCTCCGATAGATGAATTCCTCGAAATTTTGGTTGCAAGTGGTGTCAAGATCTGGGGTTGCAAGTTGGCCATGGATATGTTCCATTTAAAGCGCGAAGACCTCATAGACGATATGGACGGTGTCCTTACCGTTGGAGATTTCTATAACCGCGCCCACGGCGATGGCACGCACTTGATGTTTA
>DDCZ01000072.1:47072-105163 GCA_002336485.1 Flavobacteriales bacterium UBA1993
AACGAGAAACGCACCTTGAAGCTTCAAGCAGTTTATTCGCAGATCTTTTTATTTCTGGCGCTCATGAGCTCGCTTCGCTCGGTTGTCCACCCTTTTTGCTGCTTCAAAAAGGGTGAATATGTCCTCACGAATAGCTTCTGGCTGACAGCTCATGAAAAAAGGCTAAATCCTATTATGGATATCGCTCCGATTATGCATCAATGGTGTATAACCAACATCAAAATCCATGAAAAAGTCAAGCGCTGTAAACATTTCCGTACCAAAACCATGTGGTGAAAACTGGAATAACATGACTCCCGAAGCTCAAGGCCGTCATTGCCAGAGCTGCGCGAAAGTGGTGACCGACTACACCATTATGAGTGATGCACGATTGATCCAACACTTAACAGACAACAAAGGTGGATGTGGCCGTTTTCGATCCGACCAGCTGAGTAGAACATTGGCGCAACCTATGCCAACTCAGATTTGGGCCTTTCCTCGATTCATGGTCAACTCCGTAACGGCAATTGCCACTGCCCTAGCAAGTTCATTCGCTGTATTTGAAGCGCATGGACAAGAATCGATTTCACAGAATGAGATTCTGCTCGGAGATACTGTAATGGGGGCTCATCCAGAGATGCGGCAAATTTCAGGTTTGGTCGTTTCCGATGACGGTGCGCTTAGTCGTGCGGCCGTGTTCATTCCCGCCTTGTCGATGGAAAAGCACTACGTAGACGAGAATGGCTATTTCAATATGGAGATTCCGTGGGATACGGACTTGCGGAACCTGAAGCTCATTGTAGAACGAGATGGATATGCTTCTCAAGCGATTGACCTGAACCGAGGCACAGTTGGGCTACACATAGCAATGTTACCTCAGCGCTGCGAACCAATTGTCGAACCTGAGCTTATGGGAATTCCAGTAATCGAAATGGGGAAAATGGAGATCCACACGACCGGAGAACCGCGGATTGAACCTGGGCAAGAAAAGGTTTTCGAAAAGCAGTAGCTCGTCGAGAGTCTCAAGTCACAAGTTTCAAGTTTCAAGCTGATCGCGGAAAATGATAAAGTGAATCAACCAATTCACGCTTTCCTAGATGTGACAATACTGATGGCCGAAAGCTGCCAGCTGAATGATTTGGCCGCTGAGCGCAGCCGAAGTGGCCGATAGCTTCTTCTCTTAGCTACCGCAACCAACGCAATCAATCTCAGACCCACCTGGCTTCACACCATTCATTTCCATCTCAAGGTTGTGGATCTTATCTCGTATTTCCATGTCCTCCATGAAGTTTCCTGTTAGTGTGCCCTTTAAAGTGTCAATTTGAGTCTGTAATTCTTGATTCATCAGTTCTGGTTTTATAAGACCTAATCTAAGGCGATATCTTGGCCTTTGCTAGGTGCAATATTTAGAGTTATCATAAAGATGTTGTGAAAAGATCCGCAAAGCCCCGTTGATCGGTTGAGAGAACTGCATCCGAATTATTAAGCTCTTTTCACTGGAACAAATGCAATGCTCTCCTGTTTCTAAAGCGTAACACAATTCCAATGGCAAAGCAAAAAAAGAAAAAAGACCCAAGAATAGAACTCGTTTCGATCTATAAGAAATTCGTCAATAAAAACGGGACGCTTCCAGAATCCGTCAAAGAACTCGCGCACTTTGCAGATATGGATTACACCAAATTCAGAACGCATTTCAAGAGCTTAGAAGAATTAGAAATCGCAATCATACTCTGGTACTTTAGCTGTGCAGACACGCTTTTGCAAGCAGACAAAGAATCGCAGAACTGGGAGCAAAAAGATCGCCATGCTGCCTTTTTGTATCTCCTTGTAGAGCAAGCCACCGGTGATGCACTTTTTCTCTCCGCGTTTGTGGATGAAAAACGAAAATCCCCCTCGTTTATGTCTCGATTTGCAATGACCTTAAATGCCCAAAAATTCTCATCGCTGCATCACGAAAGCAAAACGTTTGAAATGTTAGGTCCGCTCTCAATCAATCCAAAGAAAGCGGCGCTTACGAATCATGCCCTGAGTGTACTCTGGTTTTTTGCCATAGATCAAAGCCAGGAGAAACAAGATACGGATGCCTTCATTGAAAAAACTACCGATCTGCTTTTTAAGCTCACCGATACATGCATGCTCACAAGCATGTTTGATTTAGGCAAGTTCATGGTCACACGTAAAAACAACGCATTTAGCTGGAACTAACATGAAGAAAGACCAAAACAAAATTGCGATAACCAAGTTGGGTCGAGCCAGCAAATTGGCTACCACAGGTGCCAAGGTGGGTTCAAACTACATCAAACACTACGCGAAAAAACTGGTCAATAAAGGTTCGCAAGAAGAATTGGATGAAGCGAATGCAAAGGACGTCTATGAGGCGTTTAGCGAACTGAAAGGCGGCCCGCTTAAAATGGCTCAAATGCTGAGCTTAGGAGATCAACTTCTGCCCAAGGCCTACACTGCACAATTTGCGCAAGCCCAAAATAAAGTGACCCCACTCTCCTATCCGTTAATCAGAAAGACATTTAAAAGGGAAGTGGGCAAAGACCCAGATGAGGTATTTGAGGGTTTTACAAAAAAAGCCGTGAATGCTGCGTCTATTGGTCAAGTGCACAAAGGCCGATTGAATGGTAAAGATTACGCCATTAAATTGCAATACCCTGGCGTAGCGGATAGCCTTAAAAGTGATTTGAATATGGTCGCACCAATGGCTATTAAAATGTTTGGCCTTAAAAAGAGTGAGGTTGCACCTTACATCGAAGAAGTAGAATCTAAGCTGATGGAGGAGACGAATTATGAGCAGGAGATGCGCAACGCATACCACATCATTGACCATTGCGATAAACTAAAAAATGTGGTTTTTCCCGATTTCATGCCCAATTTATCTGGCAAACGCGTCATCACCATGTCATGGATGGACGGGGAAGGCCTAGCCGATTGGATTAAAACAGATCCGAGCCAGAAACAACGCAACAAAATCGGGCAGGCATTGTGGGACTTTTATCAGCATCAGATCCATGAATTACGCTTTATGCATGCCGATCCGCACCCAGGAAATTTCATTATTACGCCTAAAGGAAAACTGGCAGTTATAGACTTTGGCTGCATTAAAGAAATACCAAAAGATTTTTACCTGAGCTACCTTAAGCTATTGCAATTCGGAAATGAAATGGACTCCGTGGAATTTAGGTCTGCGTTGATCGAATTAGGATTGTACAACCCTGATGCGCCAGCTAAAGAGCGCCAGCTCATCCTCTCAACCTTCCCTGAAATGTTTGAATTGGTTGGTCGCCCATTGTTGCAAGACTCCTTTGACTTCGGCAACGACAGTTATTTCAAGGAGATATATACCAAGGGCGAAGCGCTGAGTAGAAACTCGGATATGCGCGGCTTGTCGGCTCAAGGATCCAAGCACTTCATTTATTTTAACCGCACCTACTTCGGATTGTATCAGTTGCTCAATCAATTGAAGGCCACCATTGACACAAACAATGTAACTGCATTAAGACCGCTCAAGAAAAGTGCGTAGAGGTTGGTGGATATTGTAAGTATTCATTTTTCATTTCGAGCATCCGCTGAACGTATGCTTGCCTCAAGGAGTATCCATTTTTTAACCGAATAAAGTACCCATTGGCGTGGGTGGTAAGATGAGTGGACTGAAATACGCTCATCTGATAGAAAGGAATGCACCATACAAATCGATCATCACTCTTTCTTAATACAATCTCAATTCCTCGCTTTCGAAGTTCGATGTTGCAATGCCACAGATCTGAGTGATGCGCGTTGAAGGCCAATCCATGCACGTTCATTTCATGAATAATCAAGTTACCTGAGCGTACAGCTGGAATTTTAAGCAACTCCCAAACTTCGTAGGATTCGCCTGCAGCCAAAACAATCTGGTCGTTCAACTTTTTATTTGATTCTTGGAGATTAAAAAACGTTTTCATATTGATCTAACAATCGCGCGCCTAGTCTAGTTTAAAAAGATTGTTAGAAGCTAACCTCAATCCCTTTCAAAAAGGGTGAGAATTAACGCGAGGCAGAACGATAATGTGCACAAACCGAATCTTCATGAACTCAAACCGTACATTCATGAATTAGGGCTTGATGCATGCATGCAATTAGGAGACATTCGAGCCAAAACAAACGAAACCTACGCAACATGTCACGAATCAAAATCCTTTTTTCTGCCCTTCTCAGTACGTTTTTAGCCTTTGGCGCATTGGCCCAAGATGCCACGGCACCTCAATTCAAATTTGAAACACTGGCCGCGTCAGACGACTCTGAAGCAACCTTGAAAGAAAGCCTCAAGAAAGAGCCCAACAGCTCAAATGCAAACTACGATTTGGCGGTGTTCTAGGTTTATGAAAATGGAGATTGGGGAAATTAATTAGAATCGATCTATAACAAGTAATTCAGAGAACGTTTCTCCCATATTATCAACGACTGAAAGAACATATAAACCCGTTGGCAGGACAATGTTCAAATTCGAAGAAGCAATTTCGCCTCGTTGGAGCAACCTTCCTGCGAGATCGTGAATTTGATATGCATCGAACGAGTGCAAAGATCTTATCTCGATTGATCCACTCGTGGGATTCGGATAAATCGAGAATACATTTTGGGCATTTTGATCGGATACACCTAAACCTACGACCTGGTTGCAGGCGGTGGTGTCAAAGCATCCATCGCTTCCAACAACCAAGGCGTAACTCCCGTTTTGGGAAGCCGTAAACATTTGAAATGTTGCACTAGTGATAGCCACCATGCCGCTGTCACAATTCAACCACTGATATGTTCCACCAGACTGGCTTGATGTTAATGTAGCACCGGAAATTGAAATGGAAGTATCGACAGCATTGATGGTAAGATCCAGCGTTATGATTGAGTCGCAACCGGAAGCGTATTCAACGATATGCACTGCCGAATTGTTATTTGAATGATACGTGTTGCTGTCTATCCACGTAAAGGAGTCACATGCCACTTGAACATCGTCAGCTGATGTGGTATAGTTGATTGTCAGCGCGAGAGTATGGACAGAATCACACCCGGCACTGGAGGCAAAAGGGGCAAGTGCTGTGTTGTTGTTCGCATAATACGTGTTCCCGTCGATCCAAGTGGCAGAATCGCAAGAAGTGATGGAATCGGTTGTATAGAAACTAGGGTTTACGGTTAAATCTAAAAACACTAGGGAGTCGCATCCATTTGAATTTGAGAGGGTAATTGTAGCGGTATTGTTACTCTGCGCGTAAAAGATGCTGTCTATCCACATTAGCCCACCGCATACTTCATGTGTGTCTATGGAAGAATCAATGGGATATACAGTTACGCTAGCCGCGATGAAGCTATCGCAGCCACTTACGTTTTCCACAACATCGTTGTATGTGCCGCTTTCATTCCAAACATAATTTCCACTTGGCGAAACCACTGTGTCGCAGGTATACAAAGAGATATTGCTAAAACTAGGTGTATTGCACCCTTGCAGTTTATGGACAAAGGCATCGGCCAACCCAACGCTGGTCTTGTAATAGTCGCTGGTATCGGGGTCAAAATCACAGGAATCCAAAAAGCCACCACAGGTGTAGATGTTTGCTGAGTCTGTAAACATATCGTAGCAGTAGACGTGATTTACGTCGCCAAAGCGCTGCACCCATTGAAATGACAGACTTGTGTCGAACTTTGAGACATACGCATCTCGGCCACCAAATGAGGTTAGGCTTGTGGTTCCAGTTCCAGGATCAAAGTCGGCAGACCCTAAAAACCATCCGCATACGTACACTCCATTCCATGGATCGATGCCAATGCCTTCGCTTCGATCATCCTGCGTCCCACCCCATGTGACAGCGCCAAGAAAATCCCCTGCCCAATTAAATCGAGTGAGAAAACCATCTGTGCCCCCAGCCGATGAGTGATAATCTGTTCCTGTAGAAGGATCAAAATCTGCGTACCCGGCAAAGTCTCCAGTTACAAAGACATTTCCTTGTTGATCAATAGCACTTGCATAAGCCAAATCTAGGGCTGAACTTCCCCAACGTTGGGCCCAATACAAATTGCCAACGCTATCATATTTTGCAACAAACGCATCTGCCTGACCAGCAGAAGCGAGCTCATAAGTAGCTGTATCTGGATCAAAATCTACCTGACCATGAAAAAGACCTGTGATGTAAATGTTTGCAGAGTCGTCCTGTGTAAGATGATTTGGGCGTGCATAGCTTGTCGCCGAAGGAAACGCCTTAGCCCAATCTAAACCACCTCCGGGAAGATAACTGCCCAGGAACATATCACCACCTGAGAGCGCCGTTAAAACATGGGTTGATGTATCCGGGTCAAAGTCAACTGAATGCCAAAACTGCCCTGTCAACAATACGTTTCCTCCCGGGGTAATATCCACATCGAATCCCATGTCCCCGGCGCTGTCGCCAAAACTGTGGGCCCACTGAAACGCGCCACTTGAGTCTAACTTGGAAAGAAAAATTTCTGTATTTCCGACACTCGTCAGAAAAAATGAATCGATCCCTGGATCAAAGTCCGCTGTTTCCCTGAAAAAACCTGAAGTGTATACATTTCCCGAATCATCTACCGCTAGACAAAGTCCGAAATCATTGACTGGGCTACCCATATGTCGGGCCCATATAAAGTTTCCATGCTTATCGAGTTTCGAGATATAAATATCCTTACCTCCATTGGTTGTTAGATTATGCACGGCAACCCCAGGGTTAAAGTCAACAGTTCCTGTAAATGTGCCAACAGTATAAACCTCCCCTAACGGCCCTATTTCAATGGCAGCAACAGCCTCTGCCGATGATCCGCCAAAGGTGCTTACCCAATCCAAATCTGGTTCCTGAGCAAAAGCCAATGAGGACCATGCGACGGCTAGAAAAGTAAGTATGTGCTTCATGCGTTGGGTGCAAAGCACGTAAAAAACTCGCTGAATCGATCTCACCGATTGTTTCTCGATTTAGATCCTACAATTTCTAAAAGTAAATTAAGGCCCTGGCGTCAGGCAAAACAGGTTTTTCGTCTTCAGGGTAATTGAACTACCCAACGCACATTTTCACACCTTTGCACCATGTCGTTTTCAAAACACCTCGCACAAACGAGCCCGTACCCAATTGGTATTGAGGTAGAACGTGCAGAAGGCGTTTATATCTGGGATACGAATGGGAAACGCTACCTCGATCTCATTTCAGGCATTGCTGTTAACAACGTTGGGCACCGGAATCCACATGTAATTCAAGCAATCAAGAATCAACTTGACGCATATCAACATGTGATTCCATATGGTGAGTTTAGCCAAGGACCACAAAACAAACTGGCGGATAAACTCGCCTCACTCCTGCCCGATGCACTAAACTGCAGCTACTTTGTAAATTCTGGAACGGAAGCCGTAGAAGCTTCACTGAAGCTCGCCAAGCGTATCACTGGCCGACATGAGGTTGTGGCTATGAATAAGAGCTATCACGGGGCCACGCATGGTTCTCTTAGCGTAAGTGGAAACGAAGTGAAGAAGCAACAGTTTAGGCCATTCGTTCCCGGGACAGCCTTCATTGACTTCAACGACACGTCTCAGCTAGATCAAATCACCGAGGCCCACGCAGCCGTCATCATAGAACCCATTCAAGGCGACGCCGGCGTTCGGATTCCCGATGAAGGCTATTTAGCCGCTGTAAGAGCTCGATGCACCGAAGTTGGCGCCATGCTCATCTTTGATGAAATACAGACTGGAATGGGCCGCACCGGCTCCCTATTCGCCTTTGAGCGCTATGGAGTCATTCCAGATATTCTATGTCTAGCAAAGGCGTTTGGCGGCGGCATGCCGATTGGTGCATTTATCTCTAGCCAGGAAAACATGGAACTGCTCACGCACGATCCTGTTTTGGGTCACATAACCACATTTGGCGGCCATCCTGTTTGTTGTACTGCGGCGCTTGCAAACCTAGAAGTACTCACCTCCGAAGACTGGATAGCACACGTCGATGCCAAAGGTGCGCTGCTCAAGTCGCTTCTCACCCATCCAGAAATTGTGGAAGTGCGGCAAATTGGATTGATGCTCGCCGTAGAATTAGAATCTGAAGAACGCGTAGTAGAAGTAATCAGCAGCCTCTTGGAGCGCGGCATGATCGGGTTCTACTTTCTGAGTTGCCGTAACGCATTTCGTCTTGCGCCACCGCTTTGCATCACCGAAGATCAGATCAAAGAAGCTGGTGCGGCCATTGTCGAATGTTTGGAACCAAAATAGCTGCTGGCTTCTAGCCCATTCCTGATAACTGATAGCCGATAACCTTTTGAATTCCCGCTGTCCGCTTCGACCATTCTTCTTCGAAGAAGCTCAGCATGACAGCCCTGATGGCTGATAGCTGATAGCTAATTCTGTTTGTAACCTTTTTATTTTCCTAACGTAGAACCCACCTACGAACTCTAAATCAGAAACCATGCATTCTATTATTATAAGCATATCTGTCGCCCTACTTCTCTCTCTTAGCTCTATTGGACAAGAGGTTTATCATTACAATGCGATAGCCCAAGATGCCGACACCGAAGCGGATTTAATGCAACTTCTGGATGCAAATCCGGACGACGAAAAAGCCAATTATAACTTGGCCATCCTGCACTACAATCATGCAATTAAGATGATTGAAGAAATGGACTATGACGGGACGTTCGAAGAAAGAAGCAAAATTCAAGATCAGGTTACTGATGTGTTTAATAAAGCCCTTCCCTATGCGGAAAAAGCACACGAGATTAATCCTGATAAGCCCGAAACCATCAAAATGCTAAGTGGAATACACTTTGGCTTGAATGGTATGGATAAGTCTAAGTACTACGAAAGTCTGTACACAGAGAAGACCAAGTAAACGATCTCCTAAAAGAAGTACGAAATACCAGCGACCCCCTGAGCTGATGCAGATCTGAATCGATCGTTATCACCAGGCACTGTTTGGAGCACCGTTTCAGTTGTCAACTCATTAAACATGTTTTGGAATCCAGCCTGCACCGCAAGCTTGTCCGAAAACTTGTATCGACCGTAGAACTGAGCCTTAAGCGATCCTAAATCATTAGCGCCTACAAGCAATGCATTGATCGGAGATGGATTTACCTTCACTACTTGCTCTACTCCATTTGAAACATAGGTTGGCGAACCATTTGGACCAAAAGAGAAGCCAAATACATCGATATTGAATCCCAAGAAAATCTTAGGTGTAACGCGATATCCAAGATTCAGAATGGCATTGACTGAGAATATGGAGGGCGCTGGTGCCAGCAACGTATCCTGATTCACAGGATCCACGTAAAACTCTGGCGGTGCCGAAACAAAGACAACATCTTTTCCGAAGAAGGATTGAAAACGAAGCCCAGATCCAACAACGATGCGTTTTTTCTTTCCAAAGTGCCAATCGTAGTGCAATCCAAAGTTTGCTGCATGGTTCGAACCATTCGATCCGAAATCTAAACTGGTAAATAGTGCCGACTTCTCATATTCCACTGGCACTTCAGCAAGTTCAACAACCCCAGATTCTTCTTGGCCCTGAACCAATCCGCCGATCAATAATAAGGCGCCAATTAATACTGTATTCCGTGTTTTCATATCTATTGTTTGTTTAGTTCCGCATTACCGAATAGCACGCTAAAGTCTTCGCACCATATCAATACGCGATTAAAGGATTCAACGTCCGTATTGTTTTGAATTTCGTAAAAAAAGTCGCCCGAGGTAGCTTTGAGCGCGCCTAAATCAATGAATGATTCATCTGTCACGTCTTCCGATAGATAGACACGCAGGTCAGGCCCAGCATCGGTTTTAAAATCGACCAACACCAAATTCGTTACTTACCCATCAGATTCGACCCTAACTGTTCCAGAGGTTGGATGATCGTTAGAAGAAAACGTGCCTTCAAAGAGAATCTCTGACGCTTCTACCTCTGGCATTTCCATGATCGGCTCCTCTGCCTCCTTGCATCCGAAAAGGAGCACGGAAACACATATCACTAACAACTGGATTCTCATGGCTGTAGATAATTTTTTAGTTCCCAGCCCTTAAAGTTCAAACGGGCTACGGTGGCGGTGCTAATAAAGACGACCAATGCAAGGCTAAAGAGTGTTCCTCCATCTCCATTCATATCAATGCCTAAAACGAATATATGTGACGCTACTGCCCCAATCATGATATCCATTGCCAATACGGCTCCTAAGAAAGCAGTGCGCTTCCAAATGAGAAAACCAGCGACAATAAGTTCAACAACCCCTAACCCTATTCTACCCCATGGTTCCAGACCCAATTCAGAAAATAGGTGCACACTATCGGGGTGCGCCGTGAACTTGAAGTAGAGCGTTTGCAACAGTATGGCGGCTGCTAAATAGGCTGATGCGCGTTCGAGGTATCGTTTCATGGTTTACAATCGGTAACTCAGTGCCAACATTGGCATTAGGCTCTTCTTCCGAAATCGATCGTTTCCAAATGCCAGCGGATTATGTGTGGTATATTCTGTGAACATAAATGACACCCCAGGTCTGAGAACAAGATTGTCGGTGAGCATGTATGTAACTGAAAGCTCAGAATTGAGACTTCCAATATCGTAATCACCTGTGAGCAGTAAATTAAATGGTGTCACGCTTGCCCCTTCGCTGGGGGAAGATGCGGCTTGAGACTCAGCCTCAAAGCGTCCAAAACGGTCGGCACCAAAGCTAAAACCTACGGCATCGATGTTGAATTGAGCACTCAATTTTGGAGTGATTTTGAATTCAAGATATATGGCAGCGTTCAGCGAACCAACAGAGCTATTCTTTAACCAAAGCGTATCCAACTTATCCGGATTTTGTGGTGTAAGAAGGTTTCCTTCGCTTACACTCGCAGGTGCCGTGACATAGCCATTGTTTTGTCCGAAATATCCCGTGAAACGCGCCCCATAACCCACAGAAAACCGTTTCTTGAAGGCGATTGGATGCATTCGATTTATAGACAATGCCAAGGCGTTGCTCTCACCGGTGGCAGCAAGACTTATATCAACTGCTGCTTGAGGGGTTGAGTCAAAAACGGGTTTTGTCGAAGCCTCTTCTTCCTGGGCCATGGCAGTTCCAACCCATACAATTAAACAAATGCTAAGTAGTTTTTTCATAGTTCTCATTAAATGAATTTCGCGCTCACATCGCCCATTGGGGCATTCAGTTTTTCCTTTTTAATGTTTTGCCAATCTCGATAGACGACCCAAGCCTCCGAAAATTTCGGCAACGCATGATTTTTTTTGTTTTCCTTGGCAATTAGGTACAGCATATTCCAATACTTAACCAATGTGGTCAAGCCTTCCAGCAACGGCGTTCCTTCTTGATAAATATGTGCTGGCTCGGCATTCGCGCCATTCACCTCCATTACTCTCATGGTTTTCCCATTTCTAAATGCCTCTTCTGACTCAGCTCTGACATCAAATCGGCCGTAATAGAAATTCGGCAGCGACTGCGCCATGCGCTCTGTTTCTGCGATCAACGCATCTGTAATCAAATGCCTACCGTCGTTGAATGCGGTTCCGCGTCTGTGGTTTCCTATGGGCTCCAGCGTAAGCTTCTGACCCTTCGCCAAGATTTTGTTGCGATGCTCCTTTACGCACTGCATCAGGCTATCCCATATAAGGACGGCGCGCCTGTCTTTGGCCGCGAGTTGCTCAATGGTTTGCTCGCCATCGCCGACGATACTCAAGAATCCTTTTACCACCACAGAAGTAACCATGCCCTTGTCTTCAGATGGTTTTCGAATATAGAATACGCCAGCTTCGAACGGCAGATCAATATATTCTTGAACAATAAAAGGGCTCGTAACCGCAGCAACGATTTGCTCTAAATGAGCGAGGTTGCTCACCTTCTCCACGCCCTTTCCTCTTTCGCCTAAATCAGGCTTTACGATAATCGGGAAGTCCAGCTTCATGTCCTTCATCGTCTCCATGACAAGGCCAACAGTGTCTGAAGGGGCAAAAAGCAGCGTGGTCGGAATGTCTTCCTTATCCAGTTCCATCAATGCATCATACTTACTGCCGCCATAAAGGCCACCCATTTTCATGTTTGGATTCACCAACGCGAAGAAGAATAGACTACCCGAACGGAGGGCCCAATAAGGATAGCAAAGAATGACAGGCAAGTAAACCAGTGTTGTGGGCCAAAACTCCCAATGCTTCAATCTCAAGAGAAATCGAGTCCAATAGCCGGGTATGTTCTGTTTTGAATTCATTAGAATGCCTCTGCAAAATATACATAGAAACCCTTGGAATCGGGCGTAACTGCAACGTCGAAGCGAATGTTTGCGTCGGCCTTTTTGCTTAGCTTAAATCGCAAGCCGCCACCAACGGCCGGATGATATTTCCTAAAGAGAATCGTGTCAAAATCTTCATATACTCTTCCTACACTGCCAAAGGCTGCCGCTCCGAGTCGCCAGAACAGATGCTTCCGCACTTCGGCCTGTGTGAAAACCAGGTGTTTGTCTCTAAATCGCCCGAAATAATAACCTCGGTGCATGAGCGGACCACCTAAAGTTGGAAGCTCACGATAAGGAACATCGCCAATGGTAGACTGCGCAGAGACCTGATAGCAGATGACGGTGTTCTTTGGAAGCGAAAAATACTGTCGATAATCTAAGATTAGCTTGGTGTACGTTAAATCGACATTCTCTGCGCGCCCTCCATTAAAAAGCAGCGTTGCTTCCAGGAAAGTTCCCTTCTTAGGGCATAAAATGATGTCTCTTGAGTCGTGAATAAATGTCGGGCCAATCCCAGCTACTTTGTATCCTGATTCTCCAATGATATTATTGGTGTCTGATATTTCGTGCAGCGTGCTGTATGGCAGCATAGCTCCGAGGATACGACCATCCAATCCGACTCCGAAGTAATTGTTTGTAGTGAGTTTTCTCTGAAACCGGTTTGTAATTCCTGTGCTTCGGTATGTGTAAGTCTCTTGCGTTGTCTCCTCGGTATTGTTTCCAATTCCATAAAACTTTTCTGGGAATTTTTTAATGTCCCACTTCCCCGTAATGCGAAACTCCTCGCCCGCTGTGAAAATCTGCCATGGCAAATCAACAAGCAACTGTCTGTTTTGGGTTACGGCTACAAAAACTCGGGCGTTTGATGCGCGCTCTGCATTCTTGGAGTAAAAACTTAAGTATGCAAAGCCCTCTAGAGCGATCCGCGTCTCAGGGGTGTAGTATGCCGTTGGAAGCACTTTCAACACTGGCTTTCGCGTGCTGTCTTGCTGACCAATAGCGGTTGAAACAAATAGGGCAAAAAGGATGGTGATATGGATTCGAGCCATTTTCAATGCGCTAGCTCTTGTTGGTATTGTTTGTCGCTGACCAGATCTCGATAGATCATGTTTGATTCGGCACCATCCGTTCTGCGCACGCTGGTAACACTGACTGTTTGCAGCCCATTGTCTCGATGAATGAGCAGTCCGTTTTCTTTGTCCGATTTCTCAGAAGTATGAAAGCCAACAATTGATTCCTGGTTCAGATCTGGATTTGTCGATAGCCAACTGTCAAACATTCGAGTTCGATTTTCGCGAACTTCTGGCGTGTACAATGAAACCGAAGCCCAAATCCCAGGCTTTTCTGGATCGTGGTCAATCAAGTGTGCCTTTTGTTCGTCCCACTTAATTTCCGTCAATGTGCGGTTTTGATAAATGACAATCGAGAACGGTTCAATTCCCTGCAAATCGAATCTCTGGACAAACTCTTTCGCATCTCGATGCTCGAAAAACTGAATGGGAATGGTGCCTCTACTGGTGCGATAGTGATCTTTTTGAATGTGCGGCTCAAATGCACCATTGAACAAGCAAACTGTGGCTTTCTTGCCTGAAGCGATCCAAGTGCCTCCGCCCAATGGGTCTCGAGGATATAACAACATGCTCGAATTTGGATCTGCCACAACTGGTGGCTCGGCCAAGGCTCGCGCAATACTCTCATCTCGATTAGAAGTGATTAGACAACCATTAGAAGTTGGCAAATAACTTACAGTGCACATAGGTTAAATCGTTTCGCCCACAGCCAGTTTCGTCATTGTGCGCAAGGCAAATGGCGACCATGAAAAAACTTTCATCATGGCTCGGTTGAGGGTTTCAGGTTTTAGAAACAACAAGTTTTGCAATACTATACCACGATTGACGCGCTTCTTTAGATACCCTTTCACATAAAGTGACATTTCTTTTTGAAATTGGGTTTCGTCGATCTCGTTGGAGAACAATTTCTGCACTTGATGGAACGAAAATTTGGACGATCGAAGTGCCAAACTCATCCCATTTCCAGTGAGCGGAGGTATGAAACCAGCGGCATCACCTATCGCACTGAAATCGCCGTCAACAACACCAAAATAGAACTGAGAAGTTGTGATTGGTCCCATAACTCGGCGTCCTTTCAGCCGCTCAGCCAAGTGTTTGTTTTGGCTCAAGACTTCATTTTCATATCGCTCAATATTTCCGCCGAATGCCTTCAGTCCGCTGGCCTTGCATAAATAGGCCATGCAAAACTTTCCGTCTTCGATCTGAGAAATACCGGCATAACCGCTTCGAAATGCATGTATTTCGATCGTGTCGGATGGTGGCCCATCAAGCAGGTGATACTTCACCCCAACCCAAGGCTCGGATTTCTCTTTAGTCCGTTGATTTTTCATAGCCTCTGCCCGACCCGCAGCCGAGATCATCATGCGTGCATGCACAAATTCTCCTTCATTCGTTTTGCACTTATATCCATCTATAAATGACCCTTGAGTTTCTGTGATTCTTGTGCTAGTTTTTACTTCAACTCCGACTTGCTGTGCACGATTGTAAAGCGCCTCATCAAACTGATATCGACTCCAGCCAAAACCACCGGGCTTGAGCGTACAATGCGATGAGTGATTGAAATAATTTGTAAGTCTGAACTTACTGATTTTCGGTAGATTAAGGCCTTCTAATTGAATTCCTAAATCAGATAAAAATTGAAGGCTCTCATTGCTGATATATTCGCCGCAAACTTTGTGTCTAGGATACGAGTCTTTCTCAAAAAGTACGGTCTTTAACCCAGATTTCGCACACTGAATTGCCATGGACAATCCAGCAATACCACCTCCGATTATGGCTATGTCGTATTCCTTACTTATTTGCATTTGCAGGAATAACTATAATGAATCGAAATGCCCATTTCCACTTGATCTCGTAGTGCTTAATTCCGGCGCGCTCCAAAATCACTTCCAACTCCTTTCGAGAAAACCCTCTAAGCACTGACAGCGGGGCGTCGTTCTGAGTGAATCGGGATTTTGAAAATGCAGCACACAGCCACTTAATTGAATGATATGCCAATGGATGTCGATGTAGATCATTGACTACCACTGCCCTCCTAGCCTGTTTCACCGATAGTTGGAAAAACTCGACAAGTTGATCATCGGTGAGGTGATGGCAAAACAGGCTAGCATGAATAATATCTGGGAAATGGCCATCCTTGAACCATTGTCTATAGTCGAGTTCGACGAGTTCAGAATAGGACTCAATGCCTTGAAAACAAGTTCGTGCAAACTGATGCGCCTCGGTCATCATGTCTATACCAGCAAGGCTCAAGTCATTGGGCAGCTTGGCGGAATGTTGATGGAGGTAATTCAAAAAATCTCCCGCACCTGAGCCAATATCAGCCACGGACAAGGCATGCTGCCCACCCGAAAGCTTCCGAATGGCGTTTAAACTGTGGATTGGGCCACCCAGATAGGTGTTGATGAACACCAATTCCTTGAAGTTTTGAAAGATCTCAGCCTTATCCTCTATGGGATAATCCATCAATTCGAGTTCGGTAGATCGCTTTCTGAACCGTCCCATGCTATTAGTGGATTGCCTTTAGAATTGCACTCTCAACGGTGAGTCCTGGACCAAAAGCTGCGGCATAAATCCCCGACTTGCTTCGCTTCTCTCTCAGAATTTGTTCGAGCACGAACACGACGCTACAAGAAGACATATTGCCATACTTGGAGAGTATATCAAAACTAGGCTGAATCGATTCCTGATCTGCCTCAAGCGCATTAGTGAATGCGCCCAAAACATTCTTTCCGCCAGGGTGAATAGCACATGAATCGATATCTGATCGCTCCCAAGCATGACGATTCAAAGTGGCAGCCAAAGCCGTGGACATATTTTGTTCAATGTGTTTCGGAACATTCTTGTTCAAGACCATTTCAAAACCTGTGTTACCAATACACCAAGCCATATCCTCTTTTCCCTCTGGGATTAGCACAGAATGGAATCCATGCATCTCTGCCATACCACCAGCGCAATCTCCTGATCCAACTATCATAGCCGCTGCACCATCCGAAAAGAGTGTGGTACTCAATAAATTGTCATCGTTCGAAGCATTCCGAAAATGAAGCGAACACAGCTCCACACAAACCACTAACACTCGCTTAGCACCACTCTTCTGGCAGATAAGGTCCGCCAATCGCATTCCATGAAATGCGGCATAGCAACCCATAAAATTTACGGCATGTCGGTCAATGTCCTTTCGGAGACCTAAAGATTCGGCTAGCTGTATCTCTAAACCCGGTGCACTCATCCCAGTGCAGCTTACCGTTATAATGGCGTCAATATCGTCGGGACGGATATGAGCGTCGGAGATGGCCTTAGACGCCACTTGAGAACCAAGTGCAAGAGACTCGGACTCAAAGATGTCCATGCGCGCCTTTGTAGTCGGCTGCGAAGCCAGATCAGTGAACAACCGTCCAACATGGCCCTCCTTAAAATCGGGTAATACGGAGTGCTTTGATTGGATGCCAGATTCTCGCCAAATGAATTTGAGTTTCCGCAACGCGATTGGGTCATCAATGAATCGATCCATAAAACTCAACAACTCTGCACTTTCGTAGCGATGCTGAGCCGGCGCGGTGGCGACAGAAAGGATCTTACTTAATTCCATGGTTGGGATTGAATCAGTTCAAACATCAACAAAACAAGGAAGAACACGTTCATTCCTATTGCCCCTTTTTTGCTCATAGTCATAGCATTGTGGTAGCTCGCTTCACTCGGATCCTTCCACGATTTCTTGGCCCATGTTGTAAGATGTTTACCCGCTGGCATGCTTACTATAAGCAACAATCCCATGGGTATCATCCATGCAGTGTACTCTAGGAAAAAGTAAAAAAAGCAACTCAAATTGAAGAGGGCAAACAGCGTGAATGAAAACACAAAGGTTCCGCGAACACCAAGCATATTGCTTAGTGTATTCACACCGTCGGCAGTGTCTTGCTCATGCTGATATATCTGAGTCAATGGATAACTCGCCCCAATCATGAGTGCGGATACAATCATTCCGATGATGGTTGTTCCCGTGAACGAAATATCGCCGCTGAGCGCCGCATCCGTGAGCAAGAAAACCAACGCTCCTTGAAATAAGAGAACGATCACAAACCCAAGAATTGGATACTTCTTTAAGCGAATACCTCGGTAGCTGTATGCCCGAGAGGCAGCAATATAAATGGAGATTAGCACCCCGGTAATCCAGCCATAAAAGAGCAAACTCAGTATAATGGCGAAAAGGTCTAAAGCGATTGATACGGCAAACATTGATTTCGGTACCTCCTCAGGGTGTTCAATTCCACCGATCGGGCCTGTATCGCGATCCATTAAACTGTTGTATCCATTGCTTGATGGGTAGACTAAGGCGTGAAGAATGAACAATAACGGCCAAGGTGTGCCCGACCATGGATGGCTGTGGGTAGCGCCAAACAAGAAAATTGGTAGCAGAAAAAAAGAAAACGGAAATCTCAAATGCGTGAGAATCCGTTTTAGTTCATTTTGTTTGGACATGTATGCAATTAGTTGACCGCAACCATTATTTCGCAGAACACATCATCGCTAAGAACCCAGCTGTTTTCTCCAACTTCATAATCCAAGCGATCGAGTTCCAGCTTTGCCTTGAAGTATGTTTTATCACCGCTAATTGTAGGCTCCACAATGAGTTCAACCTCCTTCGACGTTTCCTTGACTGACAGCGTCCCAGCAACTTTAAGATTCCCATTTGTGAGTTTCGCCACGCGCGTAGATTTGAACGTAATGTTAGGGTGATTCGTGGCATCAAAATACTCTTCCCCAACCAAGTGCTCATCACGCATTTCGATTCCAGTGTTTATGGAGCTCACCTTGATTTCACCACTGAAGGTTGCCGAATTAGGACTACTTGGGTCGTAGCTAACCAAGGACGTAAATTCAGCAAAGAATCCGTCGATATTAATTCCGGCATTCTTTATTTGAAATTTCACATATTCTTCAACTGCTGGAGGAGCACCAACATCTGCTTTAAAGCCAAACAATAGGGCTGAAAAAAGTGAGATAAACAGTATTCGCTTGTACATATTAATTCGTGTCGGTTAGGTTGGTTAATTCAAAAGTTGATCCAAAAGTTCAAACGGACCTTTTTTTGATTTGAATGATGATGGCATAATCTCAAAATCCAGGGCCTAAATATAGATCGTCCGATCTGGTCATGGACAGGTTTGAGGCAAGTATTCTTACTACGAAACAGTGAAGAACACGCCTTTGTTCAAGACATACAATAATCAAATCGTGGGTTAGGTAGGCCATCGCTGCGTAGAAGTCGAATGCAATCCTGATTCCTTACAATCGAGATTTCGACTATCGAACAACGTTTACTATTCCGGTCTTGTAGAACTGGACGTTGCTTCCATTCACTTTAAGCTGAGCCTTATATTCGACTTCAAAGCCATACACGCCAATTTTTACTGGGATGTTTTGAAGTGTACCATTCCAACCAATATTCGGATCGGATGATTCAAAAATCACATGGCCCCAGCGATCAAACACTCGGATGTGATAGTTGGTTAAATCGCAATCAAATTGTGGCTTAAAGGTCTCATTGATGTCATCGGCGTCTGGTGTGAACGCAAGTGGAACGTACATGAAGCACTCACAATCCCTAACCGTAACGGTAATTGAATCTCTTATGTTTCCGCAGTAACTGGTTCCCTCCACATACACGTATGCCGAGTCATTGATAACATATGAATCCTGAACTTCTGTTCCATTCCAGGTGAATACAGAATTGGAATCATCTGTGCTTAGCATTAGGGAGTCTCCAATACAGAGGACTGTATCGTTGCCAATATTCAGTTTTGGGTAATACTTATAATCGAATGAAACAGAGTCTTTTGATATACACCCTTTACGGTTCACCTTAACCGAATAATCACCCGGCCGCCAGACTTCGAGTTGCGAATCATCGGACCCATTCTGCCATTCATATACCGCATCGCCTTCAACCTTCGCTGATAAAGTCAACAAGTCACCCTCACACAAAATCGAATCATTCCCAAGCTCGATTTCTGGTTTAGGGTGTGTTTTGAAAACAGCTGAATCTGAACCGTAACACCCATCCATGGAAACTGTTACAGCGTAGGTACCATCATCAAAAACATTTATGGCCGAATCGATTGAACCAGTGTTCCAAGAGTAGCTGTCAAAAAAGCTCCGATAGGCCCGCAAGACGCGACTCTTACCCTCGCATGCAGCTAACGTTGCTGGTAATTCCGGCACAGGATTCGGCTTAAAGAGAACCTCTGTTGTGGCCTCGGTAAAGCAACCGTCCATATAAACAGATACAGAATAAATACCTGATTTTCGAACGGCTCTTATCGGAACATCGTATCCGTCATTCCAGGCATAGATGGCGTTTGGATTCGTTGCATCGAGAAACACGGTATCTCCATCGCATGCTTCGTAGTTTGGATCAATCTGGACAACGGGCAAGGGGCGAAATTCAACTTGAATGGTGTCGGCAAAAGGGCATCCGAGTTTTGTAACGGAAACCCAATATTGACCTCCAGAATTCGCTGTAATTGTCTGCTGATTAGAACCTGTATTCCATAGATAATTTGACAGTCCGGATGGGCCAACGGAAATTTCTACGGTTTGATCCTCACACACACTTTTATCACCTCCTATTATATCAATCGGAGCTTGCACGTAATGGATGTTGACACTGTCGGTAACATGGCAAAAGTCAACAGTGACATCAACCCAATGAATGCCGCCAGAGGAGCCATTAAAGACCGCGTTTGTTGAGCCATCATGCCAACTATAGGCTGTGGCGTTGTTGGTGGTTGCATCCAAAGAAAACATATCTCCAGGGCAGCGTAATTGATTATCACCAAGATATGTGGCTGGAATTATCACTGTATCCACCATAATGGTGTCGAATGCCCAACATCCATTTAAGTTAACAGCAACGGAATATGTCGCTTCTTCACTGATAGAAATACTAGAACCTGTTGAACCAGTGCTCCAGACATAGAGCGCTCCAGCATTGGTAGCGTCCAAAAACAAGTCATCATACGGACAAATGGTGGTGTCGGGCCCAATATTGACAATGGGAAAGCTCTGATAGGTTACCTGAATTTGATCGCTATAAGAACAGGAAGATTTTGACACGGTAACGGCATAGTTTCCTGCGTTCGTGACCAATTGACTAGGGTTTGTGGATCCATTGTTCCAGAGGTAAGATGCCCCTGACTGAGACGCATCCAATAACATCGTCTGCACATCGCAGAGTTGGGTGTCTGGTCCTAGATTAACCGGCGCCAGGATTACGGTATCAACGATTATCGTATCAGAGCCAACACAACCTAAACTATCTACTGAAACCCAATATTGGCCTTCGCCATAGGACACGATTGAAGATGAGGTTGCTCCCGTATTCCATAAATACGAACCTGGAGAGGCCGAAGCATCTAATACGATCGAATCATACGGGCAAAGCGTTTGATCTACTCCCAAATTTACTGATGGAGAAGTGCCATAGGTAACAAAAATGGTGTCAGACAAAGCACATCCGCCAATGGACACGGTGACGGCATATGATCCAGCGTTTGAGACCAAAAAACTAGAGTTTGTTGTGCTGTTTTGCCAGGCATAATTTGCACCGGTTTGTGTGGCATTAAGCAAAAGTGTGGCATTATCACATAAATGCGTGTCAGGGCCCAGTTGAACAGCGGCAAGCGAAACCGTATCGATCACGATGGTATCGGAGGATATACAGTTCATAGCGTCCACTTCAACCCAATAGGTGCCTGCACCGAATATCATAATTGCCGAGTCGTTGCTACCGGTGCTCCAATCATAGGTAGAACTTGACCAAAGCGCAGAGAGCAATAAACTATCGTATGGACATAAGGTGGTGTCATTCCCCAAATCGACAATCGGATAATCACTAACCGTTACAATAATTGTGTCTGATACTTCACAAGATCCAACCGTTACTGTTACCATATATGTATCAGAAGCAGTGACGTTGTAAATTGGCCCGGTATATCCATCATGCCAGAGATATTCTGCTCCGACAATAGTCGCATCTAGAAACAAGGTGTCGCCGGTGCAAATTGCCGTATCATTTCCTAATCCAACTTGAAATTGTGTGTAGTAGGCATTAAACCCTACGCTAGAAGTATCAATTGTTCCACCGTTCTTATCGTAATGCTCAATACCCGCTTCAACATTGTTGTTGTAAAAATCTGTATTGCTGAGATGCAGCGTAGCTGTGGTAGTCGCGGATAGGACATCGCCCTTTGTTAGGAAGATCGCACCACCTTCAGAGGGGTTTGTAAGGTTGGCCGCAACGGTTGCTGAGTTGTTAATAAAGGTGCATGAGTCGATATGATATGCATGTCCTGGAGAAACGTTGGTAAGGTCATAAACGCAAATCGCACCGCCGGCATTTCGGTCATGGAGCAAGTCTCCATTGTCTGCATTTTGGCTAAACACGTAATTATCACAAAAGCTTGAATTGGATACGGCGGCCGTATCTAAATCACGTAAAAGAACAGCGCCACCGTGACCTCCATTGTAATATTGATTGGCGTAGTTTCCAGAAAAGTCACAATTTCTTATGAAGGCTTCGGCGTAGTTACTTGGCCCCGTGGTGTTCGGGTTTCGTCGTCCGTAAATCCATATTGCGCCTCCACTCCCCGACCTTCCGCCAGCATATGTTCCAGGTACATCGAGGCTTCTGTTGTCTCTGAATATGCATTGGTTAATGTCTATATGCATGGTTGAGGAAGAATCGCAATCAAGTCGCATTCCACCTCCATAAGCATAGCTGGTTGAGCCGCACGTTTCCTTGATGTGACAATTCTGAATAATAATGTCTTGGAAATACAGATGAACCGAATCAGACACGCCATCATTGGTGTCGCCGCTATTGCACCCAGTTCCTGCGTAATAATAAAGGAATCCTCGTCGTGTTGTATCCCCATCGATTCTTGTTCCGAGTCCAGAAGCGGTTCCAATAAAGCTTAAACTCTTGCCTTCAGGTAGCTTAACGACGGGAATATATTGATTCACCGATGTGGCCAATTGATAGAGTCCTGTATCAATCTTTATCGTATCACCATCTGTAGCTATGTTGTCTGCAGCATATTGAATCGTAGCACAAGGTGAGGCGGAGCCGCCACAGGTTGTGGCATTCGTACCGGATGCGTCGCTTACATGCACAACGCTCTGAGCTGCAGTATTTAACGAAAATGAATAAATACAAACCAGCAGCAGGAAAATTCGAAAGTCAGATATGCTTAGGGCAAATACCTTCATAGAGTTGCGGGTAAATATACATCAGCGAATGGTTCTGATTATTGTGAAAACGAAGGACCTTCGCTACCGTTGCTCCCTGATTTTGAATCAAATTGTGTGTATGTACATTTAATGTATTAGTTTTGAAATATGTCAAGGTCAATAAAAACAGTTATCGCTTCCCAAAAAGTAAACATGGGAGGAATAATATTAGACCAGCCTTTACCAAGTAAAGGACTGGATATGGTGGATCCATTTTTACTCATTCATCATTGGGACGATCAATTAAATGGTGGTCAAAAACAACAAGATGCCGGAGTTGGCCCGCACCCACACCGGGGTTTCACTCCCGTGACATTCATCTTTAAAGGTGGAGTGCATCATCGAGACTCAACAGGTGTTGAAAGCATTATTGAGGCGGGAGGCACACAATGGATGAATAGCGGACGTGGTATTGTTCATAGCGAGCGACCAACGAAGGAGCTGGCAGAATCTGGCGGAAAATTTGAGATTATTCAATTCTGGGTTAACTCACCGGCTGCATCGAAATTTGATCCACCAAGCTATCAGCCGCTTAAGTATGAGGATACACCAACCGTCAAGTCTGCTGACGGGCTCGTGACTATTGGTGTCGTGGCCGGTCAATTTCATGGTAAAACGGGACCAGTTAGTGGAAGCTCACCTCTAGCTACTTTGAGACTAGAAGCTTCGAAAGGTGGGGAAATGTCCATGGAAATACCAAAAGACTATAACGCACTTCTCTACGTATTAGATGGTGAAGTAAAAATCGGAGACAAAACTGTGGGCACAAAGGACATGGTTGTATTCAACAATGATGGTGGCTCTATTGATGTCTCAATATTGGAAGACACTAGAGCGATCATACTCTCTGGAGAACCAATTAATGAACCCGTAGTGAGCTACGGACCTTTCGTAATGAATTCTGAACAAGAAATTCGAGAAGCCATTCGAGACTACCAAAATGGAAAGCTTGGTACATTGGTTGAGCGCTTTGAAGGATGAAACGCCAGCAATTCATATTGAATATGTCACTGATTGGAGCGGCTTCCCTCCTATCTCCGAAACTTCTTTTTGCGAGGAATTCGAAGCCAATAAGAAAGGTGCATATTCCGCTGGGGGCCGAACATATCCGACACGGGTTATACAGTCCCAAGCAGATTGTAAGTACAAATCTGCCCAGCTGGTTTGAAGTATTTGAGCGTGATATTCTTTTATCCAATGGTCACTCCGTTGGCCCAAATGACTTAGGAGTTCTTAATTTGAAGGTAAATGCCGATTCTTTGAGCATTTTTCAAAAAGGGAATGATTTCAGCATTTTGAATGGAAGAGAAAATCATGATTTAAGCCCACAGAATTCGGTTAAAACCATTCAAACAAAAACGGGTAAAATTCTAATCCTGCCTGTAGGTAAAAACAAGATCGAGCACCCAGGCGCAATCGGTATTTGCCTAAAAGGGACAGTCAAAGTTGATTCCCAACAATTAAATGAATTCGACTGCCTCTCACTTACAAGTGAACAGGTGGTAGACGTCAAACAAAATTCCATTATTATCCTAATACAGAATACATTATGAGTGATGCAAAACGAGCTGGCGACACGCCAGTAATGGTTGAGTTAGAAGAAAACAAGGTATACGCATGGTGCGCTTGCGGGAAGTCGAATGGACAACCTTGGTGCAACGGTGCGCACAGTGATGGAAGCATGACGCCACACGTATTTAAAGCCGAGGAATCAAAGACCGCTGCGATATGTTTGTGCAAGCAAACGAGTACGCCGCCATATTGCGACGGTTCACACGCCAAATAAATTCACTTATTTCCTGACTTCCTCTCCTTTGAGTTGTTCCTTGAAGATACGCTCGTATGCAACAAACAGTACTCCACTGTAACACAAATCGCCGAGAATTGTAAACTTCAAAAACGGAATGGCGGCAGCATAACATGCAACGAGCCCTCCACCTGTCATCGGATACATGGTTCCCTGCATCCAAACGCCAAGATTGCTGAATGTAAAGAAGATGGCGGAAGCCATGAGGCTACCACCCAAGATACGCGGAAGTGTAATCTGCTTAAGGAAGGATGATCCTAATAGAAAAATCAGTACGATACTGCCGTAAATGAAAAAGGACCCCGGAGTAAATAGAGTAAACTCTGATCCCATACTGTAAACAACATTGTTTAGAAATAAGTCGCTTAAAAACCAAGCGCCCATAGTTAACAATAAACCAAGGCCTCGTTTACCAAAGTAGGCTGCACCAAAGAGTGCCATCGCTCCGAGCGGCGCGAAATTCATTGGATGTGGAATGAGTCGAGTGGCCGCTGCAATGAGGACAATTGCGGACACAAGTAATACGTTCTTTGACTGATTTTGCATGATGCGAATTTAATGGACAACATTGAATCTCTTCCGTTCAATTATCAAGTATCTGTAAATTACTCAAAATCTGAGTGTTACAAGTTGCTCTGAACGTGGATTTTCTCTGCATAAAATGAGCCGTTTCGACATTGTCAATCCTTTCGCTTGACTATTTTTGGCTTAGCCGAAGCCAGACGAATTAAATTATCTAGATGAGCGAGAAACTGTTGAAGGCGTTGATGCAATTATTTGCAATCATTGCCGATGTTGATGACCTAAATAACAAGAGCCGAATTGTAGTTGAGAACTTCTTAAAGCAGCGGTTGTCGCAGGATCAGGTCCATGTATACCTGGGTCACTATGATGAGTACTTAGAAACGCATCACAAGGTCTCCAAACGAAAGGAAGGAAAGCGAAAAAAGACTGCCGTTAATTCGGTGAAGGTTTTAAAGATTGGTACCCAAATCAATAGTGAGCTAGAGCAGAAGCAAAAAATCTTTGTCCTTCTTCGCCTCATAGAGTATATCAACATTGGAAAAACACCTTCTGAACAGGAATTGGAGTTTGTTGATACCATTTCCGAAGTCTTCAACATTCCGGATGAGGAGCTGCGAGAATTAAAGCAATTCGTTACTTGTGGAGAAAGCGAGATTGCCGACTCAGAGAAAGTATTAGTCATTAATTCGGCCTCGGAACTTAAGGGCGCTAAGGAATCAAAGCACATACAGCATGAAACTTTGAGTGGCACGCTTGCTGTGCAGAGTATCGACAGTGTAGGTATGTATGCCTTGAAATTCTTTGGGCAAGAAGAGCTTTTACTAAACGGTCAAATTTTAGATCCAGAGCGCACGTATATCCTGACTCAAGGTTCATCTATTCGAAGTTCGAAAGTCAGCCCGATATATTACAGCGACATTATTAGCAGTTTCTTAAGCGATCGAAGTGAAAACAAGATTGTCTTTGCTGCGAATGACATTACGTATCGTTTCAAGGGTGGTAAGATTGGACTTCATCCCTTAAATTTCTCAGAAGACTCCGGAAGTCTTATCGGAATCATGGGAGCTTCCGGTTCTGGAAAGTCTACCCTATTGAATATATTGAATGGCGCCTACACCCCATATTCTGGATCTGTAACGATCAACGGTGTTGACATTCACAACGACATCGATGGAGTAAATGGCATGGTTGGTTATATCAGCCAAGACGACCTCCTAATTGAAGAGCTTACTGTCTACCAAAACCTTTTCCTTAACGCAAAGTTGTGTTTTGATGGCCTAAGTGATGATGAGATTCGAACCCGAGTAGATAGCACCCTTACTGCCCTCGGCCTTTTTGAGATCAAGGATATTCAAGTCGGTAATCCGATGAATAAAAAGATCAGTGGAGGTCAGAGAAAGCGACTTAACTGTGGTCTAGAGCTTATCCGGGAACCATCCGTCTTATTTGTTGATGAGCCTACCTCCGGACTTTCTTCTAGAGACTCGGAAAACATTATGGACCTTTTAAAGGAGCTTGCCTTAAAGGGGAAATTAATTTTTGTCGTGATCCACCAACCATCTTCTGAGATTTTCAAGATGTTTGATAAGCTCATGATTATGGACACAGGAGGATTTCCGATTTACCTTGGAAATCCACTGGATGCAATCGTTTACTTCAAAACTGAAGTGCAGGCCATTAACCAAAGCGAAAGTGAGTGTACAAAGTGTGGTAACGTAAATCCCGAACAGATCTTCAATATCATTGAAGCCAAGGTTGTGGATGAGTATGGAAACCTGACTGACAATAGAAAGACTTCACCGAAGGAATGGAACGATGTCTACAACGAAAAATTCAACAATCCTGTTAGCGACGAGAAGCCGCCAGTTCCTGAAGTTGAATTTAAGACACCAAACTTCTTCAATCAATTCAAGGTTTTTGTAACGCGTGATGTCTTATCCAAGATCACGAATAATCAGTACTTGGCAATTAACCTTTTGGAAGCTCCGTTACTAGGATTCATTCTAAGCTACTTTTTACGATACGTAATGGTTGGTGAAGAAAGCAGTGGTGACTACGTTTTCTACGAAAACGACAACATAATCATCTACATGTTTATGTCTGTGATTGTTGCTCTATTTCTTGGACTCACTGTTAGTGCAGAAGAAATTTTCAAGGATCAAAAAATTCGAAAGCGTGAGTCGTTTCTAAATCTAAGCAAGGGCAGCTACCTGCTATCGAAAGTGATGATCATGTTTGTGCTAAGCGCCATTCAGATGTTCACATTTATATTGATCGGAAATACGATTCTCGGTGTACAAGGAATGCTTTGGGATTACTGGTTGATCCTATTCTCAACGGCTTGCTTTGCTAACATGTTGGGTCTTAATATATCTGCGAGCTTCAACTCGGCCGTCACGATATACATTCTCATTCCATTCTTAATCATTCCACAGATTTTATTTAGCGGTGTGTTGGTCAAATTTGAACGTTTAAATCCAACGATCACGTCTCAGAGCATTGTCCCTCCTATTGGACAAATCATGGCTTCGAGATGGTCATTTGAGGCACTTGCTGTTAACCAGTATATGGAGAATGAATATGAGCGTATGTTCTATCCATATGATCAGCAAATGAGTGAGGCCAATTTCAAAAAGAACTTTTGGATCCCAGCAATGAAGGCTAAAGTTGGGAAACTGAGCAACTGGCTGAAGGATAAGACGAACTATCCACAAGACGAAATTGACCGTGAATTCGAGACGATCCACAACGAAATCGCACTGCAGAATACGAAGGATATCGGGAACACCTTTGATGAGCTGGGTTCATTCACTTCCGAGTCATTATCAAAGGAGTTGCTGGATAAGTTCAGTCTGTATTTAGGCACGCTTAACAAGCTCTACATCCGACAATACAATTTCAACAGCGACCAGAAGGACCAGATCATTCGTGAAAAAAAATCCACTGAAGAGGATAAACAGCGATTCAACGAGCTGCGAAACAACTATGAAAATGAGAGCCTCAGTGATTTGGTCACCAATAAAACTGAGTTTAACCAAATAAGTGAATACGACGGGCACTTAATTCAAAGAGCCGATCCTGTATTTAACTTACCCGGTGCTTCAGGGTCTCATTTTTATGCTCCATCCAAAGTACTTTTTGGAAAACGCATGAACACAAAGGCCGCCAACGTCCTAGTGCTTTGGCTGATGTCTATTGGGCTGATGATTTCCCTTTACTTCGATATATTCCTCAGGCTGATGAACATGCTAGGAAACATAAAAATATTCGGGGGAAAAAAGGAATTTTAACCCTTGATTGAATTATTCATTTGGTTAAGATTTCCTTGAACCTTAACTTTAATTCAAATTGAAACTATATGAAGTGGGATATACAAACTGTAGGGTTTTCGGTCAAGGCTGAATTATTGGAATCAACGCAAGAAAGCGTTCAGAAGCTAGAGAAGTTTTATTCGCCCATCATTGGTGCTGAAGTGTATTTGAGACTAGAATACGACGAGCAAAAAGAGAATAAGAAAGTGGAGATAAAGATGAATATCCGCGGCGAAGATGTTTTTGCCGAAACCAGGTCGTCTAGCTTTGAGCACTCACTTGCAGAAACAATAGACAAAGTGAAGAGACAGTTACTGAAAAGGAAAGAGCTCGAACGAGCTGTGAGATAAAAAAAAAGCCTCGTCCAAATGGATGAGGCTTTTTTTTTATCTATTGTTTGGAGGAATTAGCCACCAAGTTTGTCCATAATTTTTGATGAAATCCCTGTCGTAGAGTACCCACCATCATGGAATAGGTTCTGCATAGTTACATAGCGCGTAAGGTCGCTGAATAGTGACAAGCAATAATCAGCGCATGAATCAGCGTCAGCATTTCCAAGAGGCGACATTTCATCGGCAAAATCAAAGAATTTATCAAATCCAGCTATGCCGCTACCGGCAGAGGTTACCGTTGGTGATTGAGAAATTGTGTTTACTCGAACCTTATTTCTTACTCCATAATGATATCCGAAACTTCGGGCAATCGATTCTAATGCTGCCTTCGCGTCAGCCATATCGCTGTAAAATGGATAGGCCTCCTGAGCCGCGATATAGGACAATCCTAATATGCTTCCCCAGTCATTCATCGCATCTTGCTTCCAGGCCGTTTGCATTGTCTTATGAAATGAGAGCGCAGAAATATCAAGGGTCTTTTGATACCAATCATGGTTCAGGTCTGTGTAGGCCTTGTTCTTTCGAACATTAGGTGACATGCCGATGGAATGAAGCACGAAATCAAGTTTTCCACCCAATTTTTCTTGCGACTGTGTAAAGAGTGCATCGAGATCTTCCATGCTGGTTGCATCCGCTCCAATAACTTCAGTATTGCATTTTTCAGCCAACTGATTGATTGTTCCCATGCGTAAGGCAATCGGGGCATTTGTCAAAATAAACTCTGCTCCATTTTCATGTGCCTTTTCAGCAACCTTCCATGCAATTGAGCGCTCGTCTAGCGCTCCAAATATGATTCCCTTCTTATTCTCTAATAGTTTACTCATCTGTCCAGTTTAAGTTCGTGGGTAAAAATAAAATTGTTCTTCAATTATCTTCCGATAAAAGACCTTTTGCACTTTCTCGAGAGGCATCGGTAATGGAATCACCTGAGAACATACCCGCCAGTTCATCAATTCGGTTCTTTTCAGTTAGCTGAGCGAATTGCGATACCATCCTTCCTCCTACTTCGTGTTTAAATATTTTCAGGTGGTTCTTACCCTTCGCAGCAACACCGGGAGAGTGAGTGACCGCCAAAACTTGATTGGAGCTGGCCAATCTTTGCATCAACGACCCAATCCTCTTTGCCACTTCACCGCTTACTCCAGTGTCGATTTCGTCAAAAATCATCGTAAGCGCTTTATTATCCTGATTTGACACCGCCTTCAGGGCTAGCATTAATCGTGCGCTCTCTCCTCCAGAAGCTACCTCTTCGATCGGCTGTAAATTGTCGTCACCGTTTGCATCAAGTAAAAACGCTACTTGATCCTGACCATAAGGGCCAAATTCCTGCCCACTTTTTAGGTTAGCCACAAAGCGAGCCTTTGGCATTCCCAACTGGTGCAATAATCCTTCTACTTCATTTCCAAATTGAGATATGGACTTAGTACGAACTTTACTTAACTCATCCGCCCCGCTCGATGCCACTGCCTTATTTGTTGCCAATTGAGATTCAAGCCCAGCGAGCTCATCATCAAAGGAATCGATGCCTGATAGTTTTAACTCATAGTCATGAAGAATGCTTTCTAATTCCTTAATGCTTGATACGTTGTGCTTATGAAATAATCGATGAAGCTCGTCAAGCGTTTCTTGTGTTGTTCGTAATTGATCGGGGTCGACATTCACAGAATCCGCCGATTGCTCCACTTCATATGTAAGATCCCTTAATTCGAGGCTTATCGACTCTAACCGCTCGCTCAGTTTTTGAAGCGGCGCAGAATAAGAAGCGATGCCATTTAGTATTCGTTGCATCTCACTCAACTGCTGCTGAATGCCGTTATCCATTTCAGAAATTTGCCCTGCCTGAGCTAGTGACTGAATAATTTCCTTGGCGTTTTCCAAAGTCTTCACCTCCTGTTCCAGTGATTCTAACTCAATATCACTAAAGTCTGACTTGCTTAGCTCATCATACTGAAATTGAAAGTAGTCTTTATCCTTTCTTACCTGAGCAGCCGCATCCAAGAGATCGTTATATCTTTTTTCAATAGCCTGGAGTTCGCCATAGGCCTTTTTATATTGATCAAATTCTACCGAAGCCTTTGCAAATGAATCGAGATGATGAAATTTAAATCCAGACGTTTGAAGCGACAAGTTCTCGTGCTGACCATGGAGGTCAATTAATTCAACCCCCAATGTGCGAAGCACATTTACATTGACAGGGGTATCATTCACAAAGGCTCTACTCCTACCATTCTGTGTTAGCTCCCTTCGAATTGTTAGTTCCTCGTATTCATCAAGTCCATTTTCTTTAATCAATGCATTGACCGTGGAATTTGCTAAAAACACTGCTTCCACAATGCATTTATCTTCCCCTTTTCTAATGGAAGCAAAATTTGATCGACCTCCTAGAATCAATCCAATGGCCTCCAGCATTATAGACTTTCCTGCTCCCGACTCGCCGGTTATGGTCGTTAATCCATTTGAAAAACCAACAGAAGCCGAGTCAATTAAAGCGTAGTTCGATATGGATAGTTTGATCAACATTTTAATTCACTTCAAATCTAATTTCTATTGTGCAGTTTGACCCAATCAAGAAATAAATTTGCACACAATTATGAGTATCACTGTCCTCTTCCGGATAATATCGCGCCTTCCTTTCTTTATGCTAAACCCTGCCTCTAAAGTTTTGGCTTTTGTTCTACAACACATCATACGATATAGAAAGCAGGTGATCACCGAAAATCTAACGAAGAGCTTCCCAGACAAGGATGCAAGGTGGATAAGAGACATAAGATCCGAGTTTTACGGATACCTGGCCGATCAAGTATTTGAAACAATTAAACTGAGTACTCTATCAAATGATCAGCTTCGGGATCGAATAAGATTTGAGAATCCGGAACTCTTAAGTCAATACAATGACTCTAACAGATCCGTAATAATCATGATGGGACATTCTGGAAACTGGGAATGGGCGGGCGCGTTAACGGCGCTTTCGTTTAACTTTAAGATGCTGCCGATTTATCGAAAAATCAAGAATAGATCGTTTAACAACTTCTACCTCTACATCCGAAGTCGATTTGGTGCAGTCCCTATTCTGGACAAAGAGGCGCCATCTATCTTGTCTAGGGAAGGGGCTCCTTTTGCCGCCGCTATGCTTGCTGATCAAACTCCAAGTGCGAAGCGAGCCTGGTGGATTTCATTCCTAAGTCAGTCTACTCCATTCTTTCGAGGCAGTGAGGTTATGGCGCGCAGATTGAGTCACTGCGACGTGGTTTATGCACATATAAGAAGAGCGGAAAGAGGCCGATATTCGATAATTCTGGAGGCTCCACCGACAGATTGGAGAGCAACTCAATTTGCCCTGACTTTGGGATTTGCGGAATTCTTACAAACTGAAATTACTCGGGATCCAGCAAATTGGCTTTGGTCTCATAATCGTTGGAAACATACTCCAACGAAATCGAGTTTGATTGTGTGTTAAATAGCTCCGGCCTCGATCAGCTGCACAATGCTTTCGATCTCCCGATCTGCACCATAAGGATCGTAGGCGCTTCTTAGATCTTGACCAAACATTTTTGAGAACGATTGCCAAAAAAACGCAGACATATTACCGCGAAACTCTTGAAGGATTTCATAACTGGTGTCTCCCGTTTCTCTGTCGATTAGCTTGATTAGAATCTTTCCTTGGCTGGTCGACATTTTTCGGATTTCCCCATCAAATTCCTTTTTGAGCTCTTTTTCAATTTCCTTGTAGTACTTCTTTCGCTGTCGATCGCTATCTACACCTGCAAGTTCCACCTCATATTTCTTAAGCAATTCCCCAGCTAGTTTCGCATAGGGATACATTTTCTTGACATTGTATTGCAGACGTCGGAATCGCTTCTTGGCAGTTTTCGATTTAAAGGTCCGTTCAGCTACAATATCAATATAGGGCATGTATTTTACTGGGAAAGTATCGCCGTCAAAGATCTCAGCAATCATCACAATACCATCAGATCCAGTTTGAGCCTGTGCAGATCTTGGCATCGCTCCTAGCGAGATAAAAATGATCAAGAATGAAAAAACGGTTTTCGCTTTCATGGTAACCCAATATTCAAAGGTCATACCAAATTAACGCAAAGCTTAGCTAAATCGTGTTCGGTTGCGCTTCCAGTTATTCACAGAATTATTTTCTTGCTCCTTAGAGTCTTCCTTCTTCTCAACAGAGTGAAGTGAAAGGAATGCAGCTAGAGCTAATTCGTTTTCTTGGATTTCGGCCGTCAACACCTCAGGTGTAAAATACGATTGAACAAAGTGTGTATCGAAGTTGCCCGATTTAAAAGCCTCGTGATTGATGGCAAACTTGCAAAAGCCTAAAGTGGTAGTTACACCCGTTATCTCATATTCATCAATAGCTCGTGTCATTCGCTCTATTGCCTCATCGCGTGTGTCCGCGTACGCAATGAGTTTTGATATCATTGGATCATAATAAATCGGAATGTCCATGCCTTGTTCAAACCCATCGTCTACACGAATACCAGGACCTTGAGGGCGGTCGTATGTGACCAACTTGCCAATGTCAGGCAAGAAATTGTTTGATGGATCTTCCGCGTAAACACGTACTTCAATCGCATGGCCTTTTCGCACAATTTGGTCCTGCGTAAACTCCAATTGGTGACCATCGGCAATAAGAATTTGTTGTCTTACGAGATCAATTCCGGTAATCATTTCGCTAACGGGATGCTCAACTTGAAGACGTGTATTCATCTCCAAGAAATAAAACTCAAGATTCTCATCGAGAAGAAACTCAACAGTTCCGGCGCCGACATAGTTGCACGCCTTTGAGATGTTTACCGCACATGCTCCCATAGCCTCGCGTATGGTTTCCGTAAGAACAGAAGACGGCGCTTCCTCAACAACCTTTTGATGGCGTCGTTGAATACTACACTCACGTTCAAACAAATGGACCACGTTTCCATGTGTATCCGCTAATATTTGAATCTCAATGTGTCGAGGAGATTTTACATAGCGCTCAATAAACACACTTGGATCGCCGAATGCAGACCGCGCCTCATTCATTGCCAATTGCAATTGCTCTTCTATTTCTGATTCATTCTCAACGATGCGCATGCCCTTTCCTCCACCGCCAGCTGAGGCTTTGATAAGCAGTGGGAAACCAATTTCCTTCGCGATTGGTTTCGCTTCGTTAAAATCAGCAATTGCACCATCAGAACCAGGAACTAGCGGCACATTGTGTGATTTAGCCGCTTCCTTTGCAGCGAGCTTACTTCCCATTAGTTCCATGGCCGAGGCGGGTGGCCCAATGAGTTTTATTCCCTCTTTCTCTAACCTTCTTGCAAATTCTGGGTTCTCTGATAAAAAGCCATAACCTGGGTGTATGCCCTCCGTTTGGGTTTTCTTGGCTACCTCGATTATCTTTTCATAATCAAGATAGGACTGATTTGATGGTGGCGGCCCAATGCAAAATGCTTCATCTGCATAGCGAACAAAAGGTGCAGATCGATCTGCTTCTGAAAAAACCGCAACGGTTTTGACACCCATTTCACGACATGTGCGCATGATCCTTAATGCAATCTCTCCCCTATTAGCGATCAGTACCTTTTTCATCGTTATAGATTTATTGTCATCGTATACTTGTGATAGATCGAAGTCTCGATCTGCTGAACTATGTTGGCTGGCGACATGTATTGAACCGTCGTTTGATCCAAGCCTAGCGTATAATGCATCCCGATTTTCCCGAACGTCATTCCTAAACGGCCAACTAAATGTCCCCATCTAGAATAAGGCGCATATGTAGATCGGGCATCGCTGGCATTTGTAATCCCCAAGGGCGCATAAATCATTGTGTAGCCAGCAGCCACATCAAAACCAATTGGCCAGACGTTCTCGTCGGTGGCGCTTCTTCCTAGGTTATATGCCAGAAACCCTCCAAGCTCTGCATGCCCCCAACCTAAAATTGAGTTACGTGTGCCGTATGATGTGCCGGAAATTGGTCCGTTGGCATCACTGGCATCATAACTTAAACCGCTTCCTGTTCTTACATCGACGGCCGACAATCCTGCAGAAATTGGAATATTGAGCGATAAGGATTGTGAATGACCAAATTCTAAAAGCCTAAACTGAGGCTCGTAAGTGATTGTTGCCAAGCTATATACGTAAGTAAAGATAGGCTCAGGAAATGCAGTCGATGCGTTGAACTTGTAGGCCGTTCCTAATTGAGGCGACCGCATGAAACTGGTGAAAAATGTCAAGCCGAGTTCAGCGTTAAAACTATTCTTAATGTACTTCGGATTGAAGAGGTAAATAGGTCCTTCACTACTGCGACCTATGGTAGCAATAATGCAAAACATGACCAGCAAGGCCCCGAGTCTAATTTGTCTCATTTTGGGCAACTATTTGAGATAAAAAATCAAACGTTTGATTGGTTTGCATGTCATAACCAATCAAGCCTTCTTGAGTCGCGAGATAAACTACATCAGCCTCTACATCATAGGCAACATCATTAATACTCAAGGCTGTATTATCTAAAAGACCAATTGCTAAAAGAGTTCGAACATCACATTTTCCTTTCGAGTGGTCGTACTCGATGATAAGGCCGGCGATATTATCCTCTGAAAACACATTAAAGATCTGTTGTTGATAGCAGTATGTTGATCGGCCGTTTGAGCCGATTACCTTCTGTATATTGAATACTTGATCATCCCCAACATCGCAGGTATTGGTGATTCGATAGCTTTTCAAAAGGCCAGAATTCAAGTTAAACGCGTATGAGTATTGAATGTCTGTTGAAACCACATAATCTTGATCAAATCCTATCAATTCATTATCGAAAAATCGTCCATGATGAAATGAACTATATTCCAATACGCCGCCAGAAGGAACCAAACGCTCGTACGTTAGAAAAGATGGATTTGAATAGTCTACTTTAAAGATTTCGTTGCCTGCGATATAGAGATCATTCTTATCCTCAAAAATTGGTGTGGGGGTGTATTGCGTATTGAAGTTCGACTGCATCCACATATCCGTCACATCGGAATCCCAAGCGTCATCGTCCCAAATTGAGAGTCGAATGTTATAGAAGTATTGCTGTTCAACTGAATTGTAAATCTGTTCGGAATAGTCGCAGCGCATCAACTCACCGTTTGGTGTAATGGTGTATCCAGGATATGTCAGGCTACCATTATTAAATATGTCTTGGAGAATAAACCGATAACCGTTTGGCTTAATCACCATTACGTACGATAAGTTTACCCCATAAATTATCTGATCTGCACCGAGGTAGAACATCATTTGGTCAACGCGCATTTCATTGAATTCAGACTGAGAGGTTGATTCCAGCACCGCCGTGAGACCATTTCCATAATCAACGTAGTATCCGTCTGCACCGCCCGTTAAGAGCGTTCCATCTTCAAAAACTTCCGTTAGCTCGACGTTGTTGCGAAGCATCAATGGAAAAGAAGTTGGCTCCAAAACCTCGGTCTTTTGACAGGACCAAAACAAAAGAAAAATTAGTCCGATGTGTATGTAACGGCCACTACTCATAGGTAAGTCCCAAAACAGAGTTTAGATACCGAGCGTCTATGGCAAAGCTTAGACCTTCCACACCGTCACCAACCAATTTCATATTGATTATCCCGATAATTTCACCCTCATTATTGATGAGTGGAGAACCCGAACTTCCCGGGCTTATCTTGGTATCGGTTTGGATAAACTTCACCCCGTCAATATTACGCTTGGCGCTAATTATTCCCTTGCTCACTGATTGACTTAACTCTGTATCACCCGGCGCACCAATAACGTACACCTCTTCGCCCTCTCTGGCCAAGTCTGAGTTTGAAATAATAGGCAAGGCTGTTAATCCACTCGCACGCACCTTCAACAAGGATAGGTCGTGTTTTTCTGAAGATGAAATTAGATCTGCCGGCAACGTCATACCATTCGAGAATTGGATATCTATCAGCTTCGCTCCATTTGTAACATGTTCGTTTGTGACAATGTATCCATTGCTAGATACAACAACACCACTTCCATGGCCTTGATTCTGATCAATCAGTACTGTGACCGATGACTTCATGGCCATTTCAATCAAGTCGCTAAAGTCTTCAACCTCCTCTAAACGAACCCTTTGGATCGAGACTTTATCTGAAGCCTCTTCCTCAGCCGTTAAGCTATCGCTTTCAATTATTTCAGCAATTTGGTCGGCATCAATGCCCTGAATCGCCTCTATAAATGCTTTATCCTCGCCTAAAAAGATGTAGAAATTGTCTAAAACTCCATTATAAAACTGTTCAGAAATAAGGTGAGATTGAAAAGTGTATTCACTCTCCACATCACGCTTCAGGATAATTTCTTGGTTATGTCGATCATAGACCTGCCAGTTAATCACAATATCAGATGTATACGACCCCGAATATCCACTACCTGAATTTCGTTTAAGTCCAAACTCCTCCACCCTTCCAGCAATTAAAATATCTGCGATTTTAGGTTTAGAGGTACCCACATTAAATAGGTCATCGCTATGGGATTGAAGCGTAGACAAGCCCACATCGGCAATAGCTCGATGCATCTTACTTTGCTTCATACTTAGATTGATTTCCTCATCGTATCTGTACTTCCAGCGGGTATTTGCTCCAACGTCTGTTGAATACTCAATTCCAGATACAATTTTCTCTACTTCTACCACCAAATTTGGCGGATCCTCGAGTTTAGGCAAGTATCGCTCTAAATCACAACGGATTGTTTCGTTCTTCGACTCACCTTCATTAAACGTGAATGTTTGCTCAACATATCCATTGCAAGAAATGACCGCCGTGTGTTCAACAATGCCTTTTCTTTCATTAAATCCCATCACGATTTTCTGGCCGTTTGCTAGCCCCATATCCTCGCCGTCATAGGTCAATTTGGCCCGATCAGCTGGCGATGCAGCGAACTTAACTCGAATAGTTTGAGAAATTACACCCAGACTAAACGACAGAAAAATGATGGAAAAAACGACCCGCATTCTAGGCAAGAACCTCTTTAACCCGATCGGCTGCTTCTTGAAGCTGAATCGCAGACTGAACTTTTAATCCAGAATTGTCAATGATTTCTTTCGCTTCAGTAGCGTTGGTTCCTTGTAAGCGAACGATAATTGGAACAGGAATTTCACCAATGTTCTTATAGGCATCGACCACTCCTTGAGCAACTCTATCACAACGAACGATGCCTCCAAAAATGTTGATCAAAATTGCCTTAACGTTCGGATCTTGAAGAATGATTCTAAAAGCATTTTCAACGCGCTCTGCATTAGCCGTTCCTCCAACGTCGAGGAAGTTTGCGGGCTCGCCACCACTAAGCTTAATCATATCCATTGTAGCCATTGCAAGTCCAGCACCGTTAACCATACAGCCAACGTTTCCATCAAGCTTCACATAGTTTAAGCTAAACTTAGCTGCTTCAACCTCGGTTGGATCTTCCTCTGATGTGTCGCGTAATTCTGCATAATCCTTATGACGAAACAGGCTATTATCATCTAAGGATACCTTGGAGTCAACGGCCATAATCTTGTTATCGCTCGTCTTTAGCACAGGATTGATTTCGAACATTTCTGCGTCACAACCTTCATATGCCTTATAAAGTGAACCTACGAATTTGGTCATGTCTTTAAATGCTGCACCAGAAAGTCCTAGGTTATAGGCAATCTTCCGCGCCTGAAACGGCATCAATCCAACTTTAGGATCAATTTCTTCTTTAAAAATTAGGTGTGGCGTTTCCTCAGCAACTTTCTCTATGTCCATGCCGCCTTCTGTGCTGTACATGATCATATTTCTACCTGTGCTTCTGTTTAACAAAACGCCCATGTAATACTCCTCCGTTTCAGATTCCCCTGGATAATAGACATCCTGAGCAATTAGAATCTTGTTTACTTGCTTTCCAGCCTCACCTGTTTGAAGGGTGACCAATACATTTCCTAATATGTTTTCGGCAATGGTTCTTACATCGTCGATGGATTTCGCTAAGGCAACACCTCGCTGCTCTGTACCAACGATTTTTCCTTTGCCTCGACCACCGGCGTGTATCTGAGCTTTGATAACCCACCAACCAGTTCCAGTCTCTTCCTGTAATTTTTTTGCCGCTTCAACCGCCTCATCGGCTGACGTTGCTACAAGGCCTTCTTGAATTTTGACTCCAAATGTTTTTAAAATGGATTTGCTTTGGTATTCGTGTAAATTCATTACCCTTTTGTTGTGTTTTTATTGATTTTCAAATGTAGGTCTTCACTTCAGAGATGCAAGTCAAATTCTAAGGCAACATCGCCTTAAAATCGTCATAGGAATCTGGAGCAAAATATTCAACATCACAGCCTATTTCAAGCGCCTTAGCTTGAATATCTTCAACCCTGTTTTCTGGATTCGGATGCGTGCTTAAAAATTCTGGACCTCCAGATGTAAGTCCAGCCGAGTCTAGCTTTTGAAAGAAAATGGCCGCACCATCACATCTATAACTGGTGCCCGCGAGGTAATCGACCGAATACGAGTCCGCTTCCGACTCGTCGCCTCTACTAAACTTCAAAGAAGCTCCTGTACCCGCAATTTGTGCTAAAATCGCCTCCGTAGCGCTGGGATCTTCGCCCAAAGCTGCAGATAACAACCACTGAACACCTGAATTTTGAATCATCTGTTTCACAGAGTGTCGTCTATCGGCGTGGGCTATTTCGTGTCCCATTACACCCATTAGATCATCTTCTTCTTCTAAAAAATTAATCAAGCCTGTGTAGAAATACATCTTACCACCAGGTGCGGCAAACGCATTTAAAACATCGGCATCAATGATGTGTACTTTGTAGTCAAATTGATCGCTATAATCTAGGTTTCCAGAAGCAACCAATTCGTCGCACATGCCTTGCAAGTAGGCTATCGCATCTCCATGCTCTGCTTCGCTTAACAATGGATACTCCTCTGGATTCGCTAATATCTCATCGTGTAGTTGGTTACCCAAGGTAACATCCTCACTTGGTGAAAAAACCAAATCGATTGGTTTTGGCGCCTCGCTGCAGCCTGCAGTTATCAAAAGAGCGCCAATTAGAAAAGATCCAACTTTATTCATTTTGCAGTTTTGTTAGACGCGAAGATGCAAAACTCAATCTTTGTATTTGCGATGATTTTTAATCCAATTCACATTCATCAAAAACAAGCCGTTTCTTTGTCCTAAATGAAATTGATCCATTGGATTTATTGTGTCCTGATAAGTGTTGGACATTTCGCGTACACTGTTTTTTTTCCAAGCATCTTGAATGGTGAGCGCTACATTGGACAAGGTCAATCGATTCTTGAGCCAAGCTATATACATGCATTTTTTCTAAGTCGAGTTAAGTTTGGTGAGTTCGCGCGGCGGCCTATAACCACTTGGCTCATTCAATTTTTTGAGTCCGTTGGACTCTCGTTGGATATGGCTTTTACACTGGTACTGTATATCGGGCTCACCCTAGCATTTGTTCTGTTATTTAAGTTGGCTCTAGAACTAAAGCAAACCGCACGAGCAGCGACCCTCTCCGTTGTATTATTTGCCAGTTCATTTTGGGTTTTGCACGCCTTTTTCGCAGAGATCTATGCGTATGATGAACCTTGGCAGTATGTCTTCCTTTTTGCCTCTCTGATCTTTTTGGTTCGAAAGAACACCCTGATTTTTAGCATTTGGTTCTTTCTTGCACTTATAGCCCGAGAATCGAGCATTTTGCTACTTCCAAGCATTTTTTTGTTTTTCATTTTGGAGGAACCAATCTTTTCAAAGCGCAACATGGCTCAGCTGCTCAAAGTTGGTTGGCCGGTCTTGGCCTATGGACTCTTTCTCTATTTCCTTATCGACAATTTAGGTTTGGAAGAGAAGTCAAGCTCATACATGCGTGATGTTCGATTCAATCACCTTCTCTATTCTTTTGAGCAAGCAGATATTGGAATCGACACATTGACATCATTTATTATGTCGATTGCAATGCCAGTCTCCCTGCTTTTTGCAAGGCATAAAATGAAAGTCAATGCCAAACTCGACCAACCTTGGATTTATGCGTTCCTCTTTGGCTTTGGAATAAATGCCTTCATCACATTTGCCTTCACAATGGGGCGAGAGACCAGAATCTTCGCCCAACCTGTAGTTTTCGTTCTGCCATTCCTTGGTGGTTACATGCTTTCCTTATTCAAGACAAGGCGAATTCCTTTCCAAAATGCATTTGTATCGCTCACTGCTCTCTTAAAGTGGGCAGGAATAGCATCCTTGGTTTGGTCAACCACCTTTGCCATCAGCCTTTTTGCGTACGAACTGTATTGGCCAACAGACACCAAGTTCTTTACTGGATTTCAGCACTATGTCTATTTGCAATTAGCGCTCTCATTCATCCTAATAGCTTCTCTTACTTTAAAGGAAAACCACAGCGTTTCAATCAAGTATAAGTATGTTCCCTTCGCGCTTTTGTTGCTTCCCGTGTTTCTCTTCTTTGGAAACCAACATGGTTATAGAGGTGTAAGTGCTTTTGATTCGGCGTTGGTTGAAGTAGAGAAAATTGATTCGGCGAATAACCGCGTGCACTATGTTGTAACAAGCACGACCATGCCCAATGTTGCCGAAAATTACTTTCACTCATCCGATGTGCCAAACATTGCTGGAGATTTCAACTTCCAGCTCCCGGTGAAGCAATTTTTATATAGAACAGATCAGTTTGTGGATCAGAACATTGCTTACATAGAAGAACATCGACCTGTACATTTTCCATTCAGATATATCCTTTCTGGTTATGGAAGATTGACATCGCATCAATTTGGAATGCACAAAGGGCTTATTGTACATACAGATCAGGCTGCCAGCATTGAAGACAACACCTATGTGATTAACCAGGAATGGGATGGGTTTTCTGAAAAATCGGGAACCAATATAATGTCTGAAAGAAAGGTTTCGGATGAGTATAGCCTAGCCATTAAAGGTTCGATGCAAGATTTTGGAATCGATTCCTTGATCTCCTTCGCTGCGAAAGTTGATTTTAAAGCAAGCATGGGGAGCAAGGCAGCCATTGTAGTGACCATCAGTAAAGAGGACGAAAACCTGTATTGGGAGCACGAATTTTTGAATTTATACCTTATCCGCCCCTCCGATTGGAATACGGCATATAAGGCGCGCAAGTTTCCCGCTATAGTTGACACCAACACGGAAATCGCTTTTTATGTATGGAACCCCGATAAGGACGATTTGGTACTGAAAAACCTGGAGATAACCCTTAATTCAGAGTTGGTTCTAGACTAGTCCTTCTTGCCGAATTTATTTAGATGCGCCGTCAGTACTGGCAACATAAAAATTTGGAAAAGACTAGAATCAGCATGGAAAACACGGTTATATAAATCTGCAATATCCTTGCTGAATCTTTCGGTGAAAAGTGGTCCTATCTGGGTTAGAATCTCCAATGCCTCAGATATTTTCGCCTGAATCAGTTCTTCTTTCTCCTCCAATGTACCCGTTAGTGTACTTGAATAGGCATCAAATAGTGATTCGAAATTAGCGTCTAGGTGCTTGTAAATTGGCATCAAGTAAGCCTCAGTACTGAAACTTCGAACATGAGTTTGCTTAATCGCCTCGGCTTTCTCACTCTCGTCAATCACACCGTCGTTGTGAACTGCTGCATAGATTGTAGTCCAGACTATCGCGTCACCACATTTTCTTAACTCCTCATCCGTGTATTCGTATGCTTCTACCATGGCATTGTTTATTTGGTGCAAAGGTGAAATTTTTGACCAAATTTTAAAGGCTTAAAAAACAATTTATCACCAGCCTAAATCATTTCAATTTTTCGGCGAAAGCCTTTCTGAATTTCTCCACTTTAGGCTGAATTACATAAGTGCAATACCCCTGAGATCCATTGTTGCTGTAATAGTTTTGGTGATATTCTTCGGCTTCCGAATAATTCTCAAATGGCTCTATGGTGGTTACTATATCTGAAGGATATGCGCCCGAGTCATTTATTTTTTTCTTGTAAAACTCCGCTTTTTCCTTTTGTTCTGTATTGTGATAAAAGACAGCCGAACGATATTGGGTTCCAACGTCGTTTCCCTGTTGATTTAAAGTGGTAGGGTCGTGTGTCTTCCAAAATATCTCAAGCAATTCTTCAAACTTGATTACGCTGGGGTCATAGATTAACTGCGCCACCTCCGCGCATCCAGTTTTTCCGGTACAAACTTCTTTATATGTTGGGTTTGTAACAAAGCCTCCTGCGTAGCCAGATTTCACGCTATGCACACCTTTCACTTCTTGAAAAACTGCCTCAACGCACCAAAAACATCCAGCGCCAAATGTGGCGGTATCTAAATTTTCGTTGTTTGCCATACTATCCTGATCTACGTATACTTTATCAGCGCTAGCCTTGGATCCGCACGAAATGCAAAAGCCGAGAATGATTAATAGCGCCGTTGATTTGATTAGTCTTTTCATGTCATTCATCTAACAACTGAGAAGAACCAAATGTTCGCGCCTTACCCGCGCTCATTTATCAATTGACGCAGCTCAACTTTTCCATCAAATTCGAAAATCGGGCAATCATTGGTCAGCTCCGTAGCATGATCTATGTCTTTACATTCAATGATTAAGTAGCCTGTAACACCTTCCTGAAGCCCACAGTCTGCTTCCTGCATTCCGTCTTTGGTGATAATTACACCCATATCCTGCATTGGTAGACCATCAATTAGCACGCCTTCTGCCTCAAGATGATCCATCCATGAATCCCAAGATTGTTCATGATTATCTAGTTGTTCATCCGTGGCTTCATTTGTTTTTCCACCTCGAAAGAGAAGTATAAATTCTTGCATGTCTAATATTTTGTTCAAAGCTAACATCTCCACTTGTCTCCATCTTCCTCTATCAAAAAAAGTTTCACCATTTTCTTCCGATCCACACATGGTTCCATTATCATTGATCTTGATGAAAAAGATCTTTTATTCGCTTGGTCTAATCCTATTATATGGAGCGACCTTTGGGCAACGTATTGTTTCTGGTCCTATGCCCGGATATACGACCATGACAGAGTCCAGTATTTGGCTGCAAGTCAATAGCCCGTCTGTGGTGTCCTTGCATTTTTGGGAAACAGATAATTCAGACTCGGTTTTGACCGCGTTGAGCATTGAGACGGCTGACCGAAGTGCAAACACCGCCAAATTCATCATTTCCAATTTACAGCCAGGAACGACCTACGGTTATGAAATTTTCGTGGACGGAGCAGCACAGAAATTGGATCGTGCATTGACGTTTCAAACACAAGTGCTTTGGCAATTCAGATCGGATCCGCCAGACTTTAGCGTTGCGCTCGGAAGTTGCGCATATGTCAATGAAAAGGCCTTTGATAGGCCGAATAAGGTATACGGCGGCAGCTATGAAATATTCGATCAGATCGCGGCCACGAAACCCAACATGATGTTGTGGCTCGGAGATAACATCTATTTACGCGAAACAGATTGGACCTCACGGTCTGGCTATCTCCATAGGTACTCGCATACTCGGTCGCTTCCTGAATTGCAACGTTTGCTAAGCTCCACACATCATTACGCCATCTGGGACGATCACGACTTCGGCCCTAATGACGCCAACGGCTCTTGGATGCACAAGGACTGGGCGCTTGAGATGTTTGAGATGTTTTGGGCCAATCCATCCACTGGTATTCCGGGTCAAATTGGAATAACTTCCGCATTTCAGTTTAACGATATGGATTTCGTGTTGCTCGACAATAGATATCATCGATCCTCAGACAACCTGAAACGTGGGCAGACACAAATTCTTGGCAAGGATCAAATTGATTGGCTTATTGAAATACTGAAATTCAGTAGGGCTCCATTTAAGTTTGTAGCTGTCGGCGGTCAAGTTTTGAATCCGGCGGCAGTATATGAGACATATGCTGTGTACGGGGAAGAACGTCAATACCTCCTCGATCGGATTGATGAAGAACAGATTAAAGGTGTTGTCTTCTTGACCGGTGATCGACACCATACCGAGCTTTCCAAAATTGTTACTGAAAATGGAATTGAAATTTATGACCTCACTGTAAGTCCATTAACGGCTGGAACGCATGTGGCAGATGATGAAAGGAACACATTGCGCATGGAGAACACACTTGTGAACGAACGCAATTTTGCCGTTCTGAGCTTCTCCGGAAAACGTAGGGATCGATCAATGAAGATTTCTATATTTGATCAGTCTGGAACCCTTCAGTGGGAAAAAGACATCGCGGCTAACCCTAATTAAAACACCCCTATCCTAAGCGAAAAAGAAATATTAGTAGAATCTGGTAAGAAATGGCATCAGTGGTTTTCACTCCTTGATGACAAAGGCTGTGATACGTGCTCCGCAGAGGAATTGGCGACGTTTCTGAATGAGGAATACAAACTTGATGTTGGTTGTGCAAAAGCAATTACGGTCGAGTATTTGAAACTCAAAGGGGTGAAAACAATTCCATCCAAAGACGAACTATCCGTCTCCATTCGAAAAACATTCAACTACCCAATCGATCAAGTTTACGATCGTGCGGTTGATTGGTTTGAGAGTGAAACCCGGGCAGAGCTGCAAGGACACGTAAATCGAAAGCGGCTGAATTGTAAATGGCTCTCCGACAACTCTCAGATCGGCGTAAAATTTGAAAAGAAAGGTTCAAAAAAAACGCAGATGATTGTTGAACATGGAAAGCTCGAAAGTGCCGGAGACGCGGAGGTGATGCGTAATTTCTGGAAACAGCGCATTCCGAAAATGATTGAAAGTCTATAGCCTACCAATCTGGACAAGCAGCTGGATCCTTTTCCGTTCTATTAAACAGGTCCTTTAACTTGAATTCTTCCAAGCCATTGTATGGTTTCACCCTGCAGCCAGGAGCTTTGTTTAACCTCAATCGAAGATGGACATACAGGTCTGCTGTGTGAATATTGGAAGGCACGAAATATGGAAAAATATGCTCCGTACCTACCGTTAGTATCCATAGCCTAAAGGCCAATCCCAGATGCGGATCTTTATAGTTTTCTAGGGACATCGGCAGCGCCACCATCAGCCATTTCTTTTCATACCTGGGAGTAAAGGCAATTAGGTTCGACCTATCGGGGCCGTACGAAGAAGGAAAGCTCAACCGCTGCATGAAAAATCCGTTTAAGAATAATCCTCTTTCGAAATTGTAATCAAACTGGGTGTTAAACCCCATGGGTAACCATGCCGTATATCGATCCCCATCTTTTGGAATCGTGGAAACACTTGGTCCTGAGGCAACCGCATTTAAATATTCATCTGGGTTTTCGTTCTCATCGAACTTATTGTAGAGCGCATTTCGCTTCATGCGTATGCCACCAATATCAACCAATGATGCGCTGACTTTCCACTTGTACGGGAGTGTATGACAACCTACTCCTCGGCCATGTGGAACATACTCAGAAACATCATCCACCATCCTTTTATACGTAACTCCTAGACTGCCACTCCACCCTCCTCCTGCTCTAAATGCTGGAGTAGCGTACGCATACTTTCCGTTCCCGTCAATCAGGGTTCCTCTATCGTTTTGAACCAACATGGAGCCTTCGTCGATAAACAATGTTGCACTTTGAAGCCCCATTAGGCGATTCAGCGTTAGCGCTCCAGTGAAAAGGTGCTTGTCAAACTGATACAATATTCTTCCATACGTAATCCCAACTTCTCCCCACGTTAGCGTTTTGATACGTGTATTGTTTACGGATAGTACTGTTGAGTCGGCGACACCCCCTCCTTGGATCAATAACTGTGCATATTCAAGCGGCAACTTGCTGAGGCTAGCTGAGGCTCGCACTGAGGTATGCAACCCTAAAGCATGCTTGCCCAATGAGAGGCTCGCAGAAGGCCCCAACACCTGTGTATTGACCTGCCCCCAGCCATTATCTGGAGATAAATTGACAGACGGAATTTGATACCCAGCAAAATTGAGCAATGTGGTTTTTGGTAGGTAGACAAAATTGTTTGTGGCATGCACCCCAACACCAACAACATGAATGTCTAGCCATGGTTTCTGATCTACAATGGCGGATGGATTAGTAAGCATCGCATTCGCAGGCGTATAATTATCAATTGTTACACCTAAAAATTCCTGAGACCTCAAGTTTGGCGCTGCAAATAACACCATAGCACCAATCAAGAATATGTATTGCCTTACTCTCATCGAGTAAACTAAACGGTGAAAATGAGTCGAATATTTCATATCCATCCGCGAAGCCAATAGTATGTAATCGCTGCATACTCCCGAGCAGCTCTTATTTCGTAGATAAGGTAGCTCCACAAGTTGTATCGCATTTGAACATTTGAAACATCCAAATAATCCGAATTTGACACGAGTAAATCAGACTCGGATAACGACTGTTCATAGGTAGCCAGGCCTTGAGTCGAAAGGCATCCAGCGTGACGAAACGTTGCAACGGAACGAAATACATGTTCGGGGGCGGTAATAAGTAAGATTCGTTTCTCACCATACTCTTCTGAAATTGCTGTCGCTTGTTCGTGCGTGTTACCCCCGCCCTGCTCCGAAGTCGTTCTATCTAACGAAACGCCCCTTAGTAATAGTTCATCTAAAAACATAGAAAGCTGAGACACGCTATCGTCAGGGTCAGAAGGAATGGCGACCAAGACCTCGGCATTTGGGTAAGTCTCAGCGGCAATGGATACGAAATAGCAGCGCATAAGCGCATCTGCACTTGGCATTCCATCTCCACCTAAAACAACAATAAGATCAGGCTCAGTATCAAACACTTTTTCAGAAAGGCTGAGGTTGTGGACGGCGTAGTACGGAAGACTGGTAAAGCTCAACGCTAGCATTATCAAGAGCATTAAACCCAATAACATAATGGCTGATTTTAAAATCTTCATCAATAAAATGGTGCTGATTTGGCCTGCATGATCGCGCAAATATAACCTCGATCCAGTTCACTCACGAGATGAAAAGAATTCGTTTTTTAATCACAATTGGAACTTGATATCATTCCTAAACATTCAAATCGCTGCTTCTGATTTAGCATAGATTTGCGCTGTGACATCAAATGATATACTGATTATAATGGCGAGCAATCCCGACAAGGGGCGCGTCAAACGCAAACTGGCAAAAGAAGTTGGAGACGAACAGGCTTTGGGAGTATATCAGAAACTATTGATCTACACAAAGGAGATTACCAAAAAGCTTAATTGCGATAAATCTGTATTCTATTCAGACAGAATAGATGATAATGACCTTTGGGACAATATGATCTACACCAAAAACTTGCAAAGCGGAGACAATCGAGGCGAAAGGCTCACGGATGCATTTACTAGGGCTTTTGCAATGGGCAAGGATCGTGTTGTTGTAATAGGAACCGATTGCATTGAACTGGAAAGTTATATGATCAAAGAGGCCTTTGCCGTTTTAGAGAGCAACGATGTAGTTATGGGCCCCTCAAGTGATGGCGGTTACTACATGCTTGGAATGAGGAAATTCCTTCCCATGCTTTTGCTGGAGAAGGACTGGAATTCCGATGATTTATTAATGGATACGATCATCGATCTTAAAAAATTAGATTCCAAATACTATTTACTCAAAACGCTCAATAACATAGAAACGAGTGCGGATTTAGATCAACTGTCTCGGGTGCAGCAAAAACCAGATGATTGGTTTTAATGAGAAAGAAATTAGCCATATAGTATGTGCGGAATTATCGGCCTTATCTCCGTTGATAAAAAATCGGACAACGCCTTTACTCAGTTTAAGTTGGCTACTGATGCCCTGCAACATCGAGGCCCCGATAGTCACGATACTTTGATCGCTCCTCCAGTTGCATTGGGCCATACAAGATTAAGTATCATCGACACGGATAGCCGCTCTAATCAGCCAATGACCGACCAATCCGGTCGATATACTATCATATTTAACGGCGAAATCTATAACTACAAAGCCCTCAAACAAGACTTCGAATCACAAGGTTTTTCTTTCGTGACAGAGAGCGATACGGAAGTTCTCCTCGCAGGATTCATATTACACGGCAAGAAATGTTTTGACAAGCTCAATGGCTTCTTCGCATTTTCTATTCTGGATAGATCAACAAATACAGTGACTATTGTGCGCGATCGTTTCGGCATTAAGCCATTGGTGTATTTTATGAATGAGAAGACCATAGGTTTTGCTTCCGAAATGAAGGCGCTTTATAAGCTGGGATTTGAGAAGCAAATTGACAGAGTCTCTGTTTTCACCTATTTCAAGCTCAATTACATTCCAGCACCGTCGACTATACTTGAAGGGTTCCACAAGTTGGAACCTGGTCATCTTTTGGAAATAAAGATCAATGATGAGAATCTAGAAATAGAGAAGTCACAGTGGTATAAAATTGCATACGACCCAGCGAGTGAAAAGGATCTTAGCGCCCACGATTACAAACAATCGCAAAAAGTGCTGAAACGATTTGTGCGGGAATCGGTGCGCAGGCGTCTGGTCTCCGATGTACCCATAGGCACATTTCTTAGTGGAGGTATCGATTCAAGCATTATCAGTGCTATTGCCAAAGAGGAAAAGGACAATATCGATTCATTTAGCATTGGTTTTCCCGATCACCCCTATTATGATGAATCCAAATTCGCAGCAACTGTAGCCAAACACCTTGGAGTCAACCATCACCTTATTGAAATTAGAGAGAAGGATTTACTTGAATCNNTTGAATGTGAATTTGCTTTCGAAGGCTGTGAAAGAACATGTAACAGTTGCTCTAAGTGGAGATGGAGGCGATGAACTGTTTGCTGGATACAACAAGCACCAAGCTGAGTTTCTCATTCGAAACCCAAGACTAAAGGAACACGCGGTTGGCAAGCTTGGACCACTATGGGACCTGATTCCTTCCTCACGAAGTGGCGCCATTCCAAACTTAACTCGACAACTCCAAAAGTTTAGCGATGGTTATAAACTTAACAAGCGCGATAGGTATTGGCGCTGGGCAGGTTTCATGACCGAGGAAAAAGCCAATTACTTAATGAAAGAGGAAATGCTTTTCAGGGAACACAGATTGTCTGACCAAGGGTTTTCATACAAGAAGCGAAAAGACTACTTATTAAATACGATATCCAAAACGGGGAGTCTAAATGAAGTGCTCCTGACAGATATGCGCCTCGTTTTACCAAACGACATGCTTTTCAAAGTTGATTATGGAAGCATGATGAATGGTCTGGAAGTACGAACGCCGTTGCTAGATCATCACATCGTCAACTTCGCTTTCCGACTGCCGATCATGTTTAAGGTCAATCACGATCAAAAGAAAAAGATCCTTCAGGATGCATTTCGAGACATTCTGCCACCAGATGTATTTAACAGACCTAAGAAAGGCTTCGAAGTCCCCTTACTTGAATGGTTTAAGGGTGAATTTAAAGGTCAGTTGCTTGACCTCGTAAACGACAGGGAATTAATCGAACATCAAGGACTGTTCAATCCCTCCGCACTCCAGGACTACACGAAAGTGCTTTATTCAAATAATCCTGGGGATGCGGCATCGTGGGCTTGGTCTTTTACCGTATTTCAAACATGGTACAAACGCCATTTTCTATGAGTGTGAAAAGCAAAATTCGCGTGCTTCGAATAATTAATCGATTCAATCTAGGAGGCCCAACCTATAACGCCGCATATTTAACTAAGTATCTCGATGATAAATATGAAACCTTGCTTGTTGGTGGGGCAAAAGACGAGAGTGAAGCATCATCTACATACATCCTCGATAACTTGGGGCTCAGGCCTCGGATGATCGAGAATATGAAACGCTCCATTTCTCTCAAAGACATTTCAGCCTATAATGAGCTGGATGCAATTATCAAGGAGTTTCAACCAGATATTGTGCATACACACGCCTCCAAGGCCGGCACTCTAGGTCGGCTTGCAGCAATTCGAAATGACGTTCCTGTGATTGTACACACCTTTCATGGACATGTATTTCATTCGTATTTCGGCAAGCTAAAAACCGCGTTTTACAAAGGAATTGAGCGTTGGTTGGCGGCTAGAAGTTCAAAAATTATTGCGATCAGTGAAATTCAAAAGGACGAACTGGGATCTATACATCGCATTTGTAGTCCAAAGCATATTTCCGTAATTCCACTGGGATTCGATTTATCTCGGTTTGCCGAAGACGTGGAACAAAAGCGATTAAGCTTTCGTGAAAAGTATGAATTACAAAAGGATGACTTGGCGATTGTTATCGTTGGTAGACTGGTCCCTGTAAAGAATCACAAAATGTTTATCAGAGTGGTTAAGAGGCTGATTGAAACTGGTACCAAAAATGCTCGTTTCTTTATTGTTGGTGACGGAGAATCAAAAGGTGATTTAACCAAATTCTGCGATGAAATATCTGTTTCCTATCATGAGGGAAAGCCCCCAACAGAAGCCAATCCAGTATGCTTTACTTCTTGGATTAAGGAAGTTGATTGGGTATATGCTGGCAGTGACATCGTTTGCCTAACATCCCTAAATGAAGGAACCCCGGTGAGCTTAATTGAAGCCCAAGCCGCATCACAACCCATTGTAACCACCAGAGTTGGTGGAATTCATAATGTGGTTTTGGAAAACGAGTCGGCATTCCTAACAGAAAGCAACGACGTTGATGACTTCGCTTCTAAAATTGGTCGATTAATCGATGATGAAGATTTACGTAAAAAAATGGGCAAGGCTGGAATGTCTAGGGCGGTAACGACGTATAGCTATACCCGTCTATGTAGTGATGTTGACCACCTCTACTCTAGTTTGATGAAGAAAAAAACAAAAATATAAACCAGAATGTATTTACTTTGCATTTCAAAGTACTTTTAAGTTATGATGAAAATTACAAAAAGAATTACGCTTTTCCTTGGGGTCATCGCCCTCTTATCTAGCTGCAGGGTATTTGACCCAAGCGTCATGTTGCGTACCAAACGGGATTATCCATATGCAACAGCTTCGGATACCATGCCGCGAGAATACATTATTCAAACAGGGGATGTAATTACGTTTCTACTCTTTTCAAATCAAGGTTTTAAGATCATTGACCTATCCACACTGGAAGAATCTAGTAGAGGTGGGCAGCAGATCAATATCCAAAACGCCTTTCCTTACCTTGTAGAATCCGATAGTTCAATAAACCTCCCCATCCTTGGCAGGGTGAAGCTGGCCGGGTATAACATCAAAGAGGCGGAAAACTATTTAGAGGATCGTTATAGCGACTACTACAATGAACCGTTCGTATTGGTTCAAATCCAAAATCGACGAGTCCTAGTATTCCCTGGAGCTGGCGGAGATGCGAAAGTGATTCAAATCACCAATGAATACATAACGATTGTTGAGGCTTTGGCCTTAGCGGGCGGAATAAGCAATGGGGGAAAAGCACATCGCGTGAAAGTGATCCGCGGTAATTTGTCAAATCCTGAGGTATATGAAGTAGATATGTCAACGGCTATTGGCTTAGCCGAGGCTAATATGCACTACATCAGAGCGAACGACATGATATATGTCGAACCAAATTATTTTGTTGCAAGGCAATTATTATCTGGTGCGGGCAGGATCATGTCACTCATTACGGGATCCATCGCCACATACTATGTTGTGACAACCTTCACCAATAGAAACTAAAAGGGGTTTTGACGGAAGAAACAAATACAAACAACTTAGGAGTGCATAGTTCGCAATTCGACCTCGGATTGCTGCTGATGATTACCTCCAAGTCACTGATTTGGATCGTCTCCATTATATTGCTTCTAGGTGGCTTGGCATTCACATACGTGTATTATACCCAGCCTAAGTATGAATCAACTTCGATCATTCAGATAATAAACGAGAATCAAGCAAATCGAATTTTAAATGTGGGCGACATATATGAGGACGCTGATATTTCGAAAGACATTGAACTTCTTCGATCCCCTGAGTTCTTTAAGCGCGTAATTGCAAACCTTCCAGTTGATGTTAGTTACTATGTAGAGGGCGAAGTCCTTAATCACGAACGCTATCTGTCAAGCGACTTTGAGGTGATCTATGAAATCCACGACCCGATTATACTTGATCGGAGAATCTATATCGAGTTTGAAACACCCACCTCAGGCACCATTAACTATTTAGTTGGCACAAAATCGTTCTCTGAAAAATTTGCAGAAGAAGACACGATTCAAACTCCGCATTTCTCCTTTACCATAGTTAGATTAGATGAAGCCCAAGCACAATCTTCTGGACTAACCGAGGATCGCAAGTATTTCATTCTAAACTCCGCACCAACTCTTGTTCAAAAACTGAGTAAAAACTACTCCGTACGTATACAGAGTGCCGCAGCCAAGACAGTACAAATCGTTGTAACAGATAATAACCCTGCAAAAGCCAGCGCGATTTGCGAACAAATAGCTCAAACCTATCTCGTGTTTGATCACGAACGGAAGTCCGAGAGTGCAAACCAGGTATTGGAGTTCATCAATCAGCAAATTGAGGAAGTCTATTCCAAATTAAAAATTTCGGAAGACCTCATGTCTGAGTTTAGTCAACGAACCAAATTGACCAAAAAGAAAGGTATAGCAGCCACCTACATTACTCGCGTCAATGTTTTAGAACAAAAGAAAGTTGAATTGGAGCTTAAAATTTCACTTCTAAGTGAATTAAGAGGCGGCATTCAAATTGAAAAAACTGGTGTGGATATTTACAACTTGCTCTCGGTGCTGGCTGGAACAGAATTCGAAAACAGCGTGAAAGGGCAAATAGAAGAGCTACAAAACTTGGTACTAACGCGCAATCGTTTGCTTGGCGGCGCCACAATGGACAATCCAAACATTCGAGTCTACGATCAGCAGATTTCAGTTCAAAAGAATCTTGTTATCAAGAGCCTTGAAGTGCTTCAGAAGCGACTTATTGCGCTTCAAAAACAAACAACAGGTAAGATACAATCCATAGAGGATAATTTCCTTGACCTTCCAACCAGGGAGATCGAATACTCCCGATTGGAGCGAGTATTTAACTCGCATGAGAAGTACTATACAATGCTGCTCGAAAAGAAGACAGAGTTTAGCATTTCCAAAGCTGGATTGGTTCCTGAGAACACAATACTTCAAAAAGCAACAATGGCGAGACAGCCCGTGAGCCCTCGCAAACCAATTGTTTATGGAATCGCGACGGCATTTGCAATTCTGTTTATTCTGGGACTAATAGCCGCACGTTACTTATTGCATAATGACTTTGACGTTCGAGATCTAAGTGGATTGTTAAATCCAGAGATCAGTGTTTTGGGAATTGTTCCTAAGTACAACCACGCCATCCCTCAATCTCAGATGATTGTTGACAAAAAACCTAAGTCAATTATGGCTGAAGCTTTTAGATCAATTCGAACAAATCTTGAGTTTTTTGAGTCAAAGGGCGAGAAAAAAGTGATCGCAATTACCTCAACCATCAGTGGGGAGGGAAAAACCTTCGTAGCGATAAATTTGGGTGGCATACTAGCCTACAGTGGTAAAAAAGTAGTCATCCTTGACTTGGATATGCGTCGTCCTAGAATTCACGAGGGTTTCAATGCACAGAATGATGCTGGAATGAGCACCTATTTGAGCGGTCGTGGTGACTTGATGAGCGTTATTCGAAAGAGTGAGCTAAATGACCTGCATTTCATCACCGCAGGCCCTATCCCTCCGAACCCAAGCGAGCTAATAATCAACGGAATGCTCAGTAAGGCAATAACCAAATTGAAAGAAACATACGACATCATTTTGATTGACAATCCTCCAGTGGGTCTGGTTACTGACGGTATCACATGTCTCCGAATGGCAGACTACCCTATTTATATATTTAGAAGTGAGTACTCAAAGAAATCTTTCGCCGCCAACGTGAACCGAGTGTTTAAAGAGAATAAGATCAAAAACCTTAGTGTAATCTTAAACAGCGTTGATCTAGATGGAGCCAAGTATCGAAATTATGGATCTGGATATGGTTCCAAATATGGCTACGGATACGGTTATGGCTANNGGATATGGCTATGGTTATACACAGTCATCGGGCAATGGATATTATGAGGAAGATCCAGACAACGCAACAGTGAAAAAGTCTTTTCTTCGCAGCCTAATGTCTAAACCGAAGAGTGAAAATAAAAAGGACTAAAATTGAAGGCTTAATACTGTTTGAACCAACGGTATTTAGCGACGAGCGCGGTTACTTTTTTGAGAATTTCCGTCAAGAATTTCTAGAAGAATCTGGGGTTGATCTCAACTTTGTTCAGGAGAACGAATCTATGAGTAATGCGGGTTCACTTCGAGGCCTTCACCTGCAGGCGCCACCATTTGCCCAAGACAAGTTGATTCGAGTTGTGCGCGGCGCCATCCTTGACGTTGCCGTTGATGTACGAAAGCAATCCCCTACTTATGGCGCCCATGTTGCGATAGAATTAAACGAAAAGAACAAGCATTCGTTTCTCGTTCCTAAAGGTTTTGCGCATGGATTTTATTGCCTTGAAGACAAGACCATAGTTCAGTACAAGTGTTCTGCTTACTACAACAAAGATTCTGAAATAGGAATCATCTGGAATGATCCAGACATAGGGATTGAATGGCCTCAAGGTCCGCGGATTCTCTCGAATAAAGACACGGTTCTACCCATGTTTAGCGACTTCAAATCGCCCTTCTAAACTAGTGCTGTTTACAACTTAAAGTTCGGCATCCGCCTAGGTTCAATCCCATATATAGTTTTGGCCCGATGAATTTTCTCATACTCGCCATCATATTTGTATCCCTGGGTATTGTTAGCGCTCTATTCAACTATTTGTTGCTGCGCTGGACAAAAACGCTCGGTCGAAAGAATGAAGTGAACGAGGGTGAAATAAGGTGGAGTGACTCATACAAGCCGGCACTGGGCGGAATTTCATTTTATCTGGTATTTCTTCTAGCACTCCTCGCCTATTTCTTTCAACATGACGTGGATGGAAACTGGATGAATGAAGGCGAAACCATCGGCCTTATTCTGGCCGTCACCGTCGGGTTCTTCGCAGGCCTCATAGACGACGCCTACAATACGGTGCCATGGTTTAAATTCCTAGCTCAGTTAAGTTGCGGAGTGCTGCTTGTTGCATTCGGCCTTCAGATCGATTTCTTCGGCTATTATTGGGCCGATGCAGCATTGACCATACTCTGGACCATCAGTGTTATGAACAGCATCAATATGCTAGACAACATGGATGGAATCACCACACTCACATCCATTTCCATTCTAACTTGCGCTGGAGTTTGTGCCTTGCCGCTTTCGAACGATACGTTTTTCTATACCCTAATATGTGGCGGACTCGTTTCTGGGCTTTTCGGCTTTTTAATTTTTAACTGGAATCCATCAAAAATATTTATGGGCGATACGGGAAGCCAACTGCTTGGGGCCTTGCTCGCGGGGGTCGGAATCGTTTTCTTTTGGAATAATGAAAATATTATTGAATCGCATGGATGGTTCTCAAAGCTGGTCATTGTGTTATGCGCCTTCGTTGTTCCGATAGGCGATTCATTGACGGTTACGATTAATAGACTTAAACGCGGCCAGTCTCCAGTTGTGGGCGGAAGAGATCACACCACGCATCACCTATCCTATGCAGGACTATCTGATCGTCAAGTGGCATACGTTCTTGGAGGTCTGATGTTGCTATCGATCCTTCTCATTGCCGGCCTTCACTTGATCGGTGAAGAATTCTTGACGATGTATATGGCAATCATCTTTCTCTATGCAATAAGCGCGATCGCTTTTCTTTATAGTACTACCATTTGGAAAAAATCAAGGGCTGTGTTCGAGGCTCATCAAGCAGAAAAAAAATCATGAAAACATTAAGCCTTTCAATTCTAACAATAGCATTTGCGTTTGTCCTCATTTATCTCTTCACTGGCTCGACCAATGAGGAAGCCATTTCAGAAGCTAAGATTGAGTCGTTTAAGGAAGAGTATAAGGTTTTCGCCCTTCAACTTCCTAAGGCTGCGACGTTTGCGAACGAATCCGTTCCAACTGAACTCATTGACGTTCAGGAAAAATTCGATCGTGAGCTTCATGTCAATACATATTGGCAATCTCAAACCATATTGTTTATAAAGCGCAGTAACCGCTGGTTTCCAACCATCGAGAAAATTCTTGCAGAAGAAGGGGTGCCCGAAGATTTCAAATATTTGAGTTTAATAGAAAGTGGATTTCAGCAAGTGGTAAGCCCAGCAGGCGCGACGGGATATTGGCAATTAATGAAAAGTGCGGCGAAGGAGAATGGACTCGAGGTGAACGGCGCAATAGACGAGCGATATCACATTGAAAAATCAACGTACGCCGCATGCGCCTACCTTAAAAAGGCCAAGGAAAGATTCGGTTCCTGGACACTCGCAGCCGCCTCGTACAACATGGGCATGGCTGGTTTAGCCAAGCAAATGGAACGTCAAAAAGCAACGAATTATTACGACCTAGTATTGAATGAAGAAACATCGCGCTATGTGTTCAGGATATTAGCCGCAAAAACGATACTATCCAATCCAACTGACTTTGGTTTCACCTTCACATCGTCCGATTTATACCAACCATTCCAATATGAGGAGATGGTCGTAACAAAAACTATAGATGATTTGGCAACCTTTTCCTTTGAACACGGCATCAATTATAAGGCTTTGAAGTATTTAAACCCTTGGCTTAGAGATCGCTTCCTTCCAAATGCCAGCGGTAAAGAATACCGACTTAAAATTCCAACAAAAGCTCTTTCTATTGTTTTGGTAAATGACAAAGAGCAAGTAATTACTTTCACGCGCGAAAATGGCGATGAAGGGAATAAACAAGAAGAATAAAACCACCAAATCTGATGAGTATATCGAGATTTTTGGTGCTCGAGAGCACAACTTAAAAGATGTCGATGTAAAGATTCCTAGAAACCAGCTTGTGGTGATCACTGGGCTAAGTGGAAGCGGAAAATCATCTCTTGCATTTGACACCATTTATGCTGAAGGTCAGCGCAGATATATCGAGACTTTTTCTTCTTATGCTCGGCAGTTTATCGGCGGACTTGAGCGACCAGACGTTGATAAAATCAACGGTCTCAGCCCCGTAATCTCCATAGAACAAAAGACGGTAAACAAGAACCCTCGTTCGACGGTTGGAACGATTACCGAAATCTATGACTTTCTTCGACTTCTGTATGCCAGGGCTTCCATCGCATATAGCTACGTCACCAACGAAAAGATGGTGCGCTATTCTGACGCGCAAATCATAGAGTTGATAAGCGAAAAGTATCTCGGCAAAACCATCACCCTGCTTTCTCCTCTTGTGAAAGGCAGAAAAGGACATTATCGGGAGCTGTTTGAACAAGTCGCTCGAAAGGGCTTTTTACGCGTTCGTGTAGATGGTAGTTCCGAAAAGATCAAGCACCGAATGCAAGTGGATCGTTATAAAACCCACGACATCGAATTGATCATTGATCGACTTACCGTTGAAAACGTTTCAGCGAAAAGGTTGAAGCAGTCGATACTCACCGCATTGAAAGAGGGAAAGGGACAATTGATGCTTTTGGAGGA
>DDCZ01000055.1 GCA_002336485.1 Flavobacteriales bacterium UBA1993
AAGCCGTCAGTGTAAAAGTTGAAAGCAAGAGTGCGCGGTCGAAGAATGAAGAGGCACAAGAGATCGTCTCTACACCTCCACAGCCAATAAATGGAATGGCCTCATATCAGGCCTATTTGAAGAAAAACCTTAGAAAAACGGAAGGAATGCCCGTTGGAGCGGTTGTGATTTCTTTTGAAATTGATCGAAATGGTCGGCCCAAGAAACCAAAGGTTACAAAGTCGCTATGCACAGCATGTGATGCCGAAGCCATGCGTCTAATTCAAAGCGGACCTAAGTGGCAAACCTCAGATAAGAACGCGAAGGTCACAGTAAACGTGAAGTTCGAGTAACTTAGAAACCCCATTTAATTCGAGCAAAGACGGAAGTTCCGTAGTTGCGAAATACGCTTCCATTATCAAGCATGGTGCTCTGCGCAAACACGGAAAAGTCCCAATTGCTTGCGATGGCCACCGACATGGACGGCATTAGAAAAACCAAATTCACTCCTGGTGAATAAATGCCCACAAGCGAAGCGTTTATAAGCGGCGTTATTGGCTTCGATACGCTTAAAAGAACATTATACTTCGTAGGCATCAGATTCTTTGCACTTGGTGGCTGCGTCGACCCAATGGCCGTTCCGCCTAGCAACGCTGGGTTGATTGTTTTATCGAAGCCTTGCGATCCGTACATCAGCCCACCCATAACATATACGCTGCCTTTGAAGACATAATCAGCCGAGATGGAAGCAGTAACGGATCCCGAAGTGTCGAGTGCATTTTGCTGTGGATGAAAATAGGTGACCTCAGCCTTAAATCCTGCTGACTTCAGATTGCCGGCCCAGCCAACACCCATGGCAACATCTTCGTTCCACCAACCTCCGATCACCTGAAAGTCGTACGTCCATTTATTGAATCGATACATTCCAGCTCCAATCCAAGTTGAGTCGTATTCTGATGGTGCAATGGCAATATCAATGGAAGAGAAATTTTTGAAATAGCGTTGTACCCGCACCGCGTCTGTGCCTGGACGTTCTTCATAATCGAAGTCGACCAAATTGAACGTGTTGAATAAGTCATTCGAGTTCCAGAAGGCGTTCACACCCCAATTGATCCGCTGCCGACCCAGTGTAATGTCCCATTTCCCGTTGTTCCACTTTACCCAACCTCTGTCTATTTGTGATAAGCCAACAATGCCGGGCTCATCCATCCACACCCAACTTAAGTCCACTAATCCATTGTCTTGATCAACCAAGCTCCCGTAATTCGGATTGAAGTTTACTTGATCACCAGTGAATACTCTGTTTCTCACCTCTAAACCTACCGTAATGTTGTCCGTTGGGTATACTCGAAAATTCAGTCGATTATGAATAAGGTTGCTATGAGACACATAGTTTAAGTCAGCCATTTGAAAGCCCTGCATATTCTTGACATAGCCTTTCAATCGAACAATATCAGTGAATTTTCGCGAGGTAGTATCTTCTTGGGCCCAAGCTGTCGCGGTCAACGCAGACATCGCGAAAATCAAGGCCGTTTGTTTCCAAAGGCGCCATGTACTTTTATAGTTTTGAGTCGCACTCATCACCTTCTTTCATCGCTTGATATCTTTCCATCTACAAGTGTGACCACGCGTCGGGCTCTATCAATTACACGTTGATCGTGGGTTGAAAAAACAAAGGTTACACCTTCTTCCTTGTTCAGTCTGGCCATTATGTCTAAGAGATTCTCTGTTGATTTAGAATCAAGGTTTGCGGTAGGTTCGTCGGCCAAAACAAAGTCTGGTTTCGAAGCCAACGCGCGGGCTACGGCCACACGCTGCTGCTGACCTCCACTTAGCTGAGATGGCCTGCTGTTCATTTTATCTTCCAACCCCACTTCTGTCAATAATTTTTCGACCCGCTCATTTCGTGTGGCCCGATCAATGTTTTGCATCAGCATGATGAATTCTGTGTTCTCCTTGGCAGTGAGCACAGGAATCAAATTATAGCTCTGAAAGACAAATCCAATATGCTTTAATCGAAAGTCAATCATATCGTTTTCAGACATTCCGGCCAGCTCTTGACCATTGACTTTAATGCTACCCGAAGTTGGACGATCCAGGCCTCCAACCATGTTCAAGAGCGTTGTCTTTCCTGATCCTGATGGACCTACTATCGCGGTAAATTCACCATTCTCAATATTCAAATCGACTTCATCCACGGCCTTTACAGGCACAACTCCATCGTAAATCTTGGATACTTGGTTTGTTTCTATAACGTAGTTCATATTCTTTCTTTTAGTTTCTGCACTCGGGTGCTTCTAAATTTTTCTAATTGCTTCGGATGGGTTCAACCTTAATGCCTTTAGGGCAGGAAATAGTGCCGCGATCATGGCCATAATGAAAATCATGACACTTATGTTTATGTAGCTCTGAAGGTCGAGCTGAGGACGAACGACCGCTGAAAATCCCAGTTCGTTGTAGGTTTCTCCAATGGCGCCCAAATCAATCCCGCTTGATCCTGTCGATTGAATAAAGAGGTATGCGATTAAGAGACCAAGCGGCCCACCGATCATGGAAAGGAATAATGTTTCCATCATGATCATTAAAAACACCTTTCTGCGATTTAGGCCCACAGCCATGAGCATTCCTATTTCGCGTGTCCGCTCCATCACGGCCATTAACATGGTATTAATCACACTAAAAAGCAGTGCCACCAAGATGATCCCAACAATGAAGTAGGCAAATGTGTCACCTGCTTCAACCATATAGCGCATGCCTGTGGCTAGATCCAGCCAAGCTTTGACCTCTAGCGTAGGATACATTTCTTGAACCTTTTTTGCGGTGGGCTCTGCCAAGTCATGGCTATTAATAAGAACGGCTATTTCATGATATTGATCCTGGTCCAAATTCATGATGCTCTGCAAATCATCCCGATTCACGTAGGCGTTTACTTCGTCTAACATGCCGTTTCCTGACTTGTAGATTCCAACTACACGAAATGATGACGCCACAATTTCTCCACTTAAATCCTGCACCGTCAAAATCACTTTCGACCTCAACTTCAGCTTAAAGGATTCCGCCATTTTTTGACTTATCAAAATCGGGTTGCGCTTCACCCCTTCGAAGTAGGCACCATCGACAATTTTAGTGTCAAGATTGGTTACGGCTTTCTCGTGATCCGGATCAATGCCAATCAATTTCGCGCCGCCGTTTTTGTTGGCCGAGCCCATCATGGCAGTTGAAATTACCCGACCACTGGTGGCCAGTACATTTTCATCCGATTCAATTTTTTCAATAATGTCTGGAGCGCCTTCCATGTAATACTTGGCTAATAGCTCCTCCCTAAAATTGGTGTCGTGCACTTGAAAGTGCGACATCTCAGATTCAATCACATCGTTGATGCGCTGATCCATCATTCCCTTGTAAAAACCCGAGGTAAAGGTTCCAGCCCATAAGCCAAGCGCTAGCGCAATGATTACGACCAGGCTCCGAATCTTGTTTCTCCAAATGTTTCTCCATGCAATTTTTATCAACATAACTTAGCTCCTCATTGCTTTAATGGCACTCAACCTGAGCACACTGATAAATGGATATATAGCGATGATCGATGCAACTGCAGCCACAATCAGTGCCTGCTTTGCAAAAATGTTTAGGTCAAGCGATGGTTGTAGAATTGGCTCCATTCCATATTCTTCCATCATCTTACCGGCCTCTTCCCCACCAAAACGGATTGGATTCAGAAAGAAGTAGCCGATGACGGGATATGCCCCAGCGATTCCAGCTAGCGCACCTAGTAAGGAGATTGATATTACTTCTAAGAAAACGACCAAAGCCAATTTGCTTCGCTTCATTCCTACCGCTACCAAAACGCCGAACTCATGCTGCCGTTCGGCCATCATCATTAATACCGTTCCAAATATTCCAAAGGAAATAACCATGTATAAAATGAACATGAAGATGTATCCCTCTACACGGTCGGCCTCAATCATATCTACCAAGTCGGGAACCAATTCGGGCCATGCCATTACCTCGAGGCTCTCGCCCAAATCATTGGCCAACCCAGCAGAAATTGCGGTGGCAGCCTCTGGATCATCAATCAATAAAACCAAATTGGAGATGGTGCCCTCGGTGCCATAAAGCCTTTTTGCCTCATTGATAGGCAGCATAATCAGCTGCTTACTCAAGTCAGGGGATCCAAATTTTACAATGCCCTTTATCGGGTATTTACCCGCGGCACTTGATCCGTGATATCCTTGACCTAACAATACGATGGTATCACCCACCGTCACTTTATGATATTCCGCCAAGCCTGAACCGATCAAGACCGCCTTGTCGTCTGCTTCGAAATACGATCCAGTATCGATACGTTCGTGCAGCTGCGTCATGCGCATTTCAGCTTCGGGGTCCGTTCCTACGACCATGGCGCCCTTTGTTGTTTCCCGCGTTGCACTTAGCGCAAAGCTTTCGATGCGCTCGACATATCCGGTGATTTTGTCATTTGCGTCAAGCACCTGCTTCATGGAGTCGGTCAGCACAAAGCTGTCGTCCAAGGATTTCGAATCCCAATATCCTCTTGCATGAACCTGAATAAACCCAGTGTATGAGGCGACCATAGAGTTGGTCATGTTTGTATAACTGCCCTCCTTCATACTCATCATGAGCGTGGCCATAATCACCGCGAAAAACACGGATGCCATGGTAATAAGTGTTCTGCGCTTGTTACGCCAGAGGTTACGCCAAGCAAGTTTTAGATAGAGTCTCATCTGAAAAAGCTTTTGGCTTTAGGCTTTTGGCTTCTGGCCATAAAAGCGATAGGCGGCGTCGATACCATTAAGTTGTTGTCAAATTTCATGTTGATTTTAATTTTTGAATCAATGCATTTATAGAGGCCTGATTTTCATGGAGCCTTTCAACGAGTTTTTCACTATCGCTCTCATCAACAAATTTGAGTTTTTGTGATAGGAGCACCTGTGTTTCAAGCTCAAATGCAGAACCTATGGCTATTTCCAGAAATCTTTTAAACTCCATATCCGAGTTCCTTGCACAACCTTCGGCAATATTCGAGGGAATTGAAACAGCGGCTCTAGTCATTTGACTTCGAAGCCCAAATTTTTCATCCGAAGGCAATTGGTTAGCTATGTCATATGCCTCAGTGCATATTGCAAATGCCTGCTGCCAAATTTGATATTTCTTAAAATCTCTCATTGATCCAATCATGTGAATTACGGCCGCAAGAAGCTAATGGCAAATTGCGAGCTGCTTCGAGTTCATCTTATGCGCTTCATATTTTGGACGGTGAAGAAGTTGTCATCATACCCTTCATTAAACTTGATTTTTTCGATAACCATAATGGTCTTATTACCCTCTTTATCTAGCGGAATAAGCTCCATTCTTGTGGCCATAACTACACCGTCCATTTCCTTAATGTCCGATCCAACCATTTTATTGACCAAGTATCCGTCCTCATCGTATTGTTTCAGAAGTACTTGTATATAATCCGTTTGATCTACGTAAGCTTCCAGCTTTCCCCAAACCACCGGTGCATCTGGCTTCGGAGTGAGGACGATCTTCCAACAGGTTCTACCTTGAATGACCGTGTCCTTTTCGATGACATGGGTGTAGTCTCGCACCGACGACGACTCACGTACGAGGTCATCGTTGCTCATATCTGTTCCCATCCAACTTTGACTCATCATACTGGGTGGCATTTTGATGGAGCGCTCAATGCTCGGAACCCAATTCCAGACTTCCTTTTTACGCTTGAGGAATGCGGTGCCGGCATCTTTGGCCGGGGCTGTAAGTACCATTAGGCTCAAATCGTTTCCCTGACCCCAGCTTCGCAGCGACATGGTTCGCGACCATTTTGGTCTGACGGTTTGGATGGTCATTTCCATATAGGCAGATTCCTTACCGCGTGTTTTTTCTTCCGCTTGACGAATGATGTCTTCGGCGGTTTGTGCCATGCCGAAATCGACAATCAAAAGGGTAAAGAGTAGAGAGATTAGTGGTTTCATCCTATAAATTGTTTTATTACGTATTCTTTGGCCTTCTCGGCCGGAAAGTTCTCGGGATCAAGAAGGCAGTGCATTTGCACGCCATCCAAAACCGCACTGAAATAGCGCATCATGGCCATGGGGTCGTCATATCCTTTACCGTTAAAATATGCCGACATAGACTGCACATACCCACCAAGGCGGGGTTGCATTTCTGCCATGAGTAGCTCGGTAACATCTTTTTGAAAAGCCAGCGACATGTACAACTTCCATCGCTGCGGTTGTTCTTGAGGAATATCAATACTCAATTCTATGATTTCCTTAAATCGCTCATCGTCGAACTCCTCGCCCGGAACAATTTTCATCGCTTCGATGGCGTATTCCCAAAGTTCCACTACCAAGGCCCTAAGCACTTCTTCTTTGCTGTGGAAGTAGTTATACATCAAGCCTTTGGAAATAGAGGCGCGCTTCGCAACCTTGCTCACAGATGCGGAATGATAGCCCTCTTCTGCAAACACATGCAATGCTGCATCAAGGATCTGCACCTTGCGCTCCTCTCTGATTTCTACATTCTGTGCTGCGGTTCTAGGTGACATTTGTTTTTTGATTGAACGATTGGTCAAAAGTAGTGGTTATTTTATAATGACCAACCGTTTAATCAAAAAAAGAACATAAAAAAAGCCCAGCCAGCGCCGAGCTTTTTATTTAGAGCTTAAATATTTTTCGCGTACCCTTTAGTGATTCAATTTCGACTAGGTAAAAACCCGGTTTAAGATCGGAAAGGCTAACGGTTCCTCCCTCAATGTTTGTTCGTAAAACCATGGCTCCGTTCATCGAATGCACCGTTATTTGCTGACCATCTTCCGCACCAATGACATGTATCACATCACCCGCTGGAATGGGGAATAACGCAAATTCCGGTTCGGGAAGCATGGCGATACCTGTTGCGGTATCCGCAGGCATTTCATCGAAAGAAAACGCATCGATTGCGGCTCTATCGCCTCCCGTGCCATTCGCCCCGTTCACTGCATTTCCACCCAGGTAAAATGTCACCTCTCCTGTGCCTTCGCTTGGCGCAGTCCAATCTACGCTGAATGTATTTGAGCTACTGATGCCATCGTGCTCCACATAATTTCGACCTGCTGAAGTTGAAAGCTGTGCATTGGCACTTGGGTTTGACCAACCGTTATAATTATCATCATCCGAATCCAAACAGATCATTTGAAATCCGTAACCCACTGGAGCACCCATACTGTTATCCACGGTTACAGTTACTTCATAGACCGAGTCGGCCATGTATTCTGTAACAGCGCTTCCCGATGCGTCCGCCAATTCAATTTCGAGCGAAACATCACCGAAGCCACCAGAGTTGTTGTGGCAAGTGACACATGTATTGCCACCACCACCAGGAGCACCTGTCGCGCGATTGTTATTTGCAGCGGGACCACCAGCATTAGACCAGAATAGAATTGATCCCACAGCTGCAAGTGTGATAGAGAAAAGTAGAGAAGATTTCATGGCTTTTGTTTCTACGAAAAAACAACAATAGATGTGTGTATCAACACCTAAAACAGGTCGAAATAAGGAATGCTAGTCTATGACTTTAACGAACTTCAAGGTGGCTGCAGCCTCCGTTGTATGCAAATTCACAATGTAGCAACCCGCGGCAAAAAATGAAAGCTGCAAGGTGTATGTATCCATATTCTCCACGTCCCAGCTTTTCAGAATCTGGCCCTTAAGATCATACAATTCAAGGTGTACGTTCTCTTGCGGAGATGAAAACTCGATGGTGTAGGCATCTCTAACGTTGCTCGGATAACCTCGAACGTCTAACCCACCTCGCTTGTTTTGGTTGTTATGATAAACACATCCCGAAGTATCTCCACAGACTGTGTTGTTATAGATTACTGCGAAATTTCCTGCATAACCGGGCATATGATAGCCAGCTCCCGTTGTGGCAATAACAGACTCTAAGTCGCAATCGTACCATTTAAATGGTCCATTTATGCTATTCGTTTTTAGCCAAACACTTGATGAGTAAATGATGGGAGCGGAATTGGCTAAATCAATTGTGAGGTATGTAAACATCACTGTATCGAGGTTTCCACCAATGCTTAACGTGTCGATGTAAACTCCAAGTGTTGTTTGATACATTCCGCCTATCAAGTGGCTATCGCCCAAGCAAATGGTAACAGTATCGTACAAGGCGAAGTAGGTGTTAGAGTCAACTGTTAAAACTGTGCATTCGATGGTGTCGCAGTAGCCGATCGTGTCGCAATACATTCCAGAAGTGTAGCGCCACATTCCACCAAGGAAGGCGCTGTCACCGGTGTAAATAGTCTGAGAGGTTTGTAAGGTTATAGGTGCGTTAGCGTATAGCTGAGTAGTGGTTAAATAAGCGGTGCCGCCTGACCAAATGGTATCGTAATAACTCCCAGCGGTGGTTTGCAAAGCGCCTCCAAGCCATATGGAATCGCCTTGGCAAATCCAGGCTGTGTCCAGAATATTCTGCACTGGATACACCCACAAGAAGGTTTCCACAATGCTGTCGCAGCCAAGGCTTGAGGATAACGTATCAAGATAAATATCTGATACGGTTTGATAGTCTCCTTCCAATAAGATGGAGTCGCCCTGATAAATCCAGTCCAAGACAAATTGGTATGAACCAGTGCCTTCGAGGACGGTAATTACCGAAATGGAATCGCAGGGGCCATTGGCCGTTGTGTCGTAATATGTTCCGGGAGTGGAAACGTAGTTTCCGTGAACCAATACGCTATCGCCATTACATAACGAAACGGTGTCGTAGCTCAAAAATCCGTTTGTAACGATTAGTGTGGTAACCTGAATTGAATCAATAGAAGCTGTGTCGGTATAAACTCCAGCCGTTGTTTGCCAATCATCTTCTAAATAGATTGAATCGCCTTGACAAATCGTGTCTGCGGTAGAATCAACGTTAACCAGAATGGGATCGCACTCGGCATTAAAGAAGTGGGCCGCGCCGGATTGGCTAATGCTATTCTGATTGTTCTCATCTGTGAAATCGAAAAAGCTGCCAATAACAGTGCTCGTCTCCGAAAACGCAACATCAACCGAAAATTCATCTCCTGCGTGCCGATTTGTGGAGTAGAATGTCTCGGTTTGAACAAACATATTGGTCGTGTCCATTTCAAACAGGTGGGCCGCTCCTTCGCTGGTATACGTCGTGCTTCCGACAGTGCCCGAATACTTTCGATGACCAACCAACAACTTTCCATCTTCCCCATCCAAGTTATAGCCAAACAATCCGTTATTGAAGAGTTCATCAGGGGCGATGGATTGAATAAATCCCCAACCACCACTATCCGCGAAGCGATAAACAATTCCAGATTGTGATAGCGTTTGACTATTGATAACCGTATCGTGCGTGTATGAACCGACAAAGAGTTCACCATCAATGAGAACGACGTCCCATCCAAAATATCCTCCGACTTCCCGACCGGGCGACACCACTTTATCGTCCAAAACGAAGCTTCCGGATCCATTACGCCGGTAGAGTTTTACACTGCCCGCTTTGTCAATGTTGTTTTGTCCGTTCTCGTCATAGTCGTCCCAAAACGCACCTACCGCAAGTAGATCATCTTCCACGTCGACGGAAATACCAAAGCGGTTTCCGCTTGCACCTTGTATGGTGGTATCTAAGGACCAAACCGATCCCGTAAGCTTAAAGACAAGGACCTTCCCTTGGTTCGAAATTCCCGCATAGGCATACGAACCTTCCATAGTCAAACTCGTTGCACGTTTGTTTGTGAACCCTGCGGTGATGACTTGTTCTTGCTGCCACACGTTGCTCGTGTTTCGCTTGAAATAATAGAGCTTTATGGTATCTGAAGAACTTGTTGGCGCATTTGCGGCGAGCAGATGATCGCCGTCTATCGCAAGAAGATTGCTCATGCGCTCCCCGGCGCTGCGGTAGTTTGGTACTAGCTTTTGGGATTCAGACCAGCTGCTTCCCGACTTATTAAACATGTAAATGGCACCTCCATTTGAGCCACCATTATTTGGCAATGCATCAGAAGTTCCAATGGCAGCCCAATCACCATCAATGGCCACGGTGGACCCGAAGAAATCTCCTACGGCGCGATCGGAGTTGACCACCTTTTGGCCGGCATCCCAGCATGTATCGGGGCCGGTGATATAGATGGAGTCGAAGATCAAATTGGTGATTAGAATAGTATCGCAATTCCCAAAGCTGGCAATCGTATCTGTATAAACTCCTGACTGAGTCTGCCATGCTTGACTAACAAAAACTGAGTCGCCGACATTGGCGTAAATGGTATCTTCAATCAACGTTCCACTTACCTCGATGTATGCTTCTAAATTAGCGTAACACCCCAAAGAGTCTCTAACCAATACAGAATACGTTTGAGATGCTTCTGGGAGGAATGATTGACCATTTTCAACCTCACCGCACCAGTTATAATCTTCGCCACCCAATGCTTCTAACATTGCCGAATCACCCAGACAAATTGATAAACTGTCTTCAATCAACGAGTCATTTGGGACATCACAAACAGACCATTTCCCCATGGCTATGTCGCGATTTCCTTCACTAACAAATCCAGTAAATTCACCATTCAAGACCAATGAATCTGAATAATTGAGCGCCATCAGCACATCACCTTCTGGAGTAAACTTGTACTTGCTTTTATTTAAATAATTAAGATGCATTCTCTTTTCCAAAAGCTCCCCGCTTTTGGAAATAATCATAACATGATCATTAGATATTTGATTAGAATCATTTATTGAATGACATTTGAATCTGCTTTTATGAATTGAATCCAACCTACTAACCAACAATAGGTTATCATCTGACAATTCAAAGGTTGTGAAACCAGTATTATTTGCCAATGCTCTGCCCCAGATCAGATTACCTTGGTAATCAAATCGCGCCAAAAAACGTCTGTCTGGTACTGAAACTATGCTTGCACCGCTGCCCGAACTCAAATCTGCAAATTGATCAGATTGACCGAATGGATTGAAAAATCCAGCTACATAAATCCCCTCTCCGTCTGTCTCAATCTGTGAAACGTGCTCCTGAGCGGTTGACCCAAATGAAAATGAATTCACATAACCACCATGTATATTGAATAATCCAATAAACGGGTCACCATCCCCTCTAACTGAATAAGAACTGCCCCCCGACCAAATTGTATCTGAGTAACCTGACGTATAATGCCAAGGGGAGTTGACTGAATCACCCAGGTTAATGGAATCAGCGAAAGACCCAGATACCGATAAAATCGAATCTCCATCGAAGCTCATTGAAAGAATCGGCATCTCATGGAGCCATAAAAGAGTTCCATTCGGTGAATATTTGCCAAATGCCGACCCTTGAATTGACTGAACCCAACCATATTGATTAAGGTATATATTAGAAATCCCCCCCCCTGAAGCAACAGCAAACCGATCTGCAGAAAAATACACATTGTTGCTGTCGTCCGTATAGACGTCCATTACTCTGGGGCTCCCAGAGGAAGTTCCATGAACCTCTCTTAACCACTGACAGTTTCCATTAGAGTCATATCTCACGATGGACGCAACCCCTTCTAAGCCCCCATATGCGAAGCAACCACTTGAAGAAGTGCTGAAAGTAGAACCATGTTGATTCCAACCTACACCGATTATACTATTGTCACTTGCTATTATTATCTGATTCAATCCTCTTGATTCGGTCGACATTCCTGTCGGGAATTTTTTCGCCCATATTACAGACCCATCAGCAGCGTATTTTGCAATGTACCCTGTTTTCATTTCGAAGTAAATATCCGCCTCATTCTCAACTATTAAACTTGAATTAGAGGGATCGAAGTCCAACTCATCGGACCGAATGGTTCCTGAAATCACATAAGTGCTATCGGGGCCCACACCAAGGGCAGTAACATTTTCGAATCCTTCATCACCAATCGAGTTCAGCCAATCAAAAGACTGCCCGAAACTCATCGCAGAAACAAATACCAGTAAAAAGGTGACTAAAATCCTCATCCGAAATCACTTCTCATAACTAGGTTAGAACATACTAAACTAAGTGTTAGTAGCCCAAAATACGCTGATTGCGCCATTTTGTTTCGCTTTAGGTTAAAATCCCGGATGGTCAAAACTCCTCTTTCGCCGCCGCCGTTCATTTTTAATAATTTGAATGTANNAAAATGAATCAACCCGCCTGATTTCTAAAGTGGCCATTTGCTCACATGAGCGACCCTTTTCATCTTTTGGACCAAAAAGATTTCATTTCTGCTTTGTGGAACATCCCGCTGTTATTCACTGAACCAATTGATATGGAGTTAATCCACTCGCAATTCTGACCCAGGGTTTTGTTACTCATAAAGGACCAAAAATTCGACGGAAAACCAATATTCCCGCTTCCTCGTTGTCTAGGACAGGAAGAACCTGTACTCTTGCACTCGCAAAACGTAAGTACCATGATCTCAGCCAATAATGTATCCCTGTCCTTCGGAAAACAGAAACTCTTTGAAGATGTCAACGTCAAGTTTTTCGGTGCCAATTGCTACGGCGTCATTGGTGCCAACGGCGCAGGAAAATCAACCTTCCTGAAAATCCTTTCTGGAGACATAGAGCCAAACACGGGTCACATCGAAATTGAGCCGGGAAAGCGATTGGCCATGCTCAAGCAAAATCACCACGAATACGATGAGACCACCGTGATTCACACGGTGCTTCAAGGACACCAGCAGCTCTTCAAGGTGATGATCGAGAAGGACGAAATTTACGCTAAAGCCGATTTTTCGGATGCGGATGGTATGCGTGCTGCCGAGCTGGAAGAAGAGTTTGCCGAGATGGATGGCTGGAATGCCGAATCCGACGCAGCCGCACTTTTAAGCGGATTGGGCATAACGGAATCCAAACACGAGCAACTGGTAAAGGATCTAAGCGGAAGTGAAAAGGTGCGTGTGCTCCTTGCACAAGCCATTTTTGGTAACCCAGATATTTTAGTTCTCGATGAGCCAACAAACGACCTTGACTTGCACACCATTTCTTGGTTGGAGGATTTCTTACTCGACTTCAAAAACACGGTAATCGTGGTTAGCCACGACCGTCACTTCTTGGATACGGTTTGCACGCACATTGCTGATATTGACTTTGGAAAGGTTCAGCAATTCACAGGTAACTATACTTTCTGGTACGAATCTAGCCAGCTCGCCTTGCGACAGCAGTCGAATCAAAACAAGAAGGCCGAAGCGCGTAAAAAAGAACTTCAAGAATTCGTTGCTCGATTTAGCGCAAACGCCTCCAAATCTAAGCAGGCAACAAGTAGAAAGAAACTGATTGAGAAAATCAACATTGATGACATAAAGCCATCAACACGCCGTTATCCTGGTATTATTTTCCAACAAAACCGAGAGGCTGGAAATGACATCTTAAAAATTGAAGGCCTGCATTTTAGCAGCGACGAGGAAAAGCTGATCAGCGATCTAAACGTTACCATTGAGAAGGGCGATAAGGTGGCTTTCATCAGCCGAAACAGTCAGGCAACTACCTCCCTCTTTCAAATTCTTGTAGGAGAAAAGAAGGCTGCAGCCGGCTCTTTTACCTACGGACAAACCATCACCACAGGCTACTTACCATCTAACAACGACGGATATTTCGACGGGAAAAAGGACTTACTAGATTGGTTGAGCGACTATTCGCCCGAAGGAATGGACGACACCGATATTCGCGGTTTCCTTGGTAAAATGCTTTTCACTGGCGACGACATCAAGAAAAAATCGAACGTGCTTAGTGGAGGAGAAAAGGTGCGTTGCATGCTCAGTAGAATCATGATCATCGGCGCCAACCTGTTGATCATTGACGAGCCTACCAACCACCTCGACCTTGAATCGATCCAAGCGTTTAACAATGCCTTGATCAACTTTCCTGGCACGGTCCTCTTTTCATCGCATGACCACACATTTACCCAAACGGTGGCCACACGAATCGTTGAGTTGTCGCCGTCTGGATGCATCGACAAAATGATGCAGTATGACGACTATATCTCAAGCGAGAAGGTGACCGCACAAGTGGAAGCCCTTTACGCCTAATACGATCATCTTTCCGGCTTAAGGCTCCTAGAAATTCATCCGAATTCCGACTTGAATTCTTCTCGGTAATTCCCAATTGTTGGGATCCATAAGCTTCATAGCATAGTATTCTTGAAACGCGGCTTCGCTGTTTTGATTTTCAGCAAAGACTTGTCCACCTGCTGAGTTCAAGTAACCATCATCGTCTGGATTTCCAGTGGCTCGATACACGTTGTTAAGCGTTCGGGCATTCAACAAATTCAACACTTGAATGGATGCTGTGAGTGCATAGTCATCCTTATTGGTGTCTGCCCGCTCAAGGAAAAACATGCGATCGACACCCAAATCAAATCGGAACTTCCACGGCAAATTGGCGCTATTGATGGTTCCAGACTGCAACGGCGACGGCGTGTTTGAAAACAACGCCGATGAAGTGAAGTTGGTCTGTGGGTTAAACGGCATCCCTGATCCACCTCGAACCTGCAAATTGACACCACTGTTTCGAACCCATACATTCTCCATGACATATTTCGCCCCTTCCACCTTTTGGTCGCCAAATCGATAATCGACATTCGCGGTGATTTGATGGCGTTGATCGTATGACAGTCGAATTGGAGCCCTCAAGTTGGCCGCGCCCGAACGCGCTAAATTCAACTGCGATGTGGCACTAGACCCAGTTCCTTCGGCAAATTGCAATGTGTAAGAAGCACGAAATGCTAGGTGCTTTACTCGACGATAGTCATAAGAAACAGTCATGCCCTTCACGGTAGAAAAATCCAGGTTTTCGAACGTTTGGTATTCTATGGGGTATGCATCAAAAACTCGTGTGGCCTGCACCATGTCTCGCGATTCGGTGTAGAAGGCCGCAATACTTATGGCCGAGTTATACGTTACCTTTTGCTCAAATCCAACTTCATAACTGGTCGTTCGTTCTGGCTTCAGATCAGGGTTATTCAGTTGCGCCGAACTGGCTCGACTTTCCAAGTAATAATAATCGGAAGGATCCAATCGGTTTCCGACGGTCGGCCTTTTGGTCAAAATGTCGTAATGCGCATAAAACTTCGACTCACGAGCAATTGGGAAGTTAAAGGCAATGCGCGGCATGAAACTCGGAGTTGGGGTGTAATCCTCGAATGATTCTGATGTGACATTCGTGCTGCTGGTGGCGTTTTTATTGACTAGCAGCGGAGCGGGAAGTCCATTTGAAACTCGCAGGGCGCCGGCATCCGAAAGCTCCGCTCCCTCCGTGTTGTACCAAACGTCGCCATTCCGATAACCCACGATTTCCGTTGGTGCTTGGACATTATCTACATATACCACATAGTCGTCGCCGATGTTTCCTGGGTGGTCACTCCTTTCCTCGGCTAGCAGATCTTTTGCTTCTTCCTCACCTGCTTTAACAGTTGGAAATAAAACGTACTTATCCTTGAGTACGTTTTGATTTGCGTCGTACTGATCTACGCGCAACCCTATTCGGAAATTGATGTGTCTAAACTCAAACTGATCTTCTATGTATCCAGCAACGTATACTGGCCTAAATGCATCGATGGGTCTTGTTGGGTTGCCAAACTCATCTTTTGCAGAAAAGAAATCATCAAACTGACTCCGCTCCGACGTGCGATTGGAATACGGATCGTAGCCGTAATAGCTCACCAAAGAGTTTCCGCTATTATACAACTCATCAGCGGCGAAATACTCGATGCGATATAAGTCAGGATCGATGCTGTTTATGTCTAAGAAATCGGTGCCATCCGCATCCAAACCCACAACCTTGCGCATGTTGTAATCGATGAAGCTTTGTTCATCAGAGGCATCGTAAGGTCCGGGAGCAGCGTTTAACCGATCATAGACAATCGTCGGCCCGGGGTACGAAATGTTTCCATTTTGAAAATCCAGCTGTTCTAAATGTGTGTTTGATCTCTGGCGGGCGATGGTCCATAGCGCTCGCGGATTCAATGAATATCCCCGCTCCACACGCTGTTCGTATTCAAATCCCAACACAATGGAATGATTTCCAATATCGGCCGTTCCTTGACCGGTCAACCTCAATTGCTCTGAAAGACGCTCGCTGTAATTATCCGTCATACCGCCCTGGGCATTGACCAGATCGTTGTTGTAAACCCACATCCCATAAACACTGCGGCTACGACTGTCTAGGTTATCGCCATTGATCAATCCGCCACCACTCTGAATATTGTTGTAGTTGGCCAAGGCATCGATGCGGTCGGGATCAAACATGGCCTGACCTTCACCGTTAAACCCCTCCCATCCATTCAATTCATAATAACGCTGAGTAAAACGGGCCAATTCTGGGTTTGCATCGCCGGGCTCGAAAGTGATAAGTGTGTCTCTAAACGTCTGCTGGATGTTTCCATAAATGCCCGTAGTGCTGTCTTGAGCGATTGCAAAATCAACCGTTTGGTACGTTGTGAACCTACCGAGGTAACCATACTTGAAAAAATCATCTTTAAACGCTTCATTCTCGCGTTTGAACTGCGATCGACTGTAGTCAGCCTGAATGGTATAAGATGCATTGGCGATTAAGCCCTTGGGCACTCCTTTTTCATCCACATTTTGAAACCGTTGGGTGAAGCGCCCATAGAGTTGCCAATCAAGTGTTGATTCCATCGGATAATTGTTGAAATCGAGCAGTGAATGATCGTAATCGTACCTATTTCCAGACCTTGAGTTCACCGCGCCTCCAAACGTGAGGGTCGTGTTCTTCGTTGTATTTACATCGATGTTTCCAGTAAGATTTATGGCCGTTCGAGAGGTATTTGGACGCACATCGACGCGTTCAAAGTCATCTAACCGAAGGTAGTCGCTATTTGGAATGACTGAGTTTTCTGAAAAGCCCGTCCGCAGCGGATTTAGTTGCAAGTCGGCCAAGGCTTCGTCTTTGATCTTCCACGCGCCTACTGCGGAAGGTCTAGGGTCGAGCTGATGCGAATAGTTTCCCGCCACAAAAAATCCCAGTTGGGTTTCCTTGGTGCTGTCATTTATGGTCTTGACCATAAGAGGACCTGAGAGGCTAAATTCAGTAAGGTTATAACCAAAGGCATCGGCGCCATAATAGCGATCGCCGAGTTTAAAGCCTGAAGTTACATGCTCGATGCCGCCATGGAATTCTTCTGTAGCTGACTTAGTGGTGATGCTGATAACGGCTCCGGTGGCATCCCCAATAGAGGCAGGCAATCCGCTAGTATAAGCCTCAAGCCCACTCACAGAAGTCATCGGAATACCCGATATAGATTTCATCTTCACTCCATTCACTAGGTAATAACCAGCATCGGGTTTTTGGCCTTTGACAAAAATATCGCCGCTCCCATTTTCGTTTCCAATGATTCCAGGAAGACCTTTAAGTTTTGCCGCCAAGTTTCGACCCGGCACGGCCATAAATTCTTTCTCGTCATAACCATCTGTGGTAACGCCGTCCATGTCAATGATTTCTCGAGTCACTTCAAGTTCAGCGTCGATATCCACTCCAATCAGAATATTGGCCTCAGAAACCATGGCTGCATCGTGTTCAGAGATGTAGACCGTTTTATTTGGTTTGACGCGTATGCCCTTGAGTTTTTTATCCGCAAACCCCATTGAGGAGAGTTTAATCGTGTATTCCCCCGGATTGATGGCCTTAAGTTCGAACACACCTTCAAGGTCTGTGACTGCTCCTGTTACCAAATTCCCACCTTGCCACAACGAGACATTCGCATAAGGAACTGGAGTTTTAAAATCTGGGGCTTCGAGGATGGCGCCTTTTATGGCACCATTTCCAATTTGTGCAAGGCTAGAAATTGAAAGCATTCCCAGCCCGATAATGAGTAGTAAAATTCGTCTCATGTCGGTCCTTTTTGTGAAGGAGCGATAGCATGAAGTTTCGTACGCGCAGAAGGAAATAAACGATTAGTTAGGTTGACCCCGAAGGATCCAAGGGCTACGCATCTTTCCAGTTAATTAGATTGAAAGAACATAATTAATCTGGATCTACGATGCGTAAATGAGAGAGCGGTAAGTTATGAAGGAGTTGCGGGGAAGTGCGTTCAGAGCATCTCCGAAAAACGCATTATCTACTTCACGACCGATAGTTTCGAGGTCCAAGAGGAATTGTCTCCATCCACACGAAGTATGTATAGACCTCCCGGGATTTGAGAAAGGTCAACCTGACTGTTTGGCTTCAATGGCTGAGTATGAAGAACACTCCCTTTTGCATCAACTATTGATAAAAACTGCCCTTCTAACCCTGCTGGAAGTTGAACGTTTAATGTTTCAAATGCTGGATTTGGGAAGATCTTCAGCTCCTGACTTTGCATCGTCGAACTTGAAAGCGGTGCAGGCTCTAGGATGTTTATCGTATCAGAATTTGAGCATGTATTAGAATCGGTTATCGAAACCCAATACTGACCTGGAAGCGTAACCGTTAAGGAGGCATAGCTTGACGAAGTCGACCACAGATAAGCATTCATACTTGCAGGGGCATTCAAAACTATATTGCCGCTCGCTGGAAGTGGAATGTCTGGACCAAGATCAACCTCCGGTAAGTCATTTACATGCCCAACAGAATCTGTGAGTGTAGCAATACACCCATTCAAGTCTGTGGCTGTTAACGTAAAAATGTCTTCGCTCAGATTGGTCGCATTCGGCAGCGTTTGGCTCTGTGGATCATTCCATAAATAGGTATATGGAATTGTGCCACCGTTTGTTATCACCCAAAATTGACCGTTGGAATCGCCGGCGCAGATTACATCTTGGATGGTATCCTTAACCAGTTCTAACAATTCCGGTTGAGTCAAAACTGCCCATTCCGAATATGCGCAACCATTGGAGTCTTGTAATGAAAGTAGATAGTTTCCTCCCGCCGCTCCAATGAGTGGGTTGGCGGTTGTGCTATTCGACCACAGGTAGGTAAAGGGACTTGTACCTCCAAAAACATTTGCTGTAATTTGACCATCGGAGGCTCCAAAGCAAAGCGGTTCAACGTAGCCGAATTCAGCGTAAAGACTATCGGGTTCGAGAATCTCAACTACTGAATCTCCGACACATCCAATATTGTCGGTTATGGAGAGGGTATACATTCCTGCGCCAAGATTTGAGATTGAATTAATGTTGGAATCTCCGGTGGACCACTCCATGATATAAGGCCCACCACTTCCGGTGATACTTGCTGAAATTGAAGCATTTGTATCGCCAAAACACGAAAGGTTGGCGGAAGTCACACTCGTTGGTTCCGGAGCTTGACACGTCTCCAAATACATTTCAATGCGCACAATTGAAGCCGAGGTTGATGGCATCCAAACAACGTTTGGCGCTTGATTTCCCAACGGCGAATTCGCTAGCAGACGGTATAGCGGGGTTGCATTTCCGCCGATCGAAGTGCTATAGCCTGCGGTGGTCGTGTTCGACGATTGTTCTGCATTCACAGAGGTGTTGAATCTTGACCCAATTATTCCAATATGATCGCCTACTTCAATATCGACATTGCAAGGTATTGAGTCGAGGGCGTACGTATCCTGAACTAAAAACAGAACTGAATAATTCGTAGATGGCGTGCTCGCTGCACCAGAGCCAGTAAATTTCAATACAGCAATGCTCTGGTTTGCCGTATTGCTCATGATTCCATCAGGAACCATTAGCGCCTTTATTGTAAAATCTGATTGTGCAGTGAACCACATTCCGTTCGTGGCACCGTTTGTCACATTTGTTTCCGTTGGGAGCGGAATCCATGAAGTAGAATACTGAGTCAATCCAGTGAAACTGCAGAATAGGGTGACGGTTAGTGTTAGGAGAATTTTCATGAAATTGGTTTTGTTTCCGAGCGTGAATTTCAAAGCTATCAAAAAATCCGCTCAAGCAGGCTTGGCCTGGATTACTCGCTCCGCTCATGATCCAGGGCAGTCCCGGGAAGGGAATCAAAATTGCGACTGCTTCGCATCTCTGCTGAAAATCAAAAAATCCGCTCAAGCAGGCTTGGCGGATTTTTCTATTTCATCAGATCAAAGCAATTTTGATCATCAAGTGGGCTATACTGGATTCGAACCAGTGACTTCTACCCTGTCAAGGTAACACTCTAAACCAACTGAGTTAATAGCCCATTTTCAACTTCGAAGATATTATTCAAGTATCACTTCGCAAGAAAATTGTTTATCGCACTAATATTATTCTCTACTTCCGATAAAACCATTGTTAAAAGCAGGGGTTCAAGGCCATCAACTTCCATAGAACCTTTTCCCGATTTTCTCCAGCACCGCACTCTGTTCGACCATTTTGGCAAAAAAAAAGCCCAATCACTTTCGTGATGGGCTTTGACATCTGGTGGGAGTTGAGGGGTTCGAACCCCCGACCCCCTCGGTGTAAGCGAGGTGCTCTGAACCAGCTGAGCTAAACTCCCAGATCTTAACGGGCTGCAAATATAAATCAATACCCAACTGGTGCAAGTCCAATTAAAAGATTGTTTGATTGAACTAGAATCAATCCAATTTTTCCAATGCTGCTTTGAATTCAGAAGATTCTGAAACAAGCCGCTGCACATTCGATTTTGACAACCACAGCAATGTAACCGGTGTTTCGCACACCGCACTGTACTTGTTCGACCCATCTGTGAGGATGGCTGTTTGACCAAGCACGCTTCCCTTACCAACAAGTTCGATCGTTTCTTTGTCTTGCATTATCTTGACATTGCCGCGCACCACAATGAACATTCCTTGGGAATTGCTTCCCGCTTTCAAGATGGTTTGACCATTGGTATACATTTTAGTCTGGCATAGATTACCCATTTTCTTCACGACTTCTTTGTCCAGGTTTTTCACCCAGCTTACACCACCGAGCAACTCACCTGTTTCCGGAAGCTCCACACTTGGCGGACGCTCCAACAATTGCTTCATTCGTGCCTCAATGTCATGGGTCAATTTTGCAGCCTCACCACCATCCAAGCGACCTTTACTTCTCAACCTTGACACAGTATGTAATTCATAATTCAAGACAGATCGAATGGCCTGCCTAGTGGCTATTGCACGATATATTTCAGGGTATGTATTTCGCAAGTTTCGAACGAAGGTTTGGCCACTGATTATATTCTCATTGATCTCTTGTTCTAATCGTTCTAGGTTTGGCCTCTCTTCTTTCCCTTCTGCACGGTACATACTCTCGAGCAGCTTGAGGCAATCCTCTTGTGCTGCGATGAAACCTACTGCGCTATCATAACTTACCGCTAACTCCTCAAAAAATGAGTTTTCTGTAAGCTTGTTTATGACTGGAATGGCCTGCACTGCGCTTAGCCATTTTGATGGCTGCCACTGCACCTCCAAGTCTTTTCGATTAGAGAGTGACTCCGCTCCCGCATCATCCAACACGTCGTTGACGGTGTCAGATAATAATCGAACAGTGGTTGGACCTAGCATTCCATCTTTAAATTGACGCCAATATAAGCTCTTCTCTTTTTCGAGTAATCTTCTTCTGTGGGCGGCAATTTTCTCTACCGTCAACGAGGCTTCATCAATGTCCTCGACCATCTTCATTTCCTTAGGCAGGTATTCGCCAACGGAGCTCCAGTTGGCTTTTCGTAGGTGTCGATCTTCCTTCAGCTTCTGCATATGATTTTCTGCACTACTGCGCATGTATTCGGAGGTCGCTTTCATCGCAAGCGCCTTTACTGGCGGCACGTCGAGTAACCCGAGTTTTGTGACAAGGAATTTTATGGTGGTTGCATTCACAAGCAACGTCAGGGTCACTGTTCCCGCGATAATAAATAGAAACTGATCCTTTATAGTCGTTGCCTCACCAACCGAAATTTCCATCGCTTCGGCGAGGTTACTTGAATCTATACCTGCTACCATTAGCGCTAAGGCCAAACCGATTGCACCACGCAGTGCCCCGTACCATACAACAATGGCGTCCTTAACCGGAAGACCATAACCACTGTTCTTCATAAACGGATATGAGATAAAAATGACAATTGCTCGAATCACATGAATACCAACGTAGACAATTCCTAATACCATGAAGTCGTTGGCGGTGAACTCAGTTCTTTCTGCAATCACAAAGCCAACAATTAAGAAAATCAGACAGTTGGCAATGAAACCGGCCAGCTCCCAGAACTCGTGCATGAAGTGCTCTACTTGCGGAGAAATACTGGATCGACCGAATCCGCCAATCATAAGCCCTAAAGCCACTAAAGCCAACACACCCGACACGTGCATGAAATGCTCCGCCACGTAGAAAGTTAAATATGCCGCACCAACTACGGCTGATATCTCCACCATGGCATCGTTAAAAACACCCTTCAACCATCGAAGAATTATCCATCCAACAAAAAGTCCAACACCGAGGCCTCCAAGAGCAACACGAAAGAATTCAACAAATCCATTGGCGTCGGATGCCTGACCTGAAAGTCCAAGGAAGAATACCATAAACAAAACGATGGCCGTTCCGTCGTTTAATAAGGATTCGCCTTCTATTAGCGTTCCCAGTTTTTTACTTGCGCCCAAGTCTTTGAGCAACGCAACTACCGCAACAGGGTCGGTAGCACTAATAACGGATCCAAACATGAAAGCAAGCGACCAGTTTGCCCAACCTTCCAGTCCAATATCCAAAATATCAATTGCATAAACCAACCCACCAGTTAAGAGAAGTGCAACAATGATCCCAGGCACGGCGAGAATCACAGAATTGGTGGCGGATTTCTTGAATGTGTGCAAATCCATCGCAAATGCCGCTTCGAAAATCAGAATCGGTAAGAACACAAAAAACAGCATGTGTGGATCTATGTGTGCCGCCCAGCGAAACGAATCTGCAATAAAGCTTACGTCCATTCCGCCCCATGATTCAAATAATGCGAATCGAGTCATAACACCGAGTGCCATACCTATTATCAATAAAAGGGCAGTAAAGGGAACGGGAATAGATTTAAGGAAATGCCGTGTGGCAGCACCAATAAATATCGCTAGAATGATAAAAAACAGAGGTGCGGTATCCGGGCCATGATGGCCTCCACCTTCATCGTGATGCGCCTCCTCAGCATGCGCCATTCCTTCGCCATGTTCTGGTTCTACGGGATGCTCAGCCGACTCAATAGGCGCGTCGGACAAATAAAAATCACTTGAGGCAAATGCCTCTTGATCCTGAGATACTAACGTGAAGAAAACAATGGCGATAGACGCTACAAAAATCCAGATTCGATTCTTGGTCATAGTAGTTAGGTTTGGGCTTAGTGCGGCCAAATTATCGAATTACTTTTGGATTTTGCCGAGGCTTTTTACAAAACTGACTTTTCGATCTCTGCAGCGTAGTTTGATATCTCGAGTTGGCGCACCCCAGCTTCAACATCCTCGGCAGTGGCATTTGCCGGTAACGGGAATTTATATTGCGCTAAGATTCGACCATCGTCAAATCGCTCATTCACCAGATGTATTGTTATTCCTGACTCGGATTCTTGCGCATCCACAACAGCCTGATGCACGTGCATACCATACATCCCTTTGCCTCCAAATTTTGGCAGCAATGCTGGATGAATATTTATGATTCGATCTGGGAACGATTGGACCAGGTAAGTTGGAATAAGAAGCAACCATCCAGCTAGTATTATCCAGTCGATATTTGCCTCTTCCAGGACTTTTAACACTGCGTCCTTATTGTCAAAAGTGGATTTAGGTATAAGCGTATAAGGTATCCCAAGCCGCTTCGCCCGATCGATCACACCAGCACGCTCGCGGTTTGTCACGATCATCTCAACCTTGATGGTTGGATGGTTTTTAAAATGTGCAACAATTGCTTCGGCATTGGACCCAGATCCAGAAGCAAAAATCGCCAATCGTATTTTCGAGGAATTCTCTTCGCGCATCTAAACTAATTTGCGCGTTCAAAATTAGGACTAGAAATGAGCAAGGCAGGAAAATTTATCGACTACAATTCCCTTGACTTCAATACCGAAGAAGGTTTGAACCGCAGCAAAGCACTTTATGAACATGCAAATATGCGACGGAGCGTGCGTGATTTTTCAAGCGAACCTGTGCCCTTTGAAACGATTCAAAACATCATTTTAACCGCAGGCACTGCGCCATCAGGGGCACATAAAGAACCATGGACCTTTTGTCTTATAAGCAATCCAGCGTTGAAAAAACAAATTCGCGCCGCTGCCGAAAAAGAAGAATATGAGAGTTACCATAACCGTATGAGCGAAAAGTGGTTGAAAGATCTTGCCCCAATAGGCACGGATTGGAACAAGCCCTTCTTAGAGGTAGCGCCATGGATCATTGTGGTGTTCAAGCGCGCGTTCGAATATGTTGATGGAGAAAAATGGCAAAATTATTACGTGAATGAGTCGGTTGGAATAGCGTGCGGAATGCTCATTGACGCCATTCATAACGCAGGTTTAGTAACGTTAACGCACACACCCAGTCCAATGAATTTTTTGTCGAAATTATTGGATCGACCAGACAATGAAAGGCCCTACTTATTATTACCCGTGGGCCATGCAGCCGACGATGCCAAGGTGCCAGATTTGCACCGAAAATCATTCAAGAACCTATGCGTTCGATACTCTTAATTTTCAATTTGCGATAGTCTCACGAAAAGGTATTTCTTTGCAGTCTGTAAAAAAGCAAAAACTAAATCAAGCATTATGGCTGATATTCAAGAGCGCGTAGTCGCAATAATCGTAGACAAGTTAGGCGTAGACCAAAGTGAAGTAACCATCGAGGCTAGTTTCACAAATGATCTTGGCGCAGATTCTCTCGACACTGTTGAGTTAATCATGGAATTTGAAAAAGAGTTCAACATTGCAATTCCAGACGATCAGGCTGAGAACATCGCAACTGTTGGTGAAGCTGTTAAGTATATTCAGGAGCACGCATCCTAAATAAACCACAAACAATATGAAGTTAAAGCGGGTAGTAGTTACCGGCATCGGAGCGCTAACACCGATTGGAAACAACGCGGACCTTTATTGGCAAAACCTCTTAAAGGGCACCAGCGGTGCGGCACCAATTACCCGCTTTGATGCTTCAAATTTTAAAACCAAATTTGCTTGTGAGGTCAAAGATCTTGACCTAACCGAGCATTTTGATCGAAAAGAAGGCAGAAAGCTTGACTTATTTGCAAAATATGCCCTCATCGTTGCCGATGAAGCAGTTGCAGATTCAGGCATTAATGCTGAAGCCATTAACAAGGATCGAGTCGGCGTAATATTCGGTTCGGGTATCGGTGGCATCACAACTTTTCAAGAAGAAGTCCGTGCATACGTGACAGGAGATGGTACTCCAAGGTTCAATCCTTTCTTCATTCCCAAAATGATTTCTGATATCGCTGCTGGACATATTTCAATGAAATATGGATTTAGAGGCCCGAATTTCAGTGTCGTTTCAGCTTGTGCAACAAGCACCAATGCATTAATCGATGCATACAATTACATCAGACTTGGTAAGGCGGATGCCTTTATTTCTGGAGGCTCAGAAGCTGCCATTAACGAATCCGGAATTGGTGGATTCAATGCAATGCATGCCTTATCTACCAGAAATGACAGTCCTGAAACAGCTTCTCGTCCATTTGATGCGGATAGGGATGGCTTTGTTATGGGAGAAGGAGCAGGATGCATGGTACTTGAAGAGTACGAGCACGCTGTAGCTCGAGGCGCCAAAATATATGCGGAAATTTGCGGTGGAGGAATGTCTGCCGACGCACATCACATCACAGCACCGCATCCCGATGGATTAGGAGCGTTGAATGTTATGCGTGCCGCATTGGAAGATGATGATTCGCTTACACCAGAGTCGATTGATTACGTAAACGTTCACGGAACAAGTACCCCATTGGGTGACCTTTCTGAGCTTAAAGCTATTAAAGGCGTTTTCGGTGACCACGCTTATGACATGAATATTAGCAGCACAAAATCCATGACGGGACACCTATTAGGTGCGGCCGGTGTGATCGAGAGTATTGCTGCAGTATTGGCCGTTAAAAACGACATCGTTCCACCTACCATCAATCACTTTACCGATGACGACGGAATTGATGGTAAGTTAAACCTGACCTTTCATAAACCTCACGAGCGAACGATAAATGCAGCACTGAGTAATACGTTTGGTTTCGGCGGACACAATGCTTCCGTGATTTTTAAGAAATTTGTTGGGTAAACCAGCGAATTACTTGAAGCTACCAGTTCTATTTCAACGATCTTCTTCTCGCCAACGAGAGCTAAAACAATACCTTAAAAGTCATTGGGGTATTAAGGCATCCGATATTTCTTGGTATGAACGCGCCTTGCGACACAAGTCAATCATAGGTGCCGGAAAATTCTGCCATGGCGACTGCAACGAACGCCTAGAGTTGCTCGGTGATGCCGTACTCGACACGGTGGTGACCGAGGTGTTATTCTACCGATTTCCAGATGCAAACGAGGGTACGCTCACCAAAGTCCGATCGAGAATTGTAAACCGGCAAACCTTGGGCGAGATTGGCCTTAGAGCCAACCTTGACTCGGTCATTGAAGCCCGCATTGGAGCCGAAGATTCAAAAGACAAAATCGTAGGCAACGCGCTTGAAGCGTGGTTGGGTGCGATATATCTAGATAAGGGTTTTGAAGCATCAAAAAAGTGTGTCGAGACATATTTACTCCATCGTTATTTAAACCTTGAGGAAGTAATAAACAACCCATCAGACTACAAGAGCCAGATGATAGAATGGGCTCAGCAGAAAAAAATAAATTTTGAGTTTAGAACTGTTGCAAATATGGATGACCCAAACAGTTTCATTTGTGACATCTACATTGACGGAAAGAAAGTGGCCAGTTCAAATCAACGATCAAAAAAACGCGCCGAAAAGGATGCTGCAAAGCACGCCTGCGACGCATTAGGATTATCAAAAAATGTCGAAGCATAGACTTATTGTTGAAGAAGACTATGATTTCCTGTGCTACGGTCTAAGTTGCCACATCAAGGATTATAGAGTTGCTTGGCATCTTAATCAGTCGCTAAAGTTCAACTGCAAACGATCACAATTAGAAATTCACGATCGTTCGGGTGAAGCATTTGAATATGCCACGTTTGTGCATCGCGACCCCAAAAGCCACCTCAGGTTTATCCTAATCAACAACTTTAGTGGCAACCAACCGCTGATAAAAGCCTACAAACAATTCAATATGCTCATGGTTGTAGAGGGTTACATCGACATTTTTGATGGTGAACGCTTCATGGCCAACCTGCAGTCGATCGAATCAATTCAACTGGTCACTGAGCTGCCGAGCTCTCCGCTAGAGAAAATTCAGTTCTCCCTATTTGAAGAATAGGATGTTCACTTCCTTCAATAATTGTGCGTATTGGCTGTACAATGAAGGATATATTCGCCTAATATTTTCACCCCTTGATTACAAAAACAAAAATCGTCGCCACTATTGGCCCTGCCTGCTCTAGCAAAGAGATTCTTATTAAGATGATTAATAGTGGCATGAATGTAGCCCGAATGAATTTTTCTCACGGTGCCCACGCAGATCACGAAAAGGTGATCGGCATCTTGCGAAAGATTGATGGTGATCTTAATTCGCATACCGCCATCCTCGCCGATCTGAGCGGTCCAAAAATTCGAGTTGGCGAGTTAGCTGAGCCTCACGTAGATCTTATTGAAGGAGCTGAGTTACGGCTCACCAGTGAAACTATTATTGGCACCAAAGAGCGTGTATCTATCAGTTATCCAGGCCTTGAAAAAGATGTCAATGTTGGTGAAACCATCCTCTTTGACGATGGAAAACTGCGCGTAGAAGTTACTGGTACAGATGGCATTGACGTCGTAACTAAAGTTACTCAAGGAGGCGACTTGAAGCCCAGAAAGGGCGTTAACTTGCCCGAATCGAAACTTAGCCTTCCAAGCCTCACCGAGAAGGATAAAGTTGATCTGGCCTTCGCATTGAAACATAATGCCGCATGGGTAGCGCTCTCCTTTGTGAGAACCGCCGACGACATACGTGAGCTTAGAGATCACATCAATAAAGCTGGACGAGACGCGAAAATTATCGCGAAAATTGAAAAGCCGGAAGCAGTAGAAAACATCGATGAAATAATTTCTATTTCAGATGGAATAATGGTGGCACGTGGAGATCTTGGGGTGGAGATCCCGCTTCAGAATGTACCAATCGTTCAGAAAGAAATCGTTCGAAAATGTCAAAAAGCAGGAAAGCCCGTAATCATTGCAACCCAGATGATGGAGAGCATGATCGACAATATGTCGCCGAGCAGGGCTGAAGTGAACGATGTTGCAAATGCAGTTATGGATGGTGCGGACGCGGTGATGTTGAGCGGCGAAACAAGTGTGGGTAACTATCCCGTTGCTGTTGTTGAAACCATGTCAAAGATCATCGACCGTGTTGAAGATTATGACGGTATTTATTACCGCGACATTGAACATGAATCAGACGACGATCGAATCATTACCGACGCAATATGCCACTCCGCCGTTCGCCTTACGCAGAAAATTAAAGCGAAGGGAATTGTCACAATGACTTTTTCAGGCTATACCGCATTTCGTATTTCCTCCTATAGACCAAATTCATGGATTTTTGTATTCACTTCGAATTTTAAAATCTTGAATATGTTGAGCCTGGTTTGGGGTGTGCGCGGTTTCTACTATGACAAATTTGTAAGTACAGACCACACCATTTCCGATATCAAATACGAATTGAAAAAGGCGGGCTATCTTGGCGATGACGATTTATTAATCAACATCGCAAGTATGCCGATTTCCAGCAAAGGAATGTCTAATATGCTGAAAGTAAGTAAGATGAATGAGTGATCTGGGTCAAATATTAACCCTTGGAATGTCGCTGACGAGGCATAAAACAGGCTCCATAATTCAGGTGTTCGTAATCCTGTTTGTACTCATATCTGGCTTTAGTCCGAATTCACTTGGCCAATCAGTGGAGTATATTTCTATCAACGACGGCAACTACGATGAAGACAACACTTGGAAACTCCCTTCCAACGACATCGATGGACTTGACTGTAGCCTCTCGAATAATCACGTCCTATTTATCAATCACAGCATTCAAGTCGACTGCGAACGATTTGAGCTTTACGGAAAAGGAGAGCTGAACATCTCACAAACTGGAGGATTAGAAATCAAGGGCGATCTCGAGCTTTTTGGAGACGCCCAAATCAATATTGAAGAAGGATCTAGCCTACACGTTCATGGTAATCTAATACTCTCGGGTAACTCCGATTTGAATATCGAGGGCACGCTGCACGTTGACGGAAATGTGCATGTGTCTGGAGAGGCTTTGGCCTGCGGAAATGGCACCGCGTTCATAGCCGGAGCTATATCTGGGCGCGATTGGTGTTATGACATACAGCTTACAACCGCGAATCTTCTATCTCTTCAAACGCACTTCAATCAGGATCACAGTGTAACCCTCAATTGGAATGCTCGAGTAAATGCTGGATCTGGCTACTTTATTTTGAGCAGAAGCTACAACGGTATGAGCTATGATATCATTTCAAAATTTAGATCTGATGCGGAAACTAGAGGAGGTCAATACACGTTCAAAGACTATCCTAAGTCAGGTCAAACCGTGTATTATCGGGTGACAGAATACGATGGAAAGGCCAACATGAAGGCGAGTGACTTGGCTGCCGTCAGCATCATTGACGACGAAGAAAATTTATGTCGAATGGAAGTAAACCCTAACCCATGCATTCCCTCATGCATCGCGAAGGTTATCGACTGCCCAGACGGTTTGTTTCGGACCCACATCTTAGATGCAACTGGAAACTTGATTTCAGAGCTGGTACCTAGTGTGGAAGAATCTGGAAACATCCAATACCACATAAACAAAGACAACTTTCTCAGCCCTGGTGTTTACATAATAAACAGCCAAAGCGACAGAGCTAGGGTCACTAAAAAGGTCATTGTAAAATGATGCGTCCCGCCTTTTTCGTCCTGATATTAGCCTGGGTTGCAATAACCCTTTCTGGGTGCGGAGATTCGAATAAAGAGGATGAATCAGGTGCGACCACTGAGGAGATGAAGCGTGATTGGCCATTGGTTCCAACCGATTCAGTGCGCATCATTTCTCTACCAACGCCGATGCAGGTCCCTGCCCTTCTTCGAAATACAAGAGCTACTTACAACAAGGAGATTCTCTTCCCTATTGAACATACAGACAGGTCATTCTTTAAATCAAATGTGCTATTTGGAACCTATCTCATTGATATGGCATACACGGGGTCGTTCGGAGACCAACAGGCCACAATGGAATACTTCACGACCTGTAAAATATTGGGCGACAACATGGGACTTGGTATGACCATGGACCGAGATTTCGCTGATCGTTTTACAGAAAACATAGCCAAACCTGATTCACTCGGACGAACTATTCTAGAACTCTACGAACTTGGCCATCACTATTTCCGAGACCAGGATAAGGAAGGCATTGGTCTTCTTATGATTATGGGTTGTCTTTTTGAAGGCTTGCATCTCGGATTTGCGCAGGCTCGCGAACATGATTTGATCTTGTTCATTCACATTCTTAGTCAGCAAAAACAATACACTGAGAACTTGATCTATGCCTTAGATGGTTACGAAATTCCAGCCGAATTGCAATACGAATACGAGCAACTCGTGAAGTTGGATCAACTTTTTATGAAGTTAAACCCACCTTCTGCATACGAGCTGAAGACTGGTCAGGTGTTGGCTACGGAGATAAACGAGGTTGTGCTTTCTGAAATTGAAACCGTTGTAAAAGACTTTCGGGCGTCCATAGCCATCTAATTAGAATCTGTTGTCCAATTTTACCGAATGAAAAAACGTGTAATCGGTCTAGGCGGTGTTTTCTTTAAGTCCAAGGATCCGCAAAAAACAAAATCTTGGTACTCAAAGCATCTTGGAATTGAGTCTGATGCCTACGGAAGTAAATTTCTTTGGCGAGGAGAGGGCGGTGAAGACTTAAGGACAACGGTTTGGAGTCCGATGGAAGAGTCGACAACCTACTACGAACCGAGTCAAAGTTCATTTATGATCAACTACCGTGTTTCGGATCTCGAAGCGCTATTGATCGAATTGAAATCGGAAGGCGTGGAACAAGTTGGGGAAATGGAGACACACGAATACGGTAAATTTGCTTGGATCATTGACCCGGACGGCACAAAGGTCGAACTATGGGAACCCAAAAACGAAAAGCTGTTTCACGAGCAACCATATATCAAGTCGGAGTAATTCATGGCCCAACCGAAGATTCTTGTTATCAGCAACTATACCGGATCCTTAAATGCGATCCGCCCCGAAGCTGAAATATTTTTAGCACTAGTTAGACAAGGGTTTGATATCACGGTTATGTCTCCTAAAAACGAGTATTACACCAATGAACTCGAGAAACTTGGAGTGGAAATAATTGACTGCGCACCAACTTCTAAATTTGATGGGAGCTTCATCTCAAAGCTTAAGGAAGTTGTATCCAGGAAGGAAATTAACATCGTACACGCATTTAACAGCCGCTCGATAACAAACGCATCGATTGCCCTTTTGGGTAGAGACACACTACTTGTTGGGTATCGTGGATACACGGGCAACATCCGCTGGTTTTATCCATCTAAATACTTGTCGTTTTTAAGTCCACGAGTAGATTATATGATCTGTCTTGCCGATAGTATTCGAGAGATGTTTCTGAAAAACGGTATGCCAGCCCGAAAGGCAGTTACAATACTCAAAGGCCATCATCCAGATTGGTACAGTGAATTCAATCCCGCCGACCTCACCGAATTCAACTTACCGCCTGACGCGATGATTTGCTCTCTTGTTGCCAATAATCGCACAACAATGAAAGGGCTTCACTCCCTAATTGAAGCCACGAACTTACTTCCTGAGCTCGTTGAACTGCGCATTTTGCTCATCGGCGGAGGCATGGACACCACTGAAATAAAAGGATTAATTGCTCGATCAAAAAAACCCGAAACATTCATCTTTACTGGTTTTCGAAGCGACGTATCCAACATTGTTAAAGCCGTTGATCTATCCATATCGGTATCTCTTTTTGGGGAGGCAACCCAGAAGGCCATGATCGAAGCAATGTACTTAGGGAACCCCGTAATAATATCTGATATACCAGGGAATCGAGGCATGGCCATTGACGGCGAAGGCGGTTATGTGATCGAACCTAACAACCCAAAATCCATAGCTGAGGCTATTGTTAAATTCCATGAAAACCCTTCGCAGTGGGAGGCGATGGGAGACAAGGCGAAAAAACACATCACGCAATTTTTGAGTCACGACAAAACCGTGGAGGAATATGGAAACTTCTATACCTCCATTGTCCGGGACAAATGACCTCTGTATGGATGGGTAACCAATAACGGCTACTGACTAGACATTCTTCTTGTTTTCCAACCGAATCTGGTTATTATTGTTTTCAAATAACCACGCCATGCAAGACGAAATCCTAGACGAAGAAGTAATTTCTGGAGGTGCCGATAGCCTAAACATCGCTAAGCCTGCCACACGATTCCTTACCTACCTCATCGACATCATTGTGTATTATGCTATTTCCTTTGGCTTGGGTATGATTGCGGGAATGGGAGCTGGAGAGGAAGTTTCAGCGATTGCATCCATTCTGTCGCTTGCCACCTTTTTCCTGTATTACGTTATCATGGAGGCTGCATTTGGAAAAACAGTTGGAAAGATGGTCATGAAGACTCGGGTAGTAGACACAAATGGTGGCGCAGCCTCTGCAGGGGCAGTAATACTGAGAACCATTTGCCGTATCGTTCCATTTGAGGCTTTTTCCGTTTGGATGGATGGCAATGTTATGTGGCACGACAAGTGGGCCTCAACGCGCGTAATTCAGGAGTAATTACCTGGAAAGTGTGATGTAATCTTTCACCAGAATTTCGAGTAAAACTCGATCGTCTTCCTGATCATCAATATCCAAAATAGACCTCAGCCGGTTTGACAATTCAGCCCGCGCTTTAAAGTGGGCATTACTTGGATACCTCTTGTTTCTGTTGATTACCTCCTTTACGGTCATCATTTGATTTTCGCTAAGCTCCAATACCTGCGGATATACTGGAACGTATTTTTTTAGCTGACCTAGCTTCAACACCCTCTTGAGCGAAATTCGCCCCGTTCTGGTCTGAATCACAGTTGTATCTGCCAAGATATCGCCTAGCCTTTGTCCCCGAGGTGTAGCAGCAACAAGAATTGGAGCCAGTAACCAGCTCGACAAATAAATATCCAACCACCTAAACAGCCAGCGCATCAAGTAATCATAGCCAGAAACAGGCCTGCCGTCAACCCGAACCACCTTTAAACCAATGGCCATTTTACCCAAAGATCTTCCGTCATTTAACCATTCCATTAAAACAGCATAAAAGAAAAATGGCGGTATAAAAACGAAGGCAAAGTAGACTTGAGCCCCATCTCCCTCTGGTTGAAAAATAATAGCTGTGACAAGAAAAAATAAAGCGAGGATGATGGCGTCAAGCACGTAGGCTATCACCCGCTCCATCGTATTTGCAATGGTATATTGCAGGTTAATTCCTTGTGTATTTTCAAATTCGAGTGTTTTCACCTTGTCTTAATGCGAAATAACCGCTTTTTTTACCCTCCACAATAGCCGATTGAAGGAAAGCGAATTTATAAAGCAGAATAAGAAACGTTGGAATGACTTTGAGAATGAGCTCAAAAGCAATCGATTCAATCCTCAGCGTGTGGCCGATCATTACATCAAAATTGTAGATGATCTATCCTATGCGCGCACGCATTATCCGAATCGACTCATACGATCCTACTTAAATGGGGTCAGCCAAATCCTATCTCTACGTATCTACAAGACTCAGAAGGGGCTCTGGCAAGGCATCAAACAATTCTGGAAAACGGATCTACCATTGATCATGTTTAATGCGCGCAAGGAGCTGCTGATCTCATTTTTAATCTTCGTCTTAGCTGTAGCCGTTGGGGCCTTTTCAAATTGGAGTGATCCCGAATTTGTGCGTTTCATTATCAGCGATTCGTACGTGGATATGACGCTAGAGAATATTGAAAAAGGAGACCCGATGGGTGTTTACAAAGACGAGGAAATGGCATCCATGTTTTTCAGAATCACTTTAAACAACATAATGGTCTCTGCTTATGTCTTCCTTTTAGGGATGGTATTTGGGATTGGAACCATCGGCGCCCTGGTTTACAATGGAATTATGTTGGGCGCATTCCAACAGTTCTTTTTTGCGCATGACCTCGGTATAGAGTCCCTGCTTACTGTCTGGCAACATGGAACCATAGAAATTTCCTGCATAATAATCGCTGGGGCCGCAGGCTTGGCCCTATCAAATGGAATATTGTTTCCAGGAACTTATTCCAGGATAGACGCCTTTCGAATATCAGGTCGGAAAGGGTTGATGATGATGCTCGGTTTGATGCCTTTACTTGTGTATTCAGGATTTATTGAGGCCGTCATAACAAGGCTTACAGATGTGCATTGGGCTATCCGACTCGGCTCCATTCTCGGCTCCCTGTTTTTTGTCATATTCTATTTCATCTGGTATCCCCATAGGATCGCTAAGAACAAGGTTCTAGATGAAGAGCTCAAGATTAATTTGCAACCTCTAATTACCTCTGGCTTTGATCATACTCGGCCGGTGTCGAATGCCGTTATTTCCGGTGAGGGTATAAATCGTTTTCAAAAGAATCGAAAAGCCATATTGACTTCGGGATTCGTTTCCATCGTACTCCTAACACTTTACATAACCTTAGATGCCTCCATTTTCCGTTTTGGCTCTGATCTTCATTGGCGTGAATATGCCTTGGCAGAAGACTTCCTCGTCATTGGAAGCAATTTAAAAGTGTTTGTCATTAATCTCGTTCTTCTATTTGCCGCTTTGCTTGCCTCGACCTTGGCACTTCGAGGAACATTCGACCCCTCTACCGGCAAGCCAACACCTATTCCATGGTGGTTCCTTGGTCTTTCAGCTATTGTGGTTGCGATGCTCACAACAAATATCTGGTCGGCTTTGGCCATTCCTCTCTGGCTTCCATTAAGTTCACTCTATATTCAGTCAAGTTTCGACCCTACAAATAAGGGTCAAAACCTCATCGCCCACACCATTCACCTCTTTCGTGGAGGTTGGAGGGCAGTGATGATGCTCTCTTTAGCCATCAGCATACTTTGTGGATTGGTGTTATACATGAATGATCAATTTATATTACCACTCGTGGCTGAGGGAATCTATCGTTTCATTCCGTCGGAGGATTTCTCATCGTCCACGTTCCTTATTATTCTGTCCAGCATTCTTGTATTGTCGCTCTATTTCGTCGCGGTGAGTTTCGTTTCTACGTGTCTTGGCCTTTCGTATTTCGGAATTAAGGAAAACACAACGGCCACCAACCTGCTGCAGTCAATTGACAATCAATTTGATATAAGTGTTCAATTTTCAAGCAAGCGAAATATTCTAAACAAGTCAAAGATATCGTGAGACTGCTGATCCGATATACCGCTATTCTATTGATTTTGAGTTCATCGGTGAGCATGGCGGCTTCGGATTCATTAAGCCTAAGTGAGGAACATTGGAAATCACTTTCTGAAGATGTGGACTATTCAGAAAATGTGGAGCCAAAAAAGCCAATTAAAGAAGAGATTGAGGAAATCAGCCCAGTGGATTCAGATATTGGCACCATAAACCCTCCCTTTACATTCGACAGCTTTCGTACCGTACTATTTGCCATTCTCATCGGTGCTGCCATTCTAGTCATCATTCTAATTGTCAGAAATGCCCGTGCACCTGCTGTGATACCAAAAGGAAAGTTTGAGGCGCGCACTTTGGATGAGGCGGAGGACAATCTTCCCGAAGTTGAACTGAACAATTTATTGCAAGACGCCTTAGACTCCAGCAACTGGAAAATTGCGCTGCGCATTAATTTCTTGATGCTATTGCAAGAAATGATTTATTCCAATCTCATCATTTGGAAGAAACGAAAAACGAATGATCAGTTTGTTGGAGAGCTTGAAGACGCTCAAATAAAGACACAATTTGCGCGAACAGTGGATGTCTTTGACCCTGTATGGTATGGAGCGGCAGAATTAAAGTCAGAAGAGTTTGATCGTGTCAGTAACATCATTGTAAACCTAAAAAAACACATTAAACATGGCTGATCGCAATCGGCCATTGATGATTGTGGTGGTGATTTTCATCGTCGCATTTTTCGTGATCCGTTTTTTTCTGGTCCAAGACCAACTTGAACATGACTGGTCTCAAACTCAATCGCTACGCAGTGAAGAACCTTATGGTCAAAGCCTGCTCTTAGAGTTGCTGGAAGAAGCCTCGGGTGGCGATTTGTACGAAGCTACAGGCCCATTGGTAGATACATTACCATTGGTTGAGGACACGTTGAATTACCTCTATCTCGATCGTGAATTCTACTATGATAGTGCCGAGATCGCGCACTTGATGGAGTTTGTGCAAATAGGAAATAAAGCCTTTTTTGTGTTCGATGACATACCCTGGTGGATGAATAATGCGCTCGGGCTCGACTACTCAGCAATAGATGACTATTATTACGACTCTACGTTACAAGTCGAGATAAATTTCGCAGACTCACAGCTCATTCGCGACTCGGCATATCTTTATTCTGCCTTGCACGCCGACACGCCAATTGTCGCGTATTGGAACTACTTCGATTACAACACCTTCTATGATTCTATGATGGTTTATGACTTCGCAAAGCCCATTGGAACGATCGAAGGTGGAGTCAATTTCGCATCCTTCCAATACGGGAAGGGAACGATTTTCATCCACGTTGAAGGCCGACTCTTTTCGAATGTTTACCTGGCTCAAAAAGATGGTTTTGAATACGCATCTAAGGCCATGTCAGTCTTAGACAACAAGCCTATTTTCATCGATCATTACAATTCGCACTTTCACTATTCTGATGAAAACGCCCAACCGCCTTCGGTGTCACCGCTTAAATTCATTTTCGCTCAGCCAACGTTGCGCTATGCTTGGTATGCGCTCTTGGTTGGTGTGCTCCTATTCGTACTCTTCCGGTCTAAAAGGCAACAACGCATCATTCCGATCATACCCAGTCCCGACAACACTTCCATTGAGTTTGCCAAAGCACTTGGCACCCTTTATTATCAATCTAACAGCCCAAAATATCTCACAGGCGAGATGATGCGTCTCTTCCATACTTTCAATAGACGACGCTATAATGTGCAGCCCGGAAAAAAGGGAGTTTCCAATGCCGATGAAGTTTCGAGAAAATCGAAAATTGGCGAACCCGACATTAAACATATTTACGACCTGGAACGAAGACTTAGATACAACGACCTAGCCCGCATGAACGAAGTAATTCCGCTGTATGAGGCTTTAAACAACTATTATAAAAACGCAAGATAATGAGCGATCTAGACCCACAAAAACCCGGTGAAGAGCAGTCTAAACCTGAATCTACTTCCCCTGAGCAATCTGTTCCTTCCCCAGAGGCTACACCAACTCCGGCTCCTACAGAACAACCTGCTGAGACTGCACCACTAAATGTTGTTCAGCAGTGTACATCATCTATAAAAACCGAGATTCACAAGGTTATCGTGGGTATGGACGATGCCATTGAGCAGGCTTTGGCCGCCATGTTTGTAGATGGCCATGTTTTGTTCGAAGGTTTTCCTGGCGTCGCCAAAACTTTGATGGTAAAGTTGATTGCGAAAACAATTCAAGTCGATTTTAAACGCATTCAGTTCACCCCCGATCTAATGCCATCAGATGTGATCGGAACAACCATTTTCCATCAGTCTTCTGGTGAATTTACGTTTCGAAAAGGCCCAATATTTTCGAATCTAGTGCTGATTGATGAGATTAATCGTGCTCCGGCAAAAACACAATCTGCCTTGTTCGAATCGATGGAAGAAAGGCAAGTGACAATCGAGGGTAATTCATATCCATTGACGTTTCCATTCCTAGTCATCGCTACCCAGAACCCAATTGACCAAGAAGGAACATATCGATTGCCTGAAGCCCAACTAGACAGATTCATATTCCGTATAAAAGTGCCGTATCCAAACGCTGGTCAGGAACAAGAAATATTGAATCGGTTCAAAAATGACTTCAGCCAGTCTCAGGTGAAGGATGTGAAAGCCGTAGTTAATTCAGCCAAGCTCATCGAATGCAAAAACCTCATACAAGGAGTTCACATTGAACCGGCCATAATTGAATATATCACAGCGATTGCACAATCTACACGGGAAAACGAGTCAATTTATCTCGGTGCCAGCCCGCGCGCATCATTGGCCATAATGAAAGCCGCAAAAGTCTTCGCGGCGATGGATGGACGAAACTATGTTAAGCCTGATGATGTTCAAAAGGCGTGTATTCCAATTCTAAATCATCGACTTATGATTGGCGCCACGGCAGAAATGGAAGGCTTCACTAGTGAGGACGTTATTCGAAACATTCTTGACGACATCGAAGTGCCACGGTGAGATATTACCGCGAAATATTCTTAACCAACCGTCTTTTCTACGCGATTGGATTGGTAATCACCAGTTTTTGCATTGCTTATGCAGTACCGGAGTTTATCTATCTGGCTGTGGCTATAATTGGCTTTTGTGTCGGAGCCATTGGTTACGATGCCTTTATACTTTTCAAACTACGTTCTCCGATTACTGTAAAGCGAGAAACCGGAAAACTCTTTAGCCTATTTGACGAGAATCCCGTGCATCTTGAAGTTGAAAGCACTGCCTCTCAAATTCTGAAGGTTCGAATACTCGACGAAATTCCGATCCAGTTTCAAAATCGCTCTTTCGAAATCCTGACAGACGTATTGCCTGGTGAAAAGCGCCGCATCGACTATGAATTAAAGCCTGCGACAAGAGGCGAATATTGGTTTGGGAAAACCAATGCCTTTCTATCCACAAAAGTTGGTTTCATTGAGCGCAGGATCCAATACAATGAAGACTATATGGTTAAAGTATATCCATCGTTCATTCAAATGCGCGCGTTCGAGTTGATGGTGTTTTCGGCGGATCGGATGCAAGCCGGAATAAAACGAATCAGAAAACTCGGGCACGGGTATGAATTCAGCGACATCCGCCAATATGTTATTGGCGATGACCCACGAACGATAAACTGGAAAGCAAGCAGCAGATCTTCCTCGATCATGGTCAACAATTATCAGGAAGAACGATCTCAACAGATCTATGCGGTGATCAATAAAAGTCGTGTAATGCGTATGCCTTTCAATGGTTTGAGCCTTCTTGATTATGCCATAAACTCGACGCTAGCGCTTCAAAACATCGTTCTTCAGAATCAAGATCATGCCGGCTTAATAGTCTTTTCAGGAAAGGAAGAAAACTTCCTGCGCGCCGAACGAAAGTTTAACCAACGCCAACGACTATTGGAGGCTTTGTACAACATCGAGGAAGATCAACAAGAGGCAAACTATCAAGCCTTGTATGAATCAACCAGAAAGAATATTCGGGGACGATCAATGCTATTGCTTTTCACGAATTTCATGAGTTTGAACTCGCTACACCGCGTTCTTCCTATCTTAAAGCAGATTAATCGCGGCCATCTTCTAACATTGATATTCTTCGAAAACACGGAACTTGAAGCATACATAGAAGAGGAGCCTACCGACCTGCTTGATATGTCAACACATGTGCTAGCATCCAAGCTCAGCAATGAACTTACACAAGTGGTCTATGAGTTACGTAACGCGGGAATACAGGCCATTCAATCAAAGCCCGAAGACCTAACAGCCAACGCGATAAATAAGTATTTGGAGCTGAAGTCGCGAGGTATGATCTAGTCAAACAAGGTTTCCAACCTCTCGATTCCAGCCTGCTTTGCCAAGACTTCAACTTCAATCGGGTGTGATGAATTGTATGCTTGCGCTGCGGAGTCCAGAGATGCTATCGCCAACTTTCCATCTTTCGTTACAAACCAAGCGACATTGTCATTGTTTAGATCCAGGGAAATGGTGTTCTGGCCTGGATAGTATTTAAAGATGGCGTTCCGGTTTAAGTCAACAAGAAACAGGTGAGATGTTGGCGTTATCTCGTGTCCGTCATGATCAAAAACTACGGTTAGATGATCCGGATAGCTCCCCAAAATCGGATTGTCACAATTCCAAATCCCGAATCTACTGGCCACGAATGATCTTGTTATTTCTCGCTCGTCGCCCTTCAGCACCAGGTATGCAGCAGCCATTGAGTCGCTACGGACTTGCATTCTTTGGAGCGTCGGTTGTGGCGTTTTGTTTTTAAACTCCTTCAACATTTTCTGTTGCAACCCTCTTCTTTCCTTTTCAATCGCGATCAATTTCTCGCGCTTCTCTATTGCGTTGAGCTTCCAGTTCACCACTGCGGTTTCCTGAATTACCTCAATGCTTTCTTCCGGTTCAAGGCAAGCAATCGTATCGAAACCCTCGCTGTACATTCCAATCACTTCATCGTCTTCCGTGATGATTAGTGAAGGCATGGGTTCTTTGTCATTCACCTTGACCTCATCGATTGATTGAAATTCCCATTTATTATCAGCCGAATCGAATGCGTAGACATTGAACGATCGGCTATCGGTCGCCTTCATTTCAACATGGGCCAGCTTCCCTTCTGCCAGAAATACCTTCTTTGATGCGGACCAAGCCTCCATTTCAATCATCCCTGCTGACTCAAAGGTGTATTCCACTCCGGCCGAATCGTAGGTCATCGGAATTCCCGAAAGGAAAAAATGGAGCGGATTCAGGTACTCCTTCACTCGAATACACACATTTTCATTGCATATGGAACCGTCTTCAAATACGATTGAACTTGGCTCAATCGAGATTACTGTTCCGCTCAATAGGCGCACTTCAGAAGCGTCATTTGGATCGATGAAGTGCAGCTCACCAGCCAAATCTACATGGTTAAAAGGAGGCGCAATGGCGTTCTCCTCAGCATCAATTGAATCAAAGACCAAGAAGGACACCACTGCAATAAGAATGATTCCAGTGAGGACTTTAATGCCGTTATACTTTGGCTTCTTCGTTATGCTTTGATGCTTATGCAACAATGAATCGAAGTTCTGATAACCGCTGATCTTGGCCTTATCAGGCATTTTACGATCGATATGTATCCTGCGTTTCATTCCTTCTTTGTAAGCTTCTTTTTCAGTTTGTCTAGTGCCCTATATGTCTTGATTTTGGCGTTTCCTTCTGAAATCCCCAATATTTCTCCAATTTCTTTGAATGACTTTTGGTCGAAAAATCGCATTTCAATAAGCGCCAACAATGGTTCATCAATGGTAGCCAAAACAGATTCCAAATTTTGCAAGACCATTTCCAACTCCATAGCATCGTCTGACTCTTCCGCTATAGCTACGGCATGATCACGCTCAATACTGACCGTCCTTACGGCGCGCTTATTTTTCCGAAAGAACTGATTCACTTCGTTGATCGCGATCCGATAGAGCCAAGATGAAAACGGGAATCCCCGATCTTCATATTTACCTATGTGTTGCATTGCATTTAAAAAGGTATTCGAACATATATCCGCGGCGATTTCTTCTGTTTCAACACGCTTATAGATGAATATAAAGATCTGCTCGTGATACTTATTATACAACCACGAAAACGCACTCGGATCCTTTTGCGCACGCAGAACAGCCTGAGCATCGTCAGTTTTCACACCTTCTCCGGAAGACGAATTATTCGGCATTCAATCGTATTGGATACATGTAGAATGCAAAACGAATGAAAAAGTTACACATGCGTTCCAAATTCTTACCGGCTGATAATTCTCATACCGCCAATAATAAACGCTTTGTTCGATATCTTCATCACTTGAAGCAGTCGTTAAGCATATTAATTCTCATTGCCATCACCTTTCAAATAGGCATCAAGACGAGTGTTATTATTTGGTTTGAATCGAATAAAACTCAAATTGCACAAACCTTGTGTGTGAACAAAGATGAGCCAGAGTTAGAGTGTCACGGTAAGTGCATATTGGCTCAAAAGCTGAAACAGGCTGAGAATAAACAGAATCAAATGCCTCTTGCCGTATCTGAAATTGACAATGAAATAATGCCGTGCCTGCTGATCAGCTGCGCCTTATCGGTAGACAATAATTCCACGGCAATTATGCATGAGAAGTGGATGAGTAACTATTCATTTTTTGGCGAATCATTCCTGTTTCGCCCACCCTCAGTTGTAGGATAACTCTTCGAATTGACCCAATACTCTGTAGCCCTCAAAATCCACGTTCTTCGGATTATGGATGGAATGGCTATGCCTCATTCGAAGTCGTATTGTGCTCTCTGGTGAAATACTACCGAGAGAACGATTCCCAAATTTCTATTTAAAAAAACTGATAAATACTGGTATTTCCGTTTCAAAACGGTACCGCTAGTGAATCCAAAAAAACAATAAAATGAAATCATACTATATAACAATCACACTCAGCATCGCCCTTATAATGGGCGCACTCTCCTTGCAATCTTGTAAAAAGGAGGGCTGTATGGACGAAACAGCAACGAACTATGACGCAGATGCTGAGAAAGATGATGAGAGCTGCGAATACCCACCCGAGGATGAAATTACTTTTGCGATCACCTCACCGGAGGAGCACAAAACTTTCATGCTTGGAGATACCATTCATGTTTCATCCATGTTCGAAACAACCGCGGAAGTGCATGGCTATTCGATCCAGATCATCAACACTTCAAAGCACGACGAAGTAGTTTTTAGCGCTGAAGAAGCTGCCCATGAGAGTCCCGTTCACATGCATGCGATGTGGGTAAACGATGTTACCATGCACAGTGACATGTCACTTAAGATAGCCGTTGAGGTGGACCACGATGGCACTGAAGAGGTTAAAACAATAGGGTTTCACTGCATGCATACCATGTAATGGTCTGTTCAAAAAAAAAGAGCCCGTCAAATAACGGGCTCTTTATAAATCATTGTTTGGGATTGCGTAAACTCAGAAGTTGCAAAATCCACGATCAGACTATCTTCCAGTTAATGTAAAACCATGATTGGTTTGTTCAAAACTTGGCCTGAGCTTTCACTCGAAAGCTGCAGATAATACAACCCATTTGGGAATGTATTAACTGGAATGAGCATGCTTGGACCAACTTCCTGAGACTGATAAACTACCACTCCTTGAGAGCTAACAAGCTCTATTGAAACATCTGTTGAAGACTCCAGAAAATCAACGCGGACAAAATCCTGAGCTGGGTTTGGAAAGAGACGAACCTGATTTTCACGTATAAAGGCTAATCCAGTTACATCCGTTGAGTCGGTAGTGTCAATCACTTCTGGTAAAATCGTATCCGCCGGTGGCTCCATGCTAAAAACATCATCTCGAAAATTCTCCAGAACAGTAATACACTCTCCAATTTCGCTATGAAGCTGAAAACCGTCAGCAATATCCAGGTTGTTTAAGGCATGCGCATAGTTTGCATAGATCTGCACGGTGGCTGCACCGTTTTGTGCTTTTGCATTTGCGGGGACAGTTGTTTGGAAGTAGTTTCCATCGCCCAATGCGTGAAACTGATAATTGTTCGCCAAATCGGCTCCAATATTCCCTTCTATGGCAACAAATCTGTATCCGGCTGTCCACCCCCAATGCATACTTGGGTTTCCTAGACTAAGTGGATGGCTAGATGAATATTGTGTAGGATCTAAGTGGTTGTGAGCTTGATCTACGCCGATGTGAAACGAGATCGACTCTATGGAATCAATAGTGTCTGTTCCCAATTGAACATTTGTATTGGCACCAGCACTCACTAAAATCCATACATCGTCAAATTCAGTTATCTCACCCCCGTCGTGCTCTACGCTTATTTCTGAGATATAGTATTGAAGTCGATCAGCGTCAAAGGTGATTCCCATATCACTAAACGTTTCTTGATTGTATGCGAAGTCTTCTCCATGTAGCTTATGGATAATTTCAAAGTTCACAGTGGTTTGAGCAATTGTAATTGTTGAGATCGCCAGTACTGTAAAAAGGACAAATAGATTCTTCATAATTGAGTTTTCGGTGTTAAATCTGAGTGTAAAGTAAGTTGATTTTTTCGGTTTACTAGTCATGATCTGCATAGCGTTCATCTGTCGCAAGGGTCTCATCCGTAAGGGTTTTCAAAAATGCCACAAGGTCCGTCTGATCTTGATCCGTTAGCATCAATCCAGTTTGGGTTGTGTATTCTAGCGCTGGATCAACAGTTGGAGACACCCGAATGTTTTCGTTGTAATGATCCACCACCTCTTCCAAGGTTTCAAATCTACCGTCGTGCATATATGGGGCCGTCAATTCGATATTTCTCAAAGACGTCACCTTAAACTTGGCCTTGTCCTGTGGGTTTTCAGTTACCTCTTCCCGACCAATATCTGTTTGATCGGCCAATACATCCAGGCCATTGTTCATGTACCTGTTATTATCGAAATTATTCCCTCCATGACAGTGGGCACAATCCGCTCCAGAAACTTCTGGTAATGACGGGTTGTATTCGGCAAAAAAGAGGACACGACCTCGCTCCTCACTGTCTGTCAATGACGCTGAACCCGCCAAAAACGCATCGTACTTAGATTGATTTGATACAATGGAATTCATGAACTGCTCCAAGGCAAGCGACATGCGTTCGGAAGTGATCGATTCATCTCCGAAGGCACGCGTAAATTGATCCAGATAGATTTGCTCTTCTTGAAGTTTTGTGATGACCCCTTCCAAGGTTTCTTTCATTTCCAGCTCATCCTGTATAGGCTTAAGAGACTGATCACGTAGCAGGTGAGATCGACCATCCCAAAAGAACTCATTCGTGTGCCAAGCTGTGTTAAAAATGGCCATCGCCTGTCGCTTTCCGAGCGAACCACCAACGCCCTCAGAAAGGCGATCTGGATCACTAAATCCGTTTTCCTGCTTGTGGCAACTTCCACATGAAATGGAGTTGTCCTGTGACATCATTTTTTCATAGAACAACATCTTCCCTAAGCGCACTCCTTCGACGGTCAATTCATTTCCGTTAAATTCTGGCTCTGGAAAGGTGCCAATTGCAAGTTCGTAGGGCGTTTCATTTAGCACTGCCTCCGGGTCTGATGTTATGTCGCCTGGACCACCTTCCTTACATTGAGAAAGCATAAAGATGGCAACAGACATTCCGACGAGTATTTTAATCTTATTCATCTTGATATAATTTATTGTGGACAAACTGGTTATCCGTTAGGGTTAGTAAAAAAGCCTCAAGGGCTTCCACCTCAGTTTCTTTCAAGTTCAGCACTCGGATCTTTTCGCTTTTATTTGGATGGTTCTCACCGCCCATGTTGTAATGGTTGATTACGTCTTTCAATGTTTGGAATGAGCCGTCATGCATGTAGGGATATGTCAAGGCAATATTCCGCAAACTCGGAACCTTGAATCGCGCAATATCACTACTATCAGTGGTTAGACGAAAACGGCCCACATCCGGATAATCCGCGTACAACCCATTGTTTTCAAATTGATAATTGGTGAAATTGAAACCTGAATGGCAATCAGAGCAACCCGTTTTTGCACTAAAAAACAGATTCAATCCTTCCATTTCCTTTGGCGACAATACCCCAGTTTCATTCTGAAAAACCGCCTTGTCATATCTACTATTGCCGCTTAGGAGTGTTCTCTCAAAATTGGCGATGGCTCTTGTGATCACAAACGGATCAGGCAAGCGACCATAAGCGGCTCTACTCATTTCAATATACTCTTCGTCTTCATTCAGCCGGTCAGCAATCACGATGATGTTTGTGTTGAACTCGTTGTGCTCTTGAATGGGCACCAGTACCTGCATTTCAAGCGATGGCACACCGCCCTCTCTCGTAAACGACGGGTGGTACGCGACATTCGCAAGTGAAGGCGAATTCCGTGTTCCAATTTCACTCCCTACACCCAAACTAAATTTTTCATTGACTGCAAACGCACGTTCCGGATCGTGACACGAGGCGCAGCTGATTGAATAATCTGCTGACAATACAGGATCATAAAACAGCTTCTTTCCCAACAGCCAACGTTCAGGTGAATAGGCGTTATCCTCTGGGACATCGACCAATGGAAACCCGACTGGTACCATCTCCGGATCAAGCACGGGCTGATCCAAAACAACAGGATCGCTGTCACATCCAAAAAACAAGGCAAGGACAAGAAATTGTGAAACCCGAAGCTTCATGAGACTATTCTAAGACCACTACTTTTTGCGCTGTAATTGATTCTCCGTTTATGGCAGTTGCATACACCACATACACTCCAGCCTGTAATCCGTTGAATGATATTCGATCTCTCGATAATTCAGAACTTTCGATCTTTTTTCCTGTGATGTCTATCAAGCAAATGGATTTAGAATCAACTAAATTGAGATCAAATGAAACCGTGACTGTCCCATTCACGGATGGATTTCTATCCACAAATAGCGCATCTTGAATCTGCAATTTTGAAATACTCGTCGTTGAATCTTCCGGTACAGAATCGACCGGCTCAACAGAAGAAAACACGAACTCTTGAAAATTCTCAAGTAGATCGATTGCCTCAGCAAAATCTCCGTGTGTAATCACACCATCTTCGACATCAATTCCTCTAAGGGCTTCTGCGTAATTCGCATAGATCGGAATAGAAATAGACCCTCCTGAGGCGGCGGCCGTCACGTCCGTGGTAGTCTCAAAATAGTTTTGATCACCTAGGGCGTGAATTTCAAATGTTTGATTGAGATCGTCTCCAGCATCACCTTCCATGGCAACGAATCTGTAACCCGCAGTCCATCCCCAATGCATAGATGGAGACTTTGGCCCCAACGGATGACTTGTGGAATAGATGGTAGGGTCTAGATGATTATGCGCCGAATCTACACCAATCGAAAAGGTGACAGACTCCACAGACTCGATTGAGTCATTTCCAAGATCGATAATGGTGCTGGAAGCATCCGCTTGAACGAGTACCCATACATCCTCAAACTCAGTCACAGTTCCGCCATCATGCTCAATACTAATCTCAGAGATATAGTATTCCATTCTTTCCAGTTCAAATGCTATCGCCTCAGGTGTAGAAGCTTCTTCTCCAAACTCGAAATCGGCACCATTCAATTTGTGGATGATTTCTATCTCCACATCATTTTGGGCTTGTCCAGTATTTACGATTAGTCCTATCAAGAGGACCAGCAGACTTATTGTTTTAGTTTTCATAATGATTTTTTTATTGGTTAGGGGTTTATTGAATTATAAGTTTAGATGCGCGCACCTCAGAGTTAGAGTTGCTCTTCACATATATGTAGTACGGTCCAGAAGGAACATCTAGGTTTACTGAATTTGCAGACGGCGTTAAGTTGCCTTCAAACACAACTTGACCCAAGTTGTCTATCAACTGAAATGATTCATACGATCCAGAGTAATTTTCGATCGTGAACTCGCCATTTGAGGGGTTCGGATAAAATTTCAAATTCTCATCGATAATCGTTGTTATTCCAAGTGTGGTGTCTGGCACCCAGTCTATTCTGTTTAACGTTTCATCTTCATAATCAACGTACCATATTTTACCAGCAGGTGAGATCGTTATGCCCATGATCCCTTCGGCATTTAAGGCCAAGCGTTTAAGTTCAACAGCTGGGGCAGTTGTTATATCATAAATGATAATTGTACCGGTGAAGTAATCACTTACCATCATGTAGTTTTCCATCAATGCGATACCCGCTGGTTGAACCAAGCCCGTATCCACCAATTCTTCCCAGTCATAACCTTCAACAGTTCTGTACTCGGCAAGCGCTTCAAATGGACCATAGCTAGGAACACCAGCTAGGCTTCCCGATTTGGTATCCATTCTAAAAACCCTTTCGTTTCCGTGGTCAACTACGTACAACCAGTCTGTTTCTTTATCGTAGGCAAGGTGACTAGGAATCTCATCATCCGAGTCAGCACGTACGCTAACATCCGAGAAACGCAAAATCTCTCCATCAGAGTGATCGTCGTTTCCGGGGCCATGATCCTCAACAAAATCGTATCGACAAATATCTTTGTTGTAACCATCAAATACCCAGAATGCATTACCTGACTCATGTGCAATTCCTTGACACTCAGGACTTGCATGCAACATATCTAAGTGGCTTCCATTACCGCCTGATGGTTGGGCGTAGATGCTCATATCACTAGACCAAAGCGCAGGACCAGTAAACGCTTGCCCTCCGTTGTGGTTGGCGTCGTATACACCGGGTGAAGTTCCGAAGTTCCCATTCTCGCTGAAAACAATCCCCGTCGACAAAGACATGAAATGCCAAGCATTCCCATCCCGTCTCCAAACCTCAGTTTGGTTTGATTCACCTGCATTCGAAACCGTTACTGTGCTGCTTCCTGTGCCTTCTAAATCTTTATTCAAAACCCACACTTCATTCCGAGTTAGGGTTGGGTGAAAGTCAAGATCAGTTGGCATATTGATACCGTCTCCTCCATCGGCAATCTCCACAACCAATGGCAGATTAACCAAGTAACTATCGATGACATTGGCACGACCGGGGCCAATTGATACCGTAGTTTCAATTTCGTCATCGGCTGGGTTTGCATCTGAGAACGTGACATTCAAATTTGAATGGGACACGGTGATTTCAAAATCTCCATTTACGTTCGCGTTCCATGGGGTCGGGTGAGTTACTTGCTCGGTTTCTCCATTTTGGATGGAAAGACCAGAGATGGTTTGCGTTACGGCTGTTCCACCATCAATTAAATAGCTCAAGTCTAGACTTGTTATTGTCTCCGTACCATAATTATATACCTCGGCAACAATATCAATGGCACCTTGAGGCATATACGCAGACAGCAATGTTGCTTTCATTGTTAAGTCGTATGCAGGTGGCTCAGAGGCAGTAAAAGTGAAAAACTCAAACGAACCAGCTCCTGAGAATTCTCCCACGGTGTATCCATTGATGGAAACAATGAACTCAAATCCACCATCGCCCCAATCATCGATGTATGCGATTCGGTAAGAACCACCATCGACTAAACAAGCCGCGCTGGAGGTGTATGAGTTTCCACCAGCATAGCCACCACCCGGCTGATTTTGCTGCCCTGCTCCACTGCAACCTACAGCTGAATTGCCACCAGACAGAATTGTTCCTTCTCCACAAGCGCTGTCTGCGCTCACCAGTTCCCAATAACCCTCAGAACCGTAGGCATCGGTATTGATTTCAATGACAACCTCAACCTCACCGGATGAGCATTGAGCTTGTGTGAAATGTGAGAGTGTAAGTGCAAAAACAAAAAATAGAAGTCTTTTCATAACGAAAATTATAAGAATTAGAAAAATTGGAAATGGATAGTACGCACGAATCCCGGGTCGATTCGGATAGAATCAGCCGAGGAAAGAAAATCCTAAAGTAAAAAGGATTGGATCAGCACGAATAATTTTGATCCTATTAAAGGGGGCGAATGGTTTCGAAAGTGATCCAACTTGCCTTCAAAACTTAGCAAACCTTTCACTTCGTATTGACCCGTAAGAGTCATATGCAACAACACATTCAGGTAAGAAAAATGAGCATTTTTAAAATCCTCGTCTCCACCATCTATGATCTGTGCTTTTTGTTCGCAACAGTTTTTCTTTGGGGCCATCTGCGCATGCATCGGACACTTCGAATCTTCATCTTTAGTAAAATGAGAACAAGGTTCAGCTTCGCCCCAAATTGTAGCGCTCACAAGTAGATCGCCACACCAATGCTGACTAACTCTTACTCCAGTTGTTGATAACAACATAAGCGGAATAAGAAATATGGATAGTATGAATTGGAGCAGTTTCAACCTATCCAAAGGTAATTCAATCTCTAGGCTTAAGGAAGCCCAGTTCAAATTGAATTAAGAAACTATTGAACTCCTAATAGGATCAAACAGACGTAAATTAGGTGAATAATAACTTCAGCGCATCACATTGACTCAAGGTTATTGTCAATGAATGGTTTTTAACTCTTGCCTAATCCAGTTTAACTATTAGAATCTTTGATAAGCTCCAAAACGCTTCGGCATCGTCAATGATGAGTGCTGATTCCGCATCCTCTCCCTCTAGATGATAGCTGGCGTCTGGATGTTCGGTGATCATTTTCATTTTACTCGATCCAATGGCCAATGAGGCAAGTGCGTCTTTTTGATATTGATCGAATTCTGAATAATCGGTGTTTTCATTGATATCCTTGCTTCTAAGCAATCCTCCTTTTTCCATGACACCTCGATCAATCAAATTGTTTTTGTCCCCAATTGCTACGTAAACCCGGTTGAGTTGGTCTTTTAAATCAGACATTTTTTTCCTCCATTTCATTCATTGTACCCTTCAAATTCTGAATATTTTCTTCCGCATTTTGACGCTCAACTTCTGCATTTAGATACTCATAAAACACGTTTCGATATTCGTCGCCTAAATCTCCCAACTCCTTATTTAATCCCGCTAACCGATTGTTACTCAACAAGACTTTTCCCTCTAAACTTGACACAATGTCAAACAGTTGATTTGACATGGCGGTATTGCTCCCGAGGTTGGATTTAAGACTCTGGATATAATGCTTGTTTGACTCAAGTACTTGCTTCAACAGGTCTACCTTGGTCTGAACCTCGGCCGAACCTGCACCGTTTCGGATGCCATCGACCAGTTCCATCTCGATCATTTTCGCTTCATTAATGTTTGAGTCAATCTTTCGAAATGACGCTCCTAACATATCCAAAATAGAGTCCTTCTCAAGCACATGGGCATTAGCCACCTCCAACTCAGTCTCCAATTTACTGCAATCCGATGAGCAGCTGCAAAACGCCAAGGCTATCAATACGAACGATAATACTTTTTTCATGAAATTCCTGATTATGGGGCGAAAGTAGAAATGTCTTTAAATTGGCCGATTATGAATTGCAAATAATGAAAATCACAGCCATCGTTAATGGTATTTCGTCTCAATTGGATACATGCTTAGAAGAGCTTAACAGCGTTTCTGAAAACATTCAAGTAAGGATCACCCAGAATCACGGCGATGCAACACTGTTTGCCCAAGACGCGTGCAATTCTGGCACTGAATTCATCATCGTTTGCGGTGGCGACGGAACTCTCAACGAGAGTGTCAATGGAATGCTGATGTCTCAAAACCCAAAATGTTTATTTGGGTTATATCCCATCGGATCTGCCAATGACTATGCCCATGTCATTGGAGGCGGAACTATTTCTCAGCTTATAGCATGTGCCAAAAACAAAACACAGGAATCGGTTGACATTGGCGTAATACGCTGGAGTGCTCAGCAACGCTATTTCTGTAATATCTCGGCCGCTGGAATTGGCGCCGAAATTGCCGCCACATTTAATGCCCGTCGTTTTAAGATGGGAATCAGACTAAATTATTACAGCGCAATAATTCAATGGCTAAGCATGTACAGCGCCCCGAACCTAGAAATTCGAATTGACGGAAAATCCTTGAGGGGAAAGACCTTACTTTCCGCAATAGGAAAGGGTGTCTATGCTGGCAATGGTCTAGCCCTTCTGCCTCAATCTGAGCTAAACGATGGCAGCTTAGGACTCACCATGGCAACAAACGTTGGGGTAATCGACTTCATTCGATTTCAGGGTCGACTTAAAAAAGGTAAACGCATCAACGACGCCCGAGTACAGTACCTCAAGGGCACACAGATCGAAATCCAAGTGATAGATGGTACACTGGCGATCGATGCCGATGGAGAGTTCATCGCCCGAATTAAAAAAGGCGAATCCATCTCCTACTCTATACTTAAAAATGAACTCAATTTCGTGCGACCCAACACCGATACTCGGGTTACGATTTAGCTTTCAATCTAAATCCAACATATGTCATCCGTCCAAAGATTGGCCCCCAAATCATGGAACTATCAAAATAAGTTCCGCCCGGCTGATCCGACGCTAGGATTGGATTGTTCTGTTTCACGTTCGTGATATTCTCCATTCCTACATAAACATCAAATTGCTCCTTCCAGCTCTTCGTGATCTGGGCATTCATTAGAATTATATCAGGCGATCTGGTGGCACGTTGATACGCAACCGGATTGGAAGAAGTGCTAGGAATCCGTTTTCGTCCTTGCCATTGAATGGTATAGTCAAACTTCCAATTTGAGACCGTTTCATATCCCAAGTTTAAGAATGCACGATGCTTTGCCACGTAGGGCTTGTCTTTCAAGTCGCTGCCGTATGTGGTGCGCACTTCATACCAGCGATAAGCCAATCTAGCATCGAGTCTCCTACGCAATTCGTAGTCGACTTGAGCTTGAACACTCGAAGCATAGCTTGTGCCTGCCAAATCGTAGACCTGAACTTGTCTCGGATCTTCAAGATCAATAACGGTTTGGTTTTCGAACATGGTTTGATATCCATCAACAGAAAACGTTCCTGGACGGTAATCTAACCGGAAATCTTGCGTGAGATTTAACCCAAAATTCCAAGCCACTTCGGGCTTCAAGCCGAAGCCTTGTATCGCTGGATTTCCATTAATCGTCCACGTTCGAGCCGTCGCTAATAATGAAAAATTCTCTGCTACAACATTAGCAGTTCGTTGTCCTCGACCGCCGCTTGCTCTTAACACAGTGCCTTCTCGCACCTCATATCGAAGGTGAAGGCGTGGGGTGAAAAACAATCCGTAATAATTGTGGTAGTCACCACGAATCCCTGCCACCACGGCAAACTTCTCAAAATAGGTGAAGGTGTACTCGAAGAAAGCTCCAGGAACAATTTCTTCCCGACGCCATTCAGTAGAGTCTACTTGTTCTCGGAATGCATCATATTGAAAGCTAAGCCCTGTTCGGTACTTATGGGTGGAGGTTCCAATTATGCTCTGATATATTGAATTGAAGTATCCGCTCTTTTGCTCAGAATCATACATCGTTCCGCCAAATGTGCTTCGCTGTCCGTGGTATAATGCCGATCCTTGAAAACCAACACTTCTATATTTTGCCTGAGGAAAAACATATCCAGTTTTACCCCAAATCTCTCCGCGATTGGTCTTCCATCCTAATCTATATGGTTGGTTGATTGTTTCAGATGCTATCTGCCCACCTTGTCTATCTTCCGTCAACACATTTACACCAGCTTGACCTTCCCAGCCCTTGTGTGAATTGAATCTCCAACGGTTAATCATATTCAATTGATGGCCGGTTGGGAAATCCAGAAATCCATCCTTATTATTATCGATATCAAGTGGTCTTAGGTTGCCGTGCAACAATAATCCCGTGGATACATTATCATTAAGACGTTGTGCACCCGCAAAGTTCAGTTCCGTTCGTCCGCCTTGATTGGCGTATCCATTCAGAAACCATTTTTCAGCCTCATCCGGCTTTTTGAGCTCCACGTTTATTTGACCAGTGACGCTCTCATATCCATTTACTACAGAACCAGCGCCCTTGTTTAATTGAATCGATTCGATCCAAGAACCAGGGATATAAGTCATTCCTTGAACAGAGCTTACTCCGCGAACCGCAGGCATTTGTTCTCGTGTTATTTGAGAGTATTTTCCGTCGAGGCCCAACATCTGAATTTGCTTGGTTCCCGTTACTGCGTCGGCATAGGCTACATCAATGGAGGGGTTTGTTTCAAAGCTTTCGCTCAAGTTGCAACAAGCGGCCTTATAGAGTTCCTTTTCACCCATGGTCTCTACCTTAAGTGGATTCATATAGGAAATCTCGGTTCCGCGTTTCCGGTAAACCACATCGACGCCACCCAGTTCAGTGCTGTTCTTCAGAACGATGGTGAGCTTATCAAGCTGTTCCACCTTAATGGTGTCGCTTTGGTAGCCCACATAGCTAATAATCAGCTTCCGGGTTTCCTTGCTAATAGGAATCTGAAATTGGCCTGCGGTGTCCGTCGATGACCCAATTTGGGTGCCAAACCAGTACACATTTGCTCCAGGAACCGGTTGAAACATACCATCGGCATGCTCTTCCATTACAACACCCGTTAGGGACGTTTGAGCTGAAAGGGAAAAGGGAATTAGCGCGACTGAGAGACCGAAAGCGAGCTGCTTAATGCTTCTGACCCGTCTCATATCTGCAGCAATCAGGAAGTGTATTGTAATCTTCTTCTTTGGCGTCTACATGACTCGTCGTATGGCCTGCTTTCGCAATGCGCGCTTCGATTTCTTCTAAGCTCGTTTTGTTAGATCGGTAGGCAATCACCAACTCGCTGGTGGAATTTGTCCACTCGACAAATTTCACACCTGAGCCAAAGGCGGCCTCTTCAATTCGAGTCTTGCACATACCACATATTCCTTCAACTTGGATGGTATCTTCTACTACTTTTTTCTGGGCGTAGGTCGCATTAGTAAGGAAGGAGAATAACAGAAATAACGGGAAGTATTTAATGAATTTCATGACAAACAATTTTAAGTAAAATGGAAATAGATGAACTAATCCACGGCAAACATGTTGGCGCGGACTGGAGGATCACTTGCTTGTCAGCCGTAAAAAATAAACGCGCAGTTCCATTTGAAACGCTTTTGTAATGGGGGTGGGCCTTTAATTCTCGGCCACTGATCTACATCAGGTTGAGATGCCGTACGCTCCAAGTCAACAACGTAAATTGGGTGAGAGGCCATTTGGGGCGTTGAAGGTGCTTCGGTCAGTGAGGCAGGTTGGTGTTCGTCATCCAATTGAATGAAGAACGCCTTCTCTTCGCAGCACGACGATACCTTATTACTATTGCCTGTGTCGCAAGCGCAATGCGTATCAAGCCAGGAAACATTCACATCCGTTACTCGGCCAAGGCAGTAGTGCACCTCGAGCCCATAACCAACACTGGTTATTAAATAGAACAGTGAAAATATGAATGCGAGTTTTCTCAAAATCTATTACAAAGATAGCCGCAAACATTTGCATTTGTTCACATCCAAGTGAAAGACAGTTAAATCGATTGCACAAATAAATATTGGTTTGATGATTCCCTAGCTATACAGAATCATACCCAACTTCATGAAAATGAATTACTTCTTTCTAAAGAAGACCTGAATGGGGACGCCATGAAAATCAAATTCCTTGCGCATTTGATTCTCGATGAATCTTCGATATGGCTCCTTTACGTATTGCGGTAGGTTGCAATAGAAGGCAAAGGTTGGAGCATGTGTAGGCAATTGCTGCACATACTTCACCTTAATGTATTTTCCCTTGGTAGCTGGAGGTGGAGTCCACTCCATTATAGGCAACATCACCTCATTCAACTTATTGGTCTTGATGCGTTGTGTTCGTCGCTTATATACATCAAGGGCAATTTGAAGCGCTTTGTGAATTCGCTGCTTTTCCGGAATGGAAGTGAATACGACCGGGACATCTGTAAACGGGGCCAGTCGCTCCATTAAATCCTGCTCATACATTTTAGCTGAATTGGTTTCTTTCTCGATCAAATCCCATTTGTTGACCAAGATGACCACCCCTTTTCGATTCTTCTCGATCAATCCAAAAATGTTTAGGTCTTGTTGACCTATACCTTCAGCAGCATCAATCATTAAGATACAGACATCCGAATTTTCGATTGACTTGATCGCGCGCATGACGGAGTAAAACTCCAAATCTTCATGCACCTTGGCCTTCTTTCGGATACCGGCCGTATCGACCATAGTAAACTCAAAACCAAAAGCGTTGTAGTGTGTGTCGATGCTATCTCGTGTGGTTCCAGCAACCTCCGTAACGATGTTTCGATTAACGCCCAACAAGGCATTTACGAAGGATGATTTTCCTGCATTGGGTCTTCCGACAACCGAAATTCGAGGGAGATCCATCGGTTCTGGTTCAATCTCCTCAGGAAGCAAGTTTATTACCTCATCCAACAAGTCTCCTGTGCCGCCACCATTGATGGCAGAGATTGCGAAAATTTTCTCAAAGCCTAGTTCATAGAACTCATAACTATCTGCCTGCTTCGACAAATTATCGACCTTGTTTGCGACAAGGATAACAGGGTTCTTCGATTTGCGAAGCAATTGCGCCACGTCTCTATCAAGTTCGCTGACCCCCTGTTGAGCATCGACCACAAACAAGATCACGTTGGCCTCATCCATGGCAATGTGCACCTGCTTGGCGATTTCTTTCTCAAAGCGGTCGTCTGTTTCTTTAACGAAGCCACCTGTATCAACAACGGTGAAATCTCTTCCGCCCCAATCACTTGTTCCGTAATGTCGATCTCGAGTTACGCCCGAAAATTCATCAACAATCGCTTGACGTCTTCCGATTAGTCGATTAAAAAACGTGGATTTCCCCACGTTCGGCCTTCCTATGATTGCTACTATAGACATTAGAGCGGCAAAAGTAGCTTTACTTTAGTGGGCAAATTCGCTGCACGTCGTAAATAATTTTTGCCGCCAACCAAACAATCGAACAAAAAGCCTCGTGTAGGGATTTGAAAACAACAATTAATCAATAAAAAATGAAAAAAGTTCTTCTCACATTAACGCTCGCTATACTAGCCACATTTGGTTGGTCACAGTGCGAGATTGGCTTCACGGCCACGGTATCGAATGATACTGTAATTCTAAATCCATATGATTCATCAAGCACAATCGGTTACAACGCATGGAATGCTCCAGGCGGAACTCCAAGTAACCAAGCGCTTCCTATTACAACTAACGCAACCGTGATTTACAGTACTGCAGGTACGTATGAGATTTGCGTTGTTATGTATGATTCTGGAAACACATGCATTGACACATTCTGCGATAGCGTCACTATCACCAACGGTGGTGGAAGCACACTTGCGAGCACGGTAACATCTACTAGCGCATCATGCGGAAGCTGCAACGGAACCGCAACCGTAGCTGCCACTGGAGGAACAACTCCATATTACTATTTCTGGTCTAATGGCGCCGTTGGAGCAACAGCTACAGGCCTTTGCGCTGGAACATACACTGCCACAGTGATTGATAACGATTCCAACGTTTCAACTTCTGTAGTTACAATAGGTTCATCAGGTGGTGTTAATGCCCAAATAGGCACTTCTAATACCAATCCATGCGCGGGTTCAACGGTTACGTTGACAGCCACTGCCAATGCATCTGGTGTGTATACATATGCATGGAGCGATTCTTCATCAAGCCAAACGGTTAGCGTAACATCTTCAGGATTCTATTCTGTGACTATGACAGACTCAAACGGTTGTGTTGGATCAGATTCAATCTATGTTCAATTTGGAACAGGGCCTGCTTTAACGGTCTCTTCTACAGATGAAACATGCGCTTCATGTTGCAACGGAACGGCTGCGGCGACCGCTACAGGTAGCGGATTGACGTACCTATGGTCTAATGCTGCAACTACTGCGTCCATCACTGGATTGTGCCCAGGAACATACACTGTTACCGTCCAGGATACAATCGGAGGTTGTCCAGCAATTGATTCTGTAACTATCAGCGCTTATGTAGCGACCTGTTATAACATCGAAGGCGAAGTTTCCCAAGGAGCGCTTGTACGGGTTTATCTTATTCAGGAATCCAGTGGTTCGTTAAGCGCTGTTGATAGTATTGTGACAGATTCAAATGGGGCTTACTCTTTCGCCAATGTTTGTAACGGTACCTACTATGTGAAAGGTGCCGCTCTATCAACGCACGCTTTGTACAGCACAATCATTCCTACGTACTATGATAGTGCTGCAATTTGGTCGTTTGCAACTTCTATAATCGTAAACAACGCAAGCCTTTATGGTGTCGACTTTGCTTTACTCAGTGGAGTTAATTTTGGAGGCGCCGGTTTCGTTGGAGGCTTGATAACTCAAGGAGCAAACAGAGCTGAAGGAGATCCAATTTCAGATGTTTATGTTGCTGCATACAATGCGGACGGTACGCTAGCTGGATTTGATAAGTCTGATGCTAATGGCGCATATTCCATTGACAACCTTTCTTTAGGTACATATGAAATATATGTGGACGTCTTAAACAAGACTGCATACCCACACATTGTGACGCTTACTACTGAGACTCCTGAGTCACCTAATAGAGATTTTGAAGTATTAGCTAGCGTTGTTAAGCCAATGACACCAACTGGAATCGATGCGATTGTTGCTGGTCAGTTTGAAGTTTATCCAAACCCAGCGAGTGATTTCATTACGATTCAATCTGGAGAGCTAGTGGTTGAGACAATCTCAATCATTAACGTCCTAGGTGAGCGGATTCAAACGCAGCGTATTGGAACTAGTGGTCAATTTGAAATTGAGCTCACCAATGTTGCTTCTGGATCTTACTATATCGAGGCTACCGGTGACGGATTCACACACCACATGCCGATTGTAGTACAATAAGTCAATCACTAACAGCGAAAGGAGGAGTTTGCACTAGGCAGCTCCTCCTTTTCTTGATATATGCACATTCCCCAAGAATTAATAGAGCGCTGTAAAAAAGCCGAACGCAAAGCCCAGTTTGAGCTTTACCGTTCCTGTTATGGTTGGATGATGCAGGTTTGTCTTCGATACCAGAACAACGAAGAGGATGCAAAGGATTTAATGAATCAGTCCTTTTTAAAGATCTGTGACAAGATTGATCAATACAACTCAGATATTCCATTTGAGGCGTGGATCAGGAGAATCACAATAAACACGGCCATAGATCAGTACAGAAAGTCCAAAGCGAATCGTGCCCACTTTGATGTGGAAGATTTAAGCGAGTCGTATTGGGAATCAAAAATGACGGACGTGAATATGGCAGAGACGGAGATGAATGCGGAATCATTGCGCGCATTGATAACGGCATTACCTCCCATAAGTCAGAAAGTTTTCAATCTCTGCGTGCTCGATGGCTACGAGTATGGTGAGGTAGCGGAACTACTAGAAACGTCAGAAGCCACCTGTAGATGGCATGTGCATTTTGCACGGAAAAAATTACAGGAGCTTGTAAAAAAAACTTTTCAAACCACTGAATCAGTAATAATATGAGTGGATCGAACGACAACTTAAAGAACATGTTTGATGAGGCTTTTGCCGCCGAGCAAATCCCATTTGACATGGGTGCTTGGAATCAAATGGAAACCCTCCTTAATCAAAAGGGTGCCGGTATTGGATTTTGGGTATGGTTTCCTGGAGCCTTAATCATTGGCGCATTGGGCTCATGGTTTGCCTTTTCAAATACGCAAGGTGAAATGTATAATCCGCGATTGGCTTCCATAGAAATGGAAACATTGGGATTACTCAATTCCTGCAACCAAATAGACGCTTTGTATAACGGGTCCACTGAGCCGACAGCGTTCAACATTGCTTCGCTTGATCCTATAGACAACGATGAGAGCACATACAAATTAGCGGACAGTCAAAACGCTACAACATCTAACAAAAACGGGAATTCAGGTGCACCAAACACAAGCGTAACCAGGGCGAGTCAAGCCACACAAGAAACTGGACCCGCTATCGCCAACTCTAGTAAAAGCACTCGAACAAATGGAGTTCTACCAATCCCAAACGTTGTTCCGAATCAAACTGAGCCATCCACAACAGGTGGATTAGAATCTACTAATTCCAACCCAGGAATCGATGATGAATCAAGCATCACAGACAACACATCAAACATTCAAGCGGATTCAAATGATGACTCAAATCTGGGAGACATGGTAGCAACCGATTTAGAGGATCCGGCTGAGGAAGTCAATGAGGTTCGCGCGTCCATGGCATTTATGCCTATTCTACCGTTATCAGACCGGAGAGCGAATGACCCAATAAATGCTGCACCCGAATCGGAATTTGCATCCAGAAATTCCTTTGCCCCGTCATTCTATATCCGAGGTGGAGTGAACAAAACATTCAGTGGATCCTTGAAGCAATATCCCGGCATTGGTCAATTTGTAGGAATAGGATACATGCGTCAGTTAAAGCCGCATCTATTTCTAAACGGAGAACTAAATGGCGCTTTGTTGCGCATCAGTGATACGGCACAGATAGCTGGAGTGCAGTCCTACGGGTTTCAACAATTCGAAAATGAATACCTCGTATCCACAACAGAAGTAATTCGACTTAATGCATCGCTCCTTGCTCATTATCGAATGAAGCGGCTGTATTTGGGAGCTGGAATTAAGCCGTGGATGCTCGGGGCACTAAAAAATTCGACCGATCACTTGGTTGGAAAAGAGGACCTTATGGTCTCATATGACGAATCAGAAGGCTATTTTCAATGGGATCGATATCGCCGATTTGGTGCAAGCGCATTGATTGACGCGCAATATCAAATCACAAATGATGCGTTCTTTGGTTTGCGCGGAGCATACGGACTCACAAACAATCTGAATATCGATTATCGGGCACTCCGTCTGCTTGAGATTCAGGCGTATCTAAAACTTAACATTCGATAGGATGAAACAACTCCAAAACATACTCGCTGCAATTTGTGTGATGTTGGTCTTCACACAATGCGATCCATACGAAGTTCCTGCACCTGCAGGGGCGGTTGATCCAGTATTCTATGTCAGAGGTGAATTAGACGGGAATGACATTAATTGGGAATCTGATGGAAATACATTCCTTGCGTCGGGATCTGTGTCAGATTATTGGAACAATGTCTATGGCTATGGAAGCCAAATGACCAATGTTGAATGCGAAGACATAGGTGGCTGCGTGCCTTCAATCAAACTCGAGGTAAGAGGGAACAACGAATTTAACGCGGCCGTGACGCCTCAACCCTACCCCTTTCGGTTCTATAATGGCCCCGACAGTATGGATGTTTACACGATAACGATTCACCCTGAGGCGAGAGGTGAGCTGGAGGGCTGCGAATGGATAATAAATTCAAGTGAAACATTGACTACCCAGGGCAGCGATCCATTAGTATTGAAACGAGACCAAAACGATGACTCCTTCTTTACATTGAAACTCATCTCCTCGCACATCGGCGGGTGCACCTCTGAAATTGAAGACATAATCTACCTCCCTCATCATGGCTGCCGGGCAGAAATTGCTGTTACAGAGCTAGATGCTCCAAATCATTTATTATTTGACGCGAAGGCCACTGGAAATTTTGGATTCAAATATGACTGGACCTTTGAAAGTGGACCTATGGCTTCCTCCCAAGAGGTTGAATATCGAATAAATGAGATTCCAATGGATGGTATTGAGACGGTCTTGTTAGAAATCGAAAGCGCAGGGTGCAGCGCTCGGCGGGTTCGCAACCAAGTTGTAGATAGCTCAGCATTGTGCAACATCAACTTCAACTATGAAGTCGAAACGGCGGTCTTTACCTCGCCTGAAACGGAACCATCTGATTTGGGAACGGTGACCGTTGTGTATCAAGATGAGATGAATAATGTTTACCGATCCCAAATCATCGAACAACCTGATTGGAGTTCTTATAACATTATTGAGGTTGGCGATAATTATATTGATCCATTAAGTGGGTCAGTTTCTCAGCATACTGTGATCCAAACTGAGTTCTCAGTGTTGCTATCGAATGAAAAAATGGGAACGATTGAATTGAGAAACTGCCAAGCGATCTTACCGATTCGTTGATCTAGTATCCGTACTTCTTCAGCTTTCGGTCATCGTTTCGCCAATCTTTATCCACCTTCACAAAGGTTTCTAAGAAGACCTTTTTGTCAAAGAAACGTTCCATATCCTTTCTCGCATCTGTACCTACGCGCTTGATCATTGATCCGCCTCGTCCGATGATGATATTCTTTTGACTGTCTCTTACAACAATGATTACCGCTCTTATGCGAACGATAGTTTCTTCTTCCTGAAACGCCTCCACCTCGACCTGCACCGAATAAGGAATTTCTTGTTGGAAATGCGTCAGAATTTTATCACGGATGATTTCAGAAACCACAAAGCGTTCGCTTTTGTCTGTCAACTGATCCTTTGGGTACCACTCGGGTCCTTCAGGAATTAGATCTCTGATTAATGCAAATAGCTCGCGCACATTAAACTTTTCGATCACCGAAAGCGGAAGCACCTTTTTGGCGTTGGGGAATGCTTCAGACCAATAGGCGATGTCAGCTTCCATGGCCTCCTGATCGCCTATGTCTATTTTATTTAATGCAACTATAAGTGGAGTCTCTGTCTTTTGCAGCTTTTCCAGCACACGTTCATCCTTAAAATTACGATCTCCCACCTCGGCCATAAACAAGAAAATATCCGCATCCTGAAGGGCTTCCTTCACGAAGGTCATCATACTTTCCTGCATTTTATATGCAGGTATGATCACCCCAGGGGTATCCGAAAACACAATCTGATAATCATCGTCATTGTAGATGCCAAAAATTCGATGCCGCGTGGTCTGCGCCTTAGAATTGATTATCGCTAGCCGTTCGCCGATGAGCGCATTGAGTAAGGAAGACTTACCCACGTTTGGATTGCCGATAATATTTACAAAGCCTGAGTGATGCATGAGTTATACGCGTTCAATGATGGTGGCATAGCCTTGACCTACTCCAATACACATGGCTACTAATGCATATTCCTTTTGTTGTTTGTGCAATTCAATTGCCGCTGATTGAAGAATTCGAGAACCTGTCATCCCAAGTGGGTGTCCGATAGCTATAGCGCCACCATTTGGATTGATTCGATCATCTGTATCGTCCACTCCGAGTTGTCTCGTGCAAGCCAATGCTTGTACTGCAAATGCCTCGTTAAACTCCAAAATATCCATATCGTCCATGGTTAATCCTGCACGCTTCAACGCCAGTTTTGATGCCTCAACTGGACCTATGCCCATGATACGCGGCTCAACGCCAGACACACCGGAAGAAACAATTCGGGCCATAGGAGTAAGGTTGTGTTGTTTCAGACCATCTTCACTTGCAATCAGCATGGCCGCGGCTCCGTCATTTAAACCAGAAGCATTTCCTGCAGTTACACTTCCACCCTCTTTTCGAAATGCAGCCCGCAAGCCAGCAAGCGTTTCCAGTGTAGAATTGCCTTTAATGAATTCATCGTGCTCGAAAATGAGCGGATCTTGTTTTCTTCTTGGAATGTGAACCGGCACAATTTCCTCTGCCAGCCGACCGCTAGCTTGAGCTGCCGCAGCTTTTTGCTGAGACCACAGTGCAAAACGATCCTGATCTTCTCTTGAAATGTTGAATTGATCAACCAAGTTTTCAGCGGTCTCGCCCATGGCATGTGTGCCATATAGATCGTGCATCTTCTTGTTTACGAACCGCCAGCCAAAACTGGAATCATATAATTTGCTGTCGTTGCCATAAGGCTTAGATGCTTTGCTCATAACCCATGGTCCTCGGGTCATATGCTCGACTCCTCCTGTGACAAACAAGTCTCCTTCATTTGCAGCGATGGCCCTTCGGGCATGAATGGCCGCGCTCATTCCTGATGCGCATAATCGATTTACAGTTTCACCAGGAACGCTCCAAGGCATTCCTGCCAAGAGCAGTGCCATGCGAGAAACATTTCTGTTGTCTTCACCAGCTTGGTTTGCACATCCCATAATCACATCATCCACACGCGCCCAGTCGACACCTTCATTTCTGCTCATCAACTCTGAAATGGCCAATGCAGCCAGATCATCCGTGCGAACTGGAGCCAGTGTTCCTTGAAATTTTCCAATCGGGGTGCGTATGCCGTCAACTATGTATGCGTCTCTCATATTCTGGTGTAATTGCTGGATTTCGCTTGCAAAGATGGGAGTAATATTTCAAGTCAAACGTCCCAGTCTTTGCTTGTTCGATACACCGTACCCTTAAACAGGGCAACTACTTTTTCATCTTGACGCCGAATCGTGATATGATAGACGGCAATTTTGTTTGAAATACTCATTTCTTCTGCCGTGGCAGTGATAACATCCCCCAACTTGAGAGATTCGGTGTGCGAAATGGAAGTTTCCACTGAAACAGACATCCGACCGTGGCCATTTGATGCAAATGCCAAAGCAGAATCTGCCAATGCGTAGGTTATGCCTCCATGCGCAATGTCAAAACCATTGAGCATCTCTTCTCTAATGGTCATTCGAAGGACGGATTTTCCTGCTCCATCCTCCACGCGCTCGATGCCGAGCCATTTACTAAATGGGTCGTTGTTGTACATACGATCAACAACACGTGAGGCAAGTTCCATGGTGAAATAAGTTACGTTTAAACGAATGTAATTCTTCTATCGAATCACGGAAATGGTTCCTTGCCGGTAATGAGACTGACCTTTCAAATCATATATCACTGCCTCATAGGAAAGCACACCAGCCTGTATTTCCATTAGCTCAATCGGCGTATTTAATTCTGTGATGGTCACTACTTTCAGGCCCCATCGATCTCTAATTTCCAATGAAAATTTAGAAATCCCTTCTCCTTTTACCAAAAAGTGGTCATTAAGATTATCCCCATCTGGGCTAAATGCAGAAGGCACGAAGAAGGCAAATGGCGGTACAACGCGGAATTCTGAAACCATTTCAGATTGGCAACTATATTCATTGGTGACCAAAAGTCGAATAGCGAAGGTGCCCGTATCATTTTTTACAACGAGTGACGGAGCCGAATCGGAGGAAAACCAGTTAGAATCAAGGGTCCATGTCCATGTTGCTGGATTAATACTCTGATCTAAAATTTCAACCTGGGTATTCGGTAAAACCAGTTCTTCAGATCCAAGATCGAATATCGCCTTTACGGTTTTGGGATATATCTCCACGCTGGTTTCAGCGACATGGAGGCACCCATTGGAAGACAAGACTTCTAACGACACCAAAAGCATTGATGGCTGTTCGAATGACAGAGTCGGGGACCACTCCTCAGATTTGATTTCATCTCCAAAGGCCCATATCCAATCTACGATCTCCCCATTTTCAATGGACGAGTTATTGGAGAAGTTCACTGGGTTATCAACGCAAGCTGAGTCGAATTGAAAAGCCGCGACGGGTTCTGAGTAAACGCGTATATATTTCTGCACAGATCTCTCAATTATGGAACTGGCCTCTACTGTCAGGTTTACTAAATAGGTTCCCGGCTCCGAATATCGACGCGTTGGATTAAGATCCGCAGAGGTCGAACCATCTCCAAAGTCCCATTTATAACCTGATATTTCTCCTACTGCCGGAGGTAAGGTCATGTTTTGAAAAGAAACGGTTAATCCACAGGAATCCAATGCGTCGAAATCTGGATATGGTGGCGGGTAATTCACAAATCGCTTCGAAACTGAATCTAGACAGCCAAATTCATTTTGCACAATGAGCTTGATATCAAATACTCCGAAGCTATCGTACGTATGAACCGGGTTCTTGACAGAGCTTGCGTTACCATCTCCGAATGCCCAGGTGTTGGATACAATTTCACTATTCAGCGCATTGGAGGAATTGGATACTACCGCCGCCAGCGCAACCGTATCGAACTCAACAGAAAAACTTGCTTCAACATCGCTGGATTTGATTTCGTAAATAAATTCTGTATTGCAGGTAAACGATGAGGCTGTGCATGTAATAGAGTCTCCTGCTTTGGCATTCGAATAAATAATGTTTTGAGTCGTTTCGCCGGTTTCCCATAAGTATGAATCAAAACCCGGTGGGCCGTCAATGATGGCATCTATCTCCTTTGAGCAAAACCGAGTCGTTTGATTCTTACTACCACAACCCACTACAAAGTAGGTGTAGCTGAAATGCTGCCCCAACCCACAATCAGAGTTTGCCGCTTCGAATTTTACATTCTGGCCTTCGTATGGGCTAAGGTCTATAGCCACCGTACGCCATTCTGTATACTTTATTTGCGGCGACCCCGCAGCGGTCAACAAAGGTATGCTTGTATATCCTGGAATGATCGTTTGTTCAGAGCATTCAATGATAGAATCGTTTTCATCTCTCACTAAAAACCCCACGATTGGTAGCCATTCTGGACCATGATTTGGTTGCTGTGATACAATCGCATATTTGTAATAGACAATGTTGTTTGTTGGACCAACTTCCCAGGTGAACTGCATCCTTTCCGCTTTGCCTCCGTTACTGTAATCGCCTAAACGAATAGAGTAATCATATCCTGGAGGAATGGTCTGTAACAAATTACCTATTTGCAAGTCGGGCTGAGCAGGGCCGCGATTTACCTTGAATCGCATTGTATCATTGCTTGCATAGGGTGTCACCACAGTTTGAACTCCAACACCATAACCCTTGGTCCCAATTTGTTTCTGCCACCCTGAAAAATCACCCGAAAGAAAGGCGTCTCCAGGGCATTGACCCAAAACCGACCACGGCAACAAAACCCAAATTATCAATAACGATCGCACACGTGCGAAACACACAGATTCTCATATTGTTCAGGATTTTGATTTGAACTTATGTATGGAATATGAAACTATACTAACTTCAAACGTTCAAACAGAGAATCTATGAATAGAATCCTTGCAACCCTGCTGTTGCTGGTAGTTGTCAGTTCAGCGTCACTATTTTCTCAACATCCAGCAGACACACCTCTCTCACTGGCAATGGCAAAAATGGAGCAAGAAGGTGCGCTCAAGTCTGGATCCTTCTCCATGTCAGCAGTGAATCTGGATAATGGACAGGCAATAGTTGATCACTATGCTCAACGCAGCATGGTGCCAGCATCAATTATGAAAATCGTTACCACCGCTGTTGCGCTTGAAAAGCTTGGGCCAAACTTTCAGTTTAAAACACCTGTCTCAGGCGTTAAAAACCCAGAAACCGGATTATTGAATGGGAACATCTACATCCAAGCTTCGGGTGATCCTACGCTTCAATCGAAGTACTACAGTTCAATGCCTTCATCAATAGATCAAATTGCGGAAGCACTTCAGGGTAATGGCAAAAACAAAGGAATCCTGATTGTTGATGCCTCCATCTTTGGTAAATACAACACTCCTAGAGGTTGGGTTTGGGAGGACATGGGCAACTATTTTGGATCCACTCCAAGTGCTTTAATGTGGCGTGACAACATGATCAAAGTGTTCCTGAACTCCAGTCAAGTAGGCAATCCTGTCATGCTTAGCCCGAAAACGAAAGGGCTTGACGGTTACACCTTAGATCTAAGTATTGAATCCTCTTCATCAAGCCGAGACGATGCATGGTTTTTCAGTTCTCCAAATTCGGATGTGATTTATGCTAAAGGTTCAATTCCATCGAATCGTGCTAATTTCCTAGTGAAGGCTTCTCACCCCGACCCCATGAACGGCTTCGCAAAAGAGGTGTTGAGTGAATCAAGGTTGGTGAATATGGAACCAAGAATCGAGTATACCCACATCGAAAGATCGAACCTAGAAACACTCACTACATTGGTTTCACCTCCGTTGACTGCGATAGTCAAACTCTGTAATATGAAAAGCATCAACCTGTATGCAGAAGCACTAAACATCCAACTTGATGAAAAGGCTAAGGGAAAAACAGTGGAGGGAGGAATCGCCGCGATAGAAAGTCATTTAAAGGGAAAGCAAGTGAACTTACGTGGAGTTCGTATAATGGATGGGAGCGGATTGTCGCCTCTAAACAGAATGACTGCTGAAGCCATGACTGGCATATTAGCCTTGGCGTATAGATCAGACGTGAAAGAAGATTTTTTGGGAAGCCTGCCAGTGGCGGGTCAGTCTGGAACGTTAGCAAGATACTTCAAGGGAACAAAGGCGGATGGCAACGTTAGAGCTAAGAGTGGAACAATGTCAGGGGTTCGAAACTACGCGGGTTACCTGACCAACCGACATGGCGAGACCGTTGCTTTTTGCATCATGCTAAACGACTATGACGAATCACGAAAAACTCAGGTAATGCAGCGTATTGAGGAAATTCTAGTTGCGATTATCGAACAATAAAAACCCGATTTAGTGATCGTATCGAAGGCTAATCTTAAACGCAACTCCGTTTGGGTCGGTTCCTTCAATCATCTCTGGAAAACCTCCAACTGGGGTGTAATACCCAGCTACATTAAAGGAATAGACAGGTTCGGGTTTAGGCACATCCAGATCCGCTAAGGTGATGCGCAACTCAGGATAGAAGTCACTGACCTTGACATCCATATTCTGCTTAAAAACATATTCGGTTTCCTTTGAATCAAAGTACCGTTCGTTGGATGAGAATAATATGTCTTGGCTTGTTCCAAGTCTGACTTGTAGGTGGATGTCGGGCAAATATGCCGTCGCCGTTGATGTGTCATCATCCCAGACCAATTCCAACACCTCTTCTGGGACATTTTCTAATTCTATTGAAGTAATGTGAATGGCTTTTGGCTTTGCTTGAATGTTGCATTCCGATCCTAGATATCCTTCATCGCAAAGGCATCGTTGTTCCACACACGCTCCATTTTGACAGTTTTCAATTCCGCAATCAGCGCACCCGATGAGCAGAAACAGCAAACATGAATACAGTGATGCCCGGATCATCTAACCTAGAAACTTTTGTCCAAATGCAGCCTTCTGTCTCAACAAAACACTTGCGCGATACCGCTCTTCGTGGTAGGCGAGGTACAATTTATCTAGGCCATCAAGCACTTTCTGAATGCCTTCTTCATCCGCCCATTGTAAAAGGCCTTTTGGATAGTTTACGCCCTTGGTCATGGCCAAGTCAATATCCTGTGCCGAAGCAATATTGAGATGCAGAGCATCTGCTGCTTCGTTCATCAGAAGGATTAGGATTCGCCAAACTATGGCCTCGCCCACAACTTGATTCTTTTCGGGCTCGGGAGCAACAGCTCCCTCCTTGTAGTCGTAATAACCACGACCAGATTTTCTACCAAGGTATCCGGCCTCCATCATTCGTTTTTGCGTAAATGACGGCTTGTATCTTGGGTCGTAGTAAAAGGCTGTCCACACCGTTTCTGTTACGGTATAGTTGATGTCGTTGCCAATGTAATCCATGAGCTCGAATGGACCCATTCTAAAGCCTCCGATTTCTTTCATGGCCCAATCTATAGTGGCCATATCAGCGATGCCCTCTTCATAGATCCTGATTGCTTCACCATAAAATGGCCGCGCCACTCGATTCACGATAAAACCAGGAGTGTCTTTGGTAACTACGGTTACCTTCTTCCAGCCATCAATCAGGTTTTTTGTCTGATCCAAAATATCAGAAGCTGTTTGTACTGCGGGAACAATCTCAACCAACGGCATCAATGGAGCAGGGTTAAAAAAGTGGACACCAACTACTCGTTCAGGCCGTTGGCAGGAAGCCGCAATGGAGGCTATCGAAAGGGAGCTGGTGTTTGAGGCAAGGATGCAGGTATCCGAAACATGATCCTCAAGGGAGGAAAAAACACTTCGCTTCACGTCCAAATTCTCTACAATGGCTTCAATGACAAACCCACAGTTTTGGAATGATTGGTAGTCGCTCACACAGTTTATACGCTCCTTAATGCCTTGCGCATCGGCCTCGGATAATCTACCCTTTTCAACCAAACGGGCCATGATCTTGGCCAATGCCTTCGTCGCTTTTTCCAAGGCCGCTTCATTGGTATCAAACAACCATACTTTATGTCCACTTTGAGCAGCCACTTGCGCAATTCCGCTTCCCATGGTACCTGCTCCTATTACTCCAATTTCCATTTTCTCCTTTTGATTTAATTCAACGATTAACCTGATCGCCCTGATTATTCACCGGTAAAATTCGGTCGTCTTTTATCTAAAAATGCCTGAACGCCTTCCTTGAAATCGCTGGTGGCAGCAGCATGAGCTTGCACCTCGGCTTCTTCGGTAAGCTGGTCTTCTAATGCATTGTGAAATGATGCATTCAATAACCGCTTAGTATAACCCAATCCTTTTGTTGGAAGCCGGGCCAATTTTTCTGCAATTTTCATTGCATCAGCTTCAAATGACTCGTCTTCAAACCACTTATATATCATGCCAATTCGTTCGGCTTCCATTGCATCTACTTTGTCGGCGAGCATCATCAAGGCAGCCGCTTTTTGCCACCCAATTAGTCGGGGCAAAATGTATGTTCCACCCGAATCTGGGATTAAACCTATGCTGCTAAACGCTTGGACAAAAACGGCTGATTTCTTCGCTACTACAATATCCGCGGCTAGTGCCACGTTGGCTCCGGCTCCAGCGGCCACGCCGTTTACAGCGCAAATAATTGGCTTTTCAATTGTACGCAACCGACGAATAATTGGATTGTAATGCTCCAGCACAATCTTCTTTATATCTGGCCCATCCGGATCAATGGCTTCCTGAAGATCTTGACCAGCGCAAAACGCCTTCCCTTCTGCAGTAATTAGAATGGACCGAACCGTTGAATTCGTTGCGCATTCATCTAAAGCTGCTTGTGTGGCCATAGCCATTTCTTTATTGAAGCTGTTAAATACTGCGGGTCTGTTCAGCGTGATTTTTCCGACGTTTCCAATGACGTCAAGCGAAACTGTTTCTGAGGACATAGTCTTAAATAATAAGGATCAAAGAAAGTGATTTGGGAATGGCTTGAGGTTCCTCAAAGACATTTAAAATAGTCAAACGGCTCAAGGCAATCCTTGCATTTAAAGTGGGCCTTACACGGAGTAGACCCGAATTGGCTTACCATTATTGTATTGTTAGAGCCACATTGCGGACAATTGATTTGTCTTTCATCACCCATGAGCGCGCGCTTGTCTGTTGACTCATCTGCAGGCGGGGCAACTCCGTATTTTTTGAGCTTTTCTTTGCCTGATTCCAATATCATGGATGTTGACCAGGACGGAGATAAGACCGTTTTCACGTGAATCGGCTCCAGCTGTGCCTGCTTAAGGGCCTCGATAACAGAGTCTTCGATGACTTGAGTTGCCGGACACCCACTATAGGTCGGCGTAATTTCAACGTTAAGCACACCATCGATATCTGTGACAGACCGTACAATGCCCAATTCAACAACGGAGATAACCGGAATTTCTGGATCTTCAACCAGAGACAACGATTCCCATGCTTTGGACTCTCGCTCTGTCATCACCAGGTAGCGTCAGGGTAAGCACGAGGTAGGAACTGCATTTCCGCGAGGATAAAACCTAAGTATTCAGTGTGCTTTCCTGTTTTCCCGCCATCCTGCATCCACTCATCCGCTGGCATCATCAGGGTCGCTTCTTCCAAGATTACCTTCACGTTCTTCATCCAAGTATCCTTCAACCCCGTGGGCAAAATGCCTTCTTCATACCTAGCTGGCATAAATGCCTCGCCTGTGTAGAACCAAATGTCATCGATTGCACGCTGCATTTTTTCTTTACTCTCCGCTGTTCCATCGCCAAGTCGAACAACCCATTCGGAGCTCCATCGCTTGTGGTAGGTGACTTCTTTCAGAGCCTTTTGAGCAATTTCTTTAAGTCTGTCATTGGATGAATTCGATAATTCAGATAACAGAAGGAAGTGCCATTGATCGAAAAAGAATTGTCGCGCAATCGAATCGGCAAAGTCTCCATTCGGAATTTCGGTAATCAGTAAGTTTTTGAAATCCAACACATCACGCTTGTAAGCGAGGTGATCATGGTCATTACCCTTGCCTTCTAATTCGGCTGCCAGGTCTAAATACATCTTTGCCTGACCTATAAGGTCCAAGGCAATATTTGTCATGGCAATATCTTGCTCTAGTACAGGGCCATGGCCACACCACTCACTTATTCTGTGACCTAAAATTAGCGCGTTGTCACCAAGGTGAAGCGCTACGTTCATTAAATTATTGTTCTCACTCATTTATTGGCGGGTTCATTGATGACTCAAAAGTAGTATTAGCAAAATATAGTTAAGCAAACAATAATCAGGCATAAATGGTTCATTGGCTGCGCAATTCCTCTTAACTTTACCAGTTCAGAAAAAGCTAGACGATTATGAAAAGAATTTACGCACTGTTGATGGCCCTGCTACCGCTCCTTGGAACGGCCCAATATACTGTTGAAGCAGACCATGACACATTGAAAATGGCAGAAGTTGGTGACGATGTTGAATTTCACCATTATGTCAAAAACCCAACTAACGATAGCGTTGAACTAAAGTGGCGGTTGTTTCCAACTTTCACCGGAGTTCAAGATTGGGAAGATTACGTATGTGAGGGCATTCTCCTTTGTTTCCCATCAAGCGTTCGATCTCATGAATTCACAGTCTATTCTGGCGACTCAGTTGAAATCTTTCATCACGTTGAAGCCAAGAATATGGCAGGCACAGGAGAAAGCCAGATATGTTTCTTCGATCCTAGCGACTCGGTAAACACGTTGAATTGTGTGACCGTTGCTGTGGAAGCCGTGATGCCAGATACCCTTGAAATCTATATTGATGGCAAGGCGGTCTACGTTATCGATGGTGACTCATTTGAAATCTACAAAGGCGAGTACGCAACTTTAGGTTTGGAAGATGTTGAATTTGAAACGGAACTTGGTCAGAACACGCCAAATCCGTTTAATGAATCAACGACCATCAACTATTCGCTTAACGCAAACGGCGGAGAGATTGTGATCTATGACCTAACGGGTAAGTTGATCCAGAAGCACGTATTACATGCACAAACAGGTAAGATTCGTGTTGGAGGAGACCTTCAAGCCGGACTTTACTTCTACTCTCTATACAGCAATGGTGAACACATCGACACCAAGCGTATGCAGGTATTGGACTAAATAAAACAAGACGAAAAGAAAAGCTCTGGCAACAGGGCTTTTTTTATGCCCAGTTGCTTCGTAGCAATCCACGGAAGCTATCAGTGATGGACATGCGACGGAACGGAATCAATACCTTTGATTCATGCGATGGACAATCTGTATGTTTCTGGTGCTGAGTTCTTTTTGTGGACAATCTCAATTTTCGGTTGACTTTGATCCGGATACAAATAGGAATGCCGAAGTATTTGAGAGTGTTGAGTTCGAGTATGTCGTGAAGAACGAAACCGACAGTATTCTCGAATTAAAATGGAGGCGCTTCTCAGATTGGAGCAGCACGACTGATTGGTGGGAATATTTGATAGAATTCAGCTATTGTGGTATCCTATCTCCATCGTTTTCATTCATTATCCAGCCCAATGACTCATTGATCTGGTGGCATCGTGTGGAACTGGATGAAGGTGATGGTTCTGGGTCCAGTACGGTTTGTTTTTTTGAACCTAAGGATTCGCTCAATACCGTTACATGCGGCACTGTTACCGTCAACGCCATTTACCCTGACACCTATAGAGTTTATGTAGACACTGGATTCGTTTACGTCATTAATGGAGACACGCACATCATCTACGAAGGTGAGTACGCCCCGCTTGGAATTGATATGAACTCAGAACAGCAATCTGATCTGAGTCAGAACGTGCCGAACCCTTTCATGGGAAGTACGAATATCAATTATTCGCTGGAAGGGTCTGAAGGAGAGCTACTGATCCATGACATTAAGGGAAACCTAGTTCTAGAGCATAGACTCCACAACCAACATGGAACGATTCACGTGGGCCATGGACTGAAACCCGGAATCTATATCTACACCTTATTCGATGACGGAGAGCCGATCGACACCAAGCGTATGCAGGTTTTAGAATAAAAAAAGCCTGATAGCAAAATGCTACCAGGCTCTGATTCTTTTATGAAAGTCGAATTAATTATCTCCGAGGATCAGCGGCATTCCGTCTTGACCTCCAATAATAACAACCTTAGAGTTCTCTGATTTGGATAACTCCAATGTGGCTTCGATGCCCCGCATCTTTAAAAGCGCACTCGTCAAACTGCTATTAATAATGTCATTCGCTGCGGCTTCACCTTCAGCGGCAATACGCTTTCTTTCAGCCTCACTCTTTTCCTTATCCAATCGAAATTGGTACGCTAAAGCCTGTTGCTCCTGCTCCAACTTATTTTCAATCGCCTGCTTGATCTGCGCAGGTAAGTTTATCGAACGAATCAGTAGCGCTTTCATTTGAATGTTATTCTCAGAAAGTACATTGCCTGTTTCGTCCTTAATTGCATTTTCAACTTCAGAACGTTTTGTAGAGTATATCTCCTCGGCTGAGTAGCGACCCATAACCTGTCGGACAGAAGAGCGCACCTCTGGGATCACCAGCTTTTCAATGTATGATCGATTGAATTTTTCGTGGATGTATCCAATCTTGTCAAACAATGGATAGAAACGAACGGTGACGTCCACCGATATGGATAATCCATTCTTATCCAATACATCCATTTTCTCTTCTTCTTTCGATTCAGATACTTCATAGACATATACTTCATTCCAAGGTGCCTTAAAGTGCAGACCTGGTGTCTTTATATCATCGTTATCTAGGCCTCCAGAAAATTTATAGAAAACTACCCCTCTTTCCGTTGCTTGAATGGTATAGAAGAGACTTGAAGAAAAAGCGAAGAGAAAGATGAGGCCAAATACGACCGCGACGGCTAAAATTACTTTACGATTATCCAATTGATCCATGTTTAGTTATTGTTTGGACAATGGTAGGTCCAAATAGGTGGAATAGCAAGAGAACTCGTATGGGCGGTTGGTTGGATTGATAAGCACGGCTTGAGGTGGATTAGACTAGGGAGATTGTCTGGAACAATGTACGATGCACCTCCTCGAGCTAAGGCAGAATACAGTTATGTTATTCTAATATTGATAGAATCGATTTGACTTACGTCATCGCGAGTATTTTTGCGGATCAAACTCTATTTATGAAGATTACTCGACTCGCATTTGCTGCATTGATCCTAACCCTTCCGTTGCTTTTTTCCTCATGTAGCAAGTACAAAGAGAATAAGTGGATATCTGTCATCCCGAAAGAGAAGCGCCTGTATGGAAACTGGGAAATGACATACTTGTCCCATGAGAGCTTGAACGCAGTTGAAGTGGAATTCATATATGTTACGTTCAACGAAGACAACTCATTTCAATATTGGGCTAGTGGGGATGACGCGAACAATGGATGGTGGGATGAAGGGCTCTCTGGCACATGGCAGTGGGGGGATAAGAAAAGTAAGCTTGTCATGACTTTTGAGGACGGAACAACCGAAGATTGGGTCATTGACCGATTGCAAATCGCAGATTTTTGGGTCGACATTCAGAGTTCAAAGTATCCGGGTGAACTCTACGTACAATTCTTTACCGATGGGGCATAAAAAATAGATGCTGCCGCATCTGTGATTTTTTATGTCCAAATCTCCTTAAGTAAAAACGCTAGGATTAGCTTGCCCGCTCCGCGTGCGTCGCTGGTCCTTTTTGGGGGACAGCCCAAGAAAAAATGGATGCACATGCATCCTACTTTTTATACCCTAAACTTTATAAATCAAATCCACTAGGATTAGCTTGCTCCCTCCAGGAGCTGCGCTGGTCCTTCTTGGGGGACAGCCCAAGCAAAAATGGATGCATATGCATCCTACTTTTTTTATGCCCAAAACTCATTTCGAGCAAGCTCGATGACTTTTGGGCATAAAAAAATCCCGAGCTTTCACTCGGGATTTTTGCTTGTTGCCCGACTAGGACTCGAACCTAGACTGACGGTACCAAAAACCGCTGTCCTGCCAATTAGACGATCGGGCATCCTTCCTTAAAAAGGGCTACGAAAGTAAAAAGATTTCGATTTTGTGGTAATGAAATAATTAATCCTCAATTTGCACGGGTGCCGTACTTAAAACACATACCGGAAATCATTAAACCATTCGCTAAACATCTGATATTCAATATATCCAACGCGAGCAATGAAATCTATCTCACTTTTGATGATGGTCCGCACCCAACAATTACGCCTTGGGTCTTAGATAAACTTGACGCATATTCTGCCCGCGGCACATTTTTTCTCGTAGGTGAAAACGCCCAGAAATACCCGGAATTGGTCAAGGAGATTATTCGGCGTGGTCATCAAATTGGAAATCATAGCCAGAATCACCTTGATGGCTGGAAGACGTCTCTGGATAAATATGTGCAGAATGTGGAGGAGTGCAACCAGCATTTGGCTACGACGCTATTCAGGCCGCCTTACGGCCAAATAACCCTAAGTCAGGCAAACAACCTTAAGTCAGGGTATAAACTCATCATGTGGAGTGATTTGAGTGCAGATTTCGACCCCTCCGTTTCAGTAGAAAAAGTCATTCAACACGCGACACACAAAACGGAATCGGGTAGTATTATCGTGTTCCATGATAGCGACAAGGCCTGGCCTAGACTAAAAGACGCCTTGGAGCCATGTCTTGAGTACTATCAAGAGAAGGGATATAATATGGAGGCGATTAACCTCTAAGCCAACTCCGGTAAATTCAACGCCACCTTCGTTTCTTTGATTACGTCAAATCCACCCACTAGATCGATCGTGCCCTTAACTCCTTTGGATTGCAAAATACTCGCTGCAATAACTGAACGATATCCACCCTTACAGTGGATGGCATAGGTTTTAGTCATATCTATTTCTCCAAGCAGATCCACAAAAAAGTCTAGCGGTACATTTTGTGCACCAACCATGTTTCCTTGCTCAAACTCTGAAGGCTTTCTAACATCCATGATCTGTGCATCTCCAACCCCAGTAACTTCTAATTCTTCTGGTGTAATTGACGCAAGCGACCGAGTTTCAAATCCAGCATTCTTCCATGCAGAAATCCCGCCGCCCAAATAACCCTTCACGTTGTCATAGCCAACACGCGCCAATCGCATAATTGCTTCTTTCTCATTGCCTTCATCAGCAATGATTACGATCGCTTGATGCAAATCTTCAATCAATGCTCCAGCCCACGGCGCAAAGCCTCCGTTGAGACCGAGAAACCATGAGTTTGCAATGTGAGCCACTCTAAAGTCGTCCTGATGCCTTGTATCCAAAACCAATACCTGCTCATCAATCAACCCATTCACATCGTGTGCTGATAGTGCCTTAATTGAGCCTTCAAAGACATCCTCAATGGACTTGTATCCCGTTTTGTTTTGTGCTGCAGCCTTCGCAAAATATTGTGGCGGGGGTAAAATTCCAGTGGTCAACTCCGATATGAAATCCTCTCTTGAAATGTCGCCGAGTGCATAATTGGTTTCCTTTTGGTCTCCCAACAAAGCCGATGTTTCGGACGACATATTCTTACCACAAGCCGAGCCCGCCCCATGCGCTGGATAAACGGTGATATTATTTGGCAATGGCATTATCTTAGTTCGAAGTGAGTCGTAAAGCGCTCCGGCCATATCCTCGGCTGTAATTTCGCCCGTTTTCTGAGCAAGGTCAGGACGGCCTACATCACCAATAAAAAGCGTATCGCCAGTATAAATAGAGTGCTCTACTCCATGCTCATCAAATAACAAGAAGCACGAAGATTCAGGCGTATGTCCTGGAGTATGAAGCACCTTCATCTGAAGCTTGCCAATGTTGAACATCTGGCCATCTTCTGCTTCGATGATTTTGTAACCCGTTTTAGCCGTTGGACCATAAACAATTTGAGCTCCTGTTTTTTCAGCTAAATCAATGTGCCCACTCACAAAGTCAGCGTGGAAGTGTGTTTCAAAGATGTACTTGATTTTTGCACCCCGAGCCTCGGCCATCTTTATGTATGGTTCCGTTTCCCGAAGGGGATCAATTATTACTGCTTCTCCGTTCGATTCGATGTAATAAGCTGCTTCTGAAAGGCAGCCGGTATAAAGTTGTTCTATGTACATATTGGCGCAAAATTAGGTAACGATGAAACACTCGAACATAAAAAAGGCCCGACAAACAATTGTCGAGCCCATTCTTTAATTCTTTTTGGCGATTATAAATCCGCAGCTGGAATAATCGGCTTCGAATTCTTCTTAGTAAATCGAATCCCTAATAGGATTTCATGTGAACCATTTGAAGCACTGCCAATTTTTCCAATGTCTAAATCATAGCTGTAACCAATGCGCATGTTATTTTGAAATTGGTATCCAACCATCATTCCAATGGCCGAGGCGATTTCCTCTTGGATAGGCATACGCACCGAAGCACCAAGCAATACCGATTCTTTAATAATTCCTCTTACGTTAAGCTCTTGCATAAAGATGGAGCTCACGTATCGACTAAAGAAGTTTCCTTCTAACCCGAAGTCATCGCTGAAATCATGTCGATATCCAAGGTTTAGATAATAATGTCTGTTTAGTTCGCTTAACTCACCATTGTAATCCGAAAACAGCTGAACTTGCGCGTTCGTAATCTGAGGAACATATATGCCGGCATGAAACTTCTTGGCCGCAAACCTCACCCCAGCTCCAAAATCTGGAATCCATGCTGACATGTTACCGCTGCTAACCGCAATATCCTGGGCATTCTCAAGATTCATTTCCGCGCCATTTGCCGCCCACTGGAAAATTGATCCTGCCAGTGTAAAGCTTAGCTTATAGTCTTGGGTAAGCTTCAAGTGATAGGCATAGTTTAGCTGCAATCCAGCCTTGCTAATAGCTCCAACAACATCATTAAAGACCGCTCCTCCAATTCCCATCCGATCTCCCCAAACAGGGCCGTCAACGCTTAGGTAATAGGTTCTAGGAGCGTCCGTAATACCTGCCCATTGGTTTCTGAACATCACGTTGGCATGGTAGTATTCCGAAGCACCTGCAACCGCAGGGTTTACGGTGTACTCATTTTCTGAGAATTGCGTCCACTGCTCAAGCTGCTGTGCCATGGTGGCGCCAGAAGCAAGGAAGAGTGATATTATAACGATGAACTTTTTCATAATCATTTTCATTCCTTAATTATTTCAGGATACTAACTGGTCCGGTGACTAACTCATTTACGTCATCATCTTTCAGATCGATAACGAAGTAATATGTTCCCACTGGCAGTGAGTTTCCTTTATATGTTCCATCCCATGGCGTTGTATAACCAGGGGCTGATTCGAATATTAGGTTACCCCAACGGTTAAATATTTGAACCGTCGCGTTCGGGAATTTGCTGATTCGATCGATGACAAAGAATTCATTCACACCATCACCATTTGGAGAGAAGCCACCAACTGGGTCAACAATCTTTTCAACGGTAACAACAACGCTGTCTATTCCAAAACAATTATCTGGATCTATTGCGGTTACGTAGTAAACTGTTGTCTTCAATGGATTCACCAATGGATTGTAATCGGTTAGACTCGAAATATCCTTATCAGGCGACCAAGTCACGGATATTCCACCAGACACTGTCGGACTTCCTCCGATGGTAACCTCATCGCCTGGCTCGATTGTCACATTCTCCCCGGCGCTAAGACCAGGTCCGTCTGTCTCGTACACGTAGATTGTATCTCGTGCAACACAAACGCCATTTGTTCCTTCAAAGACAAACATGTTGGTGTCATCCGATATATCTACAAGTGCTACGGAAGAGTTGCTCTGAACAATTCCAGAAGCGTTGATCCATCTGACCGACGTAGCTAACGAATCGGTTCCAGTAATTGGAACTCCTCTACTCTCAGGACATACCTCGAAGTCATCGTCCACATCTACACTTACGAAGTTGAGGGAGTTGATTTCGAATGTATCCGAAACAGCACAACCAGCAGCATCCGTAATGGTCAACATATATGTTCCTGCCAATATATTGGTAAGGTCTTGGCTCGCGAATGCATTCGAGTCAGCATCCATCCAGCTATACGTGTAACCCGGTGTTCCACCTGTTACGGTGATGAAGATGTTTCCATCTCCGGTGTAGTCACATGTCGCATCTTCCGTTGTGTCAACTGTCAAGACAAGCGCGGTTGGACCACCTACGTTGGCAGATCCGCTAACCGTACATCCATTCGCGTCGGTGATCGTCACATCATAAACGCCGGCACAAAGACCTGTAAGGGCGCTGTCCGTTGCCCCTGTATTCCAGCTATAAGAATATGGCGCTGAACCTCCCGAAGCATTTGCCTCTGCAGTTCCGTCACAATTAGACCCACAAGCAACTGATGTAATATCAAATGCCTCAAGTATTAGCTCGGCAGGTTCAACAATCTCATAGATTGCGAATGCTAAACAAAGGTTTGCATCGGCAACCGCTAGTGTATCAAACCCAGCACATAAGTTGCTATCGTTCATCGTAGTGGTTCCAGTCGACCATTGTGTAACGTATGGTGATGTTCCGCCGCTTAGTGTAATTGATATCGAACCGTCACATTCGCCGAAGCAACTTACGTTGACAAGAGAATCTAAGGCGATATCTGGCGCGTTGTTGTTGTTCAGAATGAAATTAAACGTGTCTAAACAACCGTTTGAGTCGGTGATCTCCACATTGTAAATTCCTGCAAACAGATTTATTGCGGTGCTCGTAGTTTGATTTGGAACCAAATCGTCAAACGCAATATCCAACCATCGATAACCATACGTGCTGCCAGTTCCGCCTCCAGCTGAAACAGAAATGCTTCCGTTTGCCTGTTGACAATCTGGTTCCGTCATACTGTCCAGTGCAATTGTGATATCTGGTGGCGAGGTCAACACGAATGTTAAGCTATCGTCGCAACCTGAAGTGTCACTAATAGTTACTGTATACGTTCCTGCACAGAGACTGTCAATCACGTTTGTTGTATCACCTGTACTCCAAAGAATCATTGGGGTAGATGTTCCAGTGATTGTTAAATCAATAACCCCATCACATGTACCTGGACAACCTAGTTCCGTAACATTCGCAACTATAGTAAACGCACTTGGGCTATCAAGTGTAACTGAATCGATTATGATCGTTCCGTTGTCGTCCGTGACAGTTACGGTATATGTTCCAGCGCACAACCCTGTGATCGTTTGAGTAGTGTCTCCATTACTCCAAGCAAATGAATATGGCAATACACCACCCGCGACATTTGCAGTAATCTCACCATTACAAGGTCCGTCTTCACATGTAATGTCTGTGACATCGAAGTCGAGTGCCATTGCATCTGGTTCGAAGATGGTGATGGTATCAACGGAAGAACATCCGTTTGTATCCGTTACCGTAACAACTACCAAACCTGCACACAATGAATCGGCAGTTTGTGTTGTATCTCCATTACTCCATGCATAAACCACTGTTCCAAGTGAAGATGTGACGGTGACCGTTGCAGTTCCATCGCATTGCCCAAGAGCAGAGGCGTTGACTGCAGTCAAGCTAATTTCAGGACCATCCGTCTCTGAAACAGGATAACCGAAGACTTCAAAACATCCGTTGGCATCTGTTACAGTAAGCTGGTAGAATCCGAAACAAAGTGAATCACTCACGTTTGTTGTGTCTCCGTTTGTCCAAGCGTAGTTAAAACCACCTCCACCACCAGAGATCGTCGAAGTGATTGTTCCATCGCAGTCTCCACATGTGGCATCTACTACAATCGCTGTATCCTGAATTATTTCATTCGGTGATGTAATCGTAATGGTATCGTATGCCTCACATCCGTTGATGTCACTTACAGTTACCATATAATCTCCCGCACAAAGTCCTGTGGCGGCTTGCACACCCTGACCGTTACCCGGTATTGGGCTCCAGTTGTATGAGTAGGATCCACCTCCACCTGATGGTGTTAATGTTATTGTTCCATCACAAATACCGAAGCAAGATGCGTTGGTAGATGTGTCTGCGATTAAGATCCCTGTTGGCGCATCAATGATGAACTCAACAATCGTATCGCAACCTGCGTTATCTGAAATGGTGACCGTGTATGTTCCAGCAGTCAGTCCTGTGTTTGTAGCAACGTTTCCTGCACTGTTGCTCCAAGCATATGTGAACACACCCGATCCACCTGTTGGCGTCAATCCGATGGCTCCATCTGCCGCTCCCGAACATGACTCGTTGGTTATCGTATCATCTGGATCAATTGGATCAGGGGATATCACCTCTACTTCGGCAGTGCTAACACAACCGCCGTTGTTCGTAAGCTCTACGAAATATGTGCCGGCGCAGAGGTTGTTGATCGTGTCTGTCGTTCCTATTGATGTTGTTGAACCAAAGGCTGTCCAGTTCACAGTACAAGGACCGTTGTTGCAATTGTAGGTAGCGTATACGGTTCCGTCACAGCTTCCGCATGTAGCGTCAATGCTATCGGCAAATACCGTATCGGCACCGTCCGCACTAATTGCGACTGCATCTATCAATGTACATCCTAATGAATCGGTGATTGTAACGTTGTTCACACCCGCACAAAGCGAATCGTTCGCGGCCGTGGTTTGTCCATTGCCCCATAGATAAGTGTAGTTCGTTCCATTTCCACCCGTAACGTTTGCAGTGGCATCACCATCGCATACTGTACAACTAGATAATGTAATGCCGCTGAATGTGTTCGACATTCCTGTTGGATCAACAATGTTCACACACAGTATATCAACACAACCGCTGTCATCAGTAATGGTTACACAATAAGTGCCATCACTAAGATCGATTTCAGTCGTTCCTGTATTTCCACTTGGCCACATATATGTATAGTTACCTGAACCACCTGTTCCGTGAACCGTAGCTGTTCCATTCGTATCTCCAGGGCAAGTCGGGTTTATAGTAGAATCAATTACCCCAACAACCGCTGTGGGTTCAAGGATGGTAACCGAATCAGTTGCGGTACAAGACCCAGCATCCGAAACAACTACTACATACGTACCTGCGGTTAAGCCTGTAATTGGCGTTCCATTTAAAGCGCCATTCCATGTGTATGTCAATGTTCCAGAACCGCCAGCAGCAGTTGCTGAGGCACCTCCATCATTGTCGCCATTACAGCTCACATTAGAATCAATTGACGCCACTACTGAAAGACCCGTTGCCGGCTCAGTAATAATGACCTGAGCGCTGTCAAGACATCCATTGGCATCCGTTGCGTATACCGTGAATGTGCCTGCCGTTAATAGGGTAGCTAACGTTCCAGTGTTTCCGTTGCTCCACTGGTATGTTATCGTTCCTGAACCGCCCGTAGCGAGTGCGGTTGCAGTTCCATCATTTCCTCCGAGACAACTCACTGTATCGAATGACGTGATAGCTACTGAAACGCCTGCTGGATCGGCTATACTCACGGTATCAAAGGATGTACAACCTCCTGCATTGGTCATTGCGACAATGTAAGTTCCGGCACACCTTCCTGATACTGTATCCGTAGTTCCGACAGTTACGTTGGTTGCAGAATCTGTCCAGATAAACGTACATCCAGTGCATGTGTTTGATGTGAAGATGACTCCATCACAAACCCCAGCACAAAGTGGGTCCGTGCCCATCGCGATAACCGTATCTGCACTGTCAGATGGAATGGCGACCGCGAACGAGTCAACACATCCATTTCCGTCTGTTACTGTTACTTCGTTAATGCCATCGCAAAGCACCGTTGCTGACGTACTAGTTTGACCGTTTGGCCATAAGTATGAAAGCGTTGCTGCACCACCTGTTATTGCTACAGTGGCTTCTCCTGTACAACTAGTACAACTGGATTCTACAACACCGCTGAATGTCGCGGACATTCCTGCAGGGTCGGCTAATATCACCGTATCTGTTCCAGTACAACCATTTGCATCCGTTACAACCACAATATATGTGTCGGCCGTGAGACCTGTAATTGGCGTTCCTATAGCTCCGTTGCTCCAGTTGTATGTAAGTGTTCCAACTCCATTTGTAACCGTTGCCGATGCGTCACCATCGTCCTCACCATTACACGATGGATCGTTGCCAGAGACAACTACTATGATTGCGTTTGGTTCAAATATCGTTGCCGTAGTTGAAGCGGTACACCCACTTGCGTCCGTGGAGGTCACACCATATGTTCCGGCGGAAAGTCCAGTTGTTGTAGTGGCCGTGTTGTTGCCATTGCTCCATTGGTATGTAATTGTTCCTGATCCATTAACTGCCAGTGCTGTAGCCGCTCCGGTCGAGTCACCATTACATAAGGTGCTATCTGTATTGGTTATGGAAATTGTCATTCCAGCCGCTGGCTGTGTAATTACAGCAGTTGCTGTCGCCGTACATCCTTCATCATCCGTGATGGTAACAATGTAGCTCCCAGCGGTTAAGTTCATGGAAGTATCAGAGGTAGAACCATTTGGCCAAGCAAAGCTGTATGGAGCAGTTCCTCCTGATCCAGATGCGTATGCAATACCCTCCGCAGCTCCAAAGCAATCGTTCGAATCGGTAGAATCAATGGTCGCCATCAACACGGCTGGTTCAAAAATGGCAACCGTATCACTGATCTGACAACCATTAGCGTCAGTAATAGTCACTGTGTATGTGCCTACCGCTAAACCAGAAGCGCAAATTCCAGTTGCTCCATTACTCCATAGATAAGAGTAATTCGGTGTTCCACCTGTAAGTGCGGCGCAACCTTCACCATCTGATCCACCATTACACGAAACAGAATCCGAAGTCATTGAAAGAACAAATGGCGTTGGCTCATCAACAACTGTTGTATCGGTTGCAGTACAACCATTTCCATCTGTCGCAGTAACAGTATATGTGTCGGCGGTTAATCCAGTAATCACAGCTCCAGCCCCACCATTGCTCCATGCATAGGTTATTGTTCCTGTTCCACCAGTTGGTGTTGCGGTTGCAGAACCTGTTGCTTGACCATTACATAGCGGATCCACGCTTGATGCGCTAACTGTCAATCCAGTAGGATCAACTAGGATGACACATGCCGTATCAGAACAAGTTCCTCCGCCATCGTCAACAGTAACACACCAAGTTCCAGCAGGTAAATTAACCGATGCGGTGGTTTCGCCAGTTGGCCATGTAAAGCTGTATGTACCTCCACCTCCACTACCTGAGGCAGTAACAGATGCAGAATCACCAGGACAGCTAATCGCTGTGTTTTGAGTAATGCTTGCGGTAAGCGTTGGCAGGATAGTTACATCAACTGTATCAGGTTCGCTCCAACAAACTCCGTTAAACGTTGAGTAATAGTAGCTCGTAGAGGTAGTTGGAATTACGGTAACAGTATCTCCAGATCCAATTGCAAGTGCCGTATCCAACGTTAATGGATCTCCGAACCAATATGAAGTATCGGGCACTGTTGGGAAGGTCAATGCAGCTGTAACACAGAATGCGTTTCCAGAGCAACTATTTGTGGTAACGAGGAAGTCCGCGTCAAACACAAACGAGATAACATTATTGGCCGCCCAAGTATTAATGTTCGCAGCAGTTATTGAGAACGTCTCCGTTGAAACAGCACATTGTGTATTTGATCCATCATATGTACCAACCGCGCCGGAGTTTTCATCGATAATGTCGATATCCTCGAAAAATAATCCATCGAGATCCCCAAATCCTGTAACACTTAGTGTGGCGTTACCGTTCGCAGTTGCGGGCACATTTGAGAACACCGCCGTAACGATACCTCCTGATGTATTTGTACAAAGCTGGGCAGTAGTGTCAGTCCATGTACTCGTTCCATTGGTTTGACCTTGTAACAATAAGCTAGTATTGGCACAAACAGATGTATCATTTGTGAGAATAGTCGGAGAGGCGATTGAAGATGAAGTTCCTGCAAGCGTAACCGTAGCAGTATCCTGACAACCATTGTTGTCCGTAACAATCACAGAATATGTTCCTGCTGCTAGACTAGATATTGAAGTTCCTGTTGCACCTGTACTCCAAAGTTGAGTGTACGGCCCTGTTCCACCGCTTGGCGTGACGCTTAACTCACCTGTGTTTGTTGTTCCCGTACAAGAAACACCCGCATCAACGGAAAGTCCTGCATCCACCGTAGATGGTAATTCAAAAATGTCAAATGTGACTACATCCGTACATGTATTACCGTCATCAACTGTTACTGTATACGCGCCGGCTGGTAGGCTTGTAGATGATGAACCTGTTCCAACACTCGACCAGGTATATGTGAATGCCTGTGTCGTTGGAATGAATGCGACATAGTCGTCGTCCGCATCAAAGATTGTGTTGTTTCTACTGGCTAATCCGAAGGCTGAAGTTCCAGCTTGATTTTCGATTCCTTGCACCGCACTTCCACCATCATCTCGCAATTGAGTAGAGTGGATTTGTATGATGTTTGAGTTCTCATAAAGGACAATCTGGAAGGTGTTGGTATCTGTATTTCCACCTCCAGCAAAATGCGTGACATCAACAAAATTCACAATACGGGCTCGATTTGGCGCCGTACCAATTTCGTATGTCTCAATCTGTGCAGCTCCAAAACTTGGATCAAGGTCAGCCCAGAATCCAGCGATGAATTCCTTAGGGGTATTCGCCCCTGTGCTTGGTATTGCAGATGGCGCAGAGAACATTCCGTTTACCTGACCACTATTGATATTCGAAGCATCGAATGTGATGAAACCCTGTGAACACACTACGAAGTGCGTTTCAGTGCTACCAAAGAAGCTGAAGTTTCCTCCTGCGAAAATTTCAATCGTATCTGATAGTGCATCATCATTCAGCGTCACTGTTTCGTAGCTATTTGCATTTAGTGGCTCGCCTATTCCATAAGGCTCAAACTCACCTTCAGTCGAGTCTACCACATACGTCGCCGTCGAAGTTGGTATTGCAAATCCACCATATGCACTTAAGTAGGCCTCTCCATCAGATCCACCACATGTTGCGCTATCGGTGCTGTCTACAACAGCCCAAATTGAAGGCGGCTCAACTAGAGCAAACATGGCTGTGTTGGTACATCCATTTCCGTCTGTAACGGTTACCGTATAAGATCCGCCACATAGGCTAGATGCTGCTGCGGTGTTTGCTCCGCTGCTCCATTGATAGAACAATGTGCCTACACCACCAGTAGCATTTGCAGTTCCGGCTCCGTCGCAAGCATCGTCGCAACTCAATTCAGAAACTGAACTAAAGGCACTAAACGTGATAGGATTTGGATCTTGAATAATGATACATGCCGTGTCTGTACAACTTCCGTCGTCGACAGTAACACACCAAGTGCCCGCTGGCAGTTGAGTCGTTGCTGTTGTCGCACCACCTGGCCATAAGAACGTATATGTTCCTCCGCCGCCAGTAGCTGACGCTGTAACCGTAGCTGAATCGCCCGCACAAGACATTGCAGTAGTTAATGATGTAGCTGCTATTACATTACAAGCACATGTGTCGAGAATTACAACCTCAGATGTATCTGTACAACTGCTGCCGTCTGTTACAGTAACTGTATACGTATCTGCTGTGAGGCCGGTAATGGTTTGCGTAGTACCACCATTACTCCATGCAAACGTTGGAGTTCCTTGCGCATTGGCTACCGAAACGGTGGCCTCGCCATCCGTTGTAGCGCATGTCTCGTGTAATTGTGGTGAGCCCGTAGCCACAATCGCTGTAGGGTCAGAAATCAACGTTGTATCGGTTGCCGTACATCCATTCGCATCTGTTGCGGTAACGGTGTATGTATCAGCAGTAAGCCCAGTTATGGTAGCTCCTGCCCCACCCGTTGACCAGGCATATGTTATAGTTCCTGTGCCTCCTGCACCTGTGGCAGTTGCACTTCCTGTTGTTCCTCCATTACATGCAGGATCTGTTCCAGCTGCTGATACAGTTAATACTGTTGGGTCAACCAAAATTGCCGTATCGCTATCTGTACAGCCATTTGCATCGGTGACCGTGACGGTATAGCTGTTTGCAGTAAGCCCAGTTATGGTAGAAGTATTTCCACCTGTGCTCCAAGCATACGTTAGTGTTCCAGCGCCTGTTGCGGTTGCTGTGGCAGTTCCTGTTGTATCTCCGTTACATAATGGATCTGTTCCAGCTGCTGAAAGTGTTACGCCAGCACCAGCATCAATGATGACGGTAATCGAATCAAGACAGTTATTACTATCCGTTACAGTTACCGTGTAAGAGCCCGCGGTCAATCCAGTAACAGTGTCATTTGTTGATCCAGTATTCCAAGCATATGTGTAAGGTGTCGTTCCTCCTGTGACGAATACGTAAGCTTCACCATCGGCAGCGCCGTTGCAAGATTCTCCTGCGGTATCGCTTGTGAGCACCATAGCGTTAGGCGCGGACAAGGCCTGTATACCTGAATCTGTACAACCATTCGCATCGGTTACAGTTACTGTATAGTTTCCTCCTGTAAGTCCTGTAATATTCGCTGTTGTTGCTCCTGTATTCCATAAGAATGTGTACCCAGGCGTTCCTCCAAAACCGGATGATTGCAGTGAACCATCTGCAGAGCTATTACAAGTTGGCTGGACAATTCCGCCGATACCAGCAAACAACAAACCAGGCTGAGTCAAGGTCACCGAATCTACTGCGGTACATCCATTTGCGTCGGTGGCAGTAACTCGATATACACCTGCTGTTAATCCTGTTATGGTATCTGTTGAACCTCCGTTGCTCCACGCGTATGTGTAACCCGGCGTTCCCCCTGAAGCAAGCGCTCCAGCAACTCCGTCATTTCCAGCGTTGCAATTTACGTTCGTTCCTCCTACAGCAACTCCAACTCCGGTTGCAGGCTGAAATATTGTTGTGTCATTGGTTGCTGTACAGCCGTTGCCGTCCGTAATGGTCACAGTATAGTTACCTGCAGTTAATCCCGTGATTGTTTGGGATGAACCGCTGTTACTCCAAGCGTAAGATATTGTTCCGGAAGCGCCTGTTACGTTGGCTGTTGCCTCCCCGTCTGATCCACCATTACAATCAACGCTGTCCGTTGCAAAAGCAATGGTAATTGCACCTGCGGCACTAATTATAGTTGACTCTGTATCCGTACATCCATTTGCATCCGTGGCTGTTACCGTATATGTGTCGGCCGTAAGTCCTGTGATTGTAGCAGTGGTTGCTCCATTGCTCCAAACAAACCCGATGGTGCCTGTACCGCCGCCTGCTGTAGCTGCTGCCGAACCAGTGCCACCGCTACACGTGGGTTGCGTTGGGGTAATACTTACAGAAACCGCTGTTGGTTCTGATATTCCTTGCGTTTCAGTATCCGTACATCCATTGGCGTCCGTTGCGGTTACGGTGTAATTGTCTGCCGTTAGCCCAGTGATGGTTGCCGTTGTAGCTCCGTTGCTCCAAACAAATGTGATCGTCCCTGTTCCTCCACTTCCCGAAGCGGTGAGGCTTCCTTCATTGCCACCATTACACGTGGCATTGCTATTTACCGTGATAGAAGCGATTACCGATGTTGCAGGTTCAATTATTGTTACCTCATCAGTTCCTTCACATCCATTGTTATCCGTTGCAGTTACCGTATATGTACCAGCGGTTAAGTTGGAAATCGTATCGGTAGTAGCACCTGTCGTCCATGCGATCGTATATGGAGTTGCGCCACCTGTTGGTGTTCCGGCAACCGCTTGACCATCGTTGCCTCCGTTGCAGCTGACATCGGTGCTATCAACAATTGATATTGAGACGCCCGAACCTGCAGCGTTGACAATGGTAGAAGCAGTAGCCGTACACCCATTTTCATCGGTTGCAGTTACAGTATATGTGTTGGCGGTAAGGCCGGTAATGTTTTGTGTTGTTGCTCCATTGCTCCAAGCATATGTGAGTGTACCTGTACCTCCAGCACCAGTGGCACTGGCCGTACCATCGCCTGCTCCAGAACAAGACTCATCTGTTGAGTCGGCGGAAACTGTTACCGCCGTTGCAGGCTCTAGCACTGTAGCCGAATCGACTGCTGTACATCCATTTCCATCTGTTGCCGTAACTGTGTATGTTCCAGCAGTAAGTGTAGTAAGCGGGTTCGCCGTACTTGTTGTACTCCATAAGAAAGTAAAGGTGCCTGAAGTACCTCCAGCACCTGTGGCGGTTATTTGCCCATCATTTCCGCCAAAACAACTGGCACTATCCACGTCAAACGTGATGGTAACTGCTGCCGGATCGGCGATAACAATTGTCAATGAATCTTCACAACCGTCCACATCGGTAGCGGTTACGGTGTATGTGCCGGCGCCAATGTTTGTAAGCGGCGAACCTGTCGCTCCCGTATTCCAAGCAAAGGTGAATGCGCCACCGTTTCCTCCAGTAGCTGTAACGGCGATTTGACCATCGGTATCTCCTTGACATGATGGCTGTGTTACCGTCGTATCAATATCAATTTGCGTAGGGCCTTCGATAACGAAGTCTACCGTGTCACCACAACCATCGCCGTCTGTGGCGATTACAGAATATGTTCCTGCAGTAAGGTTAGTTGCCGAAGCACCAGAACCAATGCTAGACCATGCATAGTTGAAAGTTTGTTGGTGAGGAATAAATGAAACATAGTCATCTGTGGCAGACCAGTTGGCCGCGTTTCTGCCCGTAACAAAGTATGCTGTATCTCCGGCTGTGTTCTCAATACCCTGTGTATGCGGATCTCCGTTTGATGGGAGACTATCCCCAAAGATTTGAATGATGTTTGATGTCTCGTTCAAAACGATCTGGAACGTAACATCCGTCGTGGTTGAACCAAAGTGTGGAACCCGAATAAAGTTGATGACACGTACGTCATTCGATCCATTATTCAATCTATATGTTTCGATTGTCCCTCCGGCATTTGGATTCAAGTCTTCCCAATACGCAGCAATTACGCTCTGAGGTGAACTAGTATTGTCTGGCAGAGTTTCACCGACGCAACATCCGTTGTCGGTGTTGGTAGACCCAAGGGTTATAAAGCCATTCGAAGAGATTCGAAATTGTGTATAGGTCGTTCCAAAAAAGTCAAAAGAGAATCCAATGTTTTGAGTGGAAGACACGGCGTCGTCTCCGAGACTAATTGTTGTGTACTGCGAAGCCGCTACGTTATGAGGCTTTCCATATGGGTAAGGCTCGAAACTACCTTCGGTTTGATCGATAAGATATTCTGATGTTGAAGTTGATGCAGCAACTCCACCATGCGCACCTATGAATGCAGCACCATCCGCAGTGCCAAAGCAACTGGCGCTATCAGAACTATCGAGTGCAGCGAATGTTGAAGGTGGTTCGAATAAAATCGCCGTATCTAGTAGGGCGCAACCTGAAGTATCAGTAATGGTGACAATTCGTGTTCCTCCACATAGACTTGTGGCAATTCGAGTGGTTTGTCCGTCATCCCACAGGTAAGTATAATTTGAAGCTCCACCCGCACCCAGTCCATTCGGATTTGCGCGTAGTGAACCATCACAGGCATCATCACAAGATACGTCTGCAAGTGTTGTAAAACTGTTTAGGTCAAATGCATTTTGAAGAATGGTGAACGCATAAGAGGTTAACGTGTCAGACAAATCGCTGGAGTCAATCGCATAAACCCGATAAACGTCAAAGTTTAAATCCGTAAAAAGTCCAGTGCTGTTTGAGTCCGCATATCCGGTGAAGTTCCCTTCTACGGCAAACATAAAAGGACCTGTTCCTCCAGAAAAACTTACTGCTAACTGGCCATTCGCTGGGTCGAAACAAGTTTGGGCCATTGTGGTTACGCCTGTGACTAAAAATGGAGAGGCTGACGATTGTACAATAACCACCACCGTATGTGCTCCGATGCCTGCTACTGGCGTTACGTTATCCTTAGCTGAAATGGTGAAAATGTGTGTTCCGATATCAGCAGCGCCAGGGGTCCAAGTAACTTGCGTATTGCTCGTATTAAAAGTGGCGTTTCCACCTAAGACATTCACTGCATTTGATGTATAACCTGAAATGCCGTTGGCATCTGTGAAAAGCAATCTGAACACGGCTGCATCACCCGTGTCAATGATTACGGTGTCGTTGCCAACTGTGGTTGCATTCGTGACACTTGTAAACGCCGTCGCTGGAACTGGACCATCATTCGTACACGTGCTGTCGATATGAAATTGGAAATCTCTGTACGTTCTGCTTATTTGGTTTCCGCTTGTTCTATCAAATTCATTCACTTCCACTACAACCTGATAATTACCTGAATCGTTTGGGCTTGTAAACGTTAACATACCTGAAGCGACATCGATGCTGATACCTGATATTGGAGCTGCAGCCGATCCGCTTGAATAGGTAAGATTGGAGGCTGAAGTTGTTCCGCCCTTGGCAGAAACCAGCGAAAATCTTAAACTGTCGCCATCGGCATCAGACACCTGTGGTGAATAACCTACGGTAGATCCACTGCAGATGTATGGAATTGCTTCTCCTCCAAAAACTGGGGATGAGTTAGTAGCGTCGTTTAACACGTAAATATTTGTTTCCAACCACATGCGCTGTGAAGTGGAGCTTGACAAATTCTGACTTACGTTTCGTGTGTTTGGGCTAATCGTTAACCGATAAAAGTTGCAGGCCGCGCCCAATTCCGATGAAATATCAATTTGAGCCGTATACTGATAGCGCCGTCTTCCACTGATTGTTCCTGCTCCGCAATTGGTTGTTTGGGTGGTATTGGAAATCTCCGTTATTGTGGGCGATCCCATGTTCTTCGCAGCAATTGGGGTTCCTGAACAATTCCTTAAAATCATAAAAGGGTTTGTTCCGGGTGATCCTCCGCCACAATCGAGGTAATAGTTGAGGGAAACTTCGAGGGTGTCGCCGTTGCCCATTTGATAGCTAATGTCACCCCCAGCATATCCTCCGGTGGCTGATTGAGCCAAAGCAGGACCTGAAGAAAGAAGTAACAGAACGAATAGCGGTAGCGCGCGGTATAGGTGTGTCAGTAGTTGTATCATACGTTTCATGTCGAAAACCCAAATTTAGTTGGAAAAAGGGCCGGTTTTGCGGTCAGTCTTCATTTCACGAAGATTTGGCGCAAAGGGTTGGGTGGGTTGAGAAATTGGGTGAAGAAAAGCGGTTTAAAAACGGCTATTTCCACGTCAATAATCGGGGTTTGATTTTGGTTCAAATAGTCCCAAGTTCAGGGGTCGGTATACGCAGAAACCATTTGAAAATATTTCGAACACGCAAAGATATTTCGACGAAAACCGTCGCCAGCCCTTGCTGCCAATGACTCTCAGAGGTAAGTTAGTCGAGCTTCAAGACGGCAAGGAATGCTTCCTGAGGCACTTCTACGCTTCCGATTTGACGCATTCGCTTTTTACCCTTTTTCTGTTTTTCTAGAAGTTTTCGTTTTCTAGAAATATCACCGCCATAACATTTGGCTGTAACGTCTTTTCTTAGGGCCTTGACCGTTTCTCTTGCAACAATCTTAGCGCCAATTGCGGCTTGAATGGCAATTTCAAACTGCTGTCGAGGAATCAATTCCTTCAACTTTATGCAGATCTTCTTTCCAAGCGAAAAAGCATTGTCTTTGTGAATTAAAGCACTCAATGCATCAATTGGGTCGCCGTTCAGCATCAAGTCCAGTTTGATCAAATTCGATTGCCGATATTCCGTTGGATGGTAGTCAAACGAGGCATATCCTTTCGATATTGACTTTAATCGATCGTAGAAGTCAAACACAATTTCGGCGAGTGGCATTTCGAAGGTCAATTCGACTCGATCCGCGGTTAGATAGACTTGGTTTTTTAAGATGCCGCGTTTCTCAATACACAGATTCATTATTGCGCCCACAAATTCAGACTTAGAGATAATTTGCGCACTGATGAACGGCTCTTCTACCTTTTCCAACTGCGCCGGGTCTGGAAGGTCAGATGGATTGTTGACAATCATCTTTTCACCATTCGTTGCATACGCGTAATAACTTACGTTAGGCACCGTGGTAATTACGCTCATGTTGAATTCTCGCTCCAATCGTTCTTGGATTATCTCCATGTGAAGCATCCCTAAGAAACCGCAACGAAAACCAAATCCTAAAGCTGCAGAAGATTCAGGCTCAAACGTTAGTGAAGCATCATTCAATTGAAGCTTCTCCATGCAATCGCGGAGCTCTTCGTATTCATCCGTTTCCACCGGATAAATTCCAGCAAAAACCATGGGCTTTACATTTTCGAAGCCCTCAACGGCTATTTCGCACGGGTTCTCTTTATGAGTAAGCGTATCCCCTACTTTAATTTCTTTGGCTTGCTTGATTCCCGAAATGACATATCCAACATCTCCCGCTCTCAACTCTTTTCGCTTCTCGGGCTTCATGCGCAAGACACCCACTTCATCCGCGAGATATTCCTTCTTGGTGTGGAAAAACTTCACCTGATCGGCATGCCTCACCGTTCCATTCATGATTCGGACGTAGGCGATAATTCCTCTAAACTGATTAAAGACGCTATCGAAAACGAGTGCCTGAAGTGGTGCTTCTGGATCGCCCGTTGGATGCGGAACGCGATCAATAATTGCCGCCAATAGTTCATCGACTCCTTTACCTGTTTTACCACTGGCGCCGATAATTTCATCTCGATTACAGCCGAGCAACTCAACCATCTCATCCTTCACTTCTTCGGGCATTGCCGATGGCAAGTCCATTTTGTTCAAAACTGGAATGATCTCCAAATCATGCTCCATGGCCAGATAGAGATTCGATATGGTTTGAGCTTCAATTCCTTGGCTGGCATCAACCAACAGCAAAGCGCCCTCACATGCTGCGATGGCCCGCGAAACTTCGTATGAAAAATCAACGTGCCCCGGCGTGTCAATTAGATTAAGTACATGCGCTTCTCCTTTGTACGTATAATCCATCTGGATGGCATGACTCTTAATCGTGATCCCTCGCTCGCGCTCCAAGTCCATGTCATCCAAGGTTTGCTCCTTGAGGTCTCGTTCACTTACCGTGCCGGTGACTTGCAAAAGTCTATCGGCCAGCGTGCTCTTTCCGTGATCAATATGGGCTATTATGCAAAAATTCCGAATGCGCTTCATGCATGTAAAAATTGGCGGCAAACTTACATGAAATTAAAGGCGTGTTACGATTCGATTTCCAATCATTTAAATCTGCACGATTGTTTGAGAACATACCTTTGCATATTGATATATGAAAGTAATAGACGCGATACAAAACACCACTGAGACTCTGCTCTCATTCGAAATATTACCTCCCCTGAAGGGTAAGGGAATTGACTCACTATATGGAGCGATAGACCCTCTAATGGAGTTTAGCCCTTCGTTTGTTAATGTGACGTATCACAGAGAGGAGTATATATACAAGAAACGTGAAAAGGGTTTTTTGGAAAAAGTGAGTATTCGAAAACGGCCGGGCACAGTTGGTATCTGCGCAGCCATCATGAACAAATATGACGTTCAAGCCGTTCCTCATTTGATATGCGGCGGCTTCAGTAAAGAAGAGACAGAAAATGCGCTTATCGATCTTAATTTTTTAGGAATTCGCAATGTGCTGGCACTTCGTGGAGACGCTCGAAAAGCAGAACAAAGTTTTGTTCCCGAAGAGAATGGGAATCAATATGCTTCCGAACTTGTATCGCAAGTGGTGGACATGAACAATGGAAAATATATCGAGGAAGAAATGAAGGAGGCGAGTGCTACCGATTTTTGTATCGGGGTGGCGGGATATCCAGAGAAGCACTTTGAGGCAATGAGCCTCAAGGCCGATCTGAAAAACTTAAAACGCAAAATTGATCTCGGAGCGGATTACATCGTGACCCAGATGTTTTATGACAACAACAAATATTTCGATTTTGTGAGTCGCTGCAGAGATGCTGGCATTAACGTTCCCATCATACCAGGATTAAAACCAATTACCTCGCTAAAGCAGATTAAGTTTATACCTAAAACTTTCCACTTAAGTTTCCCTGAAGCCTTGTCAGATGCGTTGGAAGACTGTAAAACAGACGCGGAAGTAACTCAGGTTGGCGTGGAATGGGGAATAGAGCAAAGTCGCGAATTGATGGAGAAGGGCGTTCCATGCATGCACTATTATACCATGGGTAAATCTGGAGCGGTTCGTAAAATTCTTTCAGCGACGCACTAAACCATTAGCCGCCCGATCGAGGCTGCTACATACTTACCAAGGATGTCAAATTCAACATTGATACGTTCGTTTACACTTAGAGATCGAAATCCTGTATGCTCGTATGTATAGGGTATAATGGAAACTGAAAATGATCGTTCACCAACGTTTACAACAGTGAGGCTGACCCCATTTAGGCATATGCTTCCTTTTTCAACGATGAGTCCGTTGTGAGGCTGATCTAGCTCAAAACTAAAATTCCACGAGCCTCCTCGATCGTTGATATCCACAACAACCGCCGTGGTATCTACATGTCCTTGTACAATGTGTCCATCAAAGCGGCCGTCCGATTTCAGACAACGCTCTAGGTTGACCGCGCTGCCTTGCTTAAGGCCACCCAAACTGGTTTTATTAAGCGTTTCCTCGATGGCCGTTACGCAGTATGATTCGCCAATTTCAATCACGGTTAAACACACACCATTGTGCGCAACGCTCTGATCAATCTGCAGTTCTGATGTAATTTCTGATTCGATCCAAAAGTGAACATTCGTGCCCTCTTTTTCGATACGCTGAATCTGGCCTAAGGTCTCTACAATTCCTGTAAACATGAATTACTTTGCTATTTGCTTTTCGCCTTCGTTGATGATCGTGAAGGATCCTTTTAGTTCTCGTTGAACGATTCCCACGAGCCTAACTTCATTCACAGTGCAGAGGTAGTAATAAGCACCATCAGGTACTTGCCGACCCGTTCTTTTTTCCTTTCCATCCCAGTTAATATCTGGATCTGTGGTCTCGAAAACAATATTTCCCCATCTATTAAAAATGGTCAGGTCAATACTTTCAATAAACTTATATGGATATGGTATAAAGAAGTCATTCACGCCATCGCCTCCTGGAGTGAAAACATTTGGCAAACGGTAGACGGGGCAATTATCAACGCACATAGCAGAACCAGAATCGCTTTCATTACCAAAACTATCGATGGAGGTAACCACATAGCATCCCGCCAAGGACTCATCTGAAAGTCTGAGAAAGGACGTATCAAGTGGATTATCATTGACTTGGATAAGGTCCATTTCTATTCCAAGCTGAGGAGCGAAATAGATATTGTAGGCCACGACATCATCGACGTCTGGACAATACGTGTTTGGGTTGTTCCAAATCAAGGTGGTTTGATCTAGGTTGCAGTCTCCATTTATGACTCTATTTGGTGGAGTGCACGGGGCGTTTAAGTCCTTTGGAACGCCTGTGTGTATTTGGCTGTAGTTATATAAAGTGTCAGAAAGGAGGCCAGACGAATAGGCGCCAATTGACCGTATCAGGTAACTATACTCAACCAAATTGACTAAATCTTTGTCGATGAATGTTGTCTCTGTTGTACGACCGATCTCATCGTACAAGTTCATCGAATCAGGATGCGTTTTGTACCTATAAACGATGTACTCAACGTTCGTCCATGGCACCTGAACGTCCCAAGATAAGGTCAGCTGATTATCGGCTGGTGTTGACGACAGGTATATTGAAGCCGCGTTGCGAGACTTGCCTACCGATTCCTGATCGGCACCCCAAAGCAACTCAACCGAATAGAAAAACTGTTGTTCTTCGGTGTTAATCTGGGTGTCAACGTAATGCGTATCGAGTGTGAGGAAATCGTTCGCTTTATCGCTTACAAAAATGGACTCAAAAGGCCCAGCGGCTTCGTTGGCTCTAAGAAGTTGATAGGCGTATGGGCCGGGGTATGCACTTGGATCCAGTTCTATTGGTTTATACCATGCCACGGTATCTGATCCGATTTCGGCATCTGTTTCAGTAATACTCACCGTATTGATAATGGGAACATCGCGAATCAGTTCGCCACAGGCCTCAAGGCTTGCATAACTCTCCGAACGATCAGGGTAAGTAACAACAATCATGTAGCAATAGCGCTCTCCGTGGATGAGCCCAGCGCCATCATTATCATCCAGAAATGTTCGGTTCTCCAATCCCTCGTTGCGCCCAATTAGTTCATATCCTAAAGCTCCCGGAACACCGGTATTGCAATCTTTACCGATATACCCTAAACTGTCGTTGTATCGATATATTTCATACCCATCGCCTCCCTCGCATGGAGCGTTCGTCCAGTTGAGCTCCAAGGCCGCACCCTTTGGAGAAACATTTAGGATTTGAACTGGCGGAGCAACAACCTGAATTTCCAACTCTTCAAAGTCTACTAACTCCTCATCACTTAGGCCAAGATTTTCTTTAGCCTTGAAATACACCCAGTATGATTCAAATTGGACATGATCACATCGCGTGTTCCAAATGAATTCCATCTCTACGGGCTGAGGTTGACCAATAATCCCGTCAGGACTCAACGAACCACCTTCTCCAGAATTGAGGGGAAATCCAGTAGCTGAAAAATCAATGGCGTCGTCGTCTCCGTCGGTAACGCGCGCCAAAACACGAAGCACTTTGCCGGCCTCAACACAGGTCTTTCTCATATCCGATATTATCGGCGGCTCTTTCGGCTCACACGGTTGAATATCGATTTGCATATCTCGCAGTATGGAGCCTACAAATACCAGCGCCCCACTATTGACATTATACCGCCACTCCTCTATCCGTATGGCAATATTGAATTCGCCCTGAACTTGCGGAGAATCCCATTTCAATGTTCCAGTGCGCTCGTCGATGGTCAATGTTTCAGAGCTACCAGACACAGCATTAGGCAATACAAACCCAGGAATTGATTGGCCATTTGCCGTTTTACTAGACACTATACTATATACCAAGCTATCTCCGTCAGGGTCAACCGCACCAGGGTTGTGGTAATATATTTCTTTCACACATCCATTATCAATAGGTGCGTTTTGCAATGTCGGCGCTGTGTTTCCACCAGAACTCACATCAATTACTATTTCACTTTCAATATAGAACCAGACGTTGTCAGAACTGGGGATGTTTTTCACCCCAGCATTCCTATTTTGGTCTTGCATGTACACTTTGAATATTCCAGCACCCGGGTACGTATGGGTGGTTGTGTAAATATTCTTTTTGGTGTTGGTCGTGATTTGCTCGCCAATATGATTGCAGCTTGAACCTGAGTTACCGTTGACCCGACTTACGTATTCCCTTGTGCCGTCGCCGAAAAACAACTCCAGCTCACATCGATCCGCATCGTCGCTTTGCCCGCCCGTTTTGGTATAGGTAATTATGGTAATGGTATACTCGAAGGGACTTGACCCCGTTCGTTCATATATTATCTCACCGGCCCGATTATGTGAAGCACTTACGTCGTAAGCCGCCAGCAGCAGAATCAGGGTCATGAATGGAATAATAAGTTTACGCATCATTACTAGAAAGACGCAGTATTTTAAAAAGCGTTGATCGGCCGTTCATTACATTCGCTGCGTATTTTCAAAGTAAGACAAATTCAACTGAAAAAAGTTGTGAAATCGACTTAACGGTCGAATATTAAAGGTAAATGGGAAAGCACAAAAAGATTAGGGTAGCCATCTCTTGCGGAGACATCAATGGAATTGGACTTGAAGTTGCATTGAAAACATTAAGCGATTCGCGGGTATACGAACATTGCGTCCCGGTGATTTATGCCTCAGCCAAAACCGTCAACTTTCACATGAAGACGATAGGCGTTGAGGGTTTTTCATTTAAAGAATGCAAGACCGCGGATGAGATCGACGCCAACAAGATCAACGTTGTAAACACATGGAGTGACGATGCATTTGTGAACTTCGGACAGCTTACGGAAGACGGGGGTAAGTATGCCTTCAAATCTTTGCAAGCCGCCGTCGAAGACATCGCTTCCAACAAAATGGACGTGCTCATAACCGCTCCTATTAACAAAGAAAACATTCAAAGCGCGGATTTCAATTTCCCTGGGCATACCGAATATCTCGCAAATTATGCGAATGAGGATAATCCATTGATGATTCTTGCACACGACCAACTTCGGGTAGCTCTTGTTAGTGGTCATATGGCTCTGAAGGATGTGTCATCCTCACTTAGCGCAGATCGAATAGTCACAAAAGCACAGGTCTTCGCGCGATCCTTAACCCAGGACTTCGGCATCAATCGACCCAAAATTGCCATCCTTGGATTAAACCCGCACAATGGCGACGGCGGTCTAATGGGAGAAGAAGAGAAAGAAATAATCCGTCCAGCTATAGCGCAATTGACTCAAGAAGGAATCTTGGCATTTGGCCCATTTCCTGCCGACGGATTCTTTGGATCATCACAACGTTCAAATTTTGACGGAGTATTGGCAATGTACCATGATCAAGGCCTCGCACCGTTTAAAGCACTGTCATTCGATGGTGGTGTAAACTTCACGGCAGGCCTTCCAATTGTTCGAACTTCGCCCGATCACGGAACCGCGTTTGACATTGCAGGCAAGGGTGAAGCAGACCCAACATCATTCAGAAATGCAATCTTTTTAGCCATGGACATTTACAACACTCGAAAGTCGCAACGCGCCTTAGAATCCTCGGCCCTACAAACTTCCTCAGATAAAGCACTTTAATGGTGTTTTTGTGTCTTGGGTTTAGTTACATTTGCAACCCTTTTTAAAAGCTCTTTGAATCCAGAATTAAAATATGAAGTTGAGTTTAGCGGTCTCGCAAACGGAGCTCATGATTTTGAATGGGATTTAGAAGCTGCGTTCTTTGAAGATCGAAATAGTGAAGAAATTAGTGATGCGAAGCTCAATGCTGCATTGCGAATGGAGAAAAACGACCGCATGTTGAACCTTGCCTTTTCTATATCAGGAAAGGTAAAAACCATATGCGATCATTGTGGCGACGACGTTTGGTTGGACTTAAGCTTTGAGGAAGAACTCATTGCCCGTTTTGCAACCAAAACTGATTTTAGCAATGATGAGGTAATATTTCTTGGAAATAGCGAGTTCAAACTTGATGTAAGTCAATTCTTATACGAGTTCACCTCGCTCAACTTGCCGTCGAAACGACTGCATGAACCAGATGAATGCAACCCAGAAGTTGAACACTACTTTGACGATCAAGAACAAGTTGAAGAGGAGGAAAAAGAAAAAGATCCACGCTGGAAGGCGTTAGAAAAATTGAAAAATTAAGGTTTAGACCATGGCACATCCTAAACGTAAGATATCGAAAACGAGAAGAGATAAACGCAGAACGCACTACAAGGCGGAAATGCCCCAAATCTCTACATGTCCAACAACAGGGCAACCTCACCTTTATCACCGAGCCCACTGGTATGAGGGCAAACTTTACTATAAGGGTAGAGTAGTGATGGAGAAAGAAACAATGGCCTAATTTAGCGCTATGGCCATGAAAGTAGGCCTTGATGTTTCTGGTGGTGATTTCGCTCCAGACGCCAATGTTTTGGGCGCTATATTGGCCCAAAAGGAACTCGGCGAACGTGCGAAGATTTGCCTCATAGGCAATAAGGACCAAATAATTCCCATCCTCGAACGCGAAGGACTTCCCAACGATTATTTTGAAATCGTTCATACGGAGGAGGCCATCGAGATGAGCGAACATCCGACTAAAGCTTTTTTAAAGAAACCAAATTCTACTATTGGGTTAGGCTTCAAGATGCTTAGTGATGGTTCTCTACAGGCTTTTTCGAGCACCGGGAACAGTGGTGCTATGCTTGTTGGAGCTATGTATTCCATCCGAACCATTCCAGGAGTCATTCGGCCAAGTATAACATCTGCCCTACCCGTTCTCAATGGAGGCGTTAGTCTAATTCTCGACGTAGGAATCAATGCAGATTGCAAACCTGACGTACTCTATCAATTTGGGATATTGGGAAGCATTATGGCCGAACATATCTACAATATTGACAATCCAAAGGTTGGATTACTCAACATTGGAGAGGAAGATGAGAAGGGCAACTTATTATCGCAGGCGGCTCATGAAATGATGAAAGAAAGTAAAGACTTTAATTTCATCGGAAATATTGAAGGGCGCGATTTGTTTTCCGGAAAGGCCGATGTCATTGTTTGTGACGGTTTCACTGGAAACATTGTGCTCAAGCAAGCTGAGGCACTTTATACACTTATCAAAAAGCGAAGCATCGAAGACAGCTATTTTGAACGTTTCAATTATGAAATTTATGGCGGCACCCCTGTACTTGGTGTTAATGGAAACGTTATAATTGGACACGGTATTTCAAATCAGTATGCAGTCAAAAACATGATTCTGCTTTCGGTAGATACTGCCGAGGCAAATCTTGCTGATCGCATTCGAAAAGTGTTTACTTAACTTATGACTAAAACAAGAGCTGCAATTACGGCCGTTGCGTCACACGTTCCCGATTATATTCTATCCAATAAGGAGTTGGAAAAATTGGTCGACACCACTGACGATTGGATCACCACACGCACCGGTATTAAAGAGCGTAGAATTCTCAAAGGAGAAGGAAAAGGGGTTACTGAAATGGCTAAGGTTGCTGTGGAGAAGCTTCTTGAAAAAAGAGGAATAGGCCCTGAAGAAATAGACCTCGTAATCTTCTGCACTGTAACTCCAGATAAAATCTTCCCAGCATCTGCAAACATCGTTAGCGCGAAAGTGGGCATGAGCAATGCGTTCGGTTTTGACCTTAACGCCGCTTGTTCTGGGTTTATTTACGGTTTAGTTACCGGATCCAAATTCATCGAGACGGGATCATATAAGAAAGTCATCGTTATTGGCGCCGATAAGATGTCATCGATCATTGACTACACCGATCGTCAGACATGCATCATTTTTGGAGATGGGGCCGGCGCGGTTCTTCTTGAAGCGGACGAATCTGGTAGTGGAATTCAAGATTCGATTCTTCGATCTGATGGAAACGGCATGCAATACCTTCATCAGGTTGCAGGCGGTTCAGAGTATCCCCCGACCGAAGAAACCGTTGCGGCACGGCAGCACTATGTGCATCAAGAAGGAAAAACTGTATTCAAGTTTGCTGTATCAAATATGGCTGATGTCAGCTACGAAATTATGGAGCGCAACAACCTAGGCGCGGATGATGTTGCGTGGCTCGTGCCTCACCAAGCTAACTTGCGCATTATTGATGCAACAGCAAAGCGAATGGGATTAGGCAAAGAAAAAGTCATGATCAACATCCATAAATATGGAAACACTACAAACGGAACAATCCCTCTCTGTCTTACCGATTGGGAATCTAAATTGAACAAAGGAGATAATATTATCCTGTCCGCCTTTGGAGGTGGATTCACCTGGGGATCAGTCTATCTTAAATGGGCGTACGATCCATCATAATTAATCGAACATTAGTCGCTAAAGTATATTTTAGTCACCCTAAATAAAACCAAATCATGGATTTAACCGAAATTCAAGCACTCATCAAATTCGTATCAAAATCAGGTGTGAATGAAGTGGAACTCGAAACCAAGGATATTAAGATCAACATTAAAGCTGGGTCAAAAACACCGGAGGCACCTCAGGTAGTAACCATCCCAGCGAACTACCCTCCACAAGCTATGGCTGCCGCTCCGACACCTGCGCCAGCACCAGCTGCCGCTCCAGCCCCGCCTGCCGCTGCGGCCCCAGCGCCTGCTGCCGAGGACGACAAACTCATAACGATTAAGTCTCCAATGATTGGAACCTTTTATCGTTCACCAAATCCTGAGACTCCATCATTCGTCAATGTAGGAGATGAAGTATCTGAAGGAAAAGTCATTTGCATTATTGAAGCAATGAAGCTTTTCAATGAGATCGAGTCAGAGGTATCTGGAAAGATTGTGAAGATGTTGGTAGATGACGCTACACCAGTTGAATATGACCAACCATTATTCTTGGTTGACCCTTCTTAAGTCTGTTTTACATAATTCAACTCAAACATGTTTAAGAAAATACTAATTGCAAACCGAGGTGAAATCGCGCTTCGAATTATCCGAACGTGCCGTGAAATGGATATTGCAACTGTTGCGGTTTATTCCAAGGCAGATGCAGATAGCCTACACGTCAGATTTGCCGATGAAGCAGTATGCATTGGCCCTCCCCCAAGCAGTGAATCTTACTTAAAGATTCCAAATATTATTGCTGCGGCTGAGATAACCAACGCAGATGCGATCCATCCTGGATATGGATTTTTGTCAGAAAACTCAAAGTTTTCTAAAATCTGCGAGGAAAACGGAATTAAGTTTATTGGCGCCACCCCAGACCAGATTGATGGAATGGGTGATAAGGCCAACGCAAAGCGCACTATGGCTGAAGCCGGTGTGCCAACTATTCCGGGATCCGTTGGGCTCTTAAAAAGTGTCGATGACGCTAAGAAGGTTGCCAAAGAAATTAAGTATCCTGTGATCATAAAAGCCACCGCTGGTGGCGGTGGCCGTGGAATGCGTATTTGCAGAAAAGAGTCTGAGATCGAAAAAGCTTGGGATTCAGCTAGACAAGAAGCAAAGGCGGCCTTTGGCAATGATGGAATGTATATGGAAAAATACATCGAGGAGCCACGCCATATCGAAATTCAAATTGCCGGCGATCAATTCGGTAAAGCATGTCACTTAAGCGAGCGTGATTGTTCGGTGCAAAGACGACATCAGAAGCTAGTAGAGGAGACGCCATCACCTTTCATGACGAAGGAGCTTCGCAAGAAAATGGGCGACGCCTCAATTAAGGCTGCGAAGGCCGTTAAGTATGAAGGTGTAGGTACCGTTGAGTTTTTGGTTGACAAGCATCGCAACTTCTACTTCATGGAAATGAACACCCGAATTCAGGTTGAGCATACCATTACCGAAGAGGTAATTAATTATGACCTTATCAAGGAGCAAATCAAAATTGCTTCTGGAATGCCGATTAGTGGAAAGAACTATGAGCCAGTAGGCCATGCGATTCAGTGCAGAATCAACGCCGAAGATCCTCTTAATGATTTCCGACCTAGTCCTGGATTGATTACAAACTATCATTCACCTGGAGGTCATGGTATAAGAATCGACACCCACGTTTACGCTGGATATTCCATTCCACCATATTACGATTCCATGATTTCAAAGCTTATAACTGTTGCGCAAACGCGTGAAGAGGCCTTGACAAAAATGGAGCGGGCGCTTAGTGAGTACATTATTGAGGGTGTAAAAACCACCATCCCATTTCACCAAAAATTACTGCAGCAGCCGAAATTTAGAGATGGTAAAATAACCACGAAGTTCCTGGAAGAGTGGGACTACAAAGCCGACCTCGAGAAGGACGTAAAGAAGTAAACTCCAGGAAACAAAAAAGCCAGCTAAACAATTAGCTGGCTTTTTTTTATTTCATCAAGTTCACCGTGCCTTCCTTGGATAATTTTTTCAAGGCTTCGTCTTTATAGGTTAGGATCCAATAGTATGTTCCTAATGGAGCAATAACGTTGTCATTGGGCTCACTACCATCCCAAGCTTCGTCAAGATCCTTTGTCTCAAACATCAAATTCCCCCATCTGTTGTATATCCTCAAGTGTGGGTTTTGGATTCGATAGTACTCCAATTTAAATCCATCATTCAATCCATTAAAGCCTGGTGTGAAAGCTGAAGGAGCATAAATAAGCGAATAACAATCTGCGTTTATCGTTACGCTGTCGGTATTAAAACAGCCGTTTCTATCTTGAACCTCAAGTGTATATGTGGTTCGCTCTGGATTTAGCAAAGCAGGGTTCGGGCTAAATCGGTCATCCAATCCTGTTGCTGGCGACCAATAATAAACCGCATCTACAGGGCCCGCAGGCTCGCCGCCGAGATAAACCACTTGGATGTCGCAATTCTCTTGATCGTCACCCGCGTCGATCTCAGGTAACGGATAAACAATACCAGTAAGCTTACCAACCGTTTGGCAGTAGTTCGTATCCGTAATTGTGACCGAATAATTCGTTGTTTCTGTTGGAAAAGCTAATGTGATCCTAGACATCGAATCGGCAAGCGTTGCGCCATCAGACCACTCATATATTACTCCTCCAATCGCTTCCAGCTGCACCGTATCATCGTCACAAATTTCGAAGTCATCGCTCACCTCAATAATTGGAAGGGCATTCACGTGCACATCAATATCAGTAGAAGACGCACATCCATTTCTGTTCGTGACTGCGACATTGTATGTTTTGTCCTTGGTTGGGTATACCGATGTTGAATCCTTCGCAAGCCCAATGATTCGAATATCAGGAGACCAAGCGTAGGTTTCGTAACCAGGTGTTACGTATATCGTCAACGTATCTCCATCACAGATTGGTTCAATAGGATCCGCAAGTTTTACCACAGGCAGCGAATCCACAATTACTTCTACTTCCGCCGAATCTCTACATCCGTTGTCCGATGTAACCACGATTTTATAAAGCTGAGTGACCGTCGGTGTTGCCATTGGATTGGCTAGCCCAGCATTGTCTATGCTTGAAGCAGGTGTCCATTTGTATGTTGACCCTGGAGGGCCAGTTGGTGAGCCTCCGATCTCCACCCCGTCATTTATACAAATGCGCTTATCGGCACCCGCCGCCGCGATCGGAAGCGGATTTACGGTAACAGTCACCTGATCCGATTCCGAACAATTATTTTGATCGGTAACGGTCACGGTAAACGTATGCGTCTGAACTGGAAAGGCAAGCGGATTGGCACCCGTAAATCCACCTAAAAATACAGATGACCCCCATTGGTAGGCGACTCCGCCAGTGGCACTCATGTTAAATGTATCCTGTTGACATATTGCAGTGTCAGATCCTGCATTAGCTGGTGTGAGGTCAAATACATTTACGTAATCAGAAGTGGTGGATGAGCAGCCAAATGTATTTGTGACCGTAACGGTATAAAGGGTGGTATCTGATGGCAAGGCCCCAACCTGCGATCCAGTAGAGTTTGTCAAAGTATTTGTCGGAGACCAGGAATAAGCCACCCCACCCTGCGCCGAAATCATTATTGTATCTCCAATACAAATAGTATTGGCGATTGGATTAATGACCGGAATGGGATCATCAATTACATTAATATCGAGCTGATCCACGCTCACACAACCATTGACATCAGTTACCGAAACTGCGTATGGATATACCCCAGGAGTAATGTTCTCGGCCAAGAAATAAGGATTTGACGACAAGGAATCTCCTAAGTGATTGTGCGGCCAATTATAGGATGCTCCAACCGGACCAGTTGGGCTTCCACCAATTTGAATTGAGTCATTCAGGCAGACATCAACATCCGATCCAGCATCTGCAGCAGGCAATACGTTGACAAAAACAGTAACCGAATCGATAAATGAGCATCCGTTGCCATCCGTTCCCTCTACAAAATACTCCGTAGTTGACGTTGGAGTGGCGCTGGGGTTAAATATGCTTGCATTTGATAAGCCAGAGGAGGGCGACCACGCATAATTAACAGCTCCTGTTGCATTGAGGAGTGCGGCGTTTCCATTGCATATTGTATCGTCGGCTCCGGCATCCACATTGGGGAATGGATAGAACACCACGTTTATTTGAGCCGTATCCGAACAACTATTTACGTCGGTGACAGTTATAGTAAAAACAGTATTTCCAAGCGGATAAGCCAAAGGGTTTGAAATGGATGTATCACTTAAGAACGTCCCATTATCCCAGGCATATGAAGTGCCGCCTGCCACCTGCAGCTGCACTGTATCTTCCAAGCACTGCTGCACGTATGGGGTTACAGTAATGACAGGCAATGGATTCACCACAACCTCTATAGAGTCGGTCCCTACGCAACCCGAAGAGGTCGTCACGGTAACGAAAAAGACGGTGTCTTGTGTTGGGGTCGCCAATGGGTTGGCAACGGTATCGAAATTTAGAAAACCACCCCCAGACCATTGGTATGAACCAATTAAACTACTGGTTGGAGCACCACCTAATTCAGCTGTATCGCCCAAGCAAATTGTGTAATTGATACCCGCTTCTACTGCCGGCACTGCATTCACTATAGCTAAGACTGAATCAAAATTCTGACAACTATTTACCGGTTCGGTAACCGTAAGAGTGATGACGTATATCTGAGACCCTGTCAATACTGGGTTGACTGCCGTGGAATCGTCTAGATCCAAACCTGGAGACCAACTCACCGAGTTTCCCGCGATTGTGGTTGGGTTACCTCCTAAAGTCACCGTGTCGCCTTCGCAAATAATTACCGTGTCCGCTCCAGCATCTGCTAGGGGCAAGGCCAAGATGGTTATTTGAACTGTGTCAGAACTGGAGCAACCAGTGGTAGAGTCAGTTACCACAACAATGAGCTGAGTGTCTTGAGTGACATTCACCTGCGGGTTTGCAAGTGTAGAATCGACAAACAGCGTTCCAGGCGACCAATTGTAAAGGCCAGTTGCAGGTCCAGTAGGATTTCCACCAATTGTGACATTGGCGTATGCACATATGGTTGTGTCATTTCCAGCGCTCGCGGTCGGGAGCGCCAGCACAGTGACGTCAACGGAATCATTGAAACTACAACCAAAGGTATCGATCAGCGTTACGTAGTATGTTGTAAACACCGTAGGTCCCGCCAATGGGTTTGCTGCGGTATCATTGCTCAATGTTGCCGAAGGAGACCACATGATAGAGTCATAGTTTGTGGCAATCGGAGAGCCGCCTAATTGCACCGAATCTCCAATACATACCGAAGTGTCAGGCCCTGGGTCTAATGCCGGTGGGACCGAAATAAAGACGAACATCGAATCAACATATTGACATCCACCGGTATCCGTTACGGTTAGGTAAAACCCCGTACTAACCACCACTGAAGCCATAGGATTTTGGAGTGTATCGTCATTAAGCGATGCCCCGTTTGACCATTGATAACTCGCTGATGCTGGACCCGTGGGACTTCCGCCAAGCTCAACGCTATCATTGGCACAGACGGTCGTGTCTTCACCAGCATCAATTGTTGGTATTGGATAAACAGTAATGTTCACTGTATCTAATCCAGAACATTGATTAGCGTCAATACCCTCGACTACGTAGGTAAATGTTCCACTTTGCGTAAAGTATCCATTCGGATTTGCCAGCGTACTATCGTTTAGGTAAGTCCCCAATGTCCAATCAAAAATTGTAGCCGTAGTAGAAGTTGGGCTACCACCAAGCGCGTAGCTTACAAAACCACAAATGGTAGTGTCCACACCAGCATCTAAAACTGGAGAAGCATTCATTAATACCGTAAGTGCCATGGTGTCGTTTAGATTGAAGGTGTCATTCAACCCATTCGGCATGTCCGTATAAAAAGCGATTGAATCGCCTGTATTCAACAGGGCATTTCCGATACACAGAATTGTGTCCTCGCCCGGCCCGAGAGTGTCTTGGAAAATAAATGGGTTAAATAATGTTCCGCCATTTAGGCTTGAATATATCGTAACTGAATCGATAGGTAGAATTCCATCGTTGACCAAATTGATGCAGAGATTGCTGCTATCACCTTGACAAAATCCATTTGAAGAAAACAACGAATCGACCCCAGCATCTATAATTTGGATGCCATGAAATGTAAAGTCGTCCACGGCAAAATCATTAAACGCATTCGCGGTAATAAATTGAAACCTCAGTTTAATTACAAAACCGAGGTATGCCCCTAGCCCTAAGGAATCGAATTGCCATGATGTGGATGAAGAATTATTTGGACCAGTCAGGGCAGTACTCCATGTTGCACCACTGTCGGTGGAGACAAGAATATCAAATGTGTCGGGTATCGATGTGGCCGTTTGTTGATGATACCAAAAAGTAAAACCCGGAGATTGCACATTTGTCAAGTCAACGTATGGCGACTCGAGAAGAGCGGTATCTGGATTGCAAGGAGAGGATGACTCAACGTAAGCATAAACACCCGTGCTTAAGCCTGGATTATGATCTACACTCGGGCCCGTACTTCCTGTTGGAGTTCCGGCTGTATCAGGTCTGAAGTCAACATTTCCAACGTTTGTCCAATCGCTTGAGATGGCGCACGCCACACTACAGACCTCGGAGCAAAGTGTCCATGTTTCAAGGTCGTCGTAATAAGGGAACGTGTTTATTACTTGTGCACTCAAGTTGAGTCCAAACGCCGCTAGTAGTACAGTAAATAATAAACGCATCGAATAACTTGAATCGGTTCTAGAAAAGACGTGCAAAAATAAGAAGAGATGCTCTGTTATCCAGCAATTCCCGAAGACTTTAGGGACTTTCTTTCTGATGTCATTCGAAGTGCTTCTCGAACGATAGAGTCCGCATCGTATTGACACTCTGCATAAAGCTGTTCTTGCGACCCATGTTCGATCACCTTGTCCGGCATACCTAGTCTTACTACGTCTGCCTTGTAGCCATTATCGACCATGAATTCGATGACTGCAGATCCAAAACCTCCTTGCACACATCCGTCTTCAACGGTAATGACATATTCATACTTACCAAACACCTCATGCAACAACATTTCGTCGATTGGCTTAACAAAGCGCATATCATACAATGCAGCATCACAATTCTCTTTCGCCAAGCGTTCTGCTGCACGCATTCCTTCGTTGCCTATATGGCCAACCGTCAAAATCGCCACATCTGCTCCAGACCTAACCTTTCGCCCTGTGCCAATCGCAATTTTTTTGAATGGTGTCTTCCATTCAGGCATAACCCCTTGTCCACGTGGATATCGGATTACCATTGGGCTTTTCAATTCTTCCAACTGTGAAGTATACATCAGATTTCGAAGCTCTTCTTCATTCATTGGGGCAGAGACAATCAGATTTGGAATACACCTCATATAGGCAATGTCGTACGCTCCGTGATGCGTTGGACCATCTGCTCCGGCAACTCCTGCCCGATCCAAACAAAAAACAACCGGCAAGTTTTGTATTGCAACGTCGTGAATCACTTGATCGTAGGCGCGTTGCATGAAGGAGGAATAGATATTACAAAAGGGACGCAATCCTTGATAAGCCATTCCTGCACTAAAAGTAACGGCATGTTGTTCTGCAATTCCAACATCAAAAGCTCGATCAGGCATTGCCTTCATCATAATATTCAATGAACTTCCTGAGGGCATTGCAGGAGTGACGCCCACAATTTTCTCATTCTTTTCCGCCAACTCTACAATGGTATGACCAAATACATCTTGATATTTTGGAGGCTGCGGATCATTGGGGGTAATCTTAATAATCTCACCCGTATCTTTATTGAATATGCCGGGGGCATGCCATTGGGTTGGACTGCCAGCTTCTGCAGGTGCATAGCCCTTTCCCTTTGTTGTGATGCAGTGTAAAATTTTTGGTCCGGGGATGTGTTTCAGGTCTTCCATGACCTTCGCCATGTGGATCACATCATGTCCATCAATAGGGCCGAAGTATCTAAAGTTGAGGCTTTCAAATAAATTCGAGTGCTGAAGTAACGCCGACTTAATGCTGTTTTCTACTTTGGCAACGATATCCCGGGCATTTGGGCCAAAACGACTCATCTTCCCGAGAAGGTGCCATACTTCGTCCTTGACCTTGTTATAGGTTTGAGACGTGGTAATATCCGTTAAGTATTCTTTAAGGGCTCCTACATTTGGGTCAATGCTCATGCAGTTATCATTGAGCACCACGAGCAAATTTGTGTTTTCAACGCCAGCGTGATTCATTCCTTCGAATGCCATACCTGCAGTCATAGCTCCATCACCAATAACGGCCACATGCTGTCGGTCTAACTCACTTTTTGTGCGACTTCCAACGGCCATACCAAGTGCAGCAGAAATTGACGTAGAAGAGTGCCCCACCCCAAAATTATCATACTCACTTTCCTTGATCTTCGGAAAACCGCTAATGCCATTGTATTTTCTGTTCGTGTGAAATACGGAACGGCGACCGGTCAGTATTTTATGGCCATACGCCTGGTGACCTACGTCCCAAACCAAACGATCATAAGGCGTGTTGAACACATAATGCAACGCCACGGTCATTTCAACCACCCCAAGACTGGCTCCAAAGTGACCTCCTTTTTGCGACACGACATCGATAATAAAATCTCGGAGATCATCGGCTACGTCGGGCAACTGATCAACATTAAATTTCTCGCGTAAATCGCTCGGAAACTCGATTTGAGAAAGATGTTTTCCGGCTTTAAAACTTGATTCAGACATTGTGGTTGGTTGTGCTGACTAACAATTATTTAAGAATATTGTTTTAACTCTATCCTTCGCTCGACAATATAGGGTTAATGACAAAATTCATTAAACCTCGACTTGAGCCAAAATGCTTTCAAACATTTTGCGTCCATCCTCATTACCCAGCGCAGGATCGGCAGCTCTTTCAGGGTGTGGCATCATACCGAATACGTTACGTTTTTCATTGCAGATACCAGCAATATTTTGAGCGGCTCCATTGGGGTTTGAACCTGGAGTCACTTCTCCATTCTCTTCACAATATCTGAACAGTATTTGGTCGGACTCATTGAGTTTTTCTAACACCTCCTTCGAGGCAAAATAGTTACCCTCACCATGCGCAATGGGAATCTTCAACACATCACCTTTGGCCAAACTCCCGGTCATCAAAGACGCATTGGACTCGGTTCTCAAGTAAACATTCTTGCAAATGAATTTTTGGTTGGTATTATGAAGTAATGTTCCTTCCAACAATCCAGATTCGCAAAGAATCTGAAACCCGTTGCACACACCCAGCACGTAACCTCCTTTGGCAGCATGATTAATAACTTCATTCATTATTGGTGAGAAACGGGCAATCGCCCCCGACCGGAGGTAATCTCCGTAGGAAAACCCACCGGGAACAACAATAAAATCACAGCCTTTTAAATCTGTGTCTTTATGCCAAAGGCGCTCAACCTCTTGACCCATAATGGTTTCGAGCACATATGTCATGTCTTGATCGCAGTTGGATCCAGGAAATGTGATTACTCCAAATTTCATCTTTGAAAATTAAGCCTCAAAGGTAAAAATACGCAGCGTTTGACGGCTAGAGATTCCAAAGGTTTATTACATCTAAGGCAAGTAAACAGTAGAACAAAAAACGGGTGAGCCACACTCGTTTGGAAAGCGCCATTGCCCTAGCCACGACGATGACTAACGGGACCACCGTCGCAGCCACAAGCGATGGAATGCCTCCAATAAAAAAAGCACCACCCGTGCCGATTAACAACAAAATTTCGAAACGCCACTTGTTTTTCTCTCGCAGTGTGTTCGATCTTGAATAGACCACTGCCACAATAAGGCCAATAATGGCCCACCCCAGATATACCATTGCATTGATTGAATGCTGTAGCAAAATTGTCTTAGATGATATCACTTCAATGGACCGCCAGCTGAATTCAGGTGCCAATAGAAACGCGACTATTCCTAAGAGGTAAATTGGAAGAGTCACGCCAACAATTAGTAAGAGAAACCTTCGAATATTCATTTTGCCCGTTAGGATGATTAGACCAAATACCGTTGCCAGCACAGGAAGGAAAATGGGCATGAGCGATCCCATAATTCCAACTAAAAATGAGGCGTTGAAAATGGACGTATTCATATGTTTTTCATCCAAGATGTTCATACAATAGAAAATCACACGAATTAGCAAGAGCGCTTCTATCCAGAAAAAAACGTGGTTATAGGATTCTGGAATTGCAAAAAACAGCAGGGCCACAAGCAGCATGGGGATATTTGTTAGTTTTCCAATCAGCGCAAATCCTTGGATAGCCCGATTCAGCAGTAACATGCTCGCGATCGCAAATAGAATAGAAAGCGTGACGTTCAGCCATGGCCAAGAGAGAACACTCCCCAGGTTTAGCCACATATTTAAGAGAGGGACGGTTGAGTAATCTGGCTCCCCACCTACACCAAAGACCAGGGACACAATCGAAACGACGATCACAAAAGCCGGAGCCAACACAACGAGAACACCGTCGTTTTTCTGTAAAAATGTGATCACGAATGGAATGTTTCAGCAAACTTAACTTCTATTGCTTGTCGTAAGAAACTACTTTATAAATTCGCGTAAACATTTTCTGACATGAACCTTAACGATATACTCGAACCGATAGTAGCTTTATTTGACTGGACTTTTGGCCTATTAGAAGCAGCTGGAAATGGATTCAACTGGGTTATTATCGCTGTTATTTCCATCCTCATGGTAATTTGGATCAAGAAAATGGCCGACTTCAACCGAGAGGCTGAAGAAAACGGTACGCTGAAATAGTCCTAGGACTTCAAGTCGAAACCTAAATCCTTTCTATAGTACATCTTGTCGAAGCTGATCTTATTCGCTTCCCTGTAACTTGTGTCCAATGCAGCCTTTATGCTGTCGCCGTAAGATGTGACGGTAAGCACCCTTCCACCGCTGGTTTCAATGCTCGGGTAAATCATTTTCGTGCCGGCGTGAAAAATCAATGCTTCCGTGATTGAAGTAAGACCAAAAATTTCTTTGCCCTTTTCATAGGATTCAGGATATCCGCCTGAAACCATCATGAGCGACGCTACCGCCTGAGTGGAAATTGAAATAGTAGATCCTTCAAGCTCACCTCCTCCACACTTCCAAAGTACCTCTAGGAAATCTGACTCAATCCTCGGCATGATGCTTTCTGTTTCTGGGTCACCCATGCGCACATTGTACTCAATCACGAAAGGGTCGCCTCCCACATTCATGAGTCCAATAAAAAGGAAGCCGTTATAGTCGATGCCGTCTTTTTTAAGCCCTTCAATTGTAGGTTTCACAATGCGCTCATCTACACGTTGAAGAAATTCATCATCGGCAAACGGAACCGGAGAAATGGACCCCATTCCACCTGTATTCAAGCCTGTATCACCTTCGCCAATACGCTTGTAATCCTTGGCCGACGGCAGGTTAATGTGAGACTTTCCATCGGTAAGAACGAAGGAACTTAGCTCAATACCGTCAAGGAATTCCTCAATAACGACCACTTCGCCAGCCGCACCAAATTTCCCGCCAAGCATTTCATCCAGGCCGGCCTTAGCGGATACAATATCCTCCAGTATCAAAACTCCTTTTCCACCGGCGAGCCCGTCCGCTTTGAGCACATATGGTGGTTTCATGGTATGAAGAAATGCTTTTGCCTTATCTATTTCTTTGGCGGTAAACTGCCCATATTTTGCGGTTGGAATTCCATGTTTGACCATGAACTCCTTTGAAAAAGCCTTGCTTCCCTCGAGCTGTGCGCCTCGGCGTCCTGGGCCGACAATTCGAACGTTTTCAGTTTCTACGTCGGATTCGATAAACTCACGAACTCCTTTAACCAAAGGTGCCTCGGGACCGACAATAATGAGGTCAATTGCATTTTCAATAACTGCACTCTTAACCGCAGGAAAATCAGTTTCCCGAATGTCGAGATTCGTGGCTATGAAGCCCGTACCTCCGTTGCCTGGGGCAACGAAAAGGCCACCCATCCATTCACTTTGATTGAGTTTCCAAGCTATGGCATGTTCTCTCCCTCCACCTCCTAATATCAGGACATTAAGTTTTTTCATCGTAGCATTCGATTTCGGTGCAAAGGTTAATACAATACAGCATACACTGTCATCGATTTGGCATAAAAAAAGGGAAGCAAAACTTCCCTCTTTCAAATCTTTAATGTGTTCTTATTGTGCAACTCTTTTTATGCTGCAACCAATCGAACGCGTAATATTTGGATCAATCGTTTCGTCCTTCGACATTGCATTGATCGCATCCTTCAAATAGTGCTTTGTAACTTGATTCTTATCCTCGCTGTTATCATCAATGGAACCGCGGTATGCAAGCATCGCATTCTTATCGAACATAAATACATGTGGCGTTGTTCTAGCGCCGAAAGCATCTGCTACAAGGTGCCCTTCATCCATCAAGTATGGCATTTTGTATCCTTCGGCATTTGCCTTTTCCTTCATTTTCTCCAATGAATCATCCCCAGTTCTCTTGGCTTCGTTGCTATTAATGAGCACCATTCCTATTTCATTTTCGGCACATAGCTCATAAAGCTCATTATATCTATTCTCCCATTGCAAAACGAATGGGCACGTATTACATGAAAAGACTACGAGAAGCCCGTTCATTTTCATTTCTTGTCTTAAAAAAGTTGGGGCTCCGTTAATATCAACCATTTCCTTTTGAAACAAAGGAACTGGGTCTCCAATTTCAACTTGGGTGGCGCTTGGTGGATTCCAACTTGTTAATCCGATGGTTATTAGTGAGATACACGCGAGTGCTATCGTGTTTTTTATAAAGCTTTTTCTTGAATTCATGTTTTCTTCGTTTTCTATCTAACAGTAGACGGTAAAAGTAGTTTAAGTTGCCAATTCCTTACTCTACCAACCCCGATCGAAGAGCATAGCGAATTAGGCCTGCAATATTATGCACTTCCAATTTTTTCATCAAATTGGTGCGATGTGTATCTACCGTTCGGTGCGAAATGAAAAGCAAATCCCCTATTTCTTTATTCGAATAGCCTTGCGCAATGTGCTTCAAAATTTCAATTTCGCGGCTGGTAAGGTCAATTTGCAAGGTCTTATTTTGAAAAGAGATATTCTCAGAACCACCGGAACCGGCCAAAGTCATGGTTACTTCCTCCGAAAAAGACTTCCCTCCTTCGTGGACGTTAATAATGGCCGCGACTAGATCGTCCTGATCTATATTCTTAAGCAAGTATCCACAAGCACCCGCCGAAACAACCTTTTGGATCATCCCCTTTTCGTTGTGCATTGTTAATGCCACGCACTTCACCTCGGGATGACTTTGCTTAATGGATTCGATAGCCTGTAGCCCATTCATGACCGGCATGTCGATATCAACGAGGGCGACATCAATCTGCACGGAATTTATGACGTCAACCAAGCGACGGCCATCGTTTGCTTCCGCTACAAACTCAAATTCAGGGCGTTCCTTAATCAACGACTTTAAGCCGTCTAAAACCAATTGGTGATCATCTGCAAGCGCAATACGAATCATGCTACTAAAGTAAACTACCTGCTCCTTATTTTCCATTTCTCGATCAATTCTTCAACGGAAGCTTGAACCAATTAGTTTCGCGGCAAGATTCATGAACAAACCCGCCAGTTTCATTCTCGTCCTGTTGCACGTTGCATTGTTTGCGCTTATAGCTTGGGTGCTATACGGCGCTCAATTCGAGACCTGGGGCAACCAAATTCCTGGAACGGGAGAAGACGGCGCCAAAAACTACTACACGGTTGCATATCATATAGAGCACGACAGTTCCTATACTTGGTTCAACGGCATGAACTATCCTTACGGGGAACATGCAGTATACACTGATAATCAACCTTTAGTCTCCAATGCCCTGAAGCTCCTTTCAGGCTCTGCAGACCAATTACCATGGCTTGTTTTCATATCCATACTAATCGCTGGTCTATGCATACAGTATGTTGCAATAAAAGCAGGTGCACCTTGGTGGTTTGCCGTTATCGGCTCGCTATCGGTTGTTTTTATTAGCCCCCAATTATTGCGTTTAGGTGGCCACTATTCTTTGGCATATGTGGCGGTCATTCCGATAGTTATTTTATTTCTGTGGAAGTCGCTGACAACGAATCGTGCACGCTACAGCATTGCACTCAGCGTATTTCTCATCGCTGCAGGGTTTATTCATCCGTACTTCTTGATTATGCTCAGCATGTTTTGGCTATTCACGTTATTGGTTCAACAGGCTAATGATGGGCGGCTTGGAAAAAGCAAACATTGGATGCGCACCATCCTATTACCAGTCTTACCTATTGTTCTATTTCAGCTGCTCGTTTGGCTCGGTGACGATGTGTCTGATCGCCCGAGTTCTCCGTATGGGTTTTTGTTTTACCGAGCCACTTGGTCATCCATTTTCCTACCGCTAGACTTCGATTATTTCAACTCTTTTCGATCCACATTTAAACAGTCAGCTGAAGGTGGATACTTCATTGGAATATTTGGGCTGATCGGATTCGTGATGGCCATCGTTATTTTGGGCCAAAAAAGACTCAAGGGCCTATCGCGGGCAGAAACTTTATTTGTTGCCTCCATCCCGTTGCTCCTGCTCTCCCTTGCCTTTCCATTCACTATCTGGAGGCTGGATCAGCTACTCGAATACCTCGGGCCGCTCCAGCAGTTTCGTGGCGTAGGACGGTTCTCTTTTGTGTTTTTCTACGCGGTAAACTTACTTGCGATTGTCAATATTGGAACCTGGCTAAAAGGCCGTTCTAAGCCGTATGCACTGATATTTTCGTTTGCGCTATTCGCGGTGCTAGCTATGGATGTGTATTCAATCCGAGAGCAAGTGATTTCAAAAACAATCAGCGGCACATCGGTCTTTCATTCTGAAGAAATCGCGGCGTTCACTGCAAAAGTGAATACCGATCAATATGATGCCATTATTCCCTTACCCTATTTCCATGTAGGTTCTGAAGGATTTCGAACTCGAGCGGAGGCTGGGATTCAAGAATATAGCTTCGCACTAAGTCTTAAAACTGGACTACCTCTTACGGGAGTTCAAATGAGCAGAACTTCACTCAAGCAAACGCTTAGTCAATTCAATGCCATCACGTTTCCTTGGAACCAAATCGCTCCATCCAATAAAAACTACCTCGTGCTGGTCAAAAGAAATGTACAGTTAAGGCACGGTGAAGACGGCATAAACCGGGCGTCTTCATTCCTGGACGCGAACTCCGAATACGAACTAAGACAGATCTCTAGTGCGGAAATAGAAATCTTGAGAGAGCAGGAAATAGCCCTCCTCACTCAACAGATGACTAACGCCAGGTCATTATCTGATTCCTTGGAAAACTATCAATCATTCGACGCCGAATCAAGCATAAATGCGTATCGTGGAGCAGGAATGCTGCACACAAACAGAACAGCATGGACAAATCTTATCCCAGCAACATTTCACTTCGAGAAAGACACGCTCTATGAACTCAGTTTTTGGTTTCAAACTGGGACACATGAGATGGCCAATACGCAAGTGTGGTACAAAGAATTTCAAGATGATGTGGAGTTGGATTTTCACCTATCAGAAGTAGTCGATTATACCGAACAAGTAGATGGAAATTGGATTTTATGCGTTCTCCCACTTCGCGTTCAAAATTCAGGAAACAAGATTCAAATACAGCTACACCGTGGAGGTAAAAAAATGGACATCTTATTGGACGAAATATTACTCCGATCCGAATCACAGAACTACTTTCGAGCCGGAACAATTAATCTCAATAACCGATACGCTGAACCTTCCCTTGGATCAAGTGTTCAGTAACGCAATATCACATGTCGAAAACTACCGTACTTCTTGTAAACCTCGGGACTCCAGATAGTCCAAGTGTCACTCACGTTCGGAGCTATTTAAGTCAGTTTCTGAATGACCCCAGGGTCATTGACATTCCGTGGCTCTTAAGAAAGATTCTTGTTAATCTTATCATCGTGCCTTTTCGCGCACCAAAGAGCGCGAAAATCTATAAGGACCTTTGGACCCCAGATGGTTCACCAATTATCACGCATGGGAACAAAGTGAAGCACCTGCTTCAAGAAAAGCTCGGTGCAGATTATACTGTTGAGCTAGCCATGCGCTACAAGAATCCTAGCGTTCCTTCGGTTCTGGAGCGAATCCAAAAATCAAATCCATCCAAAATCATCACCATTCCGCTTTTCCCTCACTACGCTTCAGCCAGCACCGGATCAGCAATTGAAGAGGTAATGGACATAATCAGAAAGTGGTGGGTAATTCCAGAGCTTTCATTCGTAAGCCAGTATTGGGATCACCCCGGTTTCATCAACGCATTTATTCAGCGTGGAATGGAGCATAATTGGAAAGATTACGACCATGTGATTTTTTCATATCATGGCCTTCCTGAGCGTCATGTAGACAAGGTATATGACGATGGCTTGTGCAACGATCGCGACTGCCTCCATGAGGTTAATGATGAAAACCAATATTGCTATAAGGCCACCTGTTATGGCACCACACGATTGTTGGCCGAAGGTTTAGGCATACCTGAAGAACATTACACAGTGAGTTTTCAATCTCGATTGGATGAAAAGTGGATCCACCCTTTCAGTGACGAGGTAGTTGCACAAAAAGGCAAAGAAGGAGCCAAGAAGCTGTTAATTTTCTCCCCTGCCTTCGTTGCTGATTGCCTTGAGACTACAATCGAAATTGGAGAGGAATATCAGGAAATCTTTGAAGAAAACGGTGGCGAAAAAGTGCAATTGGTTGAAAGCCTGAATGACCACCCTATTTGGATCGAAGCCCTCGAAGAAATGGCTCGCACCCGCTAATGGAAAGGGTTTGGAAGCAATTCGAGGCAGACCTTAACTTCCAAGATAAGTTGAGTTACTGGGCCACTTCCGAAACTTATGGCTTTTGTTTCAGAGGAAAAGGCTGGGGATCAGAGTTCAATCACGCTTTGTCTGTTTTTGCAGGATCAGGCATTGCAGCAGAATTTAAAGGCTCTTTAACTGAGGCGGGACAATTCATAGAAGAGCATTCGGATTACATCATTTCTCACCTAAATTATGATCTCAAGAATCAACTTGAGGATCTTAACTCAGCGCATGATGATCGAGTGGGGTTTCCAGAATTCACCATGGTTGTTCCTCAGTGGGTTATTCGAGTATCCGGCAGACATGTTGAAATTGGGGGGTCTCCGACGAACGAAGACGGCCAGCTTGCGTCAGACATTTTTGAAAAAATTAATCGGGTTGACCTTTCGAAGTTTGAAAAGACCATCGTCGATAATGTTAAGAAGCGCGTAAGCAAGCAGCAATATCTCGATAACCTTGAGCGCATAGCCCACCACCTTCAACGAGGAGACATCTATCAAGCCAATATTTGCCAAGAGTTTTATTGGGATCACGCAAGTCTCAATCCGGCTCAGGTGTTTAATGATGGGTTCGCCGCTAACCCGAACCCATTTTGTGCCTTATTTCGACATGGAGATCAATTTCTAATGAGTTGGAGTCCAGAGCGCTTTCTAAGCTTTAGTGGCAGCAACGTTCTTTCTCAACCTATGAAGGGGACGGCGCGTCGGAGCTCGGAACCCCTGCTCGATATGCAATACCTCGAGGAGCTAGAAACCTCCGAAAAAGATCGACGTGAGAATGTCATGATTGTGGATATGGTTCGCAACGACTTAAGCCATTTTGCAGTGAAGGGATCTGTTCAGGTACCGGAGTTGTATGAAATTAGAACCTACCCACAGATTCATCAGATGCACAGCACTGTAAAGGCTGAATTAAAGCCAGGGACAAATCTATTTGATGCACTTCTAAAGGCCTTTCCCATGGGAAGCATGACAGGCACCCCAAAGATTCGTGCGATGCAGCTTATTGAAGAAGTTGAATCGACCAAGCGCGGGTTGTATTCGGGCACCTTCGGATTTATCACCCCTGAGAAAAACGCAGACTTTAGTGTAATTATTCGGTCCCTGCTTTACAATGCCAAATCGGAATATCTCAGTCTTCAAGTGGGTGGAGGAATTACCGCGATGAGCGACCCCGAATTGGAATACGATGAGTGCCTGGCCAAGGCAGAACCGATTCTTTATTTAATGCAAGATTCCAAAACCGCTGAGTCTAATTTCGCATAATGCAAAAGGTAAAAGATTCCATAGGGAAGCATAAACTCATTGATAAGGATGATAAAATCTTAATCGCGGTGAGTGGTGGTATCGATAGCATGGCGCTGGCACATTGGATGCATTCCGAAGGATTTCGCATTGGCATTGCGCACATCAACTATCAACTGCGTGGTGTAGACTCTAACCTAGACGAGGAGCTGGTTACAGCGTTTTCAAAGTCTTGGAACATACCATTTCATATACTGAAGGCATCCATGCCCGAAAATGTGAATACTCAAGAATGGGCTCGGAACGAGCGATACGCCTTTTTTAATTCCTTGTTGGATTCGGAGGGCTACACCAAAATTGCAACAGCCCACCACCTGGACGACCAAGCTGAAACGGTATTCATGAATCTATTGCGCGGTACCGGAATAAAAGGCATGGGAGGAATTCCAAGGAGAAGGGGTGAAATAGTGCGGCCTCTTTTGGATATTACAAGAGCGGAAATCGAAGACTATATCAAAGAGAACAAGGTTCCCTATCGCTCCGATTCTTCAAACTCGAAGTTGGATTATACTCGAAATCAAATCAGGCATAAACTGATGCCATTGCTGGATGAAATTGGGAATGATTCCCGGCTGAAACTTCACCGCTCTCTAAAATTGTTAGAGCAAGATAAGCTTGCAATAAATGCACTGTCTAAGTCTATCGTGCGTGCCACCCCAAATGGTTTTCGCGTCAACTTAGATTCAATTCCAGAAGAGGTGCGCCACATTTGGCTCTATCATGCAATGCATGAATTCAATTTCAATCGCACTCAATGTGCAGATTTGCTGCGCGGATCTAATGGCGCCATAGTCGAGTCTGACACCCACAAGGCGGCGCTTCAGGGTATGAGGGTTATCATTCATGATCGCGACCTAGAACCAATATCAATATTGATTAATGAAACTGGATCACATTCAAGCGATGGCTCCTATCTAATTTTAACTCAAACTGCATTCAGCAGTGAGGACTTACCAAAGTCTCCGTCAAAAATTTGGTTAGACGCATCCACGCTTCAGTGGCCTTTAAATTGGGCAACCGTGAAGCGCGAGGATCAGTTCAAACCTATTGGCTCTGACTATAAGTGTAATGTCCTGAAATACTTAAAAGATCGTGGGATTGACCGACTTTCTCGCTCCAGGATTATGGTCTTAAAGGACTCGACCGACAGGGTTGTTTGCCTACCTGGAATTCAAGTTTCCCAATACAATCGATGCCGCGACACAACTAAATCGGTTATTTCAGTCGAGTTATTATAATTTTATCGCATGTCAGAGGACGTTACATTTTTGGAAAAACAGTACATGGGGTTCAACAGGTTCGGCATAATGCGCCGCATGGTCATTACCCTTTTTTGCTTTGTTTTCTATTTCACCTCTGATGATATTCAAGGCAATACGGCTGATATTTTCTTCTACTTAGGAATTGGAATTTTAATTATGAGTGCCGGTGCAATGCTCATTTCTCATCTCGAAACTAAAATTGAAGGTGACACATTGACCCTAACGGGGCCTATGACACATAAAAAGGTGGTTATTAATATGGGCGACATTTCTGATGTTGTGGTCAAGCCATATTCCAAATTCTTGATGAATAGGCCAATGTTTAATCTACATCGAAAAAATGCTCGGCGGTTCTACACGCATGGCAATGCCTGTGTAGAGTTTAGCGCAAATGGTGAAAAAATAAAGCTTGGTACGCAGCGCGCTGAAGAATTGAAACGCGTATTGGATCGACAGAAGAGCTAACTCTTTTTACGGCGCTGCCTCAAGATATTCAAGGTCCCCACTTCTGCCTTATTCGTCAGGCGCCTACCATAAAGGAACTGCCTGCTATTTTCATGATCGTTTAGAAAGGAGAAATCGTTAGCCCGAGGCTAAATGCGTTAATATCATTCAAGCCTTTTCCTGTTTGAAAAAACGTAGAAACAGAATAAAAACCGGTCAACATTATGGCTCCATATCCAAATCGAACCGAAGGGCCGAATCGAAACTTTGAAACGTGCGGATAATGGTAGAGCTTGGACTTGAACCCTTGCCCATCGATCGTTGTTTCATGAGCGTTAATAAGGTAACCCACTCGACCACCCACTGCCAATTTCCATCGATGCTCTCGCGAATCTTCTAGTGTTCGAAATCGAAACTCCAACGGAACGTCCACATAATTTAGAGAGATCTTGCCTTTTTCTTTTACTGTTGATGGTTGCCATTGGAAGGCAGCTACATCCGTGCCGTTTACTTTTTTCACGAGTGCATCCGTATAATAACTGTGCGTGGCAAATCCACCTCCAATTGCAAAACTCACTCGAGCGTCTTGCGTCAAAGGATAATCATACATCAAACTAACAGCTAACCCACGGCCGTACCATTTCTGCGAAACCGCGTTATCCAAGCCTATTAAGCGATCCCAATTTAAATCCACCAGCAGCATATCTAGATGCGGCTTCTTTCCGTAATCTTTCAAAGATTTTACTTTGGTAGAGTCTGTTTGACCTATTAAATTGCCGACCAATAATATAAGGGTCAACAGTGAAAGTATTTGCTTCATGGATCTGATTTCGCGCCCAAATGTAATGCTTGTAGAACATACTAATTCAGTGTACAACCTTTCAATGAAGACAATCGTCTAATTCACTATGCGCATTGCCCTTGGAATCCTTATGTCTTGTCTCCTAATTAGCTCTGCGCTTTACAGTCAATTTAATGTTGGATACGAGCCAGTAAACTTCATTCCGGTGATTAAGAATGGCGACACATTGCACGCCCCATGGGCAGGCGGATTAAATAACCCACAGTTTAGCCCCATGGATTTTACTGGCAATAGCGACGAAGAGCTTTTTGTTTTTGATCGTGATGGAGCTCTTCGAAAAGGATTTAAATACAATGCCAGCACAGGGAAGTACAATTGGGTGCATACGATAGCTGAAGATTCATTGCCTTTTGAGCGACACTTTCCAAAGTTATATGACGGTGGATTTTGTCTAATCCGCGATTTCGACGGTGATCAGAAACCGGATATTTTCTCCACCCATAATTTTGAAAACATAAAGGCCTTTCGGAACGTCGGATCGACCGTCCCAGAGTATCAGTTGGAGCAGCTTCAACTCAAATACAAAAGCGGAAGCAACATATTGCCATTTAGAATGATCCGTAATACGCTTCCTGTTCTGAGAGATTTAGATGAGGATGGCGATCTGGATATGATGTTTTTTCCCGTCAACTATTCCGACATCTGCTCATTTTCAACCTTTATTAACCAATCGGTAGAGGAATATGGCACTGCAGACAGCCTTGAATTTATCTACGGCGACCAGTGTTGGGGCCATATTCGAGTATCTGGCGGTTCACATCCGATTCACAATTGGCGCGCATTCAGCTGCGACACCACGTGCAACATATTTGATGGTATGCGCGATAAAGACGTGACCATGACCCAAAACCTGCATGACCTCGATGGCGACGGCGCGCTCGACCTCTTGATCACATATGATCACTACGATGAAATTTTTGGCATGTACAACTCAAACACGACCATGAATGGTGTGATTGACCAAAGTCAAAACGACAACCAATTTCCATCAAACGATGTTCAGGTCAAGCTGAACAATCAACCTTACCCATATTTCATAGACATTGATCATGACGGAGATGAGGACATGCTTGTCGGTTCAAACCAAGTAAACACGGTCGATCCGTGGGAGTTTGACACTTCCGATGCATCGATATCAGATGTCTACTATGAAAACACCGGATCGAATAGCGCGCCATCCTTTGAACTCAATCAGCGTGGATTCATTTCTGGCGAAATGATTGACGTAGGGCTTCGATCCTTTCCCGCATTTGGTGATTTGAATGGCGATTCTCTGCCAGATATGGTCATCGGAAACATTGGGTACAACACCTTCAACCAAGCACTTGGCGCGGCCCGTTTGCATTATTACAAGAACGTTGGTACGGCACAAGCACCAATCTTCGAACTAGAAGACGCCGATTTTGCGAATGTCAGTTCGTTGGGCTTAAGGTCGGCGCATCCCGCATTGACCGACGTTGACGAGGACGGCGATGTGGACCTGGTCGTAGGCGATCACACAGGACACTTGCAATTCTTTAAAAACATTGGATATCCAGAGCAGTACAATTTCTCACAACTCACCCCAAATTACCATCTCATTGACGTAGGGGGCGAAGCGCATCCGCAATTCTTCGACCTGAATTTAGATGGCCGCATGGATCTCGTGGTAGGCGACGAATATGGCCGCATTCAATATTTTGAAAATACAGGCGCTTCATCTACTCCAAACTATAGCAGCACTCCATCTATAGAAGATTTGGGCGGAATAAACGTTTTTAGTGAGCTGGAAGGCCAAGCTGTGCCATACTTCACTCGCAAATTAGACAGCACCAACGAACTCTATTTATTTATGGGCACTGGAGAAGGACGCATTAATATTTATGGGCCGCTGGTCAACTTCACAGACACCTTTGACCTTACGGACTCAATTATCGTTGAGGCGACTCAAACCGCCGTCACTGGCGTGGATTTGTTAAGCGATTTTCGCGATGAATTGGTCATCGGCCAGCGGGCTGGAGGTTTATACTTTCTTCAAAAAACCAATAATCAGAAGGTTGGAGTTTCCGAAGCGAAAACAGAGCGTAGGCAGCTTCAAATTCAACCGAACCCTACACACGAAACAGCGCACATACGTTTGTTGTCGATTGTCGGCAGTGATGCTACATTACACGTCCATGATATTCAGGGTAAGAGGATCGCAACTGCAACCATTAACAGTAAAAACGGATACTATAATGAGATTATTGATCTTCGCCCATATCCAAATGGCGTATACATCGTCTCTATTATTGAAAAGAACTCCGTTTCGTGGGCCAAGCTGATAAAAAACTAATAGCCGCATTTATTTGCATTCTTACTGCTGGGATGTCCTTCGGCCAATACAACATTGGATTTGAAGAATCCATGGCGCTGGACTTTGACTACGATGGCAGCTTAAGACAGGCCACCGTTGGTGGATTCTCCAATGTTCAATTTTCGGAAATTCAATTGGACAATGATGCCAATATGGACCTCTTTGTTTTTGACAGGGGAAACGACACCTGGCGAACGTTTATTTACAACCCGAATTCAGGAGAGTATGATTACACCCCTGAACACGAAGCCATTTTTCCCATAGACTTAAATGAACTCGTCCTGCTTCGAGATTATGACTGTGATGGAGATCAGGACATAATATCTTACAACAACGGGGGGTTTCGAGTAGACGCAAACGATGGCCAAATTCCGCCATCCTTCAGCCGTGTCACCGAAGCAATTTTGTCTGATTACGGATCATTAATTACATCGGCATTCATCTTGCCAGGTGATGTGCCTGCCATTTTAGATGTAGACGATGATGGCGATCTTGACATTCTCACGTTTGGAAACGGCGATTCGGAGAATAGTCTGGTATGGCATCAAAACCGCTCCATGGAGGAGTATGGAAGTTGCGATAGCCTCGAATTTTTGGTCGTCACTGAATGCTGGGGTGGATTTCAAGAACCAGCAAATGCTAGCGCTCTAGAGGCCGTCGCATGCAAACCAAATCCCAGCCCACCTGCTCCTTGGAACCAGGCAGCGCGTCATCACCCGGGTTCTTCGATTCTACTAACAGATGTCACTGGAGACTCATTGCCCGATGTAATCATTGGAGATATTCAAACGAATCATCTGGTTTTCGCTCCAAATATTGGAGACATCGTTTCAAGTGAAATTGACGTGGATCAACAAACCACCTCCTTTCCGAGCAGTAACGATCCGGCCGATATGCAATACATGGTTTCGGCATATGAAATTGACGCAAACCAAGACAATCGAATGGACCTTTTAGTGACCACCAACAATAACATAGACAGTTCATGCAACACTGGTCACGTCTGGCTTTATTCCAATAGTCAATCGGTGGGTGCCAATTACAGCTTAGACACAAAACGCTTTCTTCTAGATGAAATGCTCGACCTGGGCACCGGCACGGTCCCCATGATTCTGGACGTCGATGGGGATGGCTTAGATGACATGGTTTTAGCCATTGACTTCTATCGATCGCCCACGGCATCATCGAATAGCAGCATGCATTATTTCCGAAATACCGGCACTTCCTCTGCTCCCAACTTTGTTCATCAGGATGATGATTTCGCAGACTTGGCTCAATATGATTTTCAAGCTGCCTACCCAACACTCGGTGATCTTGACAACGATGGTGATCTCGACATGGTCGTAGGAACCGCAGACGGAAGCCTCCACTACTTTCAAAACACACCATCAGGCGGAGTTGCAAGCTTCACTCTGGTGGGGCCAAATTATATGGGAATCAACTCTATCGGCCAAAATGCGGCCCCTGAATTGGCCGATGTAAATGGCGATAACAAGCTGGATCTGATTGTCGGAGAACGCATGGGCACGTTGAGCTACTTTCAAAATGACGGAACAGGAACAAGTCCAAATTTCACATCAACCCCCACGGTTGAAAACTATGGTAAAATTGATGTGAGCTTTTATTGCTGTAACGGAAATGCGGCGCCATTATTCATAAACAATGAAGCGTTTGGTCCAAACCAGTATTTGTTTGTAGGTACTTCAGAGAAACGCATCAATGTATATAGGGTTGACCAACCTACTGACTCCTTTCATTTAGTGGACTCGATTTTAATTCTTTCCGACCGTATTGTCCCAACAATTTCAGATTTTGACAACAACGGAGTGTATGATTTGCTGGTTGGCACCGGAGAAGGTGGCGTGAAGTTCTTCGAACGTGCAGGCAATTTTCCGGTTGGCGCACCAACGCCATTGGCTGCATTCTCCTATCGTATTTACCCGAATCCATCCGATGAAGCATTCAATGTTCAATCTGACAATCAAACCAACGTTCCACTCCATATTTGGAATCTAATGGCACAGGAGGTGTATTCGACCAGCATTCAGGGCAAGACAAAAATTCCAACTCACAATTGGGCACCTGGTTTCTACACGGTGATAATTGGAGAAGGCGCAGATATAGTCAGCCGGAAGCTTCTCGTGCTTCACTAAGTCGAGAAGAGTTCAATAGAAGCCAACCTCGTTTAAATTTCTCCTACGTTTGAAGCCGTGAACGAAGTGGCCTCCATAGATCTGATTTTACCCACGTTGAACCCTCCGCAAGGTTGGTCGGAAAGTACCGTGAAGAAGAAAGAGGAATTGGAGCGTTTACTTGGATGTTCCGTTCATTTGATCGTATCCGACGATGGATCAGAACAGCGTCAGGAAATAGAATTGCTGGCGAAGATGGATTCTTCAGTTTCCGTTATTGCCTCGGATATAAATCAGGGTAAAGGCGCGGCGCTCAGACGCGGAGCAACAAAGGCAGAATCCGATATTATAGTATTTACCGATGCCGACTTCCCTTATGAACTTGCGAGCATTAAGGCCGTTGTCGATTCGATCAGATCTGGCACTGACGTGGCACTGGGCTATCGAGAGCAGAACTATTACGCTAGTGTTCCATGGTTTCGAAAAGGCCTATCTGAAGGGTTTCGGTTCGTGCTGAAATCGATACTAAAGTTTCCGATTACAGATACCCAATGTGGGTTAAAAGGAATGAATCAAACAGGGAAGTCACTTTTGCTTAAAACCAACATCAATCGATTCTTGGTAGACATGGAGTTCATCAAACTTGCTGTCCGAAGTCATGCGCGCATTGAACCGGTAATTGTGGAGCTGCGACCCAATGTTGTCTTCAGTTCAATGGGCCTTTCAACCCTCCTGCGTGAATTGATCAACTTCGCACGTGTACTGACGATGTAGGTCAGGAGAGCGGAATGCGAATATTTGCTATTGTCCCTTTCTGTTCGCCCTTTTCATAGTTCACCTCTCCATTCACGGAACTGGCTCGACTGAAAATATTACTCAGGCCAATACCGCTTTGCTTTGCTCGATCTTTCACCTCAAAACCCCTGCCGTCGTCCTCGACATGCAATACCAGGTGTGCTTTCGTTTTCACTAATTGAACATCTACATGTTTCGCGCCGCTATGCTTAATAATATTGTTGATCAACTCTTGTGATATTCTGAATAAACCAACCTCTATGGTCTTCTTGAAACGCTCATCTCCAATTCCGAAGTGCTCGAAATTGAATGAGATATCTGTTGGGCCCAAAGTCTTATTAAACATGTCATCCATCGCCGAAACGAGACCAGTTTCTGTAAGCGATCTGGGCATCATTTGATGGCTTAAATTTCGCGCTTCTACCGCCGCTTCATCGAGCATCTTGGTTTGCTTTTGAACGGTTTCGGATACGTGATCGGCGAGGGATTCCGTTCGGCCGAGTCGTTCCATACCCATCTTTATTGCCACCAGCGACTGAACCAATCCATCGTGTAAATCCTTTGCGATTCTTTGGCGTTCTTCTTCCTGTGCCAGCACGGTAACATCCAAGATTTGCTTTTGAAATTGCATTTTTTGGTCAGTTCTTAGCGCTTCCGATTTCTTCTTTCGTGAATACAAAACAAAACCACCGCCGAGCAGAATGAGCAGCACACCTCCGATTAATAGGATGATCAGGTTCCATTGCCGTTCGATTGCCAAGTCATCTTTCGCCTTTTGAACATTTAAAATAGATATCTCCTTTTCCTTTTTTTCTGTTTCAAACTGAACCTGAAGTGAGGCAAACTGTTTCGTTTTAGTCTCCGTCACCAACTGTTCTTTTAGCTGCGCCGATTCAATGTAAAAATCCAAAGCAGTCTCGTAATCTTCAAGTTCTAGATAGTAATCGGCCATACCCAAGTATGCCTTGTAGCCTACTTCAAGAGATTTGACTTTCAGGGCTAGATCCAGCCCCAATTGGAATGCATCCTTCGACTCGGCAGTCTTTCCCAAATCGAGCAAACTATAACCAATGTTTGTTGACAATCCACTCATTTCAAATGTATCCGAGATATTCTCGGCTAGTCGATACGCCTCTCTTGCCCAACCCAAAGATTCCTCATGCTTGCCCTGTTTCGAATAAATGTAACTGAAGTTGTGCAGGCAAAGGATAAGGCCAACGGAGTCCTTTTGTTCCTTGAGAATTTCATAGCTTTTATTGTAATAAGCTTCTGCTGAGTCCATACTGCCAAGGCCATCAAACACATTGGCCAGTCCCTGATAATTATCGGATAATCCTAACCAATCATTCAATTGAATTTTTGTCGCTGCACTTTCTCTGAGGTAAGTAAGTGCTTGTTCGGTCTCTCCCATCTGGTAGGATAAAACACCCAGATTGTTTTGTACGGTCGCGACTTGATACAAATTTTCTAAACTCTGGTAAATTTTAAGTCCTTCAAAATAATAAACAGCGGCGCTGTCAAACTGATCTTGATAATGATGAATCGATCCTATTCTTATCAGCGCTCTAGCGATGTCATTCGACAGCTCAGCTTCTGAAAATATTTTAAGCGCCCGTCTAGCAGATACAAAGGACGATTCATGATTATTTTTAATTCTTTGAGCCACACTTACCGCAATCCAGTGCATGCCTTCTACGTGCGGTTCATCAAGCTCTTCAGCCAAGGCCAAGCTTTGCTCAGAATACGGTAGGGCTTGGTCAATTTCTCGTAAAGCCATATGACTTGTAGCGATCAGGTAATTCGCCCACATCACCTCAGAGCTATTGTTATCATAGGCCTCAATTGCCTGCTTCCATGAATTTCTAGCTAATTCTGGATTATCATCAATGGCTTGTTTGGCGCCAAGAATTATAAGTCTCAATCCCTCATCGCGATTCTTGGAAGTCGCCAATTCCAGTCTTGAAACCGATGCTGAATCTAATCTTCGCGACAGAACATCCCTAAACAGAGGATTAAGATTTCCAGTCTGAGAGTACCCCACAGAGGAGGACAGCGCAATCAAAAAGCTCACCGCCACTAATCTACTCGTGATCTTAAGATTTATCGATCTGAAACATAACATTAGAAATTGTTGGTTGGAAGGGGTGTGAGACATTGGTCAAATATATTCCCACGAACATCAATCACCAATACGATGATTACCCCAATTCTTGAAGCGGAACTCGGATGCTGGCAATGGTACCGCCTGGTTCACTTGAGTCGTAACTCACCTGGCCGTTCACGGCGCTTGCCCGAGAGAAGATATTGTTCATCCCAATTCCACCATCTGACTTGCCTCCCTTCACTTCGAAGCCCTTACCGTTATCCTCCACGTGAAGCACAACATGGGTTTTGGTTCGAACGAGCTGAATGAACACTTCGTTGGCACCGCTGTGCTTCAAAATATTGTTCACCAATTCTTGACAGATACGATACAATCCAATCTCGATTGACTTATCGATGCGTTGCTCACCAAAGCCAAAATGCTCGAAGGAATAATTGATATCTGAGACTCCAATTGTCTTCTGGATCATATCCTCTAAAGCTGTAACCAAACCAGCTTCTTCCAAGGCGCGTGGCATCATTTGATGGCTGATACTTCGCGCTTCCTGTGCCGCGGCATCAATATTCTCGAGATGCGAACTAAACAATCCCTTTTGTGCCGATTCCAATTCTGCGGCATTCATAGCCGATTGGACTCCCAATTTTAGCGCGGCTAAAGATTGAACCACACCGTCGTGTAAATCCTTGGCTATTCGCTGGCGCTCGTTCTCTTCCGCATGAATGGTAGCGTCTATCATCGTTTTTCGGAAATCCAGCTCCTGCCTAGCTAGCCTAGCTTCCACACGTCGTTGCCGCTGCAAATACATTATGCCTCCGCCTCCGGCGATCAACACAAGCGCTAAAATCAATCCGACGATCCAACTTCGTTGATTGGAAAGTGAAAGTTCGGCTTGAGCATTCTTCTCGGCCAATTGAGCAATGGATTTTTCCTTCTCTAAAACGGAAAATTCGGTTTGCAAGGTTGCGATCTGTTCCACCCTCTTTTCATCCATTGCCTTATCCTTTGCGTCCCGCGATTTGCTATAGAAATTCAGCGCCTTCTCAAAATCCTCTAACTCAATATAATAATCCGAAAACCCAGAATAGGCCTGCTCCAGCGCATAATATGATTCGATTTGTTGAGCCACGAATAGCGCGCTATCAAACATGGATTTCGCATCATCCAATTGCTTTAAGCTAATGTTGCTCCAACCCATATTGGCATATAGTCTACTAATCTCAGTTGAATCTTTCAGGTGTATTGCGAGCTCCAGACCATATTTGAAATGGCGTTGGGCTTTTTGATAATCCCCTGAGTAATAAGCCGCATTGGCAATATTGTTTTCCGCCCAAAGACCACCTTGTATGTTGTCAGTTTGAGCATAAACTGTCTTTGCATGTTCAAAATAAATCGAAGCCGAATCCCATTCTTGCAATCTGAGATACAATTTTCCAATGCCGATATAAGAACTTGCAATTTGGTTTTGATCGCCAATTTCTAGCTTCAATTCTAGGCTAAGGCTGTGGTACTTCCTTGCTAATTTTGTGTCTCCAAGGTCCTCCGCAATAATGCCAATATTGTTATACGTTTTCGCAAGGTTAATGGTATCCAAAAGCTGCAAATAGACTTCGGCCGACTTTGCATAAAACAGCATTGCACTATCAAGCCTATTGTTAAGCTGATAGACGCTTCCTTTGGAGAATAAGCTACGTCCATAAATTGCATTATTAGAATTATTCTGTGCTAGAAAAATTGCACTGTCAGCAGCTCTTAGGGCGTTCTGATATTCCGCGTTGAACCTATAGGTAGTGGCCAAGTTAATGTAGCATTCGGCTTCGATCAATATGGACAGATCTTTCGCGTTCGAAATACATTTTCGGCAATAATTTTTGGCCTCTCCCACGCGGCGCAATGAAGCATATTCTGCGCTCAGCAAGTCTGCACACAGGAGAACGCCTATTTCATCTTGCGATTCTTGAAAATTTTCGAGAAGCTGGGCCCAAATCTCGATGCGCTTTTCTGGAATATCGTTCGGAGATTTAACGGCCATTAAATAAGCGTTCCAATCTCCTGTTGACTGATCAATTAACAACGCCAATTCAGCACGATCACCATTTCCCGATTCGCGTAATTTCAGCGCTCGTTGATCCACCGATTGAGCCGTTAAGGCAATGTGCCAAAGGCAAAAGCCAATCGATATGATCGCTCTAATCATGTTCCTTATAAAGGAATGTTTCCGTGTTTTTTACGTGGTAAGCTCACCGCCTTGTTTTCGAGCATTTCGAAGGATCGAATCAATTTTTCCCTTGTCTGTTCAGGTCGAATGACTTCATCAATGTACCCTCGAGCGGCGGCATTATACGGATTGGCAAAAAGCTCAGCGTACTCCTGTTCCTTCTCTTTCCATTTCACCTCCTTATCGGGCGCCTCGTTAATTTCCTTTTTGAAAATAATCTCTGCAGCTCCCTTTGCTCCCATAACCGCAATTTCAGCAGTTGGCCAAGCAAAATTCATGTCAGCTCCGATATGCTTCGAGTTCATAACATCGTATGCTCCTCCGTAGGCCTTACGTGTAATCACTGTCACCCGCGGCACTGTGGCTTCACTAAAGGCATACAATAATTTGGCTCCGTTTGTAATAATGGCGTTCCATTCTTGATCTGTTCCTGGAAGGAATCCAGGTACGTCTTCAAACACGAGTAATGGAATGTTGAAACTGTCGCAAAAGCGAACAAATCGAGCTCCTTTCTTGGATGAGTTAACGTCCAACACACCTGCAAGTACGGCAGGCTGATTCGCCACCACACCGATGGATCTACCCGCCAAACGGGCGAAACCGACTACAATATTTTCAGCGTAATCCTTGTGTACTTCTAGGAAAGTATCCGAGTCCAATGTTTCCTGAATAACATCGCGAATATCGTACGGTTGATTTGGATTGGCTGGAATGACATCGTTCAGTGTGGGTCGCGACTCGTTTCCAGAATTGTATGGTAGCCGTGGCGCCTCTTCTTCACAATTCGAAGGCATGTATTGGATCAATTGCTTCAGATGCTCGATGGCATCCACCTCGTTTTCACATGCGAAATGCGTCACTCCTGATTTTGCGGCGTGCGTGTCAGCTCCGCCCAATTCCTCCGCAGTTACATCTTCGTTCGTAACCGTTTTCACCACGTTAGGGCCGGTAACAAACATGTAACTCGTGTTCTCCACCATTAAAATGAAATCGGTCAAGGCCGGAGAGTATACTGCACCACCTGCACAAGGGCCCATGATGGCGCTGAGCTGTGGAATAACCCCGCTACTCATTGTATTTCGATAAAAAATATCGGCGTAGCCTCCTAAGGAAACAACTCCTTCTTGAATTCGAGCACCACCCGAATCGTTTAATCCAATGATTGGCGCTCCATTCTTCATGGCTAAATCCATGACATTGCAGATCTTTTTTGCATGAGATTCTGCGAGTGATCCGCCTAAGACAGTAAAATCCTGAGAAAAAGCATAAACCAATCTTCCGTCTATTTTCCCATAACCTGTCACCACTCCATCGCCAAGAAACTTTTGTTTATCCAGGCCAAAATTGGTTGACCTATGCTGCACCAACATTCCGATTTCCTCAAATGATCCGCTATCAAACAATATGTCTAACCTTTCTCGAGCGGTCAATTTTCCTTTTGCGTGCTGCGCGTCAATTCGCTTTTGTCCTCCTCCGAGTTTCGCTTCTTCTATCTTCTGATTGAGTTTATCAATGCGTTCTTTCATGCTGTCTATTTTGGACTTTTATTCCTTCCGGCGGCCACAAAGTTATTCGTCAAACCATGAGAAAAAAGAAAATCCCGCTCATCGTGTTGAACGGGACTTTCAGCAACCTAACTAAACAGCATTCTAAAACATTATTTGCACCCCAACATCAAAGGGGTTCAGCGCTACGGTCTTATTGGATTCGAACAAAGTATTTAGACCATATGTCGCCACTAAATTTATTGGGCCATATCCCATTGAAGCAATGGCGTGAAAGAGAAGCGGATTGAGGTCATAATCTGATTTGATCCGTGGTTTAAATGTTTGGCCTCCAAAATTGTACTGCTGCTTGAGCTTAGAAGCGATGCGCCAAGAAACTTGACCTCCTGCTGCAAATCGAAACGCCTTGCTCTCATCTTTATGGGTGCTAAAGCCTAGCATTAACGGGGCAGTCAAGTAGGTGGCTCTTAATTTGTTTTTGTCGAGAAGTATGGTTGAATCCACGCTTGCACTCAAAGGGTCCGTATTCAAGAGCGTCGTGTATTTATTCTTAAACGTATAGTTGGCAAAGTGCATTCCCAATCCCGTCACCAATTCGATATGCTGCTTATAAAGTCTAAAATCCTTTTCAAGAAGGTTCACATCTACACACACACTTTTACCGTAATCCAATTCAAGAAATCTATGTGAAGCAGGGAGTGGTAATCCTTCATTCGAAAGAAATCCATTTACCCCAATTCGCACTCCTGCCCAATGCGAAACATTATCCCCTTGGTTGTCTTTATAATAAGTGGTGTCGTCCTTCACCTCGGTATCCACTACAATCTTTTTTGGCTCGTTTCTCTCGTTGCTAAGCACAATTATCTTCATGCCAGCGACCTTTACTATGGTAGAGTCTTGGCCTTTTTTCGGTGTGATCACCACTTCAACAGAGTCTGTTTTTAAGCTATCTGTATTGTTGGTTTGAGCATTTAATCCCACGGTTGTAAGAGCGATTAAAGCTATGGTAAGTGCGAGTTTCATCATGTCTTTAGAATTATTGATTTACCGTTTGCGGTAATTTGGAAGTAGGACGGGGACGTCGAACAAAAGTTACAGGTGGAGTAAAAAAAAGTGAATCAATTTGCTTTGTACGTAATGCGTTTAAATTCTATGGCACCAGCCATCAGGCTAAACGTTTTCTTCTCATCATCGCCCATCGATGTATTTAGGGCAATCTGATCGTTTTGTTGGATTATCTTTTTTGCGCTCTCCTTTAACAGCGCCTTAGTAGTAGATGCTTTGCCCGGCTCGACCCCTAAAAATTCTTGACCCAGAAACTGTCCGATTGAAAGCGCTTCTTGAGCCGGAACGGATGCATACGTGACCATGCCCTCAACGGGACTAGGCAACTCAAAGGTCAACGACGGTAAATCGCGTTGTGCTGGTGCCGTAGGCTCCCAACCCGAACCAATATCAGCGAGTGCTGCCAACGTTTGAATGGATCCGCGATATAGATTATTCAGTTCTTCCAATTCAGGCTGGGGTGCAACTTCAATCGCTGCAAATTGCATTTCCTTTTCTTCCTGTATTGAAGAGGCTTCGATAACGGGGATCGAAAGGGCCACATAATCCCGTGTTGTTTTTCTTGGAGTATACAGCTCGGAGTCGAATACATTCCAAACAGAGAACAGTCCGAACAATATCAATATAGACGCTGCAATTCGAAGTGCGGGTGATTCGGAATACGACCAGAGCGGCAATGTTTTGGTGAGACTTGAGGTGCTTCCAAATGTGACCGCGAGATCGGGCTCAACCTTGGTTTTTTGATAAAGCGCGTAATCCGAGGCCAAAAATTTGTTTTCACGCACGAAGGCCGCAGCCGCCTTCTTCATTTCAGGGTTCAAATCTTCGTCTACGGAAAGCGAAAAAATCGACTCATAATTCTCTTCGTTGACCCCTTCAACCTCCATTGGTTTTAGCATAAACTGCTCTGAATCAACCGAGGGTGCGCCAGAATGCAAAAACAGTTCTGCATCAGACAATCCATCAATTTCGATCGCTATCTCCGGATTTGCAATCAGAAAAGCATCAAACTCCAGCTTCAAATCATCGCTCATAGTGCCCTCTAAGAAGTCGAGCACGTATGCCTCATAATTTGATATGTTGATTGGAGATGTCATAGTACCAGGTCGAGTCGACCGATGTAGTTTTTCAATTTTTGCCTTCCTCTAAAGATGTAGACCTTCACTTGGCTCAAGCTCAATTCGGTCATCTCAGCGATTTCTTCATAATTGTATCCCTCATAATCTCGAAGAAGAATAACTGCCTTTTGGATTTTCGGCAAGGTGTCCAAGGCCTCATGTAATACTTCTTTCAAGTCATGCGCCGGCTGGTTCGTCGTTAATCGAACCCCTGCATCCTCCACATCGGAATAGCGCTTGCCTTTTCGGTATAGATCAATCACTTTATGGTGCGCCGTTGTAAATAAATATGATTTCACCTTCTCTTGATTCACTTGATCCTTTCGCTCCCATAATTTTGAAAACGCGTCTTGCACCACATCCTGGGCATCGTCGCGATTCTTACACATGGAATATGCGAATCGAAACAAGCCATCGGCGTGCTCTTTTACAATTTGGTTATACGCTTTTGTATTCAAAAGATTATCGGGTTGCAATGATCAGACGTCATTCTACGATGAAAGTTACAGCAGCTGAAAAAAATATTTCATCCATCGTGTAGACGTTACAGTCCAAAGGTAAATGCTGTAGGTTTGCGAAAAATTATCCAACGATGGGGGGAAGATATGCGGTAATTGGTTTAGGGCAATTTGGTAGAGCAATTGCTTCGGTACTGTCTGCTAAAGGCGCTGAGGTAATCGCCATAGACAACAGTCCAAATCACATAGAGTCGATGAAGGACGATGTCGCACTTGCTATATGCATGGACGCCACCGACCGAAAGGCATTAATTGCGCATGGCATTAACGAAGTGGATGCCGTAGTTCTGGCCATAGGAAAGGATTTTGAGGCACAGCTATTGTGCGCTGCCCACTTACTGGAAATGAATTCGAAGCGAATCATTGCTCGTTCGCACGGCAAACATCAGCGAATGATTCTCGAACGTATCGGAGTCAGTGAAATTCTAACACCAGAAGATGAGGTCGGAAAAATTGTTGCCGAACGTCTTATAAATCCAAGTATACTCAGCTTTCTTGAGCTTCCCGACGATTTTGAAATCGTCGAAATTCGGGCGCCAAAACGCATTATCAATCGCTCACTGGAAGACATTGGCCTTCGAGATAAGTACAAACTCACGGTTATTACCATTAAACGTGAATTCAAGGAAATCAAGAATGGTGAAACGGTTATTGAACAGCATGTCTTAGGCGTCCCTAGCTCTAAAACCATGATCACTGAAAACGACACACTGATGATTTTTGGACAAGTAAAGGATATTCATCGCTTTACAGATATCAACGAAACCTGATTTAGGCCTCCTATTCATGCGGGATTAGAATTGAAGGGCTCCTGTCTATTGGTTATTTTCGTTTGCCTAACTAAGACCGTATTGCATGAAGATACTTAGACTCGCGATCCTTGCTTCGCTTATTTCTCAATTTGCCAGTGCGCAGGCTCCTTGCGCCCAGCATATAATCGAAGCTCAAATGCGCGCGGCCGACCCGCAACTTGAAATCGCGTTCCAATCGTTTCAAAGCGAAGTCTTTACCAACCAGAACAATCACGCCAGCAGAGCGGACCTGCTCATTATTCCTGTGGTCTTTCATATCATTCACGACAACGGTCCTGAAAANNATTAGTGACGCTCAAATTCACAATGCCATGCGTATTTTGAATGAGGACTACAGCGCCACAAACGATGAGCTTTCGACACTCGTTTCAAGTTTTACTTCAATTATTGGTGTTGCGGATATCGAATTTCGGCTCGCAAAAAAAGATCCCACCGGCGGTTCAACTACTGGAATCGAACGTACAGTTTCGAATGAGACGTATGTAGGAGATGATGGATCAAAACTGAATCCTTGGCCACGAGATGAGTATCTCAATATTTGGGTCACTGATGTGATTTATATTGGCGGGGCAGCAGCATATGCATATCGTCCTCCATCGGCAGACGGCAATCCCAATGCAGACGGTATTATCTCCAACCACCGATATGTTGGAAACATTGGGACGGCCAGTGGAACTTCTGGAAAAACATTGACACATGAGATTGGACACTACCTAGGATTGCCGCACACGTGGGGAGAAACAAATGCACCAGGTTGTGATGGCACGAATCCTAACGAACCATGCAATGGAGCCAATAATTGCACCTTGGACGATGGGATCAGCGACACCCCAAATTGTCTTGGGGTGAGTGCTGGAAACTGCGACTTAACCCGAACTACATGCGGTTCTTTGGACAACATTCAAAACTATATGGACTATGCGAGCTGCGAGGCAAACTTCACCGCAGGTCAGGTCAACGTTATGCGGAACGTGTTGAACAATTCACTCGCCGATCGTGAGGATCTTTGGAAGTCGGTCAATTTATCCGCGACGGGAGTAGCGGACTTAACCGAAGCAAACTATTATGTAGAATCGCCTACTGGATGTATTGGAGATACGGTCTTTTTTTACGACGCTTCCACATACGGAGCCGAGTCATGGAGCTGGGAATTTGTTGGGCCTGTTACTATAACTTCCTCGGATGAAAATCCCGAGATCGTCTTTGCAATTCCAGGAACCTATTCAGTAAAACTTACCGTTACTCAAGGCTCGACAACGGAAACGATAAACGACGAAAATGCAATTGCGATTGCCAACGACTTTGGTCACGGAGTTCCATTCATGGACGATTTCACGGAATCGGATCAATGGGTAACCTACAACAACGAGGAGTCTTCTACTTCCAATGTTTGGAAGCACACAACAAGTGTGGGCAATGGAGACAACAAGTCATATCAGCTCTCTAACATCGGTGCTCAGCGAAACAGCATGGACGATTTGATTTATGCGAGCGTGGATTTCCGGCCATTGGATAAAATCTCAATCACCTTTGATGTGGCATATGCGCGAATATCAAATGCGAGTGACGATAAATTGGCTCTCTTAATTAGCATGGATTGCGGAAATGAATGGCGCACGGTTTGGTCTAAAACTGGAGCTGCGCTCTCTGGAAGCACGCCGCTATCAACAACCCCTTTTGTTCCTGAAAGTTCAGATTGGGAAAGCTTCTCCGCATCTAACCTACCTTCACAATGGTTTTCGGGGAATACCATCATCAAGTTTCAGTCGACAGCTGGAGGCGGAAATCACATCTACATTGACAACATTAATATAGACGGCGAGTACAATGCCGTGCCTCAGCTGACCTATCCAAGCAACGGTGCACCATCAATGAACGACAACGTTGTACTAAATTGGCAAGCTGTTCCAGAATCCACTTCGTACGATTATGAAATAGATGAAACGACCAGTTTCAATTCAACTGCACTTCAATCAGGAACGCTCAATTACGTTGATGCTTCCTCTACAAACACCGACACGGAATATCAGACAAGCAGTCTTTCTCACAACACCGAACACTTTTGGAGGGTGCGCAGTTTGAAAAATGGAAGCACCTCTGCCTGGAGTGATGTTTGGAGCTTTACCGTTGCAGCAGATGGTGTTGGAATTCTTGAGTCTCCAGAAAAAGATGTCATTCAAATTTATCCTAACCCCGCTTCCAACCGTCTAAGTATTGTGTTTCAAAATGAAACGCACGTGCTCTCCATTGCGGTTTTATCCATTGATGGAAAAACCATTTTAAACCAAAATGGCAATGTCAATGTTGTAAGCTCCATTGAATTGGATATTCAATCCATTCCAAATGGATCGTATTTCGTGGCCATTGAGATGGAGCACGAGACACGATATGAGAAAGTGATTATTTCAAAGTAAAAGAAGAATATGAAGAGATTGATGATAATGGCCCTAATTGGGTGCATTTCGATAGGAGCTAATGCTCAGAGCTATGGCTGCGCTACGGATGAAAACTTGCAGCAAATGCTCGACAACAACCCAGGTTCGGCAGCCGCATATGCCGAGAACCAGGAAGCATTTAACCAATTCGCGGCAAATAACACAGCCTCTCGTGCCGACGCAGAATACATTATTCCTTGCGTGGTGCACGTGTTGTACAGCACATGTGAAGGGAATATTTCCAAGGCTCAAATTGAAGATGGAATACGTTTGATCAATGATGATTTTGCTCGAACAAATCCTGACACCGGTTCTACCAGAGCTCCATTTTTGCCATTCGCTGCAAACACTGGAGTAGAATTTAGATTAGCCAGAATCGATCCCGACGGAGACCCAACAGACGGTATCGTTCGTGTTGAAACTTCGCAGGCTGTAGGCGCCCAAAATAATGTGAAGGGAATTAGCCGCTGGTCTAGCAGCAACTACATGAATATTTGGATCGTAGAATCCATCGCGAATTTCACGCAAGGACAAGGAACCATACTAGGTTACGCACAGTTTCCAGGCTCAGGGTCTTGGACAACATATGGGTTGGTAGTTCGAAACGATGCTTTTGGAACCATTGGTACCTCAAATGCAGATGGACGTACCGTTACCCACGAAATTGGTCATTGCCTAAACCTTTATCACACATTCCAAAATGGATGTGGAAGCAGCTGCGCGTTTTCGGGAGACAATGTATGCGACACTCCTCCTGCTCAATCAGATCCAACATACAACTGTTCTTTTACAACCAACACGTGTTCGAATGACGCGGCTGGCGGCTCTGCCTACTCCACAAATGTTCCTGACATGATCGAGAACTACATGAGCTATAACAGCTGCCAAAACCTATTTACAGAAGGACAAAAAACACGCATGGTCTCGGCACTCGAGTTTTATAGCGTGCTAGGTACACTCGTTAGCGAAGATAATCTTAGGGAAACTGGCGTTCTCGGATTGGTTGAAGCAGATTTCGAAACGGAACATGACATAATTTGCCAATTTGAACCTGTCACTTTTTCAAATAAATCATTTTTTACCGGTGAGCCACAATCGTGGACATTTGGCGGAGAAGCTATGCCAGGAGAATCAACAGAATCAAATCCTGAAGTAACCTTTCCTTATGCTGGACTGCAGAGTGTAACTTATGTAGCAGTTGATGGTGACTCTACAGCAGAAACTACTCGAAGTGTATTCGTGGCTTCAAATGAGGGACAATTTGCTCCTTTCACGGACGATATGGAAGACCTTGTTTCATTGCCTGACGATCGATGGCTCGCGCGAAACATCGATCAAGACGAACATGTTTGGAAAGTGACAAATGAAGCAGCTTTTTCTGGCGAAAAATCGCTCAAGCTGGACAATTTCGCGAAATGCGGAAGCCGAATTGACGAGCTTGTTACGCAGAGTTTTGACTTCTCCCCCTTTAGTTCTGTAAATGTTTCGTTTAAAGTGGCATTTGCGCGCACCCCGGACGTAAACAACTGCTACCTCAGAATGTATTCGAGTAAAGATTGCGGCAAGACATGGGTGCTAAACTGGGCTAAATCAACGACTCAACTTCAATCGGTTCCCTCGCCTGTAAGTGGGCCATTTATTCCTGCTGATGCTAGCGAGTGGCACAGCTTCACTGTCTCACTTACCAGTGCAGCGTACATGGTTGAAGGCGCTATGCTCAAATTTGAATTTGGAGGTGTTGGAGGCAACAACCTATTTCTTGACGACCTTCAGTTCAACGGAACTTTTGATGGCGAGCAATTACTTCGGGCGCCAGAAGATGGCAAACAAGGGATGGCATCAGACGTTCTTATTGATTGGAAGTCAGCAGGGTTTGTAGAGAACTACGAATATGAGATAGACGCATCATCAAACTTTGATTCACAGAATAAAATCTCAGGAACCACCACATTCATTGATGCAACACCGCACAACGAAGACACGGAATTTCTTGCCGAAGGGCTCGATGTTGCCACCACGTATTACTGGCGCGTACGATACATACAAGGAGGCACAACAAGCGATTGGAGCGACACGTGGTCATTTACTGTGAGCGAAAGCGGAGTAGGAATTAAGGAAGATAAGGGCAGCGAAATATCTGTGTTCCCAAATCCAACGGAAGGAGCACTGACCATGATATCAACTACGGGTATAGATCGTGTTTTTGTTCTTGACTACACTGGACGACAAGTACTTGACATCGCTGGAAATGACGCAACTCAACTGGCCATTAATTTGGACGTTCCGGCAGGACTTTATATTGTTCAAATCAAGACGAACAATGGTGGCATCCACAACACCTCAGTCGTTATTCGCTAGGGCGTTTTTTGCGAATACTTACAAGATAAACGCCGGTAAATATGAATCCGGCCGCAAGGACCTGAATCCAATGTATGGATTCCATGCCAAGCCCAACGCTCAGCGCTCCAGCCATAACAGGCTGCAGATAAATGTAGGTACTCACCACGGACGGGCTTACTGTTTTCAGGGCCACTGCATTGAGGAAGTATACAAGAAAGGTCACGCAGATAATTACGAATGCCACACCAAGCATAATATCAATCGGCATGTTGGCCCAATCTACAGCAAGCGCCTGATCGTATCCAAAGGGAAATACCATGACGCAGCCAAATGTGAATACCCATTTAATGACAGTCATTGCCTCGTATTTCGCCATGAGCGGTTTCACAGAAATGAGGTACAGCCCATAGCTAAGTGCGTTGATAAAAATCATAAGGTCGCCCAATGAATCGCCTTCTGACCAATCAACAAATCCACTGCCTAAAACCACGGGCAGCACTATGAGCATAAGTGCACCTATTACACCAAGTCCAACACCAATGGATTTCCACTTAGTGATCGATTCTTTGAGAATAAGCGCCGAAGCCAGCAGTACGAGAATGGGATTGCTGGTCATGATGACCGACGCATTGATGGGCGTAGTCAGATTCAATCCATTAAAAAAGAAAAGCTGGTTCATGGCTACGCCAAATAGTGCCGATTGAATAAACCGAGGATAATCTTCGCGCTGAATCTTCTCTTTTGAGATGAATCGATGCACCAGCCAAAACAGTATAGTGGCGCCAAAAACTCGATAAAAGATGAATCCAGATGGCCCGATGTAGGTCGGCATGATGTCTTTGGCTACGATGTAATTCACCGCATAAAAGGCGCCAACAACAAATAAGACAATATGGGCTTGGAGCGTTTTACTCACCGATTCGAGCTTTGATCGCCTCCACCGTTTTTTTCGCATTCCCAGCAAATACGGCCTCATCAATAAAGTAGACCGGACGTTTCAGAAACGTGTACTCCTCGAGAATCAATCGCCTATAATCGCTTTCATTCAGGCTCATTTCATGTAGCCCTTGAGCCCGAAACTTCAATGCGCGCCGCGAAAACAGCCCTTCATACGAACCAATGACGTCTTTTGCTCGATCCAAATCTGAGGCGTCAATGTTTTTGGTTTTAATATCGATAAGCTCGAAACCATGGGTTCCTGTCTCCGACATAATACGCTTACATGTATCACATGTACTGAGGTAATAAATCTTTTTCACGTTGTTCGCTCTGAAATTAGCTGACAAAAGTAGATTTTCACGGCACCAATGGCGAAACGTTCCAATCCGATAAGACAGCTGCTCAGTCCGAGTAAAATTTTCATTCCAATAGGAATTGGACTGGCTATTGTTCTTTGGTTCATTTACAAGGATTATCAAAACCAAAAGGAGGCCTTTGATGCATTTTCGTGGGGTTGGCACACAACTGGCTGGCTGGGTGTGGCACTTGTCATGGTTGCACTACGAGACATCGGATATATGATCCGCATTCGGATCTTAACAGATAACCACCTCGGCTGGAAGCAGGCCTTTCAGGTTATTATGCTTTGGGAATTCGCTTCGAGTATCACTCCATCCGTGGTTGGTGGGTCAAGCGTGGCCATATTCATTGTAAATCGCGAAAAGATCCCTTTAGGCAGGAGTACCGCAGTGGTAATGATCACCGCGTTTTTAGACGAGCTTTTCTATGTATTGATGGTTCCAGTACTCATCCTGATCGTAGGCTTGGAGACGCTTTTCCCCATGGAAATGCAACGCACCATACTTGGGTTTGAATTGGGAGCACGCGAAATTTTCGTTGTGGGCTATCTTTTTATTCTCCTGTTGATTTCCGGTATCTATCTGGCAATTTTCAGGTTCCCCAATGGGGCAAAAAACATATTGGTGCGTTTGTTTTCAATCTCGTTTCTCAAGCGCTGGAAAGATGGCGCCATTGAAACTGGAAACGATTTGGTTACGACAAGCGCAGAGCTGCGAACCAAACCTTTTTCATTTTGGGTCAAGGCGTTTACCGCGACATTTCTGAGTTGGACAGCGCGCTTCTGGGTTGTGAACTTCATCATCTTAGCATTCACCACCGTACAACTGAACTTGCACGATCACTTTTTGATTTACGCCCGCCAATTGGTGATGTGGGTAATCCTGTTGATTTCCCCGACTCCAGGAGGTGCAGGCATCGCTGAGGTAGCGTTTGAAGGATTCTTGGCTCAGTTTATCGCACCGGTTGGATTGGCGTTTGGTATTGGCGTGATATGGAGATTTATGACATACTATCCATACTTGGTAATGGGCGCCATCGTGCTTCCACGCTGGATACAGCGGACGTACTTAGGCCGTAAGTTGATTAAGTTTAAGAAGCCGGGCTCTTAATCCCTGATAATTCTGATCCGCTCAAATTTCAAATAAGAGGGTTGAGTTCAAGCACTGTAACGGTTACCATCACCGGAAACACGAACACAAGTGGCGTTGATGACATCTACCACCTATCCGATCTTAGCATCGAACGCCAGTCTTACTCTTCTACTGAGTCCATCGTTTCCACTGCAGGGTTTTTCAATAGAGGTGACTTTTTGAGCTTAGACTATGATATCCTCAACGCCAGCGACAGCATTACCGGATCTTGCAGCTTATTTATCGATTTAAGCAACTAAGTAAATAGCGCGAGTCCCTTTTTTTCACGGCTTGCTAGGTGGCATAATGGTTTATAATGATTCTGTTGAAGGGTAAGCCGTGATCTATGCTTGAGCATAATTCGTTCGGAAGTGCTGAGGCCACAGCTTATTTTCACGGCATGGATAACGATCAACACAAATTTGAAACGAAGGCGCTGCATGCCGGCATCGAACCTGATGCCTCAACAGGTGCCATCATGACTCCTATCTATCAGACTTCTACCTACGCGCAACCATCACCCGGTGTGCACAAAGGATATGAGTATAGTCGCACGTTGAATCCCACACGCCATGCGCTAGAGAAGAATTTAAGCGCCCTGGAAAATGGCAAACACGGATTGGCTTTTGGCAGCGGACTGGCAGCAATCGATGCATGCATGCGGTTGTTGAATCCAGGCGAGGAAGTAATCAGCACCAATGATTTGTATGGCGGAACATATCGCCTATTCACCAAGGTTCACGCGCAATACGGCCTGAAATTTCATTTCACTGGAATGCAAAGCGCCGCTGACGTTGAAGCGCAGATCAACCAAAACACAAAAATGATTTGGGTTGAGACGCCGACCAACCCTACGATGAACATCATCGATATCGAGGCCTTCGCCAAAATCGCAGAAAAGCACAACTTAATCTTGGTGGTGGACAATACCTTCGCCTCGCCATATCTCCAAAATCCGCTCGATTTGGGGGCCGGCATTGTGATGCACAGCGTCACAAAATACATAGGTGGCCACAGCGATGTGGTTATGGGATTCTTAGCATTAAACAACGATGATTTGCGCGACAAGCTCGCCTTCGTTCAAAACAGTGTAGGCGCCATATGCGGACCAATGGATGCGTTTTTGGTGCTTCGAGGTATTAAAACACTGGCACTGCGAATGCAGCGACACTGCGAAAACGGCGCTAAGGTGGCTCATTGGTTAAAGAGCCATCCAAAAGTGGATAACGTGTATTGGCCAGGATTTGAATCCCACCCTAACCACGAAACCGCAAAAAAACAAATGCGCGATTTTGGAGGCATGATCAGCTTTAGCCTCAAGGGAGATAAGCTTGAAGATGCGTTTAAGTTGCTTTCTAACATGCACGTCTTTACGTTGGCAGAATCCCTGGGTGGGGTAGAATCATTGGCCGGACACCCAGCTTCGATGACACATGCAGCCATTCCCAAGGAGGAACGTGAAAAGCTAGGAGTTACCGATTCATTGATCCGACTCAGCGTTGGCGTAGAGCATATCGACGACTTGATCGCTGATCTTGCGCAATCCATGAACTAGGTCGTTCAATTATGTGAAATTTACGGGTCTAATGGACTTGGAAGCAGTCCTTTGCTAACTTGTAGGGTATCAAAACTGGAATTAAATCCAGCAAAAATGCCGAAGCCACTGTCTATGTTATTGTACACCTGAACCGGCTGAGCAAACGGGTCTCCGGAAGAGAATTGGTACTTGGTGTACGTGGTCTGAAACAGGTAGTAATCTTCTGTCAACGTTCTCAACTCGGTGATTAAATATGTACTCACAAAATCTTCAATGTTAAAGGAGTCTTGTGAGAACGTATCCGATTCAAAAAACGGCAATTGGTAATCGTAGTTGATCCTTTGTGTGTACGTTTTACCATCAAATAATTCATCGGTAAAAATCAATTCTCCCGTTTCTTGGTTGAAGAAATCTCCGACGCCAGATAAGTAGGCATACAATTCTTGCACAACTGGATAATAGGTCAGTTGCCCACCCGCAGTATCAATTTCATAAATCAATGCATAAAACTTGCATTCGTAGGCATCGTTCAATCCAGCGGGATCTTTGAATGTAATGTCAATGCGACTTTCTCGATAGCCATCAACCCATTCAGAGGCCGTGTCAACCCCGATGATCGGTGTAACCTCGGGGATCGTTGTTCTGGATTCCACTTGTTCAAATCCAGGTGCAATAGCAGTTAAAGTGTAGGTAACACTTGATTTGGGGATGAAAGAAAACGTGTAATAATTCGTATTGGTGCTCAAATCCCATGTTGTCTTATTCACCGTTTCACTGATTCCATCGGTTCCATTGATCGTCACCGTGGCGTTCGTCACTTCGTCAATTTCACCTACTTCTAATGTGCCCTTGCTCGCATGAACGGTTACCTGAATTGGGTCACCTGGGCCCATAAGTGCGTTTACCGTGAGGCGGCTTTCGCCCTCAGGAATATCGATATCAACCACGGTTTCGCAACCCATCATTAGGATGAAAACAATCAGCAAAAGGTGATATGATAACGTGATTCTCAAAACTTGAAGCTATAAGATAAGTAAGGAACGATGGGGAAAAGACTTACTTGAACCAGTCGTTCTTTGGGTTGGCTCACCCCATTTTCATCCACAATGTAAACGGTATCTGAATAGAGAAAAAACGGATTCTTCCTGCTGTACGCATTGTAAGCACCAACACTCCAAGTGCGATGCCACCACTTCTTTTGCTTGTGAAAATTTATGCCCACATCCATGCGATGATAGGGCGCCATGCGGAATCCATTTCTGCTCTCGTAATAATCTATTTCACCACCAAAAAAACCACTCAATGATGATACTGGCCCAGCGTAGCGCTGAATAGGAAGGCTGACCGAGTTACCCGTACCGTAAACCCATGTCGCGGAGAAGTCTATATTTTTAGAAATCTCCTGGGTAAGAACAATGCTCAGGTCGTGTCGCCGATCATACCTAAATGGAAAAGCTTCTCCAAAGTTTAGATTCTCAAATTGTCGCTCTGTCCAGCTCAGCGTATAACCTATCCAACCTGCGGTCTTTCCAACCTTTTTCTGAACAAATAACTCTAAACCGTATGACCAACCGTTCCCAAATTCAATTTGTGACTCCCAATCGCCGCCGCCGCTAAAAAAACTGGCGCCGTCTTTATACTCGATCAAATTCGTCATGGTCTTATAGTACCCTTCGACGCTTACCTCAAACTTGTTTCGAAAGGTTTGTGCTAACCCGACAGCAATTTGTCTTGAATCCTCTGGTTTCACGCTGGAGGTAGACGGCACCCAAAGATCTGTAGGCAGACCAATAGTTCCATTTGTAAGCAAGTGAATGTATTGCTGCATTTGCGCATACGAAGCTTTCGCACTGAGATGTTCGGTGATTAGAAAACGTGCCGATGCCCTTGGCTGAAGTGAATAATAGTGTTCATTGGAGGTCACGAATCCCGAGAAATGCAGCCCCAAATTCATTTTGAAACGGGCCCCTATTTTGAAATCGTCCTCGGCATAGAGGAAGTACTCGTGTGCAAAAATGCTCTTCGCTCCGAAGGTGGTATCGATCTGTTCAGACCCCGCGAAGGACGCGTCAAAAACGGATACGCCTGGCACGAATGTGTGGTAGATATCGCCCCCGCCAAACTTCACTAGATGGTTTGGGCTAGGGATATAATCCAAGTCAACCCGTCCGGACCAATCATAGATTCCGGAAGAGTAATCAAACGAAAAATTCTCGGCATGCACCGGATCCTCTGGAACGGAATAGGCCTCCACCGATTGACCCACATTAAAATTGTATCGGCTATACGTGCCCGTCACATTCATAAAAAGCTTTTGCCCCAACACGCGGTTATAGCGTAAAGCTGTCGTGATATTTCCCCAACCGAGGTTTGCACCAAGCTTATCATGCTTGCGCACCGACGCGCTGAGATCATAAGACTCATCTATATCGAAGTAGAATTTATCGTCGCCAAAATAGGAGCTGATATAAATACGATCCTTATCCGATATCTTCCAATTCACCTTTCCGTTTAGATCGTAGAAATAGTAGCCTGCGGTTCCTTCAGCTCCTTGTTGCTTAATCCCGTAGCTAATTATTGGTCTTGCAAGCAGGTCGATATACGTGCGCCGTCCCGAAACAATAAACGACGCCTTGTCCTTTACAATGGGACCTTCCAACGTAAGTTTTGAAGCCACAATACCCACGGAGCCTGATCCATGAAATTCCTTCAGATTGCCCTCTTTCATTCGGATGTCGACCACCGATGAAAGCCGGCCTCCATAGTGTGCAGGGAATCCTCCTTTTATCAGTTCGACACTGCTTATTGCGTCGGTATTAAACACAGAGAAAAAGCCAAAAAGGTGGGTTGCATTGTAAACGGGCACGCCATCGAGTAAGATTAAATTTTGATCGGGTCCTCCACCACGCACATACATTCCGCTCGAGCCCTCGCTGCCGCTTTGCACGCCAGGCAAAAGTTGTAGCGTTTTCAAAACGTCTTTTTCGCCGAGCAGCGTTGGAATTTTCTCAATTGTAGCGATTGGAATTTCAATGACGCTCATTTGACTTTCTTCCTGAATCTTTTCAGATTGCGTAGCTGTGATTTCAACTTCCTCTAACTCAAGCATCCCAGAAAGATTAAAGTTAATGGACGTGTCTGCGTTTAGGTCCAAAACAAGTTGCGCCGGCTCAAAGCCCACAAAGGAAGTCTCGATGGTGTATTGGCCACTTTTCAGCGTTAAGCTGTAAAACCCATAAACGTTGGTGGTGGTGCCGACAAAGGTTTCGGGATCAAATACGTTGGCGCCAATTAACCGCTCTCCGCTCGCCTTGTCCTCCACAAACCCACTGATGGTGTATGTCTGCCCCATAGCCGAACGATTCAGCAACGAAAAAAGAAGAAAGATAAAAGTCAGAAGTAGGAATCGCATCCGCAGTTAGACGATTGAATTATGATTTAGGCCAGTACCTTTGAAAACCAGATCGGTCAAAGGTCTTGTAATCCAAATCGAAAGTCAAGCAAGCTTCGTGATAAAAGCCATAGCATCCTTCATACGTTTACCTAACCTCATCCTCATCGCTGGTTTTATGTGGGCATTTCGTGTTTTTCTAGATGCATGGACTTTCGCGCACCTTGGCACCCACTCTATCTTTTCAGCCGATTCCTTTAATTGGCTCATTCTCGATGTCATTATCGTAACGGTGATTGGATATTGGTTAAACGATTGGTTTGACCAAGACATTGACCGCCAAAACAAACCTCATCGATTCTTAGTTCAACGGCCAATCTCTGCATCGCTATTTCGCGGCATCATTCTGATTTTGATTGGGGCGAGCTTGTATCTAACCAATTGGTTGGCTGTTGAAACCAACCACGAATCAGATTGGTGGATTTACCCAGTTACCGTTTTGCTTGTTATGGCCTATGCGTGGCGATTTAAACGAGACAAACGCGTAGGGAACATTGTTGTGAGCGGTCTAATAATGTCACTCATGTATTTGGTCTGGCTCACCGAGGCACCGCAATTCTCCCAAGCACCCGCGGTCGAAATGGCTTCGTTCACTCGGATAATATGGGCCTATGCTGCCCTTATGTTCATGCTCAATTGGGGTCGAGAAATAGCAAAGGACATGGAAGATGTTAAGGGCGACCAGCAGGCAGGACTTCGGTCAATCCCAATTTTGTATGGCGCTAAAATGGCTCATAGGGCGATCGCCATGGCCACAGTCATAGCATTGATCACAGAGGTTTGGCTTGCATCCATCTTACTTCAAACCGTGCCAGTCGCGCTTGTTGAAGGTTCAATTGTGGTTGTACTGATAACGATTGCATGGAGCGCATTCAACAACCGAGAAAATGCGGGTCCGATTTCCATTTCACATTTGTTTAAAGCCGTCATGGTTTTAGGCGTTTTTCAGCTCGCCTTGATCTCCTTTTGAATCAAGTAGAAACGCATTAAAAAACGAGTATTTTCCCAGCCCCAAACTAACGTATATGAAACGAACTCTTTTCCTCAGCTTATTTTGCGCTTTTATCCTTGCCTCGTGCTCTGGTGGAAGCGGTGAATCATCCGACACAACGGACTCTACAGAAGCTAGTACAGAAATGCCGGCTGCGCTTCAACGTGCTGCAACTACGGTTGACTTAAGCGACTATTTTGTCAACGTTACGCTCACCATTCCAGATTCTTCACGCGGATTACCAATGGTTGAAGCAAATGATTTCGGAGAAACACGTGTTGTTGTAGGCTCAATTTATAATTTGGTGATTACAGAACTAATTGAAGGTGATATCAATTCATACGTTGAAGCCTTAAAAGGAGATGGTATGTACCAGAATGAAGTAGTTGAACAAGGCGATGACTTTGTTTTATACAAATCCGTAATCGCAGACTCACACGTCGATCCAGAGTTTCACTTCTTCGCAATTAAGAACGTTGACGGCATTGATTTTGAATTTCACGACTACAATGAAGAGGGTGGTTATGCCGAAAGTGTGGCCCGCTATATGCTAGATAGTGTCAACCACTTGAAGCGAAATAATCAATCATCATAACGCTGGTTAAAATCTAATATTAAATTTGTGCGAGCAACAATGGCGGCCACTACCGAAATAACCCAAATGACATCAGCATTGAAACTTTCGATCCTCGTGCTCCTTGGGGTTTTCAGCACTTCAGCTTTCGCTGGAAATATCGTGTTAGAGGGAAACTATCAAGGTAAAAATCTCTATGTCAAAAACCCATTCGCAGGAACTGGAGTTGGTTTTTGCGTTTTTGAGGTTACTGTAAACGGAAGTGTGACCACGGATGAATGGAACTCTAGTGCCTTCGAAATAGATTTAAGCATTCACGATCTCGACCTTGGCGATCAAATTGTGGTTGTTATCAAGCACAAGGATGACTGTCCAACACCGAAAGTTCTAAATCCAGAGGTTCTCAACCCTAAAAGCACATTCAAAATTGGAAGCATAAGCGTTTCTAGTGCTGGTCTTCTATCTTGGACCGCAACAGACGAAGCTGGCGTACTCACGTATATTGTAGAGCAGTACCGATGGAACAAGTGGACTTATGTAGGTGAAGTTGAAGGCGCAGGCCGAACTGGAAAAACCAATAGCTATTCGTTCCAAGTAACGCCTCACTCTGGTGATAACAAGTTTAGAGTTAAGCAGGTTGATTACACTGGTGTTCCGAGATACAGCCCAGCTGCAGAACACACATCATCTGTACCAACTGTGACAGGTGTTCCAGAAAAAGTAGAGTCAAGCATTAACTTCTCGTCAGAAACAATGTTTGAAGTGTATGACATTCACGGAAACATTGTCAAAAAAGGATTCTCAAGCACGATTGATGCAAGCAACTTGAAAAAAGGTATCTACTACTTGAACTACGATAACTCTACTGTAGAGTTTATGAAAAAGAAATAAGTTTGATTTCAAACATTGAAAACCTCCCGACCAATCGGGGGGTTTTTTTATTTTAGAAACTTTCATGAAGAAAATAGAACACATAGGCATTGCCGTCTCAGACATCGAGCAGGCCAATTCCAACTACGCTGAGTTGTTTAACTCGACTCCATACAAGGAGGAAGAAGTTGCTTCAGAAAACGTTCGGACCTCTTTCTTCATGATGGGAGATTCGAAAATTGAATTGCTCCAGGCCACTTCAGAAGATAGTGCTATTGCGAAGTACATTCAAAAGCGCGGGGAGGGCATTCACCACATAGCCTATGCGGTGGACAACATCATCGCTGAGCGTGAGAGACTAATCAATGCAGGCTTTCAAGCCATTGGGGATATTAAGAATGGGGCCGACAATAAATTGGTTTGTTTCTTCCATCCAAAATCTGCCAATGGCGTGTTGGTGGAACTATGCCAAGAGCGGGGCTAGAACATCCTCCAAGTCATGGATTGACTTAAGTTGAATTGCCTGAATTCCAACCGAACGCGCAGCCGCTACATGCTGCGGCAAGTCATCAAGAAAGAGTGTTCGTTCGGGAATCAATCCTTGATCCTCCAGCACATATTTAAATGCCTCCACATCTGGTTTACGAAGATGAATCTCATGTGATAAAAATGCCTTCGTGAAAAACCCATGCATGTTTTCTGCATTGTGCTTTTCCTGAAGCAAGGAATTAAAGCTTCGTTCGTGAATTTCGTTGGTATTGCTCAGCAGAAAAGCTGGCAACTGGGCGCTGACGGTTTTGAGAAAGTCAAGCCTGTTTGGAGGAAAGTCGACAATAATTGAATTCCAAGCGTAAATGATTTGTTGGGTGCTCGCATTTGGCAACACCTCTTTAACCGAATCGACAAAAGCCTCGCCGGAGATGAGTCCTTTTTCCAACTGATCAAACAAGCTGGCTTGCTGAGCCTTTCCATACAGCGTATCAAAGTCGGTGTATCCGAGTTGTATGAACGCCGCCACAGGTCGCGCATAGTCTACTTCTAGGATTACTCCACCTAGGTCAAAAATAATGGCATCAAATTCTCCTTTTTTCATCGAAGGCGAAATGTACGAATGATTAAATTCGCACCCCCGAAGCACCGATGTTTAGGCATCAAATTGTTGTTTTGGGAATTGTTAAAAACCAAAAGCTTTGAGATTTCGATCTCGTTGGTCCTATAGCTCAGTTGGTTAGAGCACCTGACTCATAATCAGGTGGTCCATGGTTCGAGTCCATGTGGGACCACGAATTAAACCCTCATCGTTTTGATAGCGTTGGGGGTTTTTTATTATGAGCCAGAGGTCGTCTTAATTTTATTGCTAGTGTTGGTACGACTAGGTTTCATGATTGTTTAAAAAACAATCAATCACCTTTTTGCTCCACCAACTTTCGCTAAAAACAGAGGCAATAATCAAACATAGAAGGAACACGCTATACGGCCTGAAAAGTACAAAAAACATCGTTTTAGACAGTTTTCAGACAGTTATGAGACAGTTAATTTACCCTCAATGACGATGTCAGTTTGATGAATTACCCCNNTAACATTCCTATTAGAATTAAATACATTTGATTCTGTGCGAACATCACTGCATGATTTAACACATAGTATCGATGGTAAAGCCTAGCTTTCTTGATGTTCCATCATGGGATGACTTTGAGGAGAAACTCACCTCTCTAAATAACAAAGAGAAAGGGGGCTACTTTGAACGCCTCACTCAATACTATTTCAATCTTGACCCAAGCCTTAGCTCCTACTATGACAGTGTTTGGTTGTTATCAGAACTCCCCGAAAAAGAGCGAGCATATTTGGGTATCCCGTCACAGGATTTAGGCATTGATTTGATAGCAAAGAAGGGTGAGGAATACCACGCCATTCAGTGTAAGTATCACACAGATAAGAACAGCTCAGTCACCTTTAACGAGGTTTCGACATTCATCTCAATGTTAGAGGGTAACCCAAAACTTTCTAGGGGGTATATATGCAGCACTGCCACCTCAACTTCTAAAAACCTTAAAAAGGTAAAAACAAAACCGCTTGCCCACATCCTCCATGATACTTGGGACAACTTAGATGAAAACTTTTTTGAGAAAGTAAAGGCC
>DDCZ01000029.1 GCA_002336485.1 Flavobacteriales bacterium UBA1993
ACGATGTCAGTTTGATGTATTACCTCTCGATATTTCAGCCTGATGCCTGTGGACCATCTGCCTTGATATATTTAATAACTCAGCTATACCAGCAGTGGACATTTCAGGGATTAAGTTCATTATCACTTTAACCTTATCCCTAGTCTTAATTTTACGGTTATCCCTTAGTCTTTTCACCTTATTAATCCTATACAGATAAAGCTTCATTTCTCTGTAGTATATACTATCCTGTTTTGATTGTCTCTCAGATAGTTCCTTTCGGTATTTGGATGTCCAATAGTGTATTTCATGTAAAGGCCTCAAGGGTTCAGGATAACAGTCTATACTATGTGTCTCCCATTTATTACCCTTCAGACGATGCTGCCATATGTAATTAAATCCATCAAAGATTATTCTATGATTCCTGTATTGAGATAACTTTTGTAGGTCTCTATCGGACCAGTTTGTTCTTGTCATTATAAGTGAGTTTTAAGGGTTCACTTATATAATTACCTGGTTTACAAGAAATTTGTGAAGGTGTAAACCTTTTTCATGTTAACTCACTGAATATCAATAAAATAAATTTAAAAATAATGTGCCTTATAGATATACATATCTAAGTTTATTTATCTCTTCGAGATGGTTACAGTGATTACATGTAATGAGATGTATTGAGTAAAGACTATTGTCACCTATAACACCCCTTAATACAACATATCTGGGTTAACAGACACTACCCTTTACTGCATTGAAAGAACAAGTATTAGAACCCTATGGTTACACTAAATAACACAGCATTATTTGCTGCACTATCTCATGACACTAATTGTGACCTGGTTGATTTTTTTCTTTTAAAAAAATTGAAGACCAACATGTTATGTCAACTGTTTAGAGTTTCATTATGATGGAAAAAATGATTTTTTATTGAAAAAATCCTGAGGTGACCGTAAGTGTAGACCTGGTGTAGCCGTTTGTACAACTATGTTGTAATAGTTAGTTTTTATGTTTTAGTCATTAAAAACATTCATCACTTCTTCTTCAGTAACTGTTTGATCTCCACTTTTAGTAAAATCACAACTGATTAGTACGATTGCACATATTAGGATAGTGTAAATTTTTCTCATGATTAAATTTTTTTATAAATTTATAAACTACCTAACACTTTTAATTATGAAAAAATTATTATTGCTAACATTAGTGCTTTCTATATTTAGTTGTACTAATAAAGAATCAGATGCATGTAATGAACTAAAAAATTCAAAAATATTATTATCCGACAATATGGAAAATTATAGATCTGCTTGGGAAAAGTCTTTTCTTGAGAGAGATATTAATGTATTAGATGAATACCTTCATGAGAATGTTACCCATCTGAATGAAGATGGAGTTGTTAACGCTAAAGGTCCAGAAGAATTTAAAAATGCTTATGCAGGATATATTACAGGTTTTCCAGACTCTGAATTTTTAATTGTCAATTTATTTGGTGATGGTGATCAACTTATTAAGCACTGGAATTTTAAAGGGACTCATGCTGAAAGTGGTAAGAAAGTTAATGTTTATGGCGCAACCCTTGTTAAAATGAAAGATGGCAAGATATTTCAAGAACAAGACTATTGGGATGCTCGTAAATTTTACAAACAATTATCTGAGTAATTATTAAATTTTAGAATCTTTCAATAACAACTCCACCGTTCTTGTGGACTATAAAAAAATCTCTACATGTGAGAACCCGAACCATATTGCAGGAACCTGTAAAATCCTGATCCATTATTTAGATTCGAGAAGATTCATTCACCAAATCCAAAATTAGTGGAGGGACTTAGATCGACGCCCAAACATTTTCATACTGCTCTTTACTCCGATAGCTATTTAACGCAAATAGAAAGAACATTGACTGCAATTGGAATTGATCCTATTTTCGATTCTATTATTGGATTGGAAAATGGTCAAAAAAGGGAATTATGCTGCAACTTTGAACAATAGGGGGAGCGGTTATTATAAGCCTTAGCACGTGTGCTAAGGCTTTTTTTATGAGGTTAACGGAAGTCTTCCATTTTGGGCAGGACGCCGTTAGGAAAGAGGTCCCCTTCTCCTTTTGGCATTTGGGCACGATGCATTTTCCTGCTATTTCGACCGAATGGATCTTTTTTATGCTTCTTTTTTCTTGTTGCTCGTTTAGACTTTTTGGTTTTATTGGGATCAATATTGAAGAGCCTAAACCGCTCTCCGGTCATATTCTTTCTCCAAAATTTCTTTCGCGCTCCTTTTGATTGCAGATCTTTTTCTGAGTGTTCCGTTTTTTTATTTGTAGCAGAATAGTGGTCGGTCAGCAGCGCGCGTTTTTTCTCTGAAGTCTCCGAACCAAAATGGTCTTGAAGCAATCCCCGCTCGGTGGAACCTTGGGATTTAGAAAAGAAATCCGGCATGGATTCACGTTCTCGGTTTTCATTTCCTGACGAGAAAAAATCTGGCATCGAAGCCCGCGCTTTCTTAGTGCCAGACTTAGAGAAGTGATCTGGCATCTCGAGTCGCTCTTTTTTAGATCCGCCCTTGGAGAAATGATCAGGAAGATTCGATTTGGACGAACCAGAATTTGATTTGGAGAAGTGATCATCCAGGAATGATCGCTCCTTCGCAGTGTGGCTTTTGTTGGTGAAATGAGAACCTAAATGTGCTGGTTTACTTTGCCTTTTTGTCTTGAAAGAAAATGGATCGAGTGCTTTTTGTTGTTTCGATTTGCCCTTCACAGACTTAGAGAACGCGCTTGACATGCGTTTGTTTTTTTTCGCTGGCTTCACCTTGGAACCAAAAGATGAGGAGAGAGAACCCTTCTTAACCGGATTAAAAGGAGACCTGAACGAATCACTTAGGTATCCGCTATCCGCGTCCTCACCACAGGAAACAAATGTGAAAAGGGTTAATATTAGAACGTAATGTAGTGTCTTCGTCACACGCTAAGCTAGTGAAAATCGATTGCTCAGAATAAAATGTCGATTGAGTCGAGCCGTGTAATGGAAAAGTGAGTTTGGAATTGTTTGAGAAGCACAGTGAATTGTGTCTCTTCGAGGTCGGGTCGAAACTCAGATACGGAAACCCCGAGTTTTTGGACAGTCCGTCCGATTTCGGGTTGAAGGTTTAAAGAGATCGGGTCCATTATACCTAGGGTGTTGGATATAGCGAGTAAGGGAACGATCGGATCGTCGGTTGCCTGTTGGGCGCACAGAAGGTTGTAGTAGCGATCGATGGTTTCACGAAGACCGGGAATGTGTAATCCTTCGGCTGCGGATTTACTCGTTATTTCTAGAACAAAAAACCAAAGAGCCGATTGGTGAGGTAGATGCACGAGCTGGTTCATCGTCGGGTCTATGCGATAGTCTGATAATGTGGGGAGCTTTGAGGGGCGGCTGGGGATCTCGAATTCTATAAAGGTGCCAGTCTGTACAAGCCCACTAGAGCGTTTGTTTTTTGAGGCTCGCACGCCAAAGGATTGTAGGCCGGCTTTGTCTGTGAGACAGCGAATGATGCGCAAATTGTCGGAATAGGGAATCACCCTTAGTATTAAACCTCTTGTTGGCATTTAGTCTAGAAAGAGAATCTTTTTAGTGACACCCGCGGAAGCGGTACTTGTGCTAACGTGAACAAGATATACCCCAGAAGCTACGCGTTGGCCGCTTAAGTTGTTTCTATTCCATGTCGCTTGGCCGCCTAAACTTATCGTTTCAAATACTAGATCACCATTAATGGTTGTGATTCGGACGGTGGCATCCGCCGTCAAGTTACTAATGGCAATGAGGCCATTATAATCGGGTTTAATTGGGTTTGGGAAAATACGTACGTCTGTAAGTTCTTCTGAGGAGGATGTCGCGTCAGATCGGTAAGAAACGAGGCCGTTTTCAGAGGCGATAAAGACTTCGCCCGTGGAAGGAATAATTGCGATATCGCTGACCTTATTGTTCAACATTGGGCTGTTGTCTGTATTGAATGCGTTTAGTTGTTCTTGACCATCCGCTGAGATCTGAAATAAACCAGAGCTAAAAGTGCCTACCCATTTGCGGTTAGCGCCGTCTACAGCAATGGCTTCGATGGTTTCGGTGCCGAAGAGGTAACCGTTGAATCCATCTTGATTTACAATTACCTGCTGTGCCCCCTCGAAGTTTTGTTTGAAGATATTTTCCGGTGAATAGATAATTCCAATACCTGCAGATGTTCCAAACCAAATTTCACCATCAAGATCTTGGACCATACAGGTGACTTGACTGCTGGGTAGGTTACCTGCTGTAGGTGAAGACGTAAGGAGCTTGTACGTGTCATCCTCCAATTTGCTTGGCGTTCCGCGCGTGTTGTATGCAAGGATGCCAACATCTATTATTATCATTAAGATTAGCGAGTCGGAAACGTAAAGTAGGTCTGAGGTTTTCGGGGAGATCAGCTCCTCATCAGAAAATGAGATTTCCGTCCACGCGCCGTTTTTTGTTCTGATTTTAAGAGGTGCATCATCTTTCGTGTGTGAAATATAGAGCGCCCCATCAGGATCGGAATCCATTCCTGATACGCCAAAGTAATCATAGCCTTCTTGCAGGTCGTTTATTGGGCTGTTTTCGTCGTTAAAGACGTTGAGAACGGAAAGATCCTTGTCGAGAACTGCCACACCGCCCCTATTGGAAGAAACGTACAGCTTTTCATTAATTTGAAGTAACTGATTGCCATTTACATAGGTTGAAAATTCAGTGCTTATCAATTCTTTGGACGACCATTGATTGTCTTCGTATCGATGTAAATTGGGTCTGTTATACGTGTACTCATTGCCTCCTGGTAAGGCGTATAAGACATCTTCTACTACGTTTAGTTTGGTTATGATGCTGCTTGCTGGGAATGGGGAGCTCTGGCTGAATAATGTACCGTTAAACTGATCCTGTGGTGAAACCTCGACTCCTCCATAAAGCAGGTCAGCCACAATGAGTTTATTGGAGTAGTTGGAGAATAGAGCTTGAGCAGGGGCTATCCCATCAGGACCGTATGTGAAGATGGAGGTGCCAATTTGTTCAAAAGAAGCGCTGTATTGAGTAATGGAAGTGGCGTGCGTCACGAGTATTGTATCCGATTTTACCTGGATGTGCTGGATGCCGAGATCACTGAACTCACTTAATTGTACCCAGTCTGTGCCAATGAGTTGAAACAAGGTGTCCGCTTGAAACCCCCCAGTTTTTTGGATGAGGAAAATGTTTGATTGAAACTCAAAGAACTGTGAAATTTCGGTTGTAGTAATGTCTATGGGTATTTCTGTGTGCACAGGTTCGGAAAACAGCTTAGCGATGTTTGTGCGCAGTATCGATTTGTCGGTGGTCATATACAAGCTGTTTCCCGATTTTAAGAGTTGACCGATGCGTTGATTTTGCCCATCATAATTTATGGGAGCAAAATCGATAATATTGAAGGATTCAAGATCAACTTGGATTACTCCAATTCCCGATGAGAGCCACGCGATTGAACCCGTTATAAGAATGTCATTAATTGATTTTTCTCCGATTGCCTGACTGTTCTTGATTGCCGGCTGATTCACTATTTTTCCGCTGGGAAGAATGATGTCTAAGTTTCCATCTGCATATCCGATGATACATGCTTTCCCTGTCGCATGACATTCAAAGGAAGTGATCTGGGTGCTCGCTAAATAGTTAACCTTAGTAAGGGCGTCGACAGATTCATTATCGCGATCATAGGCAAGCACGCCGTATTGATTGGCGGCATAAATCTTTGATTGGGTCTCTCCTATCCACTTGAAGGAAGACATAGGATTATGACTCTGCCAAGACCCAATGGTGGTTTGTGCTTGTGCTTGGAGTATTGCAAGTACAAAGATTATGATGAACGAGGTGCGCATGCGGGTTGTGAAGAACGACGAAAGTGAGTGAAAAGTACGCCGACACATTAAGTAATTGAAAATCAAGGGATTAACCTGGGAGCCAGAGCTATGGTTCTTTCGGCTTTTCAACTTGTTCTTAATGGTATTTATCCAAAATGGCATCGCTATTCTATTTTCAACTATTTCGACGTTTCATGTGAAACATTGTCAAGCCAAACCATCAGAATGGAGATATCGGTGGGTTTGATGCCTGGAATTCTGCTTGCTTGGCCAAGGTTGGATGGCTTAACCAAAGAAAGCTTTTCTCTGGATTCATTGCTCATGGAGGATACATCAGCGTAGGGAAATGAAATTGGAATTTTCATTTTGTCCAATCTAAGCATTTTGTCGGCCTGTTCGTTTTCGCGCTCTATGTATCCTGAATACTTGAGTGCAATTTCTGCGGATGTCTGTGCTTCAATACCGATGGCTTCATCGATTAAGAATGTGCGGATAGCAGAGCTCATTTCTGCAAGAGTGTCGATGTGGACGTTGGGCCGTGACAACAAACTAGATGCCTTTACAGTTTGATTGATTGGTTGTGAGTTAAGTGCTTCGAGAACTGGATTTGCTTCTTTCGAAGTGATGCTTTGTTTGGAGATTTTTGATGTGGTCTTATGTGCAGACGATTGTTTCTTTTCGAGAGCTTTCATTCGATCGAGGCCTGCGAGCCCGATTTTATTTGACATGGGAGTTAACCTTTCATCGGCAGACTCATGGCGCAGGTGTATGCGATACTCTGCTCGGGATGTAAACATTCTGTACGGCTCATCCGTACCTTTGGTTATAAGATCATCGATTAATACTCCGATGTATGCGTCTTTTCTCGAAAGGGTGAAGGCATCCTTTTGATTGACACATTGATGTGCGTTTATTCCTGCAATTATACCCTGTGCGGCAGCCTCTTCGTATCCGGTTGTACCATTTATTTGACCTGCGAAGAATAGTCCAGATACAAGTTTCGTCTCAAGCGTGTGTTTGAGTTGAGTAGGTGGGAAATAGTCATATTCAATGGCGTAGCCTGGTCTGAAGAACTGGGCGTGCTCAAAGCCGATAATCTTGCGAATAGCTCTTTCTTGCACGTGCAATGGTAGGGATGTTGAGAAGCCGTTAACATAGACTTCTTTTGTGTTCCAGCCTTCGGGTTCTACGAAGATTTGATGCCTGTCCTTGCTTGCGAATCGTTGAACCTTGTCTTCAACAGAAGGGCAATATCGAGGGCCAATGGAGTCGATCTGACCGTTATAGAGTGGCGAAAGCGAGATGCTCTCTGCGATAATGGCGTGAACATCGGGATTAGTGTAAGTTATGTGACAGGAACGTTGGTTCCGCAATGTATAAGGCTTGAGAAAAGAGAATGACATGGGATCTTGGTCTCCTCGTTGCTCTTCCATTTTTGAATAATCAAGACTGCTGCCATCGATCCGAGGCGGCGTTCCAGTTTTCATACGACCAGACGCGAATCCGATAGAATTAAGTTCCTCGGTGATACCAGTAGATGCCTTTTCACCGATTCGACCTCCTCCGAGTTGTTTTTCACCAATGTGTATTAATCCATTCATGAAGGTTCCAGAAGTCAGTATTACGGACTTTGCTTTTATGGTGATGCCGAGAGATGTGCGTACGCCAGTGACTTTGTCATTTTCGTATGTGAGGCCTATTACGGAGTCTTGCCAGAAACCGAGATTGGGTGTTTCTTCCAATAGTTCGCGCCATTTGGTTGTGAAAATGGTGCGATCATTTTGCGTTCTCGGGCTCCACATCGCTGGCCCTTTTGATCGATTAAGCATCCGGAACTGAATAGCGCTATAGTCGCTCACGATTCCGCTATAGCCGCCAAGCGCGTCAATTTCGCGAACTATTTGGCCCTTCGCGACGCCGCCCATAGCGGGATTACATGACATTTGTGCAAACTTGGTCATGTCCATGGTGATGAGAAGGGTTTGAGAGCCCAAGTTTGCTGCTGAGGCCGCTGCTTCGCAGCCTGCATGACCCCCGCCTACTACTATAACGTCAAATTCTTTTTGCATGTTTCACATGAAACTATTTAGATAATGATCTTCTTTTCTTTTCATTAATTGCTTTTCCTCCGAGGATGAATCATTGTAGCCTGCAAGGTGCAGAGCCCCGTGAATTATTAGGCGCTGTATTTCGTTGATGGTGTCAACGCCGTGTGTGTGCGCATTATCTTTTGCTACGTCTAGGTTGATGTATACTTCTCCGCAGATGTCTGCACTATCTGAGAGATCGAAAGTGATTACGTCAGTAGCGTATTCGTGACCTAAATAGTTGATATTCAACGAGGTGTGATCTTTCGTGTTTTGAAGAATAACGTTGAGCCAGGTGGATTCGTGGTCATTATCCTTGAATATCAGAGAGCATACAACGGCGATAGCAGACTCATTGAGCCCGATTGGTGCATCCGTTTCATTAAAAAGATTGAATTCCAAGATCTATGGATTAAGCGGCAAAGTTACGCTTCCACAAGATCCTTTACAGCTAGATTGAATTTCATCTTTAAAGTTGCTCCGTTTCGCTCGAATTCAACGCTGTCAGCAAGGTTTTTAATAATGAAAACACCCCTGCCATTTATCTTTTCTAGATTGTCGGGGTCGGTTGGGTCTGGTAAGCTTTCAAATGGGAAACCATTACCCTCATCTTGGATGGTGATTATGAGTTCTGGACTCGATCCAATTTCGAATGTTACATGTGTTTTTTTGGAGGCGTCGTTTTTGTTTCCGTGCTGAATAGCGTTTAAAAATGCTTCGGAAGAGGCAACCAGAATGTTTCCATAAATCTCATCGTTAATATCACCGGCTTCATGTAGCTCATCAATGAGTTGCTCGACCGTGGATAATTGGTCGATTGTGGAGGCAAGGATTAGTGACTTATGCAGGGTTGACATATTACTCAGGGAATTGGCTAAAGTAGCGATTTACTCTTTTGCGGTAATAAGGTTTCAAATTTGGCGGAAGAGTTTTGTAAAACTCTAACTCTTTCTGCTTATCCTGATGGTATTTTTCCCAGAGTGAAGATGGAATCTCGAAGGTTGTATTGTTGGTTTTTGATTCTCTTTTCTCTTCCATATCTCTCTCGCGTTCTGCGTTCTCTGCTTCGAGGAGCTTCGTCATTATTTCTTGCTGACGATCAATTGTTTGCTGGGTAATTCTTTGGTAAAGCAAATCTTCCTCTGTTTGCTCCATCAGCTTTTCCAATTGCTTCATACCTGCGCCGGGCTTACCGCCATTGCCCTCGATTTGATTCGCTAAAGACCTTAATTGTTCCCGAATCGCTTCTTGTTGCGCCGCCATGCGCGCGAGCTCTTGACTCATTCCTCCCTGTCCCTTTCCAGGCATCTGTCCTGGTTTTTTGCCATTAGGAGCCTTGCCCTTTTCCATCGCGTCTTTCAATTTCTGCAGCTGTTCGTTCAGGCCTTGCTGCATTTTTTTCATGTCGGAGGCTGACGGCTTACCGCTCTTACCGTTACCGGGCTTTTCACATTGACCGTTTCCCTTCATTTTTGAGTTCATCGACTGCTGCATTTGTTTGATTATTTGATCAAACATTATGGCCAGATTATTCAGTGAGGTCATGGAAAGTTGCTGACTGACCGAGGCCCTTTGGAGGTGCGCCTTTTCTTGATTAGGACGCTGGTTAGTCATGTTGTCAAGGGCAATATCCATGTGCTGCTTGACGTCCGAGATTTCGTTATTGATTTCCTTTCCGATCTCTGGCACTCTTTTGCTTAGAGCAAGGAGAGAATCTTCCACAACTTTGGTGTCGTCGATTATCTTTTTTTGTTCCATTGATAATGCTACAAATTGAGGGTCTTTTGCTCTAGTGATCTTCAGTTGTTGCATCACGCGTTCTTGATCATGGGATAGATCGACAAGGTTTTCGAGAATTTGGCGCATGTCATCAAGGTCTTCTTCTGCGCGATCTTGAGCTTGCTGTTGCTTAAAGGCATCAAGCTTTGATCCGAGGTCTTCAAGCGCATCCTCCGCTTCTTCTTGGTTTTCCTTGGATTTTTTCTTCTTCCCAGACTCTAAGTCATCTGATGATTCGTTCATCGCGTCTTCCGCCTTATCTGTATCACTTTTCGTTTCAGGCAAGGGTTGTTTTTCTTCCAGTTCTTCATTGAGCTTCTCAAGCTTGTCCAATTCTTCAGTGAGGGAATCTAAATCTTCCTTGAGGTCATCCTGCTTTTCTTTCAGCTCTTCTGACCGACTCTCCTTCTTATCCGTTTCCTTGTTGAGCTCTTCCTGACGATCCTTTAACTCATTCGTTTTTTCCAGTGCTTCGTTTACTTTTTGTTCAAACTCAAGCTGTTTAAAGAGCTCTAACGTGCGATCTAGTTCTTTTTCGACCTTCTCGTTGTCAAGCTTCATTTCGTCCAACTTATCCATCGTCTGATCCTTGTTGAGCTTATCCAAGAGCTCATTGTACTCTTTGTACTTCTCCTTGAACTCCTCATCGAAGAGTTCATTGAACATTTTTTCTATTTGCTCTTGTTTTCTGAGCATCTCCTCACTTTGCTTCTTAAATTGCTTGTCTTGTTCGTTTTGTTTGCGCTGAGCCTCGGATTGATGCATGATTTTCTCCATTGCACGTTTTTGCCGCTCCAGTAGATTTTTGAGCCGTTCCTTATCTTGCCAATCTTGCTTCTTTTTCTGTAGCAGCGCCTTTTTAAACTCCTTAAATTCTTCATTTATTCGTCGCAGCTCTTCTAGGTTCTCCTTCATGGAATCCTTCGTCTTATTTGCTTGGTCCTCACTTTTGTCATGCGCTTCCTTAGCTGACATTTTCTTGTGCGACCATTTAGCTGAAACGGTTGACTTTGCACCGTTTACCGCGTCATTGTCCCAGACTTCGAAATAGTACTCAACTTCCGATCCAGGGGCAAGTTCTAAGGAATCTAAATTCACAAAGTAAGAAATGGGCTGTGCAGAAGATGTACGATCAACATTGATTGGATCCTCAAGAACCATTCGTTTGGTCCCGTTTGCAACTTCGGCAACGACAAAAACCAACTTCGAAAAACCATAATCGTCGTCGATTTGGCCATTGAAGTAGCGAGTGCTGGAATAGTTGCTATCGATCAGCTCCTTCACGAATATTTTTGGGTGGCCGTCCTTAATCACATCAATGATGAATGGAACAGTGTCTTTTAACCCAAAAGGACTTTGAACAAACAAGTTAAAGGCCTGCGGGCCATTTGCCGTGGAAGTCATGGTTGACAGAGAGTTGGCGGTTTCTAAACTCAGGCCGGATTCGTTTTGGATTAGTTTGATGAACTCAACATCTTTTGTTTCAAAACGCCAACTCATGATGGAGCCTTCAGGAACCCTGAATTGCGTTCGGTTTGCCACCTTCTCTGATTCTAACTGCGTATAGCTGGGGTATTCGATCAACGCCGTGTTCATGACCAGTTTTGGCCTAGAAAAAACTTGAATGCGAAATTCGGGTGAATTAACACCGGAAGCAGTCAGATTGAATACAAGGTCGCGGTTCAGCCTATCAAATGTGTGTTCAAACATACCGTCACCCCGACCAATCAATCGGCTCGAGGTTGACCCGGATTCAATATAAACTTGACTCGGGGTTTGACTCCCATTTGTAGACACGGTTAATGTGAACGGCTGACCTTCAGCAACAATTAAACTTGCGTTTTCAATTTGAAACGAAAAAGGTGCTGGAGGAGCAAAGGACTGATTGTATGAAAAGACCCGATATGAGCTGTCAAGAATCATGGACGGATTGAAGAATGCAATGACGAAAATGGTTAGAATAGGGAGTACTAGATACTTCAGCAGTTCTAGTGGCTTTTTTAGATTGATTAATCCGGAAAATTGAAACTTGTTCAATCCTAATGCACGCTGATTCAGGCTTGCGAGAACCAATGCATTCGATTCGGTGAGCCCAGCGCTTAAAGAGAGTGTATTTGTCAGTTTGTCATCAACCTCTTTGATCCCAGCGCCAATTTCTTGAGCGGCAAGTTCTTTACTGATTGGAACCAAAACCCTGAAATATTTTAATACTGGAAGGATTACTTGAAAGATCAGAACGGAGAAAATCAGCATTAAAAACGAATAGAAAATAGCCCCACGAACCAATGGATTAAACATGAAAGCGTGTTCTAGCAACGCAATTATAAGCCACCCAGATAGCGTGATTAATAACGTTAAAAAAGCGCCCCTCAGGATTTGTTGGGCGTAAAATCTAGAGACATAATTGTCTAAATTTTTCTCTAAAATTTCAAGTTCACTCATATTCTAATCAAATATACCAACGTAAAAAGGGCGAAGTTGTTAATCGGGGTTAAACATTGAGGATCAAAATCATCATGAATGGCGGTAAAGGAAACTATCTTTGCGGCCTTTTTATAGACTATTATGACAAAAGTTCGAGTAAGATTTGCCCCAAGCCCAACTGGACCGTTACACATGGGTGGGGTGAGAACGGCATTGTTCAACTATCTATTTGCCAAAAAACATGGAGGTGATTTCATTCTTCGAATTGAAGATACAGATCAGAAAAGATACGTTCCAGGCGCCGAGGATTACATTAGAGCGGCGCTCCAATGGGTGGGCATAAAGCTAGATGAAGACCCATGGAATGGCGGCGAATTTGGCCCTTATAGGCAGTCTGAAAGAAAGGATCTGTACCGATCATATGCGGATCAGCTAATCGACTCTGGCCATGCCTATTATGCATTCGATTCAAGCGAAGAGTTAACTGAGATGCGGGAGCGTCTTACAAAAGCGAAAGTTCCGAGTCCACAGTATAATGCAGCGGTTAGAATGACAATGCAAAACTCCTTGACACTTTCTGCGGACGAGGTGCAGCGAAAATTAGATGCGGGAGATCCGTATACAATTAGAGTAAAGGTTCCTCGAAACGAAGAAATTCGATTTCATGACAAAATTCGTGGGTGGGTTCAAGTGAGCTCAAACGCAATTGATGATAAAGTAATTTACAAATCTGATGGGATGCCCACCTATCACTTGGCCAATATTGTGGATGACCACCTCATGAAAATTACGCATGTGATTCGCGGCGAGGAATGGTTGCCATCTGCACCTATCCATGTTCTACTCTACAGATATTTGGGGTGGGAAGACTCGCGCCCCGAATTCGCCCATTTACCTCTAATTCTTAAGCCTGATGGAAACGGAAAGCTGAGCAAACGTGATGGCGATCGTTTAGGATTCCCGGTTTTTCCACTCGAATGGGTAGATCCTCAGTCGAGGGAAGTGTCTTCAGGATACAGAGAAAAAGGATATTTCCCCGAAGCATTTGTAAACATGATTGCATTTCTTGGTTGGAATCCGGGGTCTGATCAAGAAGTATATAGCCTTGAAGGTTTGATCGAAGCTTTTTCGCTTGAGCGAGTGGGTAAATCAGGATCAAAGTTTGACGCGGATAAAACCAGATGGTATAATCAGACTTATCTGCGAACAAAATCGAATCAGGAGTTGGCCGAATTGCTTAAGCCAACATTGGTGAAAGAGTCAATCCCATTCGAGGAAGAAAAGCTTCCTGGGTATGTCGACCTAATGAAAGACCGCGCGTTTTTTGTTGCAGACATGATTGAAGGCGCTTATTTGTTCATTCGACCAACTGAATATGACGAGAAACTTCTGGGTAAAAAGTGGAAAGAGGGCTCCGCTGATTTAGTTCTTGGGCTGGTCGAGGCATTTTCCAAAACTGATTATTCGGCAGAGACATTACACGCGACGTTTAGTAAATATTTGGAAGAAAACGGAATTGGCATGGGAGCAGCAATGCCGCTTCTTCGTGTGTTCATAACAGGCAGAGGGGTCGGGCCCGGAATGTTTGAAACGATGGAGTTTCTTGGCAGAGATGAATCTGAGTCGCGTTTGAAACTTGGATTAGAATCTAGAACATAATGGCTAGAATACAAGTCATGGGGCTTTCCTTCCACGCGTTTCACGGCTGCCATCCACACGAACAGAGAACAGGTGGGGTGTTTGAGGTAGATATGATTGTTGATGGAGATTTTTCAGCCGCCCAAAACTCGGATGATGTAGATGACGCGGTCGATTACGTACGCTTAATGGAAATTGCACAGGAGCAGATGAATGTTCGTTGCAACCTAATTGAGAAAGTGGCCCAGAATATCGCAAACGCCGTTTCTTCCGAATATGTTAAGACCAACCGAGTCGAGATCATTGTGCGAAAAATGGCGCCGCCCTTATCGTTTCAATTGCAACACGTTTCCGTAAATTATGTGATCGAAAACGGTTGAATAAATAACTACTTTCGCACCCTTATTGGTCTCGTGGCCGAGTGGCTAGGCAGTGGTCTGCAAAACCATCCACAGCGGTTCGAATCCGCTCGAGACCTCACAAAAACCCCGAACTTTTTCGGGGTTTTTTTGTTTTTGTCTTGTTATGAATCGGACCCTTCTCTTTTTATTGGTTGCTCTGTTTGTTATCGCTGTTGACTTCTACGCCTATCAAGGTTTAAAGGTCGCAATTGCACCATTTTCTCCACTCGCCCAAAAAATTTCCAAAGGCATTTTTTGGGGGCTGTCCATTGTGACAATTTTAGGCTTTTTATTGTTCGATACTCTGTCTCAAACGCCCGCTGCGCGGCCCGCCCTCACTTTTATCATGACGATTGGGATGGCAAATATTCTGGGTAAGATCTTGTTCGCAGTTTGGTTAATTATTGACGACCTGATTAGATTGGGTAAAGTCATATGGCAACGCCTAAACCCCGTTGACCATTCGTCGTCAAGTGAGTCTACAATATCGAGAAATGAATTTTTGACGAGAGCTGGTGCAATTACTGCAGCGCTTCCGGTTATTGGAATGACTTGGGGCATTGTAAGTGGAGCGCACGATTATCGAATTATTCGAAGAACGTTAAGCATTCCCAATCTACCATCAGAGTTTGAGGGTTTTACCATAACACACCTTTCCGACATACATACAGGTTCTTTTTGGAGTAAGAAAGCCGTGGCTAAGGGCATTCAGATGGTGAAAGAACTCAATTCGGATGCGGTCTTTTTTACGGGTGACCTGGTGAATAATATGGCCACAGAACTGGATGGTTGGGAAGAATTGTTTTCATCGATTTCAGCAAAACATGGTGTGTTCAGCGTATTGGGCAATCACGACTATGGCGACTATGTTGCCTGGGAAACGGATCAGGCCAAAAAGGACAACCTAAACAGCCTTGTACAACGACAGAGAGACATGGGCTGGGATGTGCTCTTAGATGAAAACAGACAAATAAAAATTGGAGATCAAGCCATTGATGTTGTTGGGATTCAGAATTGGGGTGCCAAGGGTCGGTTTCCAAAATATGGGTCCATGGAGAAGGCCGTAATAGGTTTGGAAAAAAACACCGTTAAGTTATTGCTCTCGCATGACCCAAGCCACTGGAAGGCTGAGGTACTAAAAGACTATCCGCAAATCGATGCTATGTTTTCTGGGCATACTCACGGGTTTCAATTTGGTATCGAGGTGGGAAGCGCAAAGTGGAGTCCGGTCAAATACTTTTATCCTGAATGGGCCGATTTATATACTGAAAAAGATCAGTTGCTATATGTCAATAGAGGCTTCGGTTATATTGGATATCCGGGTAGGTTGGGCATTTTGCCTGAAATTACACTGCATACCCTGGTCAGATCTAACCCTTAGGTAGGGTCAGTTTCAGCGTGAAGGAGCTTCCCTCTCCTACGGAGCTTTTAACGTCAAGCGTACCCGACATTTGCTGGATTAGCGCTTGCGTAACGAATAGACCAATTCCGCTACCTCCAAAGTCTTTGTATGCTTCACCGCTGGCGCGGTAAAACTTGTCAAAAATCAGGTCCAATTTCGAGTTCGCTATTCCGATTCCAGAATCCTCAATCTCGATAACAATGTCTTGCTGTCCTAGGCCATTAGTCTCGGATTGAACAGAGATTTTCACAAAACCATCTTTGGTAAACTTGAAGGCGTTCTCCAAAAGATTGAACAGAATTTGATTTAGCCGTTTTGGATCGCCAACAAGGGGATCAGGGATAACTCCAATATCCAGAATAAGATCGATTTCTTTCTCATTTGAAATGAATTCGAAGGAGTCGATTAGGGATTGGATCAATTGGCGTAGAGAAAATGTCTTATGCTCAATTTGAAGCTTTCCGGCTTCTAAATACGAAACATCAAGAATGTCTTCGACAAGGGCAGTCAATGATCGCGTCGAATAATCAAGCACTAAAATTTCCTCAGACCCCTGTAAATCAGGCCGGACCTTCAATAATTCCAATATGGCGCTGATAGCGTTCAGCGGACCGCGCATATCATGGCTAACAGAAGAAAAATAAATATTCTTATCCCGTTGAAGGAGCTCTAGACGGCCTGTGAGGTCATCGATTCTTGAGTTTTGGGTGTGGATTTTGTCGTTTAAAGCTTCAATGCGCTCAGACTCTTGATTAAGCTGAGTGGATGCTTGAGAGCGTTTACGAGACGACAGGTAGTAGAGCCCAAACACTAAAATGAGCAAGGCTGTACAAAGTGAGAAGAGAAAGGTCAACGTATTTCTCTGAAAGTTGTTTGATTCGGAGTTTTCCAATTCTCGCTCTTGGGATTCTCGCTGCGTTAATAGATTCTTCCTGCGATACTCACTTTCCATTTCATTTATTTGTTCAGCTTTATTAACCAACTCTAGGCTGTCGCGATAGGCATTAAGCTCTGATAATATGAGAAACGCTTTTTGATGGTTGCCCTCTTGAGCGAGAATTTGCGAGTATTCGGAATAGACAACAGGAATAATTGAGGCTACGTTGAATTGTTTCGCGAGTTTTTTAGAGAGTTGTATGTATGTTTTGGCCTGGTCGAAGGAGTCTAATTTTAGATATATCAACGCAAGATTATAATAGCTCGAGGCAAGCATTGGTTGATCGTTAAGCTCCGTCTTTAAATCGATGCTCTTCTGTTGATACTCCAGCGCCTGATAGAGGTTGCTTGTTTCCTCAAATACATTTGCTAGGTTGTTGTAGTTATAGCTAAGATTTCTGCGATTGTTCAATGCTTTATTGATCTGAATTGCTTGAAGGAAATACTCTTTCGCGACGGAATAGTCACCCAATTGCTTGTATGCCGAACCGATGTTATTCAAAACTGAGCTAACCATGTTTTGGTCATTCATTTCTCGGGCAATTATCAAGGCTTCCTTATAGTATACAATCGACTCATCTACGCTCTTTTGTTCCTTTTTAATTGATCCTATTTGACTCAATATCGCCGCCGTCCTCTCAGTATCCCCCTGCTTTTCAGCTATAGATAAGCCCAGATATAATTTATCCAATGCCCTATTTAGTAGCCCAACATTTTTATAAGAGTTACCCAGATAAAACAAGCCTCTGGCGTAGTTAATGGAATCTTTCTGGGCTAATGGAATTTTAAGAATATGCTCAAAAATGGGGGTAGCGGCTTCATGAAGGTGAATATCTCGGTATGCTTGGCCTATTTCAAACCCAACCTTAATCTTGCTAGAGTCCGGAAGAAAGCTAAAAAGGGTCGTTGTAGAATCTAGAATATTCCGGGCTTTCGCACTATGACCTTCTTGGATAAACTCGCGTGCATGTTTGACGTTTTCCAACAAATTCAATCCGTCCCGGTCAGCCTGAGATTGACCATAAGTCTGGTTTGATAAACCAATAATGGAAAGGAATGTTATCAGTCGAAACAGGTCTCTTCTCAACATGTGCCAAAGATGCATGGAAAATTGATCCACTCCCAAGGTCGCCGAAATTCCTTGGAAGCCCGATTCCATGTACATTTGTATGGATGCGAAGTCTGTTTACTATATTGTTTTGTGCATGTGTTCTGATGGGTCAGGGCCAGAAAAAGGCAGTTTTTGGTAAGGACCCAAAGATTAAAAATGGCGGTAAGAGAGCCAAGACATATAAGGCACCGAAGCTAGATGAGAACTCAACGGATTGGACGAAGAACCGATTAGATTTTATGATTGGAACAGGCCCGACTGCTTTCTTGGGCGACCTAGGAGGACAGGATGGCCCGGGTAAACCATTTATTTATGATTTTGAACCTACACAAACGCGATACGCTATATCGGGCAGCGCGCGCTACTATCTGCGAGAGTATCATGCGTTTAGAGGGTCGTTTACATATGCGAGGCTAAGAGGTGACGATGCCACTACGAATTATCCTAATCGGAGATATAGAAATTTGAATTTTAAATCTCCAGTTATGGAGTTGACAGGGAATTATGAATTCTATATTCTAAAACCGAAAACAATCCACTTTGCTGGGGCACGCTCAACACATATTTTCAATGGAAACCGGTTTGGCGCATATGTTTCTGCAGGTGCGGGGCTCTTTTTCTTTAACCCAAAGTCGCAGGTGAATGGAACATGGTATGCGCTTCAGCCACTGCGTACGGAAGGCCAAGGACTTGCGGACGCTCCAGCGCCTTATCGTCGAATTAACGCCGTGTTTCCGCTAGGAGGTGGCGTGACCTACCTTTTGAATTGGAATTACACAATCGGGCTTGATTTTGGGTATCGATGGACGACGACGGATTATCTTGATGATGCGAGTGGTTATTACTACGACAACGATAAAATAGTTCAAAATACGGGCAAACTAGCGGGACTTTTGGCTAACCCTAGCGTGCTGCTTGATGAAGTGCCTGAGCCAGATTGGTACACAAAAGATCAGCCAAGAGGTGGGAGCGAAAGCAATGATACCTACTTGATTATGCAGGTTACACTTAGCCATTCGTTTGCACCATCTATCACCAATAAGAAGGTAAAACAAAAGAAGAATAAGCAAAAGACAGCGTATAAGGAAAAGCTAAAAAACAAGAAAAAGGGCAAGAAGGCTCGAGCTTACGATAATAAACGGATAAAGAATAAGAAGAAGAAGTTTAAATCGCCAAACCTCAAGTTCGGAAAGAAGCGAAAGAGGAACAAAATTAGGACCTTCTAGATTCTGTAGATAAGGCCAATCTGGAGATCAATTAACCGATTGGTTTCATCTATTACCCGATAGTCAGAAGAAGCATCCACGGCACTGTTTAGTGGCACCATCATATTACCAAATGCAGATAGCTGGCGTCCGAGGTGTCGTTCAGCACCTAATAAAGCGCCGTAGCGAAATTTATTTAATCCATCTTTTGAATTCAGTTCGGTCTTACCTGTAACAGACGCTCTGTATTGGGTGTTATCGTAAACGACGTATCCTTCATTTTCAGCAGAGATTAAATAATCACAAAATCCACCGATAGAAACACTCCAATTATCATTAAACAATTGATTGTATGTCACCGGGACGTGGACATAATCCATACGGGTCGCTACTAATGATTCATGAATTAGATAGCTAGTGCCATCCGCAGAACCAGTTCCTGTTAAACTTGTAATTATTGGATCAAGGTCGATGTCACGCGTTCGCTCAATGCCATTTCCGCTTCTCCTTAACCACCCAATTTCGGTCGTTATGTAGGACCTGTCGCTAAGCGAAAAACCGTACCCAAAGGCAAAGGATGGATTCGCCTTCCATTTAGATTCAACCTCAAACGAATTTGATTCTCCAGAACCAATGCGTAAGGCACCTCTTAGATACCATATATGGTTGCTACTCCAATGTTCAATTACAGGCTCCTCCATAATATCATTTCGAGAAGCAATGATGGGGTTCGTGTAAGATTTTACCCGCGATGGCATAAACGGAATAGAAGTGAAGATTCGCTTATTATTCGACTTATTAAATGCAGCATCAGCTTGTCCTGACCAAGTTATCACCGCTAGTTCAGAATCCATTACCACGGGTGAATTACTCAACGTGACGGATTCGGCGATACTAGATTCAGACGTAGATTGTGCAGTGTGAATGACGTTAAGCGGTGACGTTTTTATTGCATCATTGCGCGCAAAACCATCGGATGGAATCACTTCGTCGATCACATGGTTCTCTAGTGGATTAGAGTGGGCCAAATGAAACTCAAATTTATCCTCAGGCTGAATTGGGCCATCACTTTGTGCAAGACCTACTACAACCATTAGTGAACCAATTATCGCTGCTGCTTTAAATAAAATAACGCCAGCGCTGCTCGACGTTGCGGCGGCTAAAACAGAACTTTGGGCCATTCCGGCTTCCACCGCGGACCATCCAATAGATGGGTCTGTGGAGAAGTCCTTAAGGCCTTCAAACCTCTGGCGAAACACATCGTCAATATCGTTTCCTAAATCAACCATATGCTAAGTACAAGTCTGGATAAGCCACTTTGAGTTTAGCCTGAATTTGTTTGCGAGCTGAACTAAGGTGCCATTTGGACGTTCCAACAGAAATGCTGAGATGGTCGGCGATTTCCTTATGACTATAACCATCGATGGCAAACATGTTAAAGACGACTTTGCTAACAGGAGAGATGGTGTCAATTATTGACATCAATTCAGAAATAGACATATTATTGAGGCCATCATTGTATACCTGATAAGTAGGCATAATGGCCTCGAAGGAAAATATATCCTTATATCGCTTATTTGACCGCAAGTGGTCGAGGGCAGAGTTTATAACGATGCGTTTACACCAACCTTCAAATGAATTGCCAAAGTGGTATTGGTCTATTTTTTTGAAAATTTTGATGAACCCTTGATTCATCACGTCCATCGCCTCTTCTTCGTCCTTTATGTATCTACGTACAATAGCAAGCATTAATGGGAAATAGGTATCGTATACCTTTTTCTGAGAGGATCTCTCCTCATCGATGCACCCATTAATTATTGAATCTGATATCATTTAGATGAACGTAGTCTTTCTTAAAGACGGCCATATGACGGAAAAGGTTGTTATTCTTTCAATTTAATAACGTTGGCTTTGCGTAATTCAGTACCTGAAACGAAAACAATTCCATTCAAATCAGGGTATGCTTTTCTTGACACTCGAACCATTTCCTTTATTAATTCTTCATATTCTGAACTCCTAAAATTGGTAGGAAGCTCAACCTTACCTAGAAGCGTATACTCAGTAGATGGGTTGTTCTCAATGAAAAGGTTCAAGCCATTTCTACCAACAGTCTCAGACATCTGATATGTTGGGTCTACAGAAATCTCCTCGCCTTTTTTAGGCTTTTTGCGTTTCGCTTTAGGGTCCTTATAAAATTGGATAACGTCTGCCTTACAAAAGGCTGTCCCCGGTCGAAAAATCAAAGCGTCGTATTCAACATCAAGCATCTCTTTTGCTACACGCTTGATCATATGATCCATCATTAAATCAAACTTATCAGGAGACATCAGGCCACAGTTAATGGTGCCGATGTGTCGATACTGGGTAGCTGGATTGCTCTCCATAAACAGGACTTTTCCGTCCCGAAGATTTGCCGTTCCTGGTGTTTTTTGTGCTATAACGGTCGTGGTTATTAATACCGTCAAGATCCCAATTGCTATACTCTTCATTTTCATTCTGCTTTTGTCCATATTGATGTTCTTCCAATAAACGAGAATCCAATGTATCCCCGCACATTTAATGAGTTTCCTTCTTTCGTGATCACACAAGAATAGGTTTCTCCATTTTTAGGATCGTATATCGTTCCCTCTTCCCATTCATCGTCGTCAAACTCAAAACCTTTTAATATTTCAAGCCCCATGATTGGTTGAATTCTCAACTTCTCATCTGAATTTTCAATATCGAGTTTTGGAGCCCCGTCACGCATCGGTTCTTTAAGCCAAATAATTTTGCCAAAGTATTTGTCACCCTTTTTAAAGACTTCGACTTTACCGGTTTTTTCCTGATTATACCAAACACCTAATATGTCATCCGCGGACTGTCCAATGACGGCGGTCGTTGAGATGAGCGCGATTAATAAGCTGAAAATGATTTTCATTCTTTTTGAATTTATGAGGTAAAGAAATGATTTTTTTTTATTCCCTGATCGAAGCCTCTAATTCAAGGACTCTGCCAAAGATTGAAAGAAGATAAATATCAATACTATTTAACAATGGATATGGGTCTTGAAATATGGCCATTTACGAGCAGGAAGTAAACCCCAGGTTGAACATCTTTCAAATCAATTGTCTGCTTTTTCGCCTTCACATTTCTATGGGTAAGAACGAGGCGACCATTGCTCGTGAAAAGCGATACGGTTTCAATTTCGGATCGAAAGGATATTGTCACCACATCATTTGCAGGAACTGGAGTTACCACTAAACCAGTTTGTGTGATTTCCTCTTCGCCAAGCGTAGTTATGAGTTTTAATAATGTATCGGAACCAACCGGGTTTGTCACGATTTGTGTAACTGCATATACCTGCTGGTTTGTGTAAGTGAACGATGCCGGAACTGAGGTCATCACGGTTCCTTCACCTAGATCGAAAGACATAGTATCACCATAAAGACTTAAGTCGACAAAGTCTACCGTAAGCCCGTCGTTTTGCACGCCGAACTCGAAGTTCGCAATTGGTGGGTGCGCAATCATAATGTCGTCAATGGCGATGTCGCTTCTGTAATCATTTCCTGTAATAGCCCGAAATCTTAAGTTCACGACATACCCCCCGAATTGACTTAGGGAAACTTCAGCTAAGTCCCATGATGAACCTTGATTTCCTGAAATGCTAAAAACACCATTCGTCCATGTAGAACCATCGAAGACATCTACTTCTAGAGTTCCCATATCGGCCCCATTCATGTTGTACCAAAAGAGTAGCGTAGGGTTAACAGCTGCTACAAGATCAATGCAAGGCGAAAGCAAGACAGATTCTAAGTTAGTGCACCCTCCACTAGCCTCCATATAGAGGTATTTGCCAGAAGTGTTTCCAGTGGTGTGATCTGCAGAAGGTCCTGTGAAGTCCGATGGCGTGTTTCCTGAATTTGTTCTCCAGTCCGAATCATCAACAACATATGTCTCTTCGTTTACCCAACCGTTCGAAAGTGAGCATACCGTTGACCCACAATCAGACTCGATTCCGCAAGTCGAAAAAGTCTCAAAGTCTTCACTCCAAATCGGAGATATGGTAGGGGATGACTGAAAGTAGTACGTTGTTTGAAGCGAATCGTTAAATCCGTTTCCGTCATTCGGAGCATCGATGGATAACGTAACTAGATTCAGACTCGAATTAACTGCTAAAAGCTCAGTGAAAGTCAACTCTAATGTTGATCCTGCTCCGACGTTAATAACAAAAGACTCTGAAATTGTCTGACCTGTCGATGAAATTAGATCAGCATCCAAACTTGTAATAGTGTTGTTGCCAAAGTTTTTAATCACAAACGAGAACTCAATGCTATCTCCATGACAGGAAAATAGTGATCCTTGGTCAGGAGATACATTCTCGATTCCGGCATCATGTGCAATCGGACAGTTGAAGATGCCAGGCTGCATTTTTACGGCCACGAGTCGCTTACCTATGGCGTCATTAGGTCCTGTGGACGCAACGCTATACCAAAGCTTGTCGCTTAACGGGTTGGCGGTATAGTCCACGAATTCATTTATGCTGGAAACCCCTATCGAGTCCATGTATTTGTTGCCTAGCCTATAAACCTCATAACCCGTGGCGTTTGCGGCTGTATTCCAGGATAGCCCGATTGAGTCTGGACAAGAGTATTCAATTTGGAGATTGCTTGGGGTTCGGATAATCGAAAAGTCATTCGAAGTTGAAACCTGACTGGCATATGTAATCCTTAATTGAACATTTCCCGTTGCGATGTTTGGAACGGTCCAGTCATAGTAGCCTTGTGAAGCCGGGGTAGAGGCCGAAATCACAAACCATGTTGAACCGCCGTCGCTGGAATATTGAATAAAGACGTCACCGGTATCAGAATAGGAATCCCAACGAATTTTTTCCGTCGAGAATGGCACCATAGACTCTCCACCAATGGGGTAGGTTAGGACAAACTCTTCGGGCTCGAACCAATGAACGAGAAAAAACTCTTGTGGTCCACTAGGAACGTCGTAGCCTTTGACTTTTACGAGATAGTTTCCTGAAGCTGGGGCGAAAAACTCTACCTGCTCCATGTTGTTTAGGTGATCCTGATCTGGAACGGCTGGGTAATTGAGCGTAGTTGTAGAGGGTGTATGATCTAAAACATATGGCAAGTTTTCATTGTTTGAAGGATCAATTATTACAAGGTCAAGATCATTAACCAGCGATGTAGAGGCGGATGTTGATGCCTCAGGATCCGTCCAGTACAGCATAAAACGAGCCTTGCTGCTACCTGTTGGAACAATTAAGGTGAATTGTGTGCTGTCACCATCCGATAGTGATCCGGTAGTAAAATTAGAATTGGAAATTACCTCATAGGCCTTTCTAGCATTAATGCGTCCCCAGCCATATTTGAAATCAGGACCAACGTTTCCAAGGTCGTCTGCAGTATTGAGAACAATGGCCTTCATCAAGCCCGATGGCGGCAGCTCACCTTGTTCTCCGTCATATGCGCTATATAATACGGCAAGGGTTCCTGACACGCCCGGACAAGACATTGAGGTGCCACTTTTCACGCCATAGGTATTGTCTTCCTGTGTGGAGGTCACACTTGTTCCCTTTGCGCTAATATCAGGCTTAATTCGCCCGTCAAACGCAGGTCCGCGGCTACTTGAGGTGGCTAAGATGTCATTTTCGTTTAAGTTGGCAACGGTGATTACGTTCTTCCCGACTTTATGTCCGCCAGTTATATTTCCCCATGTACTTCCGGCGCCATATCCGCAATTTGATGTGCCGCTATTTCCTGCGGAGAAAACATGCACTAAATGCTCTAAATCAAAGACCTGCTCATCCATGGTTCGGGCAAGCGCGGTGTATCCGGCATTGCAACCATTGCTGTAGGAGGTAGATGTAATCACCACGTTTTTGGTGTAATAATGTGTTGCGATGCTATCAAACCCCTGGTATTGTGGCGCGGCCTTATATACGTAGAGATTTGACCCTTTGGCCTGTCCTTCATGGTATGGGTTTAAATTTCCCGCGCCATTAATCGTTCCGCCTACATGATCACCGTGGTCGCCGGTGCTGGCCTGCCAGAATTGTTCTAAGATGCGTCCTTCATGATCAATGTGTTCTCCGATCGAACCATCATCCTGCAGCATAACATTGATTCCTTCTCCGTTGTATCCAATATTGTTCGTGCTTTCGGGAGCTAAGAAATTGGTTCGATGCATGGTTCGGCTAGTGTAGTTTTCAGGATAACCAGCATCGTATTTCCAATCGATAAATTGGACAAACGGAAGCCCCAGAATTTTTTGTGCCGACTCTTGGTTAATTGAGATTACCGCATAGTTGATATCTGTCTCAAGTTCTACCATTTCGCCGCCAAGTGAGATCAACTCGCTTAGAATTGAACTGACAGGGATGTCTGAAAAGGGGTGGACATTTAGAATTATGTTTCCTTTTTCGGCCCGCGCACGAATCGGACTTTTCTCGATGTCTATTTTGGTCTTAAATGCAACATCATATGAGGCGAAAGCATTTATTTCATACGACAACAATTCGGTTATATCAGCTCCATTTTTAATGGACAAAACAAATGAGCGATTATTGAGGAATTCTAGTTTTTTAATTCCGGCTGATTCTAACTGCAACCATTGTTCATTGGTTGGGTATTTTCCAAAGCGAACGATTCCGTATGCTCGATCACCATGCGATGGCCAAGAATGAATATCGGTCTGAAACTCTCTGATTTCGGTAAACGGAACGAGCTCAAAACTGCCCGAAACAAGCTTTAGAAGTGGGGCCCTGTCCTGTGCTCGCGCGGAAGGGAGTGACATCGTAAGGGATAAGGTGATGCAGCTAAGAGTAAAAATCAATTGTTTCATTAGGTTCTTTTTAGATTGCCAGCGTTAAATGTAAGTTACCGGATATTACATTTGATACAAGTAGGACGCAATTCTTGTCATCAATTGCGTTGCTAGACACAAAAAAACATGAAAATAAAGGGAATCCAATTCGTCGTAGCCACTGTTGCTGCACTTCTTTTGAGCTCATACATAATCAAGGAGTCTGGCCCAGGCAACCCAGAATCCGATAGCTCAGACACCAAAAACACACTCCTCGTTCAAATTTTGATGGAGAGCCTTCAGTCTAGTCACTACGAGCCGAAACTAATTGATGACGAATTCAGTAAAGGGGCGTTCAAGCTGTACTTAGAGCGCCTAGACTTTTCAAAACGCTTCTTGTTGAAACAGGACGTTGAGTCTTTAAAAGACTATGAATTGCAAATGGATGATCAACTCAATAATGGAGAGTTTACACTTTTTGACAAAAGTTGGGAGCTGTTGCAATCGAGGTTGAAGGAGTCGCAGGAATATTATAAAGAGATATTAGAGAAGCCATTTGATTTTAAGCAAGATGAAATGCTCGAGTTGGATTCGGAAAAACGTGATTACGCTGAAACTCGAGAAGACCTTAAAGCACACTGGCGACAAATTCTAAAGTATCAATGTATTTCAAGAATCGCAGAGATGGAAGAGCGTCAAAATAAGGCTATTGAAGAATCTGATACGGCTACTGTGTTGTCATTTGAAGAGATGGAATCCAAAGCTCGAGCCAAGGTATTGAAAAGCAATAACCGATTTTTTGATAGAATGTCCAAATGGGACCGCAACGATCAAATGGAAGTTTACATCAACTCTGCGGTCAATGTCTTTGGGCCTCATACGGGTTATTTTGCTCCAAAAAAGAAGGAGAATTTTGACATAAGCATGAGTGGACAACTGGAAGGAATCGGCGCTCAGCTGCAAGAGAAAGATGGGCTCATTACCGTAACAAGCATCGTCCCAGGAAGCGCTTCGTATAGACAAGGAGAGCTCGAGGAGAAGGATAAAATCTTGAAAGTGGCGCAAGCCAAAGGAGACGCGGTCGATGTGGTGGATATGCGCCTAGATGATGCCGTGAAGCTTATTAGAGGCAAAAAAGGAACTGAGGTCAGGCTGACAGTCAAGAAGGTTTCAGGGTCCGTTGTGGAGATCGCGATTACTCGAGACGTGGTGATTTTGGCAGAAACATATGCTAAATCAGCCATTGTAAAAAATGAGTCCGGAGCGCGTGTCGGATATATTTACCTACCAAAGTTTTATGCTGACTTTAATAGAACTGGTGGTCGGGCTGCCGCGGATGATGTAAAAAAGGAGTTAGTAAAGCTTAAGGCAGAAGGCATTGATGGGGTAGTGCTTGACCTTAGAGGAAACGGCGGCGGCTCCTTGCGCGATGCCATTGAGATGACCGGACATTTTATAGATAATGGCCCGGTTGTGCAGGTGAAGAGTCGGTATTCGAAGCCAGAGGTAATGATTGACCGAAAGCCAGGACAAGTATACGATGGTCCGCTCGTAGTGATGTTAAATCACTTTAGCGCCTCTGCCTCAGAGATTTTGGCAGCCGCCATCCAGGATTATGACCGAGGTATTATTATGGGAACAACTGGAAGTTTCGGCAAAGGAACCGTGCAACGTTTTGTGAATTTGGATCGAATGGTGACCTCGAATAATGCGGGATTAAAACCAATGGGATCCGTTAAAGTGACTACACAAAAGTTTTATCGAATCAATGGAGGAGCCACCCAGCTCAAGGGAGTGGAGTCGGACATTGTTATGCCAGATCGATATAATTTACTTGATATGGGCGAGCGCGAACAAGACTTTGTGATGCCTTGGGATGAGATTCCCGCAGCTGAATATGAGATTTGGAAACCCTGGTATAATGAGAAGGCAATAATCAATTCCAGTGAGGCACGTATCAGTCAGGATGAAGTGGCAATGAAAATTAAAGACAATTCAAAACGACTGAAAGAGCAGAGTGATGATACGCAAGTCACGCTCAATTACGACGCTTTTCTAGCCGAGAAGGAGGAATTGGACAAAGAATCTGAAGCGTTCAAAGAGTTGATGAAACCAATAGAGGGCTTGACGGTAGAAAACGTTTCAATTGACCTTGAAGAAATTGGTCAAGACACAGTTAAAGTTGACCTCAATGAAAAATGGCTAAAGAAGCTCGGTAAGGATGTTTTTCTTAATGAAGCTGTGAACGTTGTGAGTGATATGCGTAGGGGAGCGTAATTGAAGCTACTCCGCTGGAATGTCGTACAGAAAGTGATTGTAAGGATATCTCTTGATGTGAATTTCCTTCACTTTTTCATATAGCAGTTTCTTGAATTTGTCCAAATTTACCTTGTCTACTGCCGAAATAAAAAGAGTTTGATGGTCTTGCCTTGCCATCCAGGTTTTTTCTAAGTCTTGAAGCCGGAGTGCAGGATGAATTTCTCCTTCCCATTTCCATTCCTCATTTGGCGGCTCAGGGTATCTGTCGATCTTATTAAAGATCAATATGGTTGGTTTATCAATTGCACCAATTTCGGCCAAAGTTGCTTCTACTGTTCTTATTTGATCTTCAAATTTTGGGTGAGAAATGTCCACTACGTGTATCAGCAGGTCCGATTCTCGGGTTTCATCCAACGTGGATTTAAACGATTCGACCAATTGGTGAGGGAGTTTTCGAATAAAACCAACAGTGTCAGCCAATAAAAATGGAAGATTTTCGACAACAACTTTCCGCACGGTGGTGTCAAGCGTGGCAAACAGCTTATCCTCTGCGAAGACTTCACTTTTTGAGATAAGGTTCATAATTGTTGACTTGCCCACATTCGTATACCCTACTAGAGCGACCCTCACCATCGAAACACGGTTCTTTCGTTGTATCTGCATTTGCTTGTCGATTTTGACAAGCTTCTGCTTCAGCAAGGCTATCTTGTTTCGGGCATTTCTACGATCCGTCTCAATTTCCTTTTCACCAGACCCACCGCGGGTTCCAGTTCCTCCTCGTTGACGTTCGAGATGCGTCCAAAGTCCAGTCAGTCTTGGAAGTAGATATTCCAGCTTCGCCAATTCAACCTGAGTTTTTGATTGCGCGGTCTTCGCTCGCATTTGGAATATGTCCAGAATCAACAGGTTTCTGTCAAAGATCTTTCTCTTTATCTCCTTTTCCAGATTTCGCATCTGCGAAGGGCTGAGTTCATCATCAAACACGACATAATCAATATCATGCTCCTTTACATAGGCACGGACTTCGTTGACCTTTCCGCTGCCTATGAACGTATGTTTATTCGGAGTGTCCAACTTTTGGGTGAATACTTGCTTCGACACGATTCCGGCCGTTTTTACTAGAAACTGAAGCTCTTCTAGGTATTCTTCGAGCAGCTCAATGGATTGCTCGCGATGTGCAAGCCCCACCAATACGGCGGTAGCCTTGCCCTGTTTTGTTACATATTCGCCCATCTAGCTCATGCCGAAATTAAATCCATGAGCCAAAGTCCTTCATAAATGGCCATGGAATCATAGCGAATATTATCAGAAGGCTGATTCCGTAAAAAAGAAGTATGGTCGAATATTTCTGCTTCGGCATTTCTTTTTTCTTGGCCTTACTGTATCCTACAGTAATTAGTACGATTGCCAGTATCATGCCTGATATATGCTCCATGGCAAAGAACCGGGCACGAGCTATGGACATGAAGCCCTCGACGGAGGTAATAATCTTGAATCCCTTGTCACCAATAAAGTATAGCGCCAATCCCAAGAGTAGTTGGATATGCGCAGAGATCAAGGTTATCAAAGCGAATAGCTTGCTGGTTTTAGCGTATGGCTTGTCGCTCGAAACGGCCAGAATTGCGTCAAGAATTGCTAAGAAAAGAAATATCAGTACAACATAACGAAGACTACTATGAAGATGCGATAGACCGATGATCATAATTCAAAATTTGTGCGAAGTTATGTGTTCGAGAGTCGCTAACGAACGATTGTGATTAACAATGATGTGAATCTAATTGAAAGCATGTTTCTCAGGTTATTTTTGACGCGAATGAATCGGATTACTTTATTTCTAATCGCTGCATTGTACTCCATGGTTGTGCATGCGCAAGAAACGTTTCCAGTAAATGGTGTTCACGACGAACGACATGTTGTCCACGCCTTCACCAATGCCCAGGTGTTTGTTGGAAATGGGGAATCAATGGAAAACGCGACCGTGCTAGTTCAGAACGGCCGAATTTTGGGGATTAGCTCCTCGGACACCGCCCCAGCGGGGAGCGTTAAACATGATTGCACGGGGAAGACAATTTACCCGTCATTTATTGACTTGAGCTGTGGCATTGAAGTCAAGAAATCGGAAAAACCAAAGAGCAAAAAACCAATAAAGCCTCAGACAAAAGCAGGCAATTGGAACCCTGCAATTCACCCTGAGACAGCGCACAGATTTAAGGAGCCGCTGAAAAAGAAGGCCGAAGAGAGTTGGATGTCGAGTGGTTTTGGCATAGTGAATCTGCATGAACGCGACGGTATAATGCGCGGCGCTTCGAATGTCTATTTGCTCGGTGAGCCCCAGCCTAATCTAAAATTGATAAAAAGTGAGGCAGCGGATCACTTTAGTTTTTCAAAGGGCACAAGTAAGAATGATTACCCATCCTCATTGATTGGCGCTATTGCATTGATAAGGCAAACTTTTTACGATGCCCAGTGGTACGAGCGCCAGGGAGTCGCGAAAGAAGAAAAGAACGCCTCCCTTCAAAGGCTAATCGATCGAAAAGAGACAACAAATTTTTTTGAACTGGACAATGCGCTATCATATAGAAACGTGATCGGAATTGGCGCGGAATTTTCAATGGATTTCATTATGATAGGAACAGGAATGGAGTATAAGTTGGCCGAGGAAATCCCGGCCGGTTCTCGCTTTGTTTTACCAATGAATTATCCAAAGGCTTATGATGTAACAGATCCCTATTCGTCGCGAATGGTTTCCCTAAATGAAATGAAACACTGGGAGCTTGCACCTTTTAATGCAGCGATACTCGATTCTTTTGAGATCGGAGTTGCCTTAAGTCGGGACACGATAAAATCAGCCAAGGAGTTTTTGATGAAACTTCAAAAAACAGTCAATGTCGGATTTGATCACGATCAAACCTTAAAAGCCTTGACCACCACACCAGCGATATGGCTAGGGATTGATTCGGAATGCGGATCATTGAGCGCAGGCAAATTGGCAAATTTTTTTGTTGGGAACACCACTTTTGACCAACCAACATTCAAAGTCGAAAGTCATTGGATTCGAGGGAAAGAGGCGTATAAAGCAAATCGAGAATTTGCGGATATGATTGGCGCATACAATCTTGTTATTGAGAAAAAGGACTTTGTTGTTCAGGTTAAGACCGCAACAGCTAAGGGAATAAAAGCGACGATTGAGACAGAACCGAAAGGGCAAAAAATGAGCGTTAAGATTGGTCGGACAAATGATCTATTGACGCTGAATATTTTCTCCAATGACTCCATCCCAGAATTGTTGTATCAATTGTCAGGAAAGGTGAGTTTTAAGGAAGGCATGTGGGATGGGCGAGGCATTAACGGGGCGGGAGATTGGGTAGATTGGGCAGCCATTCGAGACCGAAACACCGAAGTGACGACTCGCCAAGTAGCCGAACCTGGGGCCAAAAACATTCCAGAAAGAACATATGCCTATGACCTGGCTCAAGACTCGGCTAAACAGACAACAACCTTCGTAATCACCAACGCTGTCGTTTGGACGGCGGCGGATACTGGAATCTTGGAACGAGCAGATGTTTACGTTGTAGATGGAATTATAAAATCAATAGGGAAGGATATTTTATTTCCCTCTGAGGTAAAAAGGATTAATGCGAATGGAAGACATCTTACGCCAGGATTAATCGATGAGCACAGTCATATAGGAATCAGAGGAGGAGTAAATGAATGGGCACAATCCTCCTCAGCAGAGGTGCGGATAGCCGATGCAATTGACCCTTGGAATATCAATGTTTATCGGCAATTGGCCGGCGGTGTTACGACTGCGCAATTACTGCATGGATCGGCAAACCCAATAGGTGGCCAAAGCGCAATTGTTAAGTTGAAGTGGGGTAGAGGTGCTGACGAAATGCTTATTAAAAATGCTCCCAAGTTCATCAAATTTGCCCTAGGTGAAAACGTAAAAAGGTCGAACAGAAGAGACCCTGGTAGCAGATTTCCACTTACTAGAATGGGGGTGGAGCAGTCTTTTTTAGACGCTTTTGTGAGGGCTCGGGAATATGATGAGCAGCGGCAAGACAAGGACTTCAGAAAAGACTTGGAGCTCGAAGCGCTGGTGGAAATTTTAAATGACGAGCGGAACATCACATGTCACAGTTATGTGCAATCAGAGATCCTCATGCTAATGAACCTCGCTGATAGCCTAGGGTTTCGGGTTAATACCTTTACGCATATTTTGGAAGGGTACAAAGTTTCGGATGAAATGCTTGCGCACGGGGTCAATGCAAGCACCTTTTCAGACTGGTGGGCTTACAAATTTGAAGTCAATGACGCCATCCCATATAACGCCGCGCTTCTAACCAAAGCGGGAGTAAATACCGGTATTAATTCGGACGACGCAGAAATGGGAAGGCGGCTGAATCAAGAGGCTGCTAAAGCGATGAAGTATGGAGGTTTGTCCGAGGAAGAGGCTATCAAACTTGTGACAATTAATCCAGCTAAAATGCTTCACCTGTCTGATAGCATTGGCTCAATAGAAGTTGGCAAGTCTGCCGACCTCGTGCTTTGGTCCGGAAATCCTCTTTCTGTATATACGCATGCAGAAAAGACATTCATTAATGGGGAGTTGTTTTTTGACCATTCTGACCTTGACGACCAACTACTCCAAATGAAAAATGAGCGGTCGCGATTGATAAAAGAAATGATCGAGGACAAAGAAAAAAACAAGACAAAACCAACAATGAAAAAGGAAAAACACATGCATTGTGATACAGTCCTTGAAAACTACTGGGAGCAATAATGGGGAAGAGATTAATTATGTTGGTATTCTTATTTGGCTGGCTTCAAGGCTGGACCCAATCCCCAACTCCTGGGCAGAAGAATGACAAAAAGATTCTTATCCGTTACGGCACGGCTCACGTAGGGAATGGGGAGGTGATTCAAAACGCATACTTAGCCTATCAAGGAGATGAGGTGACCCTACTTGCCGATGGAAATAAGGTTCGCATAAATGTGCTTGAATATGATTCCATCATTGATATTGAAGGGAAGCATATCTACCCTGGTTTCATTCTAATGGATAGCCGTTTGGGGCTAACTGAAATTGGAGCGGTTCGCGCTACACATGACTTTGACGAAGTTGGTCAGTTTACACCAATGGTAAGGGCATTACCAGCGTTCAACACCGAGTCGAAGGTTGTTTCAACCGTCCGAACGAATGGCGTGTTAATGGCTCAAGTCGCGCCTATCGGAGGACGAATATCAGGCACCTCGGCGTGTGTTCATTTTGATGGATGGAACTGGAAAGATGCCGAGGTAAAAGACCGTTCAGGTATTTATTTAAACTGGCCAACGAGCTATCGATACCAAGGTTGGTGGGCAGAGCCAGGAGCCTCAAAAACCAACAAGAAGTACGATTCAGAAAGAAGAGAGCTAAAAAGATTCATGGATGAAGCCAGGGCATACTCTGAAATAACCCAACAGGTGGAGGTAAACCTCAGATTTGAATCAATGCGTGGATTGTTTACTGGGGATCAGGCTTTGTTTGTGCGTGTTAATTGGGCCAGAGACATCCTAGACGCAATTCAGTTTTTTCGCAACTCAGGAGTTGAGCGAATGGTTGTGGTTGGAGGGGCCGAGGCGCACCTAGTAGCAACGGATCTTCGAGAGAATAACATACCGGTGGTAATCGATCGGGTTCACAAATTGCCGGTACACACAGATGATCCGCTCATGCAGCCTTATCAAATTGCGGGACAATTAATTGACAGTGGTCTAGTTGTAGCCTTTAGCACAAGCGGAGACATGGAGGCTATGATTAGTAGAAACCTGCCATTTCAAGTGGGTACCGCCGTTCATTACGGAATGCCATACGAGGAGGCAATTAAGGCCATGACTCTAAACCCAGCAATACTAATGGGAATCGACGGTGAATATGGCACCATTGAATCTGGAAAGAAGGCAACGTTTTTTATTTCTGATGGGGATGCCTTAGATATAGGCACCAACAAAGTTGTTTCAGCTGTTATTGAAGGCAAGTCGATCCAACTTTGGAATCACCAGATTGGTTTGTATGAAAAGTATAAGGATCGATAGACTTCCTTAGTCTAAACCTAGCGCCCCACGAACACGACCTAAGGTCTCAGCACCAACAAGGCGCGCTTTTTCAGCTCCAATGGCCAATTCAGCGTCAAGCGCTCCAAGGTCATTCATCCAACTATTGTAGGCAGCGCGTTGCTCTGCATATGTTTCAATCAATATTTCTAACAAGGCCGTTTTTGCATGGCCGTATCCGAAACCACCAGCTACATACTTAGCGCGCATATCGGCTACCTGGTCCGTACTTCCCAAGAGCTTATACAAGGCAAAAACATTGCAGGTGTCAGGGTCTTTGGGCGCCTCCAATGGTAGGCTGTCTGTCACAATGCTCATGACCTGCTTTTTCAGCGCTTTTTCTTCTAGAAAGATGTTGATGTAGTTGTGGTAGCTCTTGCTCATTTTCCTGCCATCCGTTCCGGGCACAATCATAACACGCTCATCATAACTTCCCTCAGGGACCACTAAAACATCCCCATATTGATGATTGAATGAGCCAGCAATGTCACGTGTCATTTCGAGATGTTGCCTTTGATCTTTGCCAACCGGGACTTGATCCGCATCGTATAGTAAGATATCTCCTGCCATTAAAACGGGATACGTAAACAACCCTGCATTAACCGATGCTGCAGTCTCGGATTTATCCTTGAACGAATGGGCATTGGCAAGCATTGGGAAGGGGGTGAAACAGTTTAGATACCACATTAATTCACACACTTCTGGCACATCGCTTTGCCTATAAAAGGTGTTCTTTTTTGTGTCTAATCCAAATGCCAACCAAGCCGCAGCAACGCTGTAAGTGTTGTGCCGCACGATGTCAGGATCATTCAGCGCAGTAAGAGAATGTAAATTGGCAATAAAGAAGAACGCTTCGTTGTGTTCATCCGCGGCCAAGTTCAACCCAGGAACTAAAGCACCCAAGATGTTTCCTAGATGAGGGGTTCCGGTTGCCTGTATTCCTGTTAATATCCGAGCCATGCGTACTTTTTGTGGCCAAACCTACAGCATTTTTTCTTCAGAAAAGGGGCTAAGACCGATGTGAAATAGATTAATCAGGTCTGCGTAAGGCGTCTATTTCAAGCCCTACATTTGCAGCATGCATTATGTGTGGCAGCCGCTTCGAGTATTGTGGAAATTTTGGTTTTTTACCACCTTTGTTTCTTCCTTTATAATACTCTACCCGGCCTTTTATTTTTTGTTTCAAAAGCGATCTAGATTCTACGCCGCGTATAACTTAATGCGTGTTTGGTCATACGTTTTGACCACGATATGCGGACTCTGGACAGAGATTGAGGAACGAGGAGACCTTCCAAAGACGCCATATATCATTTGCCCAAATCACGGTTCTTATCTTGACATAATAATCATGTATCGACTATTCAGCCGGTATTCTGTATTCATGGGAAAGGCAGAAATCTTGACATGGCCTCTATTTAGGATCTTCTTTACAAAAGGGATGAATATTCCTGTAAATCGAAAGAATCCAAAAGGCGCACATGAGGCGTTGCAGGTTGCAAAAGCGGAATTAGCCAAGGGGCATAATGTGATCATATTTCCAGAAGGGACAATTCCTCAAACGGCACCAAAGATGAGAGCATTTAAGAACGGCGCGTTCAAATTAGCCTTGGAGGAAAATATTCCGATAGTGCCGATGACATTCGTGAATAATTGGCGCAGACTTCAGGCCGGAGCGGTATTGAAACAGCTAGGTGGTGCAGGACCCTCTCGAATTGTTATTCACGCTCCCGTCTATCCCAAAGATTATGAGCAATTAGGCGTTGTGCGCCTCAAACAAGATATATTTGAAACCATTGAAGAACCCCTCAAAAGGCACTATGGAGATTAACGATAAAACACTAGATAAACTTGCGGAATTGAGTCGGCTGAAGTTTGAGGGTGACGCCCGTCAGGCAATTAAGAAAGATCTAGTTCGGATGCTAGACTTTGTAGATAAGTTGAATGAGTTGGAGACAGACGATGTGAAGCCGCTGATCTATATGACGAATGAATCGCTTGAGCTGCGACCTGATAACATAGTGGAGGAAGTCCCTCAACAAGAAGCATTGAAAAACGCCCCATCCAAGGACTCTGATTATTTTAAGGTTCCGAAAGTGTTAGGCAAGAAATAAAAAAGGGCGCCATTGGCGCCCTTTTTTATTAGCAATATTCGTCGAATGCGGCCTTTAGATTTTCCGCAATTAACTCAGCGGGTCGCCCTTCAATGTGGTGCCTTTCAATAAAGTGAACAAGTTTTCCGTCTTTCATCAAAGCAATACTCGGTGATGACGGAGGATAAGGTAAAAAATACTGACGTGCCTTTTCTGTTGCTTCAGCATCAACACCTGCAAAGACAGTAGTGAGTTTCGTCGGTTTTTTATCATGCTGAATAGCCATTCTGACCGCAGGTCGGGCATTCGCCGCCGCGCATCCGCACACACTATTCACCATGACAAGCGCGGTTCCACTCATGTCATTCATCAAGGTATCAACATCACTCGCCGTTTGCAATTCGTCAAAGCCAACGGTTGTCAACTCGGCCTTCATAGGCATTACAATTTCTTCTGGATACATAATTATTTGAATTTAAGATGCGAAGATATGCATTGCAACTAGGATCAATCTGCCCGTCTCTGTTTGAAAAAATCTTGGATTAGCGCCTTGCACTCATCTTCCATAACCCCGCCTACAATCACTGTTTTCGGATGCAACATCGATTCGTTTGTCGATTTAAACCCTCGTTTATCGTCACGCGCACCGTAAACGACCTTCGTAATTTGTGACCAAGAAAGGGCGCCAGCACACATAGGACAAGGCTCCAAGGTGACATAGAGGGCGCAGTTTTCTAAGTACTTCGCGCCCAAGTGATTCGCTGCGGATGTGATCGCAAGCATTTCTGCATGAGCAGTTACATCATTCAGAAGCTCAGTTAGGTTGTGCGAACGGGCGATAATTTTGTTCTTTGAAACCACTACAGCCCCCACTGGAACCTCCTTTTTTTCAAAGGCAGCAACGGCCTCTTGAAAGGCAGCTTTCATAAAGAATTCGTCTGTAAAAGGGCTTAATTCATGTTCGTTTTCACTGACCATATCGTCCGGGAATTATTTATTGACTTGTTGTGTATACATAGAACAGGTAGATTTGCGATCTTACGCAAAAATCTAGCTATGAAGAGAATCGTATATATAATTCTGTTTTTGTCAGTTGTAGCAAGCGGCCAAGCGCAACTTGTTGTAAACGTTAGTGACACAATTGCATGCGCTGAAACCAACATTGTTTTAACTGCATCTGGTATGGACTCGTATAGCTGGTCTAGCGCGGTAGTTTTAGATACGAACGCTGGCGATTCGGTGAATACTGAGCCTATAGTTGGAACGCACACTATTACGGTTACGGGTACTGATACTTCTGGAACAGACACGTTGATTGTTTCAATTGTTATTAATCCAAACCCAACCGTTGTAATTCAAAGCAGCGCTGTGAACGATAATGACTTTGTTTGTCTAGGAAACAGCGCTACGCTAACTGCAATTTCTGACACCGCAGTTCTTGCAAGTGTCATGTGGTCACCATCAACAGCTCTGGATACGGACTCTGGCGTTTCAGTCGTCTCGACTCCGGACTCTACCATTATCTATACTGCAACGGTTTACAATGATTATGGGTGTTCTGTTTCTGGCACAAAATCGGTGAAGGTTGGCACATCATATCCTGCATTTTCAGTAAGTGCTGATCCAGTCACTATTTGCCCAGGCGACTCTTCTGAATTAACGGCTACACCAACAACTGTTGTGTCCCGATTTACATGGTCTCCAGCTGCAACATTAAGCGGATCAAGTGGCTCGCTAATATTAGCCGGCCCAACTACTACAACTGCTTACACTGTCGTAGGTACACGAGATGGTTGTTCAGTTGATACAACAATTACGTTGAATGTGCTTGTTCCACCAACATTGACATATACGCAGTCATCAGGAGGAGCTACCATCAAGTTAGATGAAACAGATATTATCACTGCGGTTTGCGCTGAGTGTGTAAGTTATGTCTGGAAGCTTCCAAATTCTACGCTTTTCACAACGCAGAACGAGCAAATAATTTCGCCAAACACGGCAGGTGCCAACATTATCAAAATTAAAGGAATTGATTCAAATTCTTGCTCCGCATCCGTGAACGTAACTGTCAATGTGGATTCGTCGTTTGCAGGCACACCGTTTGGACTGAATGAGTTGGCGAAGGATGAGGTTAAGGCGATTCAAAAAGGCGAGACGATGGTTGTTTCTGCTGGATCAACGATTCGACAGGTTGCTATTTACAACCTACTTGGAGAGCAAGTGATGAATAAAGCAGTGGCAAACAAGAGCCTCGAGCAAATATCGATAGACAACCTATCTACAGGGGTTTATGTAGTCCTTGTAAAAACAGACATTAAGGAAACAGCCTTAAAGCTGTACTTAAATTAGACTTAACTATATCAGTAAAAAAGGCTACCCAAATGGGCGGCCTTTTTTTTGCTTGGACATTTCTGACTTTTCATTGGAGACATTTGCGATTTAGCTAGCGACGATTTACAAATCGCTAGAGCAGTCAATCGCTTGCAATTGATGCGTGGTTGGTGTACACAGACCTTCTCGCCTCCTGAAATAGGCGCAGGTACTTATGAGGCATTTACAAAAATTGAAGAATGGAAAGGCCGCCCGTTTGGACGGCCCATTTAGAAGTTTATTGAACCGAAATTCTATGGTTAACGGTAACGTCGTCGTTGGCTATTCGGAGAATGTAGACTCCTGCAGGTAGCAAGCTAATGTCTAACTGATTGTACTGGCCTGCAATTCTCTGAGTAAAAGCAAGCTTGCCTTGCATATCGTGCAGTGTGGCTGTGGAGTTCTCCAAAATGGTAGGAACGTTGATTTGTACAAAGTCTGCAGCAGGGTTCGGATAAACAACTACTGAGTTCTCATGTTTTTCATCAATTCCAACAAATAGAATCTCTACCTCTAGGCTGTCCATAGCCCAACAACCATTTGCATCAGATTCTGAAACGTAAACCACACCCGCGGGACCTGCATTCCATTGAATAAATGCGCTGTTACTCGTGCTACTAGAAAGCAAGCCGCCTGAGACTGTCCATGTAAAACTTGAACCGTTGGTTGCAGGAACGCTGTATGGAAAAGTTACCCAAGATTGGGCAGAACTTGGGCCGGTAACGGGGCCAACCACTGGATCGGGGTGTATAGGGTTTGAACCAACAACACCTGCCTCCACTGTCGATTGGGATGCGTTATCAGTTACAGTAACTGTATATGTGCCTGGAGCTAATCCAGATATGTCTTCTGTTGTTGCTGAATTACTCCAAAGGAAAGTATAGGGAGATACCCCACCAATTACCGTCAAATCAATGGCGCCATTATTTGAATTAATACATGTAACGTCGGAGGACACTAAAGCAAGCGAGAGCGAAGGGATTGTGTCAACATAAAAAGACTGGATCAACGTACAACCCGATGAGTCTGTAACTGTCACGGTATAATTTCCAATTCCCAGACTGCTGATATCCTCGGTTGTAGCGGTGTTGCTCCAAGCAAACGCATAAGGCGCTTGTCCGCCTGAAACGGTGATATCTATGGCTCCGTCATTGGAGGTGCCATTCGCTGGTGGCGTGATCGAACTTGAAACCGAAATCGGCGTAGGCTCATTCACGATAAAGGTTTCAATGAAGGTATTCGTGTCGTTGTCCGTTACGGTTACAGTGTAGGTGCCTCCATTAAGTCCAGTTAAGTCCTCGGTTGTAGCACTATTGCTCCAGTCATAATCGTAGGGTGGCGTGCCGCCGCTAACCGTTAAATCTATCATGCCATTGGAGTCTCCTCCACATGCTAGATGCGTGATTTGATAAGTTACGGCGAAGACTACGCTGCCCGTATCAACAACAAAAGATGCTGAATCTTGGCACCCGTTTGTATCGGTGACGGTCACGGTATATGTTCCGATGGATAAATTGGTGATGTCTTCCGTGGTCATCGTGTTTGACCACATGTATGAATATCCAGGCGTGCCTCCAGTAACAGTTATGTCTATGGCTCCGTCAGTCGCTGTGCCTGACGAAGCGTTTGTAACGGTTCCAGCAATGCTAATCGGGTCAGGCTCAATAATTTCAATTGTATCGATCGTTGAGTTACCGCTAGAGTCTGTCATCACAATGTAGTGTTCGCCTGCTGATAGTCCAGATAGAACAATAATTGTGTCTGAGTTTCCCATTATATCGTCGTTGGTAATAACCGCGTCACTTGGCCCTACAGCAGAAAGACCAGCTTGATAACTCGACGCGTTTCCTCCGATGAAACCAGCACAATGTAGACGTTCGCCCGGCCCGGCAGAAATGGAATTAAACGCATCTCCATTTGAACCAGAACTACCAAAGTTTTTCCCCCATATCTCATGTTGATTTGGGCCTATTTTTCCAGCAAAGGCATCAACGCCACCGTTGGTTACAAAGTTAGAATCAGCATAAGTCCATGATCCAGTGTGGCCCGCTGCGAACACAATGTAATCGTCATCTATGCTCACAAGATCAAAGACACCATCTAAGCCACTTCCACCAAACTGGTATAGGTCATCAAGTGCTCCCGCCGTGTCGAGGTAAGCAATGAATCCATCTTCTGCGCCATTTGAAGCGTATGTGCTGGAGCCATAATTCAATGTGTTCTTCCACTGCCCCGCAACGTACAAACGATCGCCAGCGCTGTTTAAATCGATTGAGAAGGCGTTGTCTGTGCTCGACCCACCACCTTCTTCCGCCCAAATCCAGTTTCCATTAGAGTCTACTTTGGCAATTAGGAAGTCTTGCCCTCCGTTTGACGTAATGCTGTTGCTTCCGAGCGTTGCAGTCGATGAGAAGTAACCTGAAATGTAGGCGTACTCTGCGGCGCTTCCGCTTGTGGAGGGAACGACATCTGTAGCTACATCAGTTCCGCTTCCGCCGCCAGTGGCCGCCCAATAGTTTGTAGTAAGAGATGAGTCAAAACAAGTAACAAAAAGGTCATAGCTGCTTCCGCTTGCGGTATATGTGTTCCCAGCCAAATCGATGGATCCGGTAAAATCGCCTGTAACATAAAGACGATCGTCTGCCCCAGCGCGGATATTTGAAACCTCATCCGTTCCTGCATTTCCTACCTGTAGAACAGTGTCAATGAGTCCAGTAGGGATGTCATATTTTGCAATGAAACCTTGGTAACCACCACCGGAAGTCACTGTTGCGCTTCCAAATTCGGTCGTTCCTTCCAGGTATCCCACGAAATATGCTTTGTCACCGATCATGGCAGCGCCATACCCATAGTCATATGTTCCTGCCCCTGCGGTAGCAGCATCGGCCCATAAGACCGCGCTCGTTGTTGCGTCAAAACATGCTACAAAAGCCGCGGTAACTGCCCCGTTAGCATACAGGGTAATTGAGTCGAATGAAATGGAGTCAGAAAACCAACCAGCGGCGATATACACATCACCTATGGAAGTTGAACCAGAGGTAACTCCGAGCGCAACATCGGGACCGGTTCCTGTTCCATGATTGATGTACTCGTATTCATCATTTTTTAGTGTAGAGAAAGTCATTGGTGGCAATGAATCCACGGTAACGTTTATCGGAGCAAAGCATCCTTCTACACCTTCAAAGGTTATTGATCCATTTGTATCGCCATGGCATAAAATATTTTGAACCGTAGTGATGGACGACAGCTGGGCAACACTTGTTAAGCTTAGCGTAAATAATGCTGTGAGTAGCGTTAAGGTTTTCATGGTCTTTAAGTTTTAGTAGGGCAAAGCCCAAATACAATACGAATTATTCGAACCCAAGGTTGAGTCACAAAGGTCTAAAAATCAAGAGCAAACTAAGGCAAATAGTTCAGCGTCATGCGCAAAGTCAGCCATTTCACTAACATAGCCGAGTGAAGTGAGCTCGTTCGAAGTGCTTTCTCCGATGGAAATTAGTTTGGAATTAGAGTCGGGGAGGCCATTGTTCTCAAAAAATCCACGAACATTACTAGGGCTTGTGAATATGTAGGCGTCGAATGACTGGTCCAGCAGCTCAGGCTTGCTAACGGTCTTATAGACGGGAAGTATAGTGGCCATTTCAGGAGGGAGCGCACTTGGAATGGACCCCAACGATATGTCTGAAGTCGGGAATAGAACCTTGCTACCTTCCGCCACCTTGGCAAAATCCATTGCAATTTCGGTGGGTTGACTCAATGCTCCTGTGTAAGAAATAAGTTCAACATATCGAGATAATGAGCGAGCTGTTGCTTCACCATAAGCAGCGTATTTCACATTTGTATGAGATGCTGTTTCAGAGTTGAGGAAATATGATTCAACTCCATTTTTGGATGAAAAGAAGACCCAGTCATACGTGTCCTTCAGGGTGAATGGAATGGGTTCGATTTGAATCATCGGAGATTCTTCAAGAGCAATACCGTGTGCTTGGCATGCGCGTCTAAGGAAGCTTGAATCATCTAGTGTTTTTGTGATTAAGGCATTCTTTGGAAGCGCCTGGGATTTTAGTTCCTCAAATTTATTGAGAACCTCAAAGCCTGTTTGGGCTTTAATTCGGCTTCGTTTTCCAAATTGTTCCCATTCTTTTCCAAAGGAGGCTCGCACATGAAATTGGCCATCAACATTTTGGGCGTAAACCCCAATGGGTATATGACATCCACCACCAAATTTTGACAGAATGGTTCGTTCAATGCGAATGCACTCTGCTACATCGGGATGGTTTAGTTGGCTCAGAAGTTCTTTGGTTTCTTCATCGCTCTCCCGACATTGATATGCGAGCACACCCTGAGCCGCGGCGGGTATAAACATTCTTGGATCAAGTTCGCACACTATTAGGTCGCTTAAATCGAGTTCGAGGCGGATAACCCCAGCGGCGGCCAGCATGATTGCATCAAACTCTCCGTCTCGAAGTTTTTGAATTCTGGTTGGCACGTTTCCGCGAATGTCTTTCAGTGATATATCAGGTCGTAGCTCGAGCACTTGCGACTTTCTGCGCGCCGAGGAAGTGCCAACGACGGCCCCGCTTTTAAACCCTAGGGGTAGGGTTTTATCTCGGCATTCCTTGCGGATGAGTAAGTATTCGGAAGGGTTTTCGCGATAGCTGACACCGCCAATAACGAGTCCCGGAGGTTGAGACGTTTCCAGGTCTTTATGGGAATGGATGGCAATATCTATTTCAGCATTGATTAGTGCTGCTTCGATTTCTTTGGTGAAGAAGCCTTTTCCTTCAATTTTATCAAAGCTCAGGTGTTGGATGCGATCACCTTTTGTGGTGATTATTTTAATCTCTGACTCAACATTGTGTGAGGTCAATAGATCTTGAAAAAAATGGGCTTGCCATAGGGCTAAATCGCTTCCTCGGCTTCCAATTATGATGCGCTTAGTCAATAATTGAGTCTTTAAGATCTTTGTTTAATACAACCTGCTTCGCCATTTTCATGGGTAGAGAGATGTATTTTTTTTCTAAATAATTTACGATGTCAAGCAGCACGGCCTTGTCTTCGGGGTTCATGGCCTCGAGGCTCTTCGCAAACTTGTTTTCGAGGGCGTTCACCTTAATGTCTTTCATAATTCGTGGAACCTGGCTCATGGCGAGCTCTAACCTCCTTGACCGAAAAGAATCCTCAAAATCGATAAGACGTTCCTCCACAAGGTTTTCACAATGAAAAATCTCTTTTTCTCTCTCTTTTAAATTGGCTTTGGCCTCTAACCTCAAGTCGTCAATAGAAATATAATCCACGTTAGGCAGCTGAGCCACCGATGGGTCAATATCTGCTGGGACGGCCAAATCAAGGATGGTTATTCTAGCCTTCTTTTCAGAACTCATATTTCTAAAGAGTTCTGGGGTTATAATGGCCGAATCGGAACCGGTGCAAGTAATGATTACATCGAAGTCACCTGCTTTTTGCTGCAACTCTTTCAAGGCAAAGCCAGTTCCATTGAGCGCTTGTGCGAGCGAGACAGCTTTCGACTTTGTTCGATTGAAAACTTTGACTTCCTTGGCTTTTAGTGACTTCATGTTGCCAGCGATGGCTTCTATGGTAGTTCCCGCTCCGATAAAGATGACGGATTGTTCTTCACTCAGATCACGCTCGAGGAGCTTTTTATAGCCCAGGTTTACAACAGAGATGGGTTTCGTAGCAATTTCTGTTTGAGTATATATTGCCTTCGCTGTTTCTACGGCTTTTGTTATCGCAATGCGGATAAAGTCACGACTTATTCCAGCCTTATAGTAGTGATCATGGGCTTTTCTTACTTGGGCGATAATTTCGCGTTCGCCAACAATAAGTGAGTCTAAAGAGCTCGCCACATGAAACATGTGCCTAACCGCATCCAGTCCTTTGTAAACGCGCCTGTGCTCTTGAATATTATGGAAGGTCTCTTCCGTCAGCGCGGGATACGCAGCATGCATAAAGCGTTTAATAAACTCGGTGGAAACATCCAGCGGAGTGCGAAAGAAAAACTCTACTCGGTTACATGTACTTAAAAACATGAATTCGTTCATAGAGAAGTCGGACAGAATCGGGTTGAACCGGTCGTGCTGTTCCTCTTGTTGAACGTGCAGCTTACCTAGCTGTTCAAGGCCGATTTGACGGTGTGTTATGGATATAACGGTAAACTGGTTCACAATAGCCGCGAAAGTCCATTAAGAGCCCGCTTAATATGTCATCGATTTGTCAGGGGGCGAGGTGATAGACCTCGACCTTTCTGTTTTCTATACGCTGCTCGCTGCTCGGGGTTTCGACACCATCAAGGGCGTTATAGACAGCGGCAGTTTCAATCCTGGAAGATTCAACTCCGGCGCTGATTAAGTACTTCATCACCTCGTCTGCGCGAGATTGAGCCACTTCTTGACGCCTCTTGGTGTCTCCAATGTCACAGGAATAACCAACAATCAGAATTGGCTGATCTGAATTTTGAACTTTTGATAGCACGGAATGGTTGAGGTGATAACGATCGCGGTCACTGAGGCGCACACTATTGAATAGGAAGTTTGTGACGTTCAGCTTTAAGTCGTTTTTACTCGTTCCCATTTTGGCCGAAGAGGGGGTTGCGAGATTGGTTCCGTCACCCGTCATTGCGTCTTCCGTTTTCAAGACAATTTCAGGTCCGGCCGCGGATTGAAAAAAGAATTGACCACCTTTCTTCTCATCTATTGCTATGGGCATGTTGTTCTCATCGGCCAAGCGAACATTTGCCTTGGTGTGATCAGCAAAAGCACTGTCTAAAATGACGACACTAAAGCGGCTCTTATTCGCAAGCTCGTCAAATTCGAACCCACCGTTTTCATTCGTCATTGTTTGTTCCAGCAACTTGTCATGTTCGTCCAGCAATCCAAGGGATACGCCAGATTTGGGAAGCCCCTCGTAGTCGAATTGACCGAGAATATTACCAAACGCCTGCTTTAGGTTGAGTTTAGCCTCGGTTTCAGTAAGATGGCCCACGTTGGTGAAATAATCCAGCCCAAGTTTGTCAAAGCTGTAGGTAGATGTGCCATCCACGTTGGATGCAGTAATAACACCGCCTTTCCGGCTAATAAAGTAAAGTTGTGTGCGCTCAGCTTCTTCTGATGAGAAGTCCTTAACGCGTACCTTAGACTGTTTACCCTCCTCAAGTTTGGAAAAGAAGAAATGACCCTCAGCATCCGTTATGGTGGTTTCAATAATGTTGTCATTTTCGTCTAACAGGATCAATTGCGTGCCCTCTTTAGGAAGATCCTTATATCGAAACAAGCCTGAAGTCAGACGATCGAGTGCGGCCAACCCAGGAGAGTCGTCCTCATTTATACTCGCCATATCTTGCATGCTGCGAGGTAGTGTTCGGAACGAGAAGCCATCCTCACTTGCCGCTTCTTGCTCCAATTGTTCATTTGCCTCATTCGTGAGCACAAAAGAGGATTGGTCTAAAAGGGCCAGATCTTCTTCAGCGAGTTTTACGTAGAAGTTAGACTCCTTGGCCAATTTGTTGAAAATGAAGTTTCCATCTTCGTCTGTGTAAACCGTCTCGATAACCTTGTCGTTTTCGTCAAGTAAGTACAGCTTAACCCCAGATTTTGGTAGGTCTTGATACTTGAATTGACCAGAAACATCTTTGAAGCTCTTTGTTATTTGTAGCTCAGTTTCTCTTTCATTAAGCTGTTTTATTGAGAAGAAATAGTCTGGGTCAAGTTGGTTGAAGGAATATGTTTTTGCGTCCTCCTCGTTGTATGCTGTAAGGACATTTCCATTATTTCCAACGAAATACAACTCACTTTCCTCTAGGTCAGAATCTTCCAAGCCAACAACCTGAGCACGATAATTCATTTCTGGCTTCAGGGAAGAAAAAACAAACTGGCCGTTTATATCGGTGGTTACAGTTTCAATTACGTTGTCATTTTCGTCCAAAAGGCGAAGTATAATGCCTTCCTTGGGTAAGCTTTGATATTTGAACAAGCCGATTGAGAACACGTAATTGGCCTTTAAGAATGATATATCCGCTTCCGACATTTTTGCCATACCGAGGCTAAGCTGCGCACTCAATGGTCTGTAGGCAAATGCTCCGCCCGCCGCGTCTGTCATTACATTGAGCTCATTGCCTTTCGAGTCAAGGAATAGCACCTGCCCGTTATCAGCCATTTCGGAGTCTTCTTCTTCGCTCAAGCGTATTTGAAACCCTCGATCACTCTGCAGTTTTTTGAACGCAAATTGACCGTTTTCATCTGTAGTTACTTCCTCAATTACTTGATCGTTTTCATCAACTAAGTACAACTTGACTCCTTGTCTAGGTAAATCATTGTACTTAAAGATACCCGTTGACTCATCAATGTTATCAGTTCCCTCATCTGCGAGAAGCCAGAGTTGCTCCAATTCTTGTGCATTTAGTGATTGATAAATAAAAATGCCGGTTGAGTCCAAAATTGCTCGAAACAACTTTAAGCCAACTGAGTCTGCGTAGTAAACAACTCCGTTTTGTTTGAGGTACTCCAGTTCGGTAATGGTATGAATATAGAGGTCTATGGAATCGGGCGTTTCGCCAAATTCAAATCTTCCATATTCATCCGTGCTTGAGTATTGTGTTGGCAGACCGTGCTCGTCGGTAAGGGCTAAAAAAACATCACGAACGGGTACGTTGTCTAGTTCAAATATTCCGGACATGCTCCGGACAAAAGGTGGAGGCGGAATCACCTCCATTGAATTGTTTGCTTCCTTGGATTTTGGCTTAATTTCCATTGATCCATCGACCATATTCGATACTTCGATGGGCTCGAGGTGTTCGTTTAGAATTACTGGAGAAAACAGTTCGAGATTGATCTCATCATGAGACGGCGTAAACGTGTAATCAAGACCTTGTTTTAAGTCTGGCACTTTTACTACGTCTGAGTGGCCTGACTCATATCGACCTACGGACTTACCATCAGGATCATAAACATCCATGTGCACATCCTTAAGCTTCATGGTATTCATGCGAAATGAAATACGAACGGTGTCAGCAGTACGGTAAAAACTCTCGTTTTCGGCCGAATATATGTTACTTAAAGAGTCGCCCTTATTCGACGCATAATACATGTCTTTGCCAACGGGGAAGGCGTATGCATCGAACCTATCAGAGTTGATCACGGGGCCCATATTTATTGGTGTCGACCAGTTTTGCCACGTACTATCTAACCTATGGGAGTAAAAAATATCGCAGTCACCAAACCCACCATGACCGTTTGAGGCAAAGACAAGTGTGTTACCATCGTCATATATGTATGGTGAAATTTCGAATCCTGAAGAGTTAATGCTGTCACCGAGCCAAATGGGTCGAGACCATTTCCCGTCCTTCTTGATCGAGATATATAGGTCCTCTTCTCCAAGAGAAGATCGTCCATCCATAGAGATGATTAGGTACTTGCCATTGTTGGCTACAAAACCACTGTAATACAAACTCTTGTGGCTAAGGCCAGAAATATCAAGTTTGATTGGTTCCTTCCAAATGTCTCCATCAATGGAGGATGAGGAAAAGCCCTGTTGGAGGCTCAATTTTTTCTCATAAGTACTGAGCAGATACAGCGTGTCTCCATTTCGAGAGATTCCAATCACAGAGTTGTTGACCTTATTATTTAAAGTTTGTAGGGCGTTTTCTGGGGCAGTCCAAACACCTTCTGTGTTTCGCGACATCCAAATATCCTGGCCCCCAATTTTTCCTCCGATATTATCCGGATGAAGTGATCTTGTGAAGTAAAGGACTTGATTGGTTCTACTATAAACGGGGGCAGTTTCTTCGTAAATCGTGTTGATATCGCCTTGCAGCTTCTCCGATTCAACAAATGAAAAGTCGATCTGGGCCTTGGCGCCCAGCCAGGCGATGGATAAAAGGATTAGAATTAATGCTCTGTATTGCATCAAAAAACGGATTTTTCCTTATTGAATAAATTGAGACCTAAGAACACCTCGTGACTTCCTGCATTTTGCATTTGAATGGAGGACATGGTGAAATCGAAAGAGTAACCTAGTCGCAGCGTGTTGCTAAGATAGAGTCCAACCATTCCGGATAGTGTATTGCTTGTTCTGTATGTAAGGCCAGCCCAATATCGTTCTTGGATATCAAGGCGTACGTTAATATCAGTATTAATCGGTGCCTGACTCACATATTTGACCATTACACTAGGTGTAAGAACCAAATTACGATTAAGACGAAACTTATAACCGCCAATAAAGTTGTGGTGCGCTTTAATATCCTCTAGGGTGACTTCACTGCTCAAGTTTAGCTTGTCCTGAATTAACTGGTCGCTTGAATACCCAATGAAGTAGCGACTGTGATACATCCAGAAAGCCACATTTATATCTAATTGGCTGCTTTGGTTTCTGGTTCCCAAATAGTTTGAATAAGTGGGGTCCCCTGAAAATTCGACAACTGCTTTATTTGGGTCAAACGAAACGGAGTTGAACGAAACATTTGGTGAGAAACTAATGGTTAGTTCTTCTGCGATAGGGAGGTGAAACGCGTATGATGCACTAATGATATTTAAGCCATATGGGCCATAAGCATCCTGCGCGGCAAAGAAGCCAACTGCGTGAAATGAGTTTCTTTTAATGGAGTTGTAAGAATTTGGAGAACTTATTCTTGTCGATGATTCCTTTGGGTGCACTCCAAGTCGTTGACCTAATGGAATATTTGCGCTTACATAATATGTAGTGGGGCTGTTTTCAATTCCCACCCACTGTTGCCTATAGCTCAAGTTCACATCGAGATAGTCGTGAACGCCTGCACTCGCGCTATTGAGGATGTAAAGATTCTGCTGATATTGACTGAATTGATACACCTGCTGACCGAAGGCGTTGGTCGACATGCCCACAATCAAGAGTGCAAGTGCAACCGCTATGTTCAATAGTTTGCTCATCTTATTATTGTAATAGATCCAGTTATTGGGGCTATTTCTCCAATGTTCAAATTAATGACAAAGAAATAGGCTCCACTTGGGAGTTGCTCTCCTTTAAAGGTTCCATCCCAAGGGATTTCATATCCGTCAGACTCAAACATTTTATTTCCCCAACGGTTGTAGATCGCCACGTTGCAATCTGGATAGTTTGATAATTCTTTGACGTTCCAAGCATCATTGTAGCCATCGTTGTCCGGAGTGAATGCTGTAGGTAAGTCTAAGGCTTCATTTAAACCTACCGTAACACTGTCTTGAGTGTAGCATCCCGCGGGGGTGATGCCACGCACGATATAGGTCGTTGAAGTGATAGGAGATACTGTGATGCTACTTGTTGAATCAACCTTATCGCCGCTCGAAGTGAACCACAGATAAGTGGAGCTCAGATCACTTGCTCCAGATATCTCCACACTTGAAGGTGGGAAGATGTAGGTGTCTTCTGATGCGAATACGGAAGGGTATGGGCTTATGGTAATCGCAACGGTATCTGTTCCAACTGGACAAACACCATTTTCAACCGTCCAATAAAACTCATAGTCTCCAATGGCTAAGTTGGTTGCTATTGAGCCAACTGCCGAGCTATCGGAGAGAATTACTCCAGGATTTGCGTGACTCCATGTTCCAAACCCAAGTGCTGGATCTACTGCATTCAAGACAGCCGAGTTGGTGTCACAGATGACTTGATCAAGGCCGGCGTTTATTTCCGTTTCATTGCTAAGATTTAGAACCTCCAGCGTGTCATTCTCGACTGGGCAAACACCGTTTTCAATGGTCCACAATAACGTCACTGTTCCAATTTCTAATCCGGTAATTTCAGAAGTGTTGGATGATGAATCAGTTAATGAACCCGCTCCCGATAGAATGGACCAGGATCCACTTCCTATTGCAGGAATACCTGCTGATAAATCAGTTGAGGTGGCTTCACATAGTTCAATGTTAAGACCCGCCTCAGCCTGAGAAGGGTAATCATAGCGCAGCACTTCAAATGAGCAGGTGTCCGTATTTCCATATAAATCACTGACCGCAAAGGTGTTCACGGTTGTTCCAACTGGGTAGAACAAACCAGTGCCGATTCCAGCAATTTGTATCACGTCTAATCCAGCACAATTATCGAGGTAGTTTGGCAGTGCAAAAGTGAATATGCTATCACAGATTGATGTATCTGCAGCGCAGATCAAGGTTGGAGTTTCTATGTCAATTACTTCAATAATGAAGGAACATGTGTCGCTGTTCCCAGATTGATCGAAGACGGCATATGTCAATTGTGTAATTCCGACAGGGAAGACCATACCGCTGTCAAGACCTGTGGTGTCAATTTGTACAAGGGAGTCAATGGAACAATTATCATCCACTTCTGGCCACTCAAAGAATATGGTTGCGCCACATACTCCAGAATCGTTATTGACAACAATACTATCCAAACATTGGATTGTTGGGTTGATCGTATCTAGAACCGTAATGCCAATTTGCAGTGAATCGGTGTTTCCGAAGGTGTCAACGGCTATATACCATATGTCTACCGTGCTGTCTACGCTTGAGCAATCAAAGGTTGAATCACTCAAGTACATGGAGTCAATGGAGCAAGCATCCATGGTGCCAGTGTCTACCACATTGTAATCGAGTATAAATAGACCGCTCGTATCTAAATAAACGGTGTCGTTAGTTGCAAAAATTGTGGGAGGCAAGGTGTCGAGTACCAAAACAAAGGCGCTATCCATGGAAGTGTTACCATTAGCGTCTGTCGCTGTGAAAACAATTGTTATCGTGTCTCCATGATCTGCGCAGTCGAAAGAGGTATCGCTTATGGAAAGTGATGCTATTCCGCAGCTATCCCATGAACCAATATCCATCGAATCGGCTGTGATCTCTGCTTGTCCAAATGAATCAAGAATGACTACCAAATTCTGAATTAGAATCGCAGGTGCTATCGAATCTAAAACAGTAACTGTGGCAGATTCACTTTCAAGATTGCCATGTATATCCTGAACAAATAGAGTCACGGTGTTGGTTCCAACATCGCCGCAGTCGTAGCTATATTGACTCAAGTACATCGTATCGATTCCACAGGCATCCCAAGAACCATTGTTAATCATTGAGGTGTCTATGGAGGCATTCCCCATTGAGTCTAGTGCGATGGTGACGCCCTGAACTATTATTGTTGGGGCAATTGAATCCAAGGTGATGACATAAGAAGAGTCGGTTGCGCTATTTCCACTAACATCTTGTACAAAAAGCGATACAGCTACCGTGTCGCCTACATATGAGCAGTCAAAATTGTTTTGACTTATCCAAGACGAATCAATACCACAATTATCCAAAGACCCACTATCTACTTGGGATGGGAATATACTTGCCTGGCCAAATGAATCAAGGTAGATCGTTAGGTTTTGGGCGTTAACTGTAGGAGAAATCGTGTCAAAGACCTGCACCGTAGCTGTGGCAGAATTAACATTTCCGCTCACGTCTTTGGCAAACAGTGTGATAACATGCAAGGTTGCGGTATCATCACAATCAAACAAGGTGTCGCTGAGCCACAATGAATCAACTGCGCAATTATCGTCAGTGCCGTTGTCTATCTGAGTCGGAGTAATTGAAATTTCGCCGTTCGTATCGAGATAAAGCACCAAGTTTTGCGTTAACATCGTTGGACTAATTGTGTCCAAAATATTTACGACTGCGCTCGCAGAGTCAATGTTTCCACTCACGTCAATAGCAGTGAATGTTACGGTTTGTGAAGTAGTATCCGAACAATCGAAATCATATTCGCTAAGGAACATCGTGTCAATGGCGCAATTATCAGCAGTGGCACTATCAAGCATTGGTACAGTTATAGATGCCTGGCCGGCGGTGTCTAAGTAAACGGTCACCGCATTTGTAAATATTGAAGGGGCGAGCGTGTCAGATAAGGTGATAAGCGCAGTGCCCGAACTTGAATTCCCATTAGCGTCAGTAACGGTCATTGTCACCACAAATGTGCCTGTATCGGCGCAGCTAAAACTCGAGGTATCTAAGTTGTAAGAAACAATACCGCAGCTATCCCATGAGCCTGAGTCGATGGTCGAAGGACTTAATGTGAATAGACCACTTGAGTTTAAATAAACAACGGCGTTTTGCGTGAAAACTTGAGGTGCTATTGAATCCAGCACTGTTACTACTGCCGTCTCGTTGGATTGATTGCCATGTACGTCGATTACCGTGAGGGTTATTGTGTTCAACCCAACATCTCCACAATCAAATGAGTCAAGACTGAGGTATGACGAATCAATTCCACAGCTATCCCAGCTCCCGTTGTCCAAATCGTTGACATCGATTGAAGCGAATCCCATTGAATCTAAAGCGACAAAAATGTTTTGTGTTATTACCTCTGGCGCGATCGTGTCGTGGATAAAGACCATCGCTGAGTCGAGGCTGGTGTTACCGCTGAAGTCCGTGGCGGTGAAATGAACCATAAATGAGTCGGCGGCTTCAGCGCAAGTGAACAGACTATAGTCGATCGAAGTTGATGATATACCACAACTATCCCAAGTGCCATCGTCTATGTAGGAGGCTGTTACGGTGAACTGGCCAAACGAATCCAAGTAAACATTCTTATTGGAAATGAGTATTTCGGGGGCCAGTGTATCAAAGACAAAGACGTTGATTGTGTCTGTTCCAACATTGCTGTATTGGTCCTCCACGAATAAGACTACAACGTTTAATCCCGTGTCGCCACAGTTGAATGATGAGATGCTGGCGTACATAGTATCAACTCCACAACTATCCCAGCTGGCACTGTCGAGCAATGTTCCAGCAAGGCTCACATTTCCGGTTGAATCTAAATATAGGGTCTGGCTTGATTTTGCAATGGCCTCGGGTGCTATCGTATCCAATGTGGTGATGATAGAAACGGCGGAACCTAAATTGTTGTTTACATCGCGAACAAACAAAGTGACGGTATCATTAGTGCCAATGTTTGAGCAGTTGAACGTAGTATCATCGAGCCACATGCTGTCGACCCCACAACTATCGTAACTGCCGTTGTCGACATCTATCGCGGCAATAGTGAAGTTTCCTGTTGAGTCAAGGTAAACAGTCAAATCCTGAGCAATTGCAACTGGACCTACGGTATCCAAAATCACGACAACAGTGCTATCAGAACTGGAGTTTCCATTAACATCCGTCACGGTTAACGTCACCAATAATGTGCTTCCGATATTGGAACATGAAAGCTGACTCGTATCCAAAGCATAGGATGCAATTCCGCAACTGTCCCAGCTCCCACTGTCGATTTCGCCAGGTGTGATTGTATAGCTTCCGTTTGAATCAAGATAAAACGTGTCGGATTGAACAAATACTGTCGGCGCAATTGTATCGTAAACGGTGGCCACAAATTGCATGCTGTCTGTGTTCCCATTTACATCCGTAGCAAGAAACCAAACCATGTTTAAACCTACGTGTGCACAAGTAAAGGAGTCGAGACCTAATGACCTGCTGACAACACCACAACTATCCCACGTTCCAGCGTCAACTGAATCGACATTGGTGGTGACAAAGCCTTGCTGGTTTAGATAAAGTTCAATTGAATCCACTAAGATCACCGGCGCTAGGGTATCTACGATGTCGATGTATACCAAAGAAGAGTCCTTATTTCCATTATTATCAATGGCATAGAAATAAACAGAGTCAATTCCGATAAATGCGCAACTGAATGAATAGCTACTCAGGTAAATTGTGTCAATTCCACAGCCGTCGGTCGTTGCGCTATCCACTAAGGATGCTGTGATTGTGGCAGCCCCTGTTGAATCTAGCGACACCACCATCACATTCGTGAAAATTTCCGGAGCAATCGTGTCAATGATGGTGATCGTGACCATCTGACTATCCATATTTCCATCTGGATCGGTAGCATAAAACCAAACAGCCGTATCGCCTGTATCTGCACAGTTGAATACAGAATCGGAGAGTGTGAACGTTAATTCACAGTTGTCATAACTGTTACTGTCTATGGAGTCTGCCCGGATAGTTACAGAGCCTGAAGAATCTAGGAAAGCGGTATAGTCTTGACCTTGCGCTAAAGGTCGAATAGTATCAGAAATTGTTACGCTGAGCGTCTTTTGTGCGACATTTCCGCTGCTGTCACTCACTGTAACGGTAACGGTATTCACTCCTAAATCTGCGCAGTAGAAGGTGTCAGTTGATAGAGATACGCTGCTGATCGCACAGTTGTCGCTATAGGTGATGGCTGATCCATTTGTCAACGCGTCCACCGTGATTCCTCTTACGCCACCAAAATTCCCTGTAAAAAGAGTGTCAGGACCAATTGTTCCGGCGGTGTTCCCGCGCATTATATAGTTTGCGGAGCCACTGAATCGTGTCCAATATACTTCACCTGATTCTTCGTGTACATCGATGCCGAAATTTCCGTTTTGACCAGAGTACAGAACCCATGAAGAATCGCCAGCAAAGGTTCCAGCCATTATGTTATTTGCACTCCTATTTGCCCAATACACAATTTCGTTTATGGGGTCAATCGCGATTTGTCGAGGGCCGCTAACTCCGTCACTCGAATTGTATAATACAGTATAGCCTGTGCCATCATCGTTGATTACCCCAATTTGATTGAGGGAGATTTGCCCCATATACACTTTACTGGTATTGGGGTCGTATTCAATTCCAATTGGGCCGTTACCAGCAGGGTCATAGAGTTGGGTTGTGGTTCCAGATCCATCTAGATTTGCTACATACAGTCCGTTTTCGCCTGCGGTATAGAATATTCGATCGTTGTCATAATCAACCGTAACATCGTGATGCTCATTGCCGTGTGTGGTTGTATTTGGCAATTTTCTCTTTGATGACCCATCTGGTGCTGCCACCCAAACTTCTTGGTAATTACCTCCGCCGTAGTACAGAGAGTCGTTTTCTTCAACATACTGAATACCCACAGGCCCCTGACTTCCGGTTGCGGCGTTCGCATATATAATCGAAGGCGTTCCTAGAGTGTCGACGGAACCGACGTAAATGTCGTTTGCATTAGTCGATGTCCAATAAATTAGTCCGCTCGCTATGCTTGCACCTGAGGTGTCAGATAGGACGGTCATACCGGATGAATCAAGATACAGTGTAACTGGGTTTGTTGTTAATGTAGGAGCATTGGTATCCAATACAGTAGCAGTGACTGTGATCGAATCAATATTGTTGCTTGCATCGCGTGCGTAAAAGGTGATGTTTATGGTTGTTGAGGTGTCGGCACAATAGAGCGGGCCATTGAAATTATTCCACGTACTATCAATGGAGCAATTATCAGTTTGTGTGACGGAAAAGTCGGTCTCATCCAAGGAATAAGAGCCTGAACTGTTCAAATAAACAGTGCTGTTGCTCGCCGTGACAGTCGGTAAAATGGTGTCGAGCACCGTAACCAGAACGGTATCGATTCCAAATAGATCTCCAGGATCATGACCGAAAAGTACAATGGAATGAGATCCGGTGTCGGCACATGTAAATACAATGGAATCTGCGGTGTCTACGATGGAGTTTAACTCGATTAATCCTCTATACAAGTTTCCACATGGGTAGTCGTTCCAAGAATTATTTCCCAAATAGTTGACAGCACTACAATCTTCTACTCCAGAGAAATTGTTTGGCTCTCCAGGTGACCAGTTGGTATATGTTACGGTTTCACCATTTGCCCATACGAATGTGCCTTCCGTGGCTTGATCGTTTAATCCAATAAAGTGAACAAACGCTTTGGTTCGATCATAAATGAATTCATCTTCCTGGGCAGAAGTTATACTTGACATGTATCCTCCGATGGCGGTCGCATCCGTGGTGAAATTTGCATGCGTATTAGTCGCAGTAGATTTATAATAACTATGTCCCCCGAGGTTGCCAATCCAAGAATAGTTTTGTTCGTAGCCGCTGAGGCCTTCTTCAACAATGGACAGCGAAACACCACAAGCATCGGAACTTGACGAATCTATAGATGAAGGATAAAGTGTGGCCGATCCAGTGTTGTCTAAATAGATTGTATGAGTTGCCTTTCCTTGAACAACAGGCGATGTTGTATCTGTAAATACCTCAATCGTGTCTGTTTGGAAACAACCATATGAGTCGGTACTAGTGACAGTATAAACGCCACCACCGATGCTGGTAATCGCATTCGATGTTGCTCCGGTAGACCACAAATAGGAGTTTCCAGTTGTGGATGAATCAGGAGCCATGGTTATGGATCCATCGTTATCGCCAACACAGGTTTCATTAACCAATGTGGAAGTATATGACTCACGAACGATTATCGCCGCGAGGCCATTTGTGTTGTTTTGAGGGCGCGTGGGAGTTGCGGAGCAACTGAACTGTAAACTGGATCCATGAGTGATGTAATATACTCCGGGAGTGGTCGGGGCCGTAAAGTTTACCGAATAGGTTCCGCTGCAATTACAATAACCACCTTGGCTGCGATAGCAGGATGACCAATCACCGTAAATCCCAACATATCTTTGTACTACGCATCCTGAACAAAACGTGCCGTTTTGGGCAATTGCATAGTTGAAGGAAAGTGAAACTGTTGCGCCTGGTGAAACAAATGCCGTGTTATTTCCACTACTGTTCAAACTAACATTGGTGAGCGTAGACTGGCGACTGTGTTGGGTAATTACGAAAGGAGAGGCAATTGAAGGAAGTGAGCATTGGGAGTATGTGATTACTACGAGTCCATTTCCAGTTTGAAAACCAGATGTGAGTGCAGCAGAAACAGCAGTTCCTACAAGATATCCACTACCACCACCTCCAGAGGCCCAAGCTCCGCCTCCACCGCCATAGTAGCCACCGCCGCCTCCACCGCCGCCTGACGGACTGCATCCTGGGCCACCATTTCCAAGAGAACCGGCAGTTGCACTGCACCATCCGCTATAAAAACCACCGCCACCACCGGCAGATTGTGTGCCTCCAGTCGGCATGGTACCACCGCAACAACCGGTTCCTGTCCCTCCGGCAGTGCCGCCACCAACGGCTCCATTTTGCGGAGTGCCACCTCCGACACTAGCTCCACCGCCAGCTCCGGCTACGGCAATTCTATTTGATAGTGCTATACCTCCACTTCTAATATCACTGGCGCCGCCACCGCCACCGCCGCGCTGACTTGTTCCACCACCTCCTTGCCCGCCTGAAGCTCCTCCGTTATATCCGCCAGTACCAGGGGCTGTGCTTGACGCCGCGCCTCCAGCGCCCCCGACGTAAATGTTTAATGTCTCACCTGCAGTAACAGGAATGGTTGCCGTAGTGCGCCCACCGAGGCCGCCGCTTCCTAGATTCGAAACATACCAACCGCGACCACCCTGTGCGCCTCGAATGTCAACAGATATCGAATCAACCCCGCCGGGTACAACAAATGTCTGCACAGCACCGGTATAGTTGAACGTATCAGATATTAGTATCTGCGCTTGCGCGACGGAAACCAGCAACAATGAGGCTAGCCCGAGAAGGATATATCGAATTTGTTTGGTCAAGGTCATCGATTGGGAGAAAGTTAGACCTATAGGGAGGAGATCAAACTTCCGTTTGCAAATGTACGTGATTTGTGCCCTCAGGGTTTGGATTAGATATCACTTTGTCATTTCCAATAAACGGGTCATAAAAAAGGCCCGGGTAAAACCCGAGCCTTTTTGAAGTTAGTATGAATTAACTACCGCACATTTCGCAGTCGTCTGGATTATCGATCGAACAAGCAATTTCAGCTTCACGCTGCTCAACGCTTACTAGCTCGACG
>DDCZ01000079.1:0-952 GCA_002336485.1 Flavobacteriales bacterium UBA1993
GGCTATTTTTGTTTGTGAGGATGGAAGGTGTCAGTTGCCGGTTGCTTCCGTTGAAAAGGCGGCTGAGTTTCTCAAGCAATAAACCTGCACCTTCACCCAATTCACTGATGCCCCCACTCACAGTCAAATACACCGAAGTCCAATCCCATTCAGGCAATGATGGTGCTCTTCGCGGAAAACTCCGGAGCATTGCCTTGGATGCACTTGGCAGGAAAACGAGCTGGTTTCCGAATGCGCAATTGCGCATGCAATCAAGGGTTCAACTGATTTACATCCATCACATCTTTCAAGATGAGATTGAACACTTTCGAGGTTTGCTGAAACACTTTGCAGAAGAATACTCATTCATCTCGTATTCGGAGGCCATCAATCGCATCCAAAAGGATCAGATCGATGGCTGTTACATGGCCTTTAGCAGCGATGACGGATTCAAAAATAACCTGGATGCCGCAAGGGTACTGGAAGAATTCGGTACCACCGCCTGTTTCTTCCTCAATTCAAAGACCGTCGGGATGACGAATCACGAGGAAATAAAGGCCTTCTGCCAGCAGCAACTGCATTTTCCACCGGTTGAATTCATGACTTGGAGCGAGGTGAATGACTTAAAGCGCCGAGGACATGAAATCGGCTCTCACACCTCCGGTCACTTCGACGTAGGACGGATGGCAATCACTGATTTCGTTCACGATCTCAAATCGACCAAAAAGAAAATTGAGATGGAAACAGGGACCATCGAACATTTCGCATTCCCCTATGGCCGTTGGAATAACTTTTCCGCAGAAGCTTTAGCAGCGACGACTGCTGCTGGCTTCACAAGTTGTGCGACTGCCGAACGCGGTTGCCATTTGCCAGGTACGTATTCCGAAAACCCGATGATCTTTCGCGACCACGTTCTAGCTCATTGGCCCTCGCATCATATGGACTATTTTTTCGAACAAAATGTTCGAAGAGC
>DDCZ01000079.1:1035-3938 GCA_002336485.1 Flavobacteriales bacterium UBA1993
TCCACCTCCCCGGTCGCGTCAATTCTGGCGCCGTAAAATCCTGAAGTTGTTGCAGATTGGAGTCCTCGGCACCCTCAATGGGATTCGGATGAGGCCATGGTTCAACGCACACGTTGAGGAATACCTCAACATTCCCGAGTTAAAAGCAATATGCGAAGCAGTCGGTTGCGATCATATCACGGTCGATCAGCTTAATTCAGACGAAACTCGGCGCGTGCTTTTGGACCGCTCATTGGACATCGCTATTAGCTTGGGCAATGGGTTCATTGCGCCTTCCGTATTCTCAATCCCACGGCTTGGCATGCTCAACATTCACCATGAAGTTTTGCCTGAGTATCAAAATGCGCAGAGTGTCATTTGGCAATTGTACCACCGTTCAAATCAAACCGGTTTTAGCATTCACCAGATAACCAGGAACATTGATCAAGGTCAAATAGTAGATCAGCAAACCATTCCCATTTCTTTTCAAGCTTCCTTGTCTCAAACAATCACTTCCTCAATCGGGAACGTCTGGGAGGAGTCAGCGAAAGGTCTGCACCAACTGCTTGAGCATGGGCAGGAATTAAAGACCTTGCCCATCGATGCCAACCGCAAAACAGGACATTTCACAACACCTTCGGGACTTCAGTTTTACCGAATTTGGAGGCGCTGGAGAAGACTTAGATCAATGAATCACTGGTAAATTGATCAACTCGCTTCAAAAAACTCCAATCAAACTGTCAAGAGTCGCTATTGCTTGCCAATTGACATCCTCTTCAACTTCGTCTAACTATTGAATCATGAACAAAGAAGCTATCCTATTTATTCTCAATCACGGAATTAGGAATGTTTGGGCCGCAAAGCACATGCGCACAGTCAAAAAAGTAGATTTGAGCGAAAAAAATATAAATCAGTACTGCTTTTGTTTCTTCGGGGAATTTGGATACGGACTCACAACCTGGCTGCCCTATCTAAATCAAGTATCAGAGGAACATGGCATTAAATTCAAGACTTGTGGTCTGCCCGGCTCAACTCCCTTCTTTTCCAATTTTTCAAAAGAACACACTGAAATCCAAATCAAATCACTGGATGAAATGGGGAATAGTGCCAGTCAGGGAGACACATTCCAGATCTACAAAGAAATTAGGAGGCACTTCCCCTCAGATTCCATCGTTCTCCCAACACCTGGAATAGAGATTAACGGCCGTCAATGGAAGAACACGAACCTTCATATAAAATTTGACCTGTCTTGTGGAAACTTCACCAAGCTTCCTCCGCTTCCAAAACAATCAAAGATATCTAAAAATAATAATTCTCGTCGAGTTGTCATTAACATTAAAGACTATCATAATTGGCAAAACGATGCAATTCAAAATTATTACACCAAAGAAGACATTCAGCGAATTGTTCAACACCATGAAAACGATGAAATCTTCATCAACTATCCAAGCCTACCAAAAGAGGACTCTTCATCCGGCTATTTCACTGTTGAAATTCCCTTTGGTCAAAACACTACCCCAGCAGAAGAGATTTATCAAGGCTGTTCTACCATCGGCGAAATCAACGAAAGACAGATAGAACTTTTAGCCTCAGCTGATCTCATTTATGCGACTCAAGGGGGCAACGCAATTCTATCCATCCTTTGTGGAAAGGAAATAAACATAATCATGCGCGGAGGGATGGATTATCCCGACTTCACATATTTAGGAGAAAAGCTTCAGAAGCAAGTCCAAATTTTCTTCGAATTACCAATTTAAATCATGCCTACTCAAAAAAATGTGCTCATCGTCGGAGCTGGCTTGTCCGGTTGCACAATAGCTCGAAGTTTAGCGGAAGCAAATGTGCAATGCACTGTCATCGACAGGAGAAGCCATATTGCTGGCAATACTTTTGATTTTGAAAATCAGTTCGGAATTAAGCAGCATAAGTATGGGCCTCACCTGTTTCATACCTCAAACCACAAGGTTGTCGAATTCCTGAGTAGATTCACCGATTGGACTCCTTACAAACACAAGGTAAAAGCACAACTGGCGGATGGCAAGCTTGTCACACTGCCCATCAACCTCGAAACTAAGGAGATTGTCGGAGCCGATAATTGTGTTGAAATTTTCATCCGCCCTTACAGTGAAAAAATGTGGGGGATGCCACTGGAGTCGATTGATCCTCAAATAATCAATCGAGTTCCCATGAGGGATGACCTCAACGAGTACTACTTCCCAAATGATAGTTTTCAAGCCTTACCTGCCCAAGGTTACACACGAATGACTGAGGTCATGTTAGACCACTCAAACATTTCGGTACATCTAGAAACCGAATTTAACCACGAGATGATGACCGAATTTGATCACATTTTTCATTCAGGGTCAATTGACGAGTTTCTAAAGTTCAAATTCGGTCCACTCCCTTATCGAAGCATTAAATTTCATAACGTGAATATGCCCGTCGCCCAAATGTACCCTGTGTCTGTCGTGAACTTCACAGACCACGGAAAATTCACAAGAGTTGTCGAATGGAAAAATTTACCCAAACATGGGGCAAACGAAACGCATACGACCCTGACATTTGAAGAGCCATGTGATTACAGCCAAAACAATTTCGAACGCTACTACCCTGTAAAAGACATTTCAGGGACATACAAAAAACTTTATGATCGTTACAAAATTTTCGTGAGCGAAAACCATCCGAACATAACATTTTGCGGAAGACTTGGCTTGTATGCCTATTTGGACATGCACCAAGCTGTATCGTCCTCATTGAAGCTCTCGGACGCCTGGATGCAGGCAAACCTCAATGAGAGGTGAAATGATTTTTGCTGTTCCCCCCGAAACTAAATTGACTTGGGGCGATGCCGAAATCTCGGTCATCTTTCATTAATCGGATTTCGCAGCTAATGTAACCATCACCCATGCTCTTCAACTCCCCTG
>DDCZ01000012.1 GCA_002336485.1 Flavobacteriales bacterium UBA1993
CACGCTTGGAAAGCGTGTTTACGGAAACGTAACGAGGGTTCGAATCCCTCTCTCTCCGCAGAACGAATCATCCCGCAATTGCGGGATTTTTTGTTTCCGAACGTTCCGAACTTGTTCGGATAAGTTTGGAAACAAAAAATCCAAACGATCGAAGATCGTGGGATGATTCGTTTTGAACCTCCCCCAACCGGGATCATGAGCCGAAGGCGAATAGTCCCTTTTCCGATAATATCTTGAATTATTCCATGCCTCGAACTTGTTCGGATAAGTTTGGAAACAAAAAATACGAGTGAACAAAGTGAACGGGATGATTTTGTCTGGACCTCTCCGCCTGAGGCGGAATCAGTGCCCGTAGGGCATTAATTCGGAAGGCCTTATTTTGCGAAATAATGAAGAGTCTTTACTTTATTACATTTTGCTTCGTTTCTACTCTCTCCTATGGTCTGACAACATATCCTCAGGGGGTGTATTTGGATGCCAACGCCCTTCAAACAAAAAATCCTACCTCAGCATCATTTAGAGTGAAAGAATTCTCGGCATTGATATTTGACAAATACACCAACAACTTTAAAGTTGAGTCTGACGTGGGTAAAAAAGTGGTGCGAAAAGAGTGGCTTGCTGTATCTGATGGAAAGTCACTGTATTTGAATTGTGGTAAACTCGGATATGATGATGGTTTTTCAAAGGTCTTAGTGGAAGGTCATTTTCTAGTTTTCAAAGGTGGGATCTCTACGAATGTATCTACCAGAGCCCCTACGTTTAACCCTAACTTTCCTAACCGTGGCTCAGAAAACGCTAAGGGATACATAGGTTACTACACCTTTGTTTATGACAGCGATAGAGGCGCATCGTGGATTTTAAATGAAGAGAACTTCAGGAACCTTATGAGTATCAACCAGTCTATACTTACTAGTCTGAGTAATAATTCAGTTATGGACGAGGATAATATGCATCACTATATTTCTGATCTAAACGATTCAATAGATTACGGATTAGTTGATTCTAATATGCTATTTGGGAACACATTGTTGAAATACCCATTTCACGTCGTAGTATATCGAAACGCTAAAGGGGAGGGCCGATCCATGATATCATATTCAATTAATGACTCAGTTGAACTAGGAATCGAACCCAATAGCTATACACCAACAATGCTTTCATCCCGTGATTCAAACGAAATCTGTTTGAAAAAGCCACCAAATAGCTGTATAGCTGTACATGGTCGTGAGGGTAAAAACAGCTACATTAAAGTTTCGAAGCACCCAAAACCAGAACGAGCAACGATAGAGTTAGTATCCAAAGACGAAGCCGAATGGGATGGTAGGAAAATCCAGCGTAAGTTGAAAAAGAACGATCATTGGTTTGATTAAAACCTCCCACGCTGCGAAGCTGGTTAGGGGTTTTGTCTGACCCCCAACTGGGATCAGCCGGTAGGCCATTAATCCAACCTGAATGTCAAGCCGAACTCGTTTGGTAAAGGGCTGATCAGCAACGCCTCTACAATTAAAATATAAGCCTCCTTTACTCCTTCTTGCAACAACCATCTAGCCTAGCAACAGCTTCTGCCGGGGCCATTTGATCATCTGCATCAAAACCTGCCGTGTTGATCGCGTCACGGATGGCTTTAGGCTCTATTTTGGAGGCGTTATATGTTACTTCAATAGTCGCGGTACTATCATCGATTTTAACTTTCCTAATGCCTTGCACATCCATTAAGTTCTTGTAAATTCTGAGACCACAACTCTCACATTGTTTGCAGTGATCGCAGTAAATGTTGGTTTTGATTGAGATGGTTTCCTTGGTTTGTGCCATTAGGCCAAAACCGTTGATCATGGCCGCTAGGAGTACGAGGTATTTCAATCCGTTCATAGTGCAAAGCTTAGGATTTATTAGAATAAAGCAATCCGTAATTTCTTCATCGGTTGAAGTCTATGCTTTCTGCTCAAAATTATCTTCGCAACATGAATGCATCTTCTAATATTTCTCGAAACCTTGGTTTAAAAGAGGCAAACGTGAAAGCCACCCTCGAACTCTTAATTGAAGGCGCAACCATTCCTTTTATTTCTCGCTATCGAAAGGAAATGACTGGTGGGCTGGACGAGGTTCAAATTGGGGATATTAAAGAGTCTTATAGACAGCACACTGAACTTGAAAAAAGACGTGAATTTATACTCGGATCCTTATTGGAACAAGACGTCTTGACAGACGAATTGAAGCAGAAAATTTTGGTCGCCCATACCTTGACGGCCTTGGAGGATTTTTATTTACCCTACAAACCAAAACGCAAGACAAAAGCGGAAACCGCAAGGAAACTAGGTCTTGAACCATTGGCCGGCACGCTAATGAGGCAGGAAGTTAGCGATGTTAGGAGTGTAGCGATTCGATTTGTGAAAGGTGAGGTAACAGATGTGGAGATGGCGCTGGCTGGAGCTAGAGATATAATGGCAGAATGGATCAGCGAGCGAACGGCGGCAAGAGATATTGTGCGAAAGCACTTTTTGCACTCGGCAATTATACGGTCCAAAGTGGTGAAGGGAAAAGACGACGCGGACTCCAAGTTCAGGGATTATTTCGACTTTGATCAGCCCTTGAAAAAATGTCCTGGTCATCGTTTTCTAGCCATGAAACGGGCAGAAGATGAGGGTGTAATACGCCTGTCATTAATACCACCAAGGCCTGAAGGAATCGAAAGACTCGAGCGATACTTTATTCGCCAAGAAGGACCTGCTTCTGAACAGATAAAGTTGGCCATTGCAGATAGCTACAAACGATTGTTGGAGCCTTCCATAGAAACGGAGTTTAGAAACGAAGCCAAGATCAAGGCTGACACCGAAGCCATTCAAGTTTTTGCCGAGAATTTAAAGCAATTATTGTTGGCGCCACCGCTAGGGTCGAAACGGATACTGGCTATTGATCCAGGTTTTCGGACAGGGTGTAAGGTAGTATGCTTGGATGAGCACGGAGGTCTGTTACACAATGAAACCATTTACCCTCACCCACCTAAAAACGAGGGAGGTAAAGCGGCATCGAAAATCAGCAACTTGGTGCAGACCTACAAAATAGATGCGATTGCAATCGGAAACGGAACGGCGGGAAGGGAAACGGAGCGCTTTGTCCAAGACATCAGGCTTCCTGCCGGAACAGAGGCTTATGTTGTCAGCGAAAATGGTGCATCGATATATTCGGCATCTGCCGTAGCGCGAGCAGAATTTCCAGATTATGATGTGACGGTCCGTGGGTCTGTTTCGATAGGTCGCAGATTGATGGATCCATTGAGTGAATTGGTAAAAATCGACCCGAAGGCGATCGGCGTGGGACAGTATCAGCATGATGTAGATCAAAAGAAATTGAAGGAAAAGTTGGATGCTACGGTCGAAAGCGCCGTGAATAACGTAGGGGTTAACCTCAATACAAGTAGTGAACATTTGCTGCAGTATGTTAGCGGGATTGGACCAAAATTGAGCAAGGCCATTGTCACACACCGCGATGAAAGTGGACCATTTGGTTCTCGAAAAGACTTAATGAAAGTGCCTGGTTTAGGAGCAAAAGCCTACGAGCAATGTGCTGGGTTCTTACGAATTACCAATTCCAAAAACCCACTGGACAACAGCGCCGTGCATCCAGAAAGTTACGCTATTGTAAAAAGAATGGCCAAGGATACCCAGTCTGAGGTCGAAGAATTAATGGGAAATCAAGAGCTGATCGCAAGCCTTGAGTTGGAACGATATGCCTCAAACGAGGTGGGCTTGCCGACCCTGAATGACATTGTATTTGAACTCCAAAAACCAGGGCGAGATCCTAGAGGCAAAGCCAAAATCTTTTCGTTTTCGAAAGATGTGCGGAAGTTGGAAGACCTCAAGCTGGGAATGATTCTACCCGGAATCGTAACCAATATCACCAAGTTTGGGGCATTTGTGGATGTGGGCGTTAAACAGGATGGCCTCGTACATGTGTCACAATTGGCTGATAGGTTCGTGAGCGACCCAACCGAAATTGTGAAGCTCAGTCAAGAAGTAAGTGTCAAGGTTTTGGAAGTTGACACCGCGCGAAATCGAATTGCGTTTACAATGAAGTTGTAGGCGATAGAGCCCCCAGGAATCCAATCATAGATTCTTGATATTGTACCGATATTCTAGTCTGTAAATCGAAAAAACCAAATACGAAATTTAACGTAACCGGAACATTTAAAGTAGACCTGAAACCGGTAGAAATCTCTTTTGAGCATACGACTTCACTTAACGGCGGAAGAATGAACATTGACAAAACCTTTGAAGGGTCGATTGATGGACATAGCAAGGGTGAAATGATCAGCATTTTGAATAGTGGAAAAAATGCCGGAGGCTATGTAGCCGTTGAGGTGTTTGAGGGCAAAGTGGAGGGGAAATTGGGAAGTTTCGCCCTGCAGCACTATGGAAAGTTCGACGCTTCAGGTCAAACGTTGACACTTGAAGTTGTGCCCGGATCAGGCGAGGGGGAGCTAGCAGAGGTCATTGGTAGCATGAATATTCGAATTGAAGGAGGTGCCCATTATTATGATTTTGAAGGCGAGATTTAGGTACAGAGGATCGGATCCGAGTAGAGTCATGTCGGTTTGATTGTTAGCCAAAATATCTGACTACAAATTGATGAATGCGAACAATGTAGCGGCTCAAACTGTTCATTAGGCATGAAGACAATCATTATTATCACAGGAGTAGTCGCCTTTTTGGCAGTTGCCTTTTTCGTTTTACAAGCTTTTTCAAGCAATTCATCAAATAACATCGAATCAAGATCATACACGGTAATAGACACCATCGACGAGGTAGAAATTCGGGCATATGAGCCAGCAAACTTCAGCTATGTGACGTTGCCAGCGTCATCCTACAAAGAGGTGTCGTCTCAGGGATTTAGAATTCTAGCAGGCTACATTTTTGGTGGCAATGATCAAAACGCGAAAATTGCAATGACCTCCCCTGTGGCGATGAACATGACGGACTCGGTTACGATGAAGTTTATGGTACCGAACGATTTGAGCATGGAAACGCTTCCAAAACCAAAAAACAGCAGCATTCGTTTTATCCATGAAGGTGAAACCAAAATGGCAGTCGTTCGTTTTGATGGCTGGGCCAATGATGATCGCATCGAATTGCATCGAAAAAGACTCGTGGCCACACTTGATTCAAATGGCATTTCTCATTCTGAAGAGTTTAGTTTTTTCGGATACAATCCACCCTACGAGGTGTTGAATAGAAGGAATGAGGTTGCGGTGGAGATTTGAGTAAGTGCTATGAAGGGCTGCTCAGGGATGTAATACTTCATTTTGTTTGTCACCATAGTCACAGTCTGGAGCGCCTGCGTTCACAATCAAATTTTTCCATTCTGGATCAATGAATCTTCGTCCAAGAAAAATGCGTTTCAATTAACTGCTCCTTGTGAGACTCTAAGTAGTTTATAAACGTAGATGCCGCGGGTGAAAGCTTTTTCCCTTTTAAATAGCATAAGGTCCATTGAGTTTTAACAGGTAATCCCTGGATTTCAATTAGCCCCACTTCGCCTGAATTGAGCACGTTTCGAAGCCCGATGAGTGGCATAATGCTAAAGCCCAAGCCAGCATTGACCGCTTGCTTCACGGCTTCATTCGAGACGAGTTCATACTTCTGATTTACCTTAACAGAATGG
>DDCZ01000035.1 GCA_002336485.1 Flavobacteriales bacterium UBA1993
ACCCCCAATGATTCCAGGCCCTGCAGAGTTTGAGTCTTCATGTGTCACAGTATGTGTCACACTTTAATGCAAACTGAAAAGGATCTGAATTCCTTGTGCTGCAAGTTTACCCCTGGAATGGTTAGGCTTGACATTCTTGCAGGGTGAAATCCCCCGCAAAGAAGCCGAACACCCTTAGTCGCTTGAGTTGCGATGGTGAAGAAAATCCGACATTAATTGGTTACTATTTTTTTATCTACATTTACGTTTATTAAAAAATAATCAATGAGAAATGCTCTACGACTTTTGCTGGCGGCCATGATGACCCTGGTGGCGCTCGTCCCAGATGTTTGTGCTCAAGGGGGAACAACCGTCCAAGATGTTCAAGATGACTTCGATCACCTGATCACGTTCTCACCGTGGTCGATTTTTACGCGTTGGCGCTATGAAAACATGAATCAGGGCCATTTGTCCTGGGGTTCTAGAGCTGAGGTGTGGGTCACGGCGGGGGGAGCATTGGCTATTTTGCCATACGGAAGGGCCTACACTGGAACACAAGGCGAAGGTTTTTACGCGGAAATCGCTGCAGGTCCGGTGATGTATTTTTCGGATGAATTCAGCTCACGGACCTTGCAAGGTCAGTTTCGACTTGGTCTTGGCAGTCAATGGATGGGAGGACGCAAAGTGATTCGACCACGGGACTTCAGTGTCAGTATCAACTTGGATACCTTCTACTTGAGTGAGGTCGTGGGTTCCACCGGGTCCGATGATTTCGAAGCTATTGTGGGATTGTTTGGTCCTTGGTCAATTCTGAAAGTTCGTTTTCAGCGAGGCATTGGGTGGTAGCTCCCTCAATCAAAACAACTTCTCAAGGCATCAGTTTTACACAAAATACTTGTGGAGCCGGGCGGATTTTCTGACCTGCGGTCATTGTTCCCTCCTCTCACTCAGAGGGAACCAGACGCGAGCGCTGAGCGCTGCGCACCCCGTTGCCCGACTCGTCATCAAGAGAACTTGTGACTCGTCACGCTCGAGGTGCTGAACTGCCTTGCAGTTCTCGCGTTACTGGTCACTTCGTGGAGCCGGCGGGAGTCGAACCCGCGTCCAAACAAGGACGAACCGTGATTTCTACATGTTTATTCTGCAATTGGTTTTTGACCGGTGGCTGATCACAGACAACCCACCAAACGGCTTAGTCCAGTAAATTTCGCGCCGGGCGTCGGACACACCCATAACTAGTCCCATTTACCTGATACCCCATTGAGTCAACGAAAGGGTCCGTACGTTGATTCGGGATAGCTCGTTCCGCCACCTGGTGACGTGAATTAGGCTAATCGACTGAGTCGATTAAGCTGCGAGCCTGTAGGAAGTGTTGTCATTTCTGACGTGAAAGTTCAGGTTTTACGAGCTGTGCTATCAAGTGCTCGACATGCTTACCCGATTTGTCATCTTGCTGTCAAATCCAAAATCGGCCCCATAAATCAAAGAACAGCGAAGCAGATGCTTCGCATTGAACGAACAGCCAAATATACGGTAATTAAATATCAGACACGATTTAAAAGTCACGTCAGGTCTGGTGCATCATCCAATCGGCCACGGATCTATTCCGAGGTATTAATTCGTGCTGGGGTCCACCTCACTGGGTCCGGATTCAGGTGAATTCAATCCAAGGTCCTCTTGTTGATTCTTGACCGCTTCAGTGCCCGAAGAATTCGATTTGCTCTTCTTGCTCCGCTCCGCTGGCTTCTTTTTAGCACGGATTACTCTGCCCACCCGGAGGAAAGCGACGCGATTGGGGTCATCGGTAGCGATGAAGCTGAGTTGATTCGACTTGCTTTCCTCAAAGATGCTATCCAACTTGGACTTGAATTCCTCCAGCACGTATGGCTCCAATCGACTGTCATGCATCACTACAAGCAGTGAACTTCCTGTTGAATCATCATGTAAAAGCTCGAGGTGAATCCTACACCGCCGAACCAATTCATCAAAATCTGAGTTCGAACGCAGAACGAATACCGGCGGCTCTTGATCCTCTAAGTTTCCGAGCAAATAGCCGAGCATCTCGAATTCCTTCATCGAAGAGACGTGCTCTTTCAATGCGTTCCCCAACCCCATCCAATAACGTTCAACCACCCGATCAGCACTCCACGTGCGTAGCCTCCGCCTCACATCTTTATTGCTATCAACAACACTGGGCAACTCGCCTAAAGACGGGCTCACCTGCTCTTCATAGTATTGATTGAACGTATCTGAATTCCCCAATTGCTCGACAAAATCAACTTCTGTGAAACAAGAGGACACCACCGCGTCAGCCGATGCTTTTTGCCGATGCATGCATTCGATAATCGACTGCAATTCATTCGCTTCTGACAACAAAGGCTTTCTAATCTCTTCGTCGAAAACTTTATCAAAGCGTTGCATCAAAGCGTATTCCACATGAATCTCATGCAGTTCTACCGCTGCTTTTCGCCACAATTCCCTTTGTTTGATCATGGGGTCTTCCACCACCTCATCTTTCTGACGCATTCTCCACATGGCCAATGCTATCCAAAATGCCGCCGTCACAGATGTAACAATGGCAGGGGGCACCCACAAAAAGAACGGCAAAAAAAGTCCCGCTAACAACCAAGGCAGACAAATCAACGCCGACGCTTTTATGAGCTGCTTTTCACGAACAGAAAAAATAGTCTCCTCCTTTTTCTTTGGCGGAATGAACGAGTAAACGCACTCCTTTCTCAACTTCGCAATCTCACCTTCGAGCCAAGAGGATGTGAATTGGGCAAATAGTTTTCGTCGAAAGTCACCATATTTTGTGCGGAGCATCGAATTCGAGT
>DDCZ01000019.1 GCA_002336485.1 Flavobacteriales bacterium UBA1993
GAAGTGCACGAAGCATTCGAAGAATTTCAGAACACGAGCAATACTTCACTGCATCCAAAAGATATTATTGGCTGCCTTCAGATGAAAGTTTGGGACCCAGAAGCAAATCGAATGCTGAAGCTCAGCGAAATGTAGAGCTCTCTTCATTAGCCAAATCTCACCTTTTAATCTAGGCTTTGAGCTCGACCCTCTGTACTAGGGGACATAATAACTAGGAGGAAGAGCAGGATAAAAGTCGCATAAATAAGGGTCTTAAAATGCCAATAATAGGGCCTGAATTCTCCTAGAAGCAGTTCAAGGTTTAATATGAGCATGGCAATAAAAAATAGGATCCATTTGATTCGGAAGCTTTTTTTTATTGGCTTATAAAAAACAAGTTGGTAGGCCAAATAAGCGGCCGCTGGCATAACAAAAAGAAAATTATAGCTTCTCTGCTGCGGAAACAATAACGGAATGGCCAAGAGCAGAAAGCTGATCTCCCTAAACCTGTATTGATCGTTTTGAGCCTTTTTAAAAGGTAAGGAACGTAGAAAGTAAAGTACCATTGTCGCTAGCGAAATCCTCGCCATTAGAATGATAATCTTGACGCTGTCTGGAGATAGGTCAGCAATATGACGACTCACCTCACGATTTGCTTTACTGTGCCCAATTCCTTCAATAAAAAGCGTGCTTAACCAAGCGCTCAACCCCTGATTCTTTTCATTGTTCATATCAAAGACGTTCAGATCTGATAAGGGATTTAATTGTGAGCCCCATCCAATCCACATCTCACTGCCTTGACCCACTCCGAAAACAATACTTGGCAATGCTACAAGCAAACACATCGAAAAAATAGTCCACAGAAACCCTTTAAAATGGCCTCGATAAATCAGATATGGCAGTAAGACGATGGGTCCAATTTTGGCTATCACACCCAAACCTATTAAGAACGCCCCGAGCCAATTTCTTTTTTCATGAATAATTTGATGCATTCCCTCAAGACACAAATACAAGAGTATGATCGTAAACTGAAGCTGATGAAAATTTGTATAAAGCAAAAAGCTCATGCCCAAAAAAGTGATCAAAATCCACTTGTCTCGATTCCGTCCAGAATTCAACGGTGCTAAAAATCTTTCGATGAGGTGCCATATTCGAACCAACGAAATCAGGCCCAATATTTTCCAAATTGAGGCCGCAAGGACCTTTGGAAGAATTGTCTACGGCATCATGAGAATTGTAAGTGTTGGACTCCCAAAATACTTGAACTCACCATTAATACCATAGAGTTTGTCGTAAATCAGGATCTCGTTATACAAATCTGCCGCTGCCTGATAGTAAATATCAAAATCCCCCAGGCGATTCACTTCGAGGAATAGAAAGACAATTGCCAATAGTGATATGATCAACCATAGAATTCGATTATTGAAAACATGCATTTTCCAACTTCTCGTTATACCCTGGATGGTCAAAAGATTCATCTTATTGTCGCAAGGATTTTCTCCGCCAGAATACTGCTCAATTTGTAATAGCTCTCATCTGATAAGCCAGCGGTATGAGGAGTGAGAATGACCCGCTTTTCTTGCATCAACCTACTGGCAGCTGATGGAAGCGAACTTAAACTCGGCATTTTCAGGTTCTCTGTTTCATACTCGAGCACATCTAAACAGGCGCCGCGCACTTGACCATCTTCAATTGCTGTGAGCATATCGTCAGTTTTAACAATTTGCCCTCTTGACGTATTTATTAAATAAATCGGGTTCTGAAATTTACCGAACCAGTCGTGGCTCACTAAACCCATTGTCTCCTCAGTAAGCGGAAGGTGAAGGCTCACAAAGTCGGCAGACTCAAAAATCTCTGCCATCGTGGACTCATAGGCATGCCCTTCCTTGTATTTATCGAAGGCGAGGATATGGACTCCAAAACCTTCAAGAATCTTAGAAAAAGCGGCCCCAGTATTTCCATAGCCAATTATCCCGATGGTTTTCCCGGCTAATTCAATTCCTTTATTCTCGACTCGACTCCAATGACCACTGCGCACTTGAGCGTCGGCTAAATGAATTCGATTTAGCAGTGTGAGCAGCATTCCGATCGCATGCTCTGCAACGGATTGTCTATTCCCCTCTGGAGAGGACAAGACTTTGATTCCTTGTTCTTCGGCAGAAGCCACATCAATGTGTTCTAGACCTGCGCCAGCGCGTGCGATCACTTTGAGATTTGGACAAGACCGAATAATATCTGCATTGATTTGAATTCGGCTACGCATGACCAAAATTTCGGCAAACGGCAGCGCCATTTTAATCTCGGACTCGGGCGCATCAGACATGTCCAAGCATTCATGACCTTGGGCTTCGAGTACCTCCTGCAAGATTCCATGAATATGGTCAATGACTAAGACCTTCATTCCTCGCCTGTCTCTGGCTTAACGGCAACGACTTTAACCTGTACTCGCCGATTTCGAAGGTTCGCTTCATCCCGTTCAACCCTTGATGACAATCCAAAAATCACGTCGTCTTTAATCGCTGGTTCGGTGTGCCCCAAACCTGTTGTTTGAATTCGCGATGAATCGACGCCTTCAGCGATTAATTTGGATCGTATATGATTTGCGCGCTTTAAACCAAGACCTGGATCTTCATTCAACGCGGTATGTCCAACAAGCTCAATATGCAACGCATTGTTATCCTTAAGAATGGTGGCAAGTGACGACAAGATATATTCGTCACGCAACGTATCTGTTAATTGACCGATGTCACTAAACGACTTATTTGCATCTGCAAACTCTAAGCTTTGGTCTAGAAAGCTAAAATCCGGCATCTTCCTTTGCGAAAAGCTGATGCTAGACACTAGAACGAATAGGATACATAGCTTCGCGATTTTCATTGGATATAAAGTAGGTGACCAATTAAAAAATAGATAAACAAGCCCAAAACGTCATTCACTGTTGTGATAAATGGGCCCGTGGCTAGGGCAGGATCTATGTCATATTTATCCAAGAGAAGTGGGATAAAGGTTCCAAACAAAGCGGCGACCAGAATCACAGAGAACAATGCGAGACTGACAGTCATGCTCAATTCTAAGGAATCACTAAAGAAAAAGTTATATCCAAAAATGATGATGGCACAAACAGCTCCATTCAATAATGCCACACTAAATTCTTTGGATAATTTGGCCCAAATTCCAGACAGTCCAAGCGAGTTATTTGCGAGTCCTTGAACAATAATTGCGGAAGATTGAACGCCGACGTTCCCACCCATTGCCGCGATTAACGGAATGAAAAATGCCATTTCAGGGTAGAGTTGCAAATCTCCTTCATAGAGCTCGATCACGCGCGCACCGAGTATTCCACCAAACAGACCAATGAGTAGCCATGGCAATCGCGCTCGAGTGAGCACAAACACGGAATCCGTAGATTCCACTGTTCCAGAAATTCCAGAAGCCAGGGCATAATCCTTTTCAGCTTCCTCCTTAATTACATCCACAACATCGTCGATGGTAATTCTCCCCAGAAGGCGATTGAGTTCGTCAACAACAGGGAGGGCAACCAAATCATACTTCTCCATAATTGTGGCAACATCCTCTTGATCTTCATCCACGTTTACCGATCGAATATTATCGTCGTAGATCTCCTCGATCTTTGCCCGCACCGGGTTTAAGAGTAGTTTATTCAAACTTAGTCGCCCTAGGAGGACGTCATCATCATTCACGACATATACAGTATAAACCTGGTCAATTTTTTCGGCCTGCTTGCGCATCTCCTTCACAGCCATGCTAACCGTCCAATTCACGTTAACCTTAATAAGCTCCTTGGCCATAAGGGCACCAGCAGTTTCCTCTTCATAATGAAGTAGATCAACAATATCCTGTGCCTGTTGCTTATCTTCAATATGGGCAATTACCTCCTCTTTTTGCTCCTCTGGCAAAACGTTAATCATGTCAGCTGCATCGTCACTGTCAAGGTGATCGATAAACTGTTCGGCAATTTCTTTTGAAGTCAATTGGCCCAAAAATTCCTTGAGGCGATCATCTTCGAAGTGTGTCAAGACATCCGAGGCGCGATCTGCATCAAGCACCTTGTATAAAACCAAGGCTTCTCCCGCTTCCAACTCCTCCATTACTTCGGCAAGATCAGCTGGGTGCAATTCAGAAACCAAGGCAATCAAAGATGTCTCCGCGTTTCGCTCAATGGCATCGCGGAGAGTCTCAATATATTCTTTGGTTAATTCGAATTGCATGGTAGATGGGCCTTTGGGCACAAATAAGCCCTGAGGCAGGCAAATGTAAAGAAATTGGTCAGGGCTTAAGGAGACGTGTTAGCTCCATAAAATCTGATGGCGAAAGTTGCTCAGGCCTTTGGGTGAGGTACTTACCCAAAGTTGGTTCATTCTCTTCTGTGATCATAGATTTCAGCGAATTGCGCATCATTTTTCGCCGCTGATTAAATGCTAATTTGACAATTCCGACAAACGCTTTCTCATCACAATCAATAGAGATGTCCTCTTTGCGTCGGAGCCTAATTACCCCAGATCGAACTTTTGGTGGCGGGCGAAAAGCCTCTGGCTCTATAGTGAACAAATATTCCCCTTCATAATACGCTTGTGTAAAAACACTTAAGATCCCATATGCTCTTGAACCTGGAGGCGACACGATTCGCTCGGCCACTTCTTTTTGGAACATTCCAATCAAGCCCTTCACTGTCTGCCGATGCTCAATCATTTTAAACACAATTTGCGAGCTGATATTATAGGGAAAGTTTCCGATAAGGGTAATTTGTTCTGTTGGTATCGTCCACTTCAAAAAATCGGCGTGAATTAATTTTTCTCCTAAATATGGGAAGCGCGCATTAAGGTGAGAAATGCTCTCCCTATCCAATTCAATCACGGACAAATCAATGTCCTTTTGAACCAAATACTGCGTCAAAACTCCTTCCCCCGGCCCGATTTCGAGGACACACTTATCTTCTACTTCATCCAGCGCATTGACAATTCTTTCCGCTGCAGATAGGTCAGTTAAAAAGTGTTGACCCAGACTCTTTTTTGCCTTTACCATCTTAGTCTATCAATTCGAGTAAGGTTCTGAAAGCAACGAATTTATCCTTGTACCGAGTCAAATGTTCTTCTTGAAGTTTGGGCGCATGCATTTCGAAGTACTGTTCCAGCAGCGATCTTTCGCGACATCTGTATTGGATTGAATAGGTTTGGCCATCCGTGTCATCCACCAAAACCTTGGCCAATTCATTCTTTTCGAAGCATCCCGTGGCCATAACTTCTGGAATATGAATTGACCTCATCCATTGCAGCCAAGCATCGTGAATTTCATTTTCAACTTTGACGGTTACATTATAAATGATCATTGTCATTAATTTTTTGTGAAGATATCTGAAACCCTTTGATTAATCAGTCGTATAGACGCCTTTAAACCANNAGTCTTGGGCAATATTCTCATGCATATAAGGGAGGCGAATGCCTCCCTTTTTTTTGACCTATGGACTACAAAACAGTAAACAAAAAGCTCTGGAATGATAAGGTGGACATTCATATCGACTCTGACTTCTATTCAGTAAACGAGTTTATAGGAGGCAAGAAAATGCTCAACTCTATAGAGTTGGATTTATTAGGTGACGTACGCGGAAAATCAATTCTTCACCTTCAATGTCATTTTGGTCAAGACAGCATTGAACTCTCGCGCATGGGCGCTGCCGTTACCGGAGTGGACCTAAGTGACAAAGCAATTGATAAAGCTGGGTGGCTCGCGAAAGAATGCGGGACGGACACGAAATTTGTGTGCTCAGACATTTACGATGCGCCAAATCACATTACCGAGAAATTTGACATCGTATTTACAAGTTATGGAACTGTAGGCTGGTTGCCCGACATGGATAAATGGGCTACGGTCGTGAATCATTTTTTAAAGCCTGGTGGCTTTTTTGTGTTCGCAGAGTTTCATCCCGTAGTCTGGATGATGGATTACGATTTTCAAAAAATCGAATTCTCCTATTTCAATCAAGGCCCTATCGTAGAAGAGTTGGAAGGAACCTATACCGACCGCAATGCCGAATTGAAGAACAAGGAGATTTCGTGGAACCACAACATAGCCGAAGTGCTTGGATCTCTTTTGGAACAAGGACTGGAATTAGAAGCATTCAGAGAGTTTGACTATTCGCCATACGACTGTTTTAAACACACGATAAAAGTGGAAGAGAAGAAATATAGAATCAAGGACCTAGGCGGAAAACTCCCTATGGTATATGCACTCAAACTGAATAAATCTAAGGCTTAGGTCTTAAACTTGGGTCCAAGGTATATGCTTGCAAAAGCCAAGAATCTGCCTCTTTTTGATTATTCATACGCTGATAGGTAACTCCAATAAAATAATAGTATGACGCGTTTCGTGGATCTATATCTACTGCCTTCTTAAACCATTTAATTGCATCGGGATAATTACCAAGGGTGCCATAGCAGCTCGCTAAGTTTCCAATCGCGTCTTTATAATTGGGGTCTTTATTTAAGGCTCTAAGAAAGTAATCAATGGCGTCTTCAAACTTGGCCTGCTCAAAGAGGACCGTACCCATATTGTTTAATGTTGTCTTGTGATTTGGATTCAGACGCAGGGTTTCGTTATAACGCTCCAACGCAAGGTCTCGATAACCAAGACGTTGATAGGCCAGTCCCAATTCGCCTTGGGCATCAGCATAACCTGGGTAAATATTCACCGCCTTTTTCAACTCGCCGACTGCTTTACGCAGCCAGATATTCTTGGCTTCGTTGTTTTTCTCAAGAACCGCCCTTTCTTTCATATACGCCATTCCCAAACGATAATGCGTTCGAGAGCTATTTGGAGCGGTCTCGACATCGGCCAAGTATAAATCATATTCAGAGGCCCAATCCATATTTCGATCTGCGGTTTTAAAACTGTACAATCCCAAAATAACAGCCAATACCCCAAGGGCCGGCAGCGCCTTGCCAACCTCAAATCGGTCGCCGAATTTCGTGCCCCATTTCCAAATAAGCCAACCTAGACCTATCGCGAACCCGACTGATGGTAGGAAGAGCAAGCGTTCGCCAAAATGGGTGCCTATCATCAAGAATAAATTGGAATACAACGAAAATGTGACTAGAAAAAAAAGCGAAGCTAATCCCAGCACATGCTTACTACGAAAGGCTTTGTAGCTGAACCAAAAAATGGCTCCAAAAACGACCATTGGAATCAGGACTTGCCAATCACCGAATGTTGAAATTGATATTTGATTGAAACTATAATCGTGAGATAACGAAAGTGGCACAAACAGTTTCCATAGATATAGCCCTCCCAACTTAATCACTGTAGCAAGGTATTCCAGCCCTTCTGCTTTCACAAGTACATTGTCGATCACGGGGGCGGTGACATCGCCGGAGATCGACCCTAAAGCCTTATAACGCAATCCTAAATAAGCCGCGAATGGCAGCAATAATGTCAACGTGGGTACTATCGACTTTCTCCAAGAAAGATCTGACATGAAATACACCGCCAAGGGCACAATGGGTAACAAAGTAATGGCGCTTTCTTTTGAAGCGAGAGCCACAAAAAAGCTACTAAGCGTCAGGAGCATCCATGGTGAGCTAAGCTTTCCTCTACCCTTCCAAATTCCAATTAATGCCACAAACCCGAAGAGCGAAGCCAATAGTTCATCTGCACTTTTAATATTCGCCACAACCTCGGTGTGAATTGGATGCGACACAAAAATCAGGGATATAATCCACGGCAACCAAAGGTCTTTTGCGCCAAACCATAAAAAGAGCAATATGAATAGGGCGACACAGCACAAACTATAGAGCACAATATTTACCGAATGTGCTGCACCAGGATTATCTGGCCAGTGTTCCCACTCCCAAGCAAATAGAGACAACGTCATCGGGCGATACAGGCTACCAGCCTCGCTCCAATAGCCGTGTCGGTAGTTTGTAGTCCAAATGGTGGGGAGTTCCTCTGTGCCTTTTTTCACGACCCAGTTCTCGGTAATCGCGGAAACGTCATCAAGCACATAGCCATGCTCAATGGTTCCGTAATTTAAGATAAGGGAAAACAGAAAAATGCTCAGTACGGATGTGACAATCCACCTTGATTTATTTGGGGCTGCCTCATTTACTATTTTCTTCTCTCTAGCCATTCACCACAAAGAAAAAAATATGAATCAATAAACGATTACTTGAATCGAAATAGGCGTCTCGTCAATGGTTGACTTTAGGAAATAAGTTCCTGCCGCAACATTTGTAACATCCATTGAATTCATACCTGATGTAATCTGCACAAGACGAATCCTCTGCCCTACAGCGTTGAACAATTCCAGATTTATGGTCTCATCAGACAATACATCGATCGTAAACGAACCATTGTTTGGATTTGGATATACTCGAATTCCGCCTGTTTCGCTGCCAATAAAAATTGGTCGCTCGACTGAGTATTCAAATGCTCCATCCGTATCCACTGTTTTGAGTCTATAAAATGATTCTCCGATATGCGGATTTGGATCAGCCAAGGTATAGGTCAATTTGTTGTTTGAGTTTCCAGCGGCGGTCAACGTACCAACCAATTCCCATTCCTCATTTTGGCGTTTTTCTACTTCGAAGTAGTCACTATTTATCTCATTAGCGGTGACCCATATACATTCGACCACGCCATCAATAAGTTTCGCATCAAATGCAATCAGTTCAACTGGAAGTATCACCGAGTTTGTTCCGATAGAATATGCCATGCCACCTCCCGTGAGGCTGGCTAGTCCGTCAAATTGAACGAAGGTTGTTCCGTCTAATGTGCTGGTCGCAGCAGGGAACAATTCAGACGAAGCAGCAATTCCGGTTGAAAGCAAATCCGCCGCACCATCATCAAAGGTTCCAGTATTCATTCTAAACCATCTTCGGCCTGACACAAACGATGTGCTTCCAGCATTTGCGTCGTTCCAACGCTCGGCGACCGCTTGAAGCGTATCCGCATCATCGGTATCATAGAAGAATCGAACATTGACGTTACCGTTCAATGTGCCACTCGTGATTGAAACATTCCAGTAACGGCCCATCACAAATGTTGCCTCTTCATTTCCAGCGTCCTCAGCGCTGTAGACTCCCGCTTCTGCGTCGGGGTCTGAGGAAACGGTTAAGCTGACCGAAGCTGTAAAGTCGTTCGTGTTTCCACCAGCAGGGTTGTGTTCAATTCCAAACAGAATCTCTGTTGAGTCGCTTGGGTTGTAGTAATATGTCCAACCACCCTCTACACAATAATCGCTGGCAACTGTAGTGGTGTTCACTGCACTCAGCGTTGCATCGCCTCCTGCGCATGAAACCTCTCGCCAGTCACGCTCAATTCCACCTTCATCCTCGTTTGGAAAGTCAAGAGCATCCTCACCATTGTTGGTCGAATTATCAACCTCATCCGGTGTAGAGTTATTGTAATTATCAAAGTTATCATCAAGCCCATCCCCATCAGCATCATTGTTTGCTGGAGTAGTTTCGGCCGTTCCATCGCCATCGGTATCCCAACCCTCGATAAGATCGCTTTCGCCGTCGTCGTCCGAATCTGAATCCAGGTAATCAGGTGTGGTATCTCCATCTGTATCAATTGGTATTAACCCTGGTGATTCAAAGCTATTGTCCAAACCATCTCCATCTGTATCCGAACCGCTTGGAATTGTTGGCGTCCCGCTAGTAAGCTGCGCTTCAATCAAATCAACAATACCATCGTTGTCGGCATCAATGTCTACAAAGTCAAATAGACCATCGCTATCTGAGTCATTTGGTGCACTATTCGGAGAGCCAGCATTTGAATCATCGGTATCGGCAGAGTTCAATATTCCATCTCCATCTGTGTCTAACGCTCCATCAACGATTCCGTCATTATTGGCATCCGTGCCGCTGCCATTAAGATCTTCTCTAATATCCGTTATGCCATCATTGTCGGCATCAATATCGATGGAGTTTGCCAATCCATCTCCGTCAAGATCTGTGTTCGCACTATTCGGTGAACCATCATTCGAATCGTCGGAGTCAGCGCTATTTAATATACCATCGCCATCACTATCGCTTGAACCATCGACAATACCATCATTGTTGGCGTCTGTTCCCGTGCCATTTGTATTCTCCGCAAGATCGGTGATACCGTCATTATCGCTATCCAAATCAATCGCATCGTCAACGCCATCTCCATCGCTGTCCGAAGGCGCAGAGTTTGGTGAACCTGCAGTTGCATCATTGGAATCTGCACTATCTAATATTCCATCACCATCTGCATCAGCGCTGCCATCAACAATTCCGTCGTTGTTGGCATCTGTGCCTGTTCCATCTGGATTCTCAGCCAAATCCGTTATTCCATCATTGTCGCTATCAAGATCTATCGAATTAGGAATGCCATCGCCATCAGTATCGGTAGGCGCACTATTTGGCGAACCATCAGCCGCATCATTCGAATCCGCACTATCTAATATTCCATCACCATCTGCGTCCGCTGATCCATCTACGATTCCATCATTGTTTGAATCCGCACCTGTTCCATCGGGATTCTCCGCCAGGTCTGTAATACCATCATTGTCGCTATCCAAATCAATGGCGTCAGCCAAACCATCGCCATCCGTATCAGTAGGGGTTGTATTCGGTGAGCCCGCATTTGAGTCATCACTGTCTGCCGAATTCAAGATCCCGTCGCCATCGCTGTCTGCAGAACCGTCTACAATACCATCATTATTAGAATCTGTACCAGTACCATCGGGATTCTCAGCCAAATCTGTTATTCCATCATTGTCACTGTCCAAGTCTATTGCGTCGGCGAGACCATCACCGTCGGTATCGGTTGGGTCGCTTCCTGCTGACCCGCGTACGGTGTCATCACTGTCTGCTGAATCAAGAATACCATCGTTATCAGAATCGGAAGTTCCGTCCACAATTCCATCGTTGTTCGCATCTGTTCCTGTTCCATCTGGGTTTTCGGCCAGATCCGTAATACCGTCGTTATCGCTATCTAAATCTTGTGAGTCTGGATTTCCATCTCCATCTGTATCCTCAATCACTGAACCCGGTGAACCTGCCAAGGCATCGTTGCTGTCTGCGCTATCCAAAATTCCATCATTATCCGCATCGGCTGATCCATCAACAATTCCATCATTATTAGCATCCGTTCCAGTACCATTTGGATTTTCAGCCAAGTCATGAATTCCGTCATTGTCTGAATCTAAATCGAGGTGATTCGGGACACCATCTCCATCAGAATCAGTATAACTTGTAGATGAGCCATCCCCTCCATTACCATCATCAGATGTATCCAACCAGTTTAAGATTCCGTCGCCGTCCTCATCCCCATCTGGGTTGTTTGACCCGCTTTCATCTACATCAAGAATCCCATCATTGTCGTCATCATAATGCTTCCAGGGTCAATGGTGTCATTATCGATGCACGCAGCATCTAAAGTGTCTTGATCAATTCCGATCGTGAATAAGGAGTCGATTACAACCACAGGTACGAGTGTATCCAGAGTCGAATACCAATACGTGTTTATCACATTACCATTTCCTATTCCGGAGCCAAAATCTCCAGTCCATGTATGGCAACCTGACCCTGAACCATCGTATATGCAACCGGTTAGATTTGATCCTCCACCCGTGATTAACGTATCGTTCCAATAAGCCGCTGTATAGCCACTAATTGGCAATTCGAGTGTAATCTTAAGCCCATTAGGATTTGACTCAATATCCTGCAAGGGAAGCTGAGTAACATCCGACTGAAAAACAACCTGAATATAAATCGTATCACCGTCGGGTATGGTGTCCCCATTCCCATCCAATCCGTCCCAATCAACACAATTCAAACCAATCTCGCCACTAATGTTAGTCAACAATAAATCAGAGCTTCCAAGCTGATAACCGGCTGTATCATTCACTTCGATGTAAAGGTTAATCTCACTCGCCCTATTTAGGTCAACCATGATACACTGTTGACCTGTATCACACTTTTGAATGTATACAGGAGAAACGGTCCTTGCGACTTCTCTGGTTGGGAAATTTAGTGTGTCTGGCGTGTTCAGAAAAACCTTGTTCTTTCGTTGAAGCGCAGTTGCTGGGCTATTATCCGACCTTGAGTCTAAGTTGAATGTCCCGGATGAACCAACACCATCTTCGTTCGCAAATACGTTCCAGTTCCCTGGATAAATTGAGTCAAAATCAATTCGTGTTATGATGCTGTCGTCGGTATAGACGTGAAATTTTGAACTATTCAAGGCAATGCCATCAGCAGGGCTCCTGTTGACCGTGGAAAGCGCCCATAATCTGGACCAAACACGACCATCGATAGATGCACTCGATTCCGATACGGAAATGTCAAAATATTGAAATTCGATTGTTCCCCAACTACAAGAAGAGGCGTCAAATGCGTTTGACGCATGTCCATAATTAAACTCGAAATAGTAGTCTCCTGATGCAGTAGGATTATAGGTTGCGGGTGTATAACCGGCTGTAGTCACCCCATTCAACCCGTCAGGTCCATTGGAGGCTTCAGCATAGGTGCCTATATATCCGCTTGTGGTACTTGCGGTAGTCCCTCCATTGTATGCAGGTATTGAATCTGACATTACGATATTGCCCGAAGGATCTTTAAGCCTCCAGTAAACTGCATTTCCTGCGGCTATTCGGCCGTTTGTATAGTTGCCGTTTGTATTTCCAGATCCACAACCGTTAAACCAAAGTCGACGTACGTTAAAACCAAAGTTTATTGTTTCTGTGGTGTGATCATCCACATAGACGTAGAGACGGTTTAGGGTATCGCTGTTGTAGTTATAGCTCGGGTAATGCCCATTACTAGGGTCTGAGATAAAATTCACGACTAGCCCACCGCTCTCATTTGCGAGAGCTACGCCAGAATAGTTTTTCCAGATTGAGGGGGTACCTTCGGCAAACATTGAAACTGGCGCAGACAGCACCAGCAACATCATGAAAAAATTACAAATTATTTTAACCATTTCATCCCTCTTTTATCCGTAGAAAGCCCTTCCTCAAAAGCAAGCAAAGATAATCATTCCTTACCTTGGTTCTACAACGGCAAAATGAACTCAAAGGTTGGGATAAGCGCAATAAATCTCTTTCATTAAAGCTACCTTCGCGCCTCTATTTTTTATTGCATGGATTACGATTACAAAAGCATTGAGGCAAAGTGGCGAAACCGATGGAAAGAGGAAGAGACTTTCCGAGCTGAAAACAAGAGTGAAAAACCTTCCTTTTACGTGCTTGACATGTTCCCCTATCCTTCAGGATCAGGCTTACACGTTGGGCATCCACTTGGATATATAGCCAGCGATATATACGCTCGCTACAAGCGCCATCTCGGGTTTAACGTATTGCATCCAATGGGCTATGATTCTTATGGTTTACCCGCGGAGCAGTATGCGATTGAAACAGGACAACACCCAGCGAAGACTACCGCGGCAAACATAAACCGCTATCGAGAGCAGCTTGATTTAATCGGTTTTTCGTTTGATTGGTCAAGAGAGGTACGGACATCAGACCCATCTTTCTATAAATGGACGCAATGGATATTCGTTCGGCTTTTTCACAGTTGGTTCAACAATGTCACACAGAAAGCCGAGCCCATTGAAACGCTAATTTCAACATTTGAAAAAGCGGGAAATAAGGAGATAGATGCGGCGTGTCATGAGGTTGAGATCTTCGATTCCAACGAATGGAACAGCATGGACGTAAAGGAGAAACGTACTATTCTGCTTAACTACCGCATTGCATATCGCGCTGAAACTATCGTAAACTGGTGCCCAGAACTAGGCACTGTTTTAGCGAACGATGAAGTCGTTAATGGCGTAAGCGAAAGGGGTGGATTCCCAGTAGAGCAGAAAAAAATGATGCAATGGTCGTTGAGAATCAGAGCATATGCCCAGCGTCTTTTAGACGGGTTGAACAAGATTGACTGGTCAGATTCCATTAAGGAAGTCCAGCGAAATTGGATCGGTAAAAGTGAAGGAGCAGAGATCAAATTCTCAATTGATGGTTTAAGCGAATCAATCGAAGTGTTTACCACAAGGCCCGATACAATTTTTGGAGCAACATTTATGGTACTAGCTCCTGAGCATCCGCTCGTTTCAACACTCACTACTAGGGATCAACGAAATGAGGTTGAGGCATATATTGACTTTGCTAAAGGGCGATCAGAACGTGAGCGCATGGCAGAGGTTAAGGACGTCACGGGAGCATTCACTGGTGCGTATGCGGTGAACCCGATATCGAAAAAGAAAATTCCGGTGTGGATAAGCGACTATGTGCTCGCGAGTTATGGTACCGGTGCGGTTATGGCTGTACCAGCTGGTGACCAGAGAGATTGGGATTTCGCCACAAAATTTGAACTCGACATCATACCCATAATTGATGGACAAGATGTTTCTGAGGGAGCAGCGGACAAAAAAGAAGGCAGGATGATCAATTCTGGCCCCCTTAACGGTTTGTCTGTTTCAGAGGCGATAAGCCATGTTATCGCTATGGTGGAAGAGCTTGAGATTGGCGTTAAAAAAACGAACTTCAAGCTGCGAGACGCGGTGTTTAGCCGCCAGCGATATTGGGGAGAGCCTTTTCCTATTTACTATCGTGATGGCATCCCATTTACCATAGACGAGGACAAACTCGACCAAATTCTTCTTCCAGAAATAGACAACTTCAAACCAACTGAAACTGGCGAGCCGCCTTTAGGCAGAGCTTCCAATTGGAATTGGGATGACCAGAAAGGGAAAATTGTCAAAAACGGCGAAGGGTATCCAATGGAGCTCAATACAATGCCGGGTTGGGCGGGATCAAATTGGTATTACCTACGATATATGATGCCTGGGGAAGCTGCAGCAAGAGACAAGGAATTTGTTTCAAAAAGTGCTGTCGACGCTTGGGGACAGGTCGATCTTTATATGGGCGGCGCCGAACATGCCACCGGCCACCTACTCTACTTTCGTTTCGTGACGAAATTTCTTGCCGATCTCGGTCACATTCCCTTTGATGAACCAGTTAAGAAACTGATCAATCAGGGCATGATTCAAGCAGAAGATGGACACAAAATGAGCAAGCGTTACGGAAACGTTGTAAACCCTGATGATGTGATCGCCCAAAGCGGTGCAGACGCCCTTCGTTTACATGAAATGTTTCTCGGCCCAATTGAGATGCACAAGCCCTGGAATACTAAAGGGATTGAGGGAGTAAGCCGATTTCTGAGAAAACTTTGGCGATTGATTCATGATAAGGATGGCAACTTGATGGTAGTAAACGAAGAGCCAAACACGGCAGAACTCAAAGCGCTCCATAAGTGCATTCAAAAAGTAGGAGAAGACATGGAAAAATTCTCCTTCAACACCTCTGTAAGCGCTTTTATGGTTCTAGTAAATGAGCTATCTGAGCTAGGTTGCGTGAAGCGCAGTATCATAGAACAATCCATGATTTTGATGAGTTGTCATGCGCCCTTCATATCTGAAGAAATTTGGCACAAACTGGGACATAAAGAATCAATTTCAAACGTACCTTGGCCAAAGCTCAATGCTGACTATTTAAAAAGTGACAGCGTCAAATATCCAATCTCATTTAACGGCAAAACAAGGTTTTATGTTGAGCTGAGCGCTGGCACGAGCAAGGACGATATTGAATCTCATGTATTGTCTTTGGACGAAACAAAAAAGTGGTTGGATGGAGCTACTCCGCGCAAAGTCATCGTAGTCCCAGGCAGAATCGTAAACATCGTGGCTTGAGTAAAGAACTAAAGTTATCGAGAATAGCCGCGGAGGTAGCTTTTTCCGGGATAATGATGTGGGCATCAGGTCAAGTCGCTTTCGAACTTCCGGGCATCTCAGTACCGATTACACTTCAAAGCATGGTGGCTATGATACTTCCAATGCTACTCACGGGAAGAAATGCCTCAGGTGGAATATTATTATGGCTTGTCCTTGGCCTTTTAGACGTTCCAGTATTTGCCAATGGAAGCAGCGGGTTGAGCATCCTATATTCAAATAGTGGTGGGTACTTAGTCGGATTTTACCTGGTCAGCTTCTTTATCCGCGCCCTGAAGGATCGGATCATGGCCAAAGGAATTATTTGGCTTGCGGTTATTTTCGTATCAGGCCATGTTTTACTTACAATTATTGGTCTTAGCTGGATAAAAGTTGGGGGCTACAGCATCATATCCTTAGAGACACATGTTATACCATACTTACCTGGCCTCTTTATCAAGAGTTTATTAGGAGCAATCATCTTCTGGTCGGTCTGTCGATGGCTTCCAAAAATTCAACAATCGTGAAGTTGGCACATCGTTTGAAAATGTACATGAAAACCACGCCTATGAAACCTTTAGCATTTTCACTAATAACGTGTCTCATTGCCCTTGGCTCTTTTGCACAAGAAGGAAAAGGACCATCTCCATCAAAGCCGGCAGCATCTGTCGGGTTACCTAGCATTGATCACAATGCATTTAAGAGAGGCGAAAGATTAGAGTATGAAGTATCCTATGGTTGGATAGACGCAGGCGAGGCAATAATTGAGGTCTCCAATGAAAAAAAGACGATTGCTGGTCGCGATGTCATGCACGTCATAGGTCGCGGAAATTCAATGGGAACTTTTAACTGGTTCTTCAAGGTTAGAGACAAGTATGAGACATACCTCGATGCCGATGGCGTTTTTCCCTGGATATTCGTTCGTGACATTCAAGAGGGCGATTTCTCAATGAAACAGTACTACACCTTTGATCAGTTTAAGCGGAAAGTAAAAACGAAAAAGGGAAAGGAACACGATGTGCCTGTAGGTGTTCAGGACATGATTTCGGCGTTTTACTATGCAAGGACATTTGATTACACAAATGCAGTCCCGAATCAGGTTTATGAGATGTCCATTTTTATTGACGATGAGTTGTGGCCACTTCGTATTCGATACCTAAAGAAAGAGCGTATCACTATTGATCGAGGAACCTTCGATTGCATGGTATTTGTCCCGGTTGTTCAGGAAGGACGAATATTTAAAAAAGAAGAGGACATGATGGTTTGGGTGACCGATGATGCGAATAAAATACCCGTTCAGGCGAAGGCGAAAATTTTAGTCGGTTCGATAACCATGGAACTTCGCGACTATAAAGGACTTGCAAACCCAGTCTCAATAGTCGAATAACGGCATTCACCGCTTGGTGTTAGAAAATGATAAACCCGATGGCTTGCTTCAATCTTGGAGCAATTACCTTCGGGTTTTAAATTACCCCAGTGCCAAATCAAATAGAAAACCAAACGTCCAAGTTGATCGAGAAGTACGACCTTATGGGTCAAGACTTAAACGGATACCTCGATGGCCTTCTCCTTTCCAACTATTTAACCTACTGGGACTACATTCACCTGGACACGCTGCTTACGCTTCAGTCTCCCAAGACCGATTTCCCGGATGAAGAAATTTTCATCATGTATCACCAAATTACTGAGCTATACTTCAAACTGTGTCTGCATGAATTGGATCAGATCGCCTCGAATGGAATCAACATAAACAGCAGCGGTCAAGTGTTGGGAACCCATGAAAAACTTGATCGTGACTTTTTTCTTGCGCGAATCACTCGGGTAAATAGGTACTTCGAATCTCTTATAAAGAGCTTTGACATCATGATAAACGGAATGGAAAAGGAGCAATTTTCCAGATTTCGCATGGCATTACTTCCAGCAAGCGGATTTCAGTCTGCTCAATATCGAATGATTGAAATTGCCTGTACGGATCTAAAAAATCTTGTGGCCTTGGACCATCGTTCAGGCCTTGATGATTCGGATTCAATTGAAAAAATGTTCGAACTTATCTATTGGAAAAATGGGGCAACTGAGGCAGAGACTGGAAAGAAAACACTCACACTCAAACAATTTGAAAGTAAGTACACCTCAAGCCTTATGGGGTTGGCTGAAAAGTATAAGTCCTCGAACGTGTGGAAACAATATGAATCCCTTTCTGACTCAGATCAGTCAAATGATGATCTAATTAAGGCTATGAGACAACTGGATGTCAACGTAAACATCAACTGGCCACTTTCACATTATAAAAGCGCAGTCAGGTATTTGGCTTCAAAGGATGGCGATGCTCCTGCAACAGGCGGAACCAATTGGCAAAAATATCTACCTCCAAGGTTTCAAAAGCGAATATTTTACCCTGCTCTGTGGAATTCGGATGAGCTCTCAAATTGGGGTAAGGGCTGGGTAGAAGAGGTATTAAGTGACTCAATAAAAGTGAAAGGTGAATAGGTCATCCATAATCTTAACGGTTGCCATTGGATTTTCAGTGGTTTGCTTGGTAATCATTTTCACGCATAAATCAAAAGTTCCTCAACCTGTATTTGTTCAAGCCATTGATTCATTGGTTAGCGTAGAATGCTATGATGAATTTGGAATAGACGCTGAAGGATATGATGTAATCAAAGGGAAAATCCGTCCAAACGAGTTTCTCTCCGACATCCTTCTGCCAATGAACATTCCATATGCCAGCATTTCAAATTTGGCGGAAAAGTCAAAATCGGTTTTTGACATTAGAAAGCTTAACTCAGGGAAGAATTACACGATTATTCGATCCACGGACAGCCTCAAAAAGGCGTTGTATTTTATCTACGAAGCATCGCCGGTAGACTTTGTGGTTTATGACCTCACGGATACAATAAGCATCTATAAAGGATCGAGACCAACCAAACTCGAGTCAAGAACAGCCAGTGGCATCATCAATTCATCCCTGTATCAAACCCTAATGGATCAAGATCTAAGCCCGGCCTTGGCAATGGAAATGGCCGATATTTATGCTTGGAGCATTGACTTTTACAGAATCCAAAAGGGCGATTATTTCAAACTGATGTATACAGTTAAGAAAGTCGAAGACCAAGTCGTAGGCGTTGATGACATTCAAGCTGCGGTTTTTCAGCATTATGGGTCGCCATTCTATGCATTCCAATTTAGCCAAGGCGAACAAGTTGACTATTTTGATGAAGACGGAAATAGCTTGCGAAAGGCATTCTTGCAGGCGCCTCTTAAGTTCAGTCGAATCTCTTCAGGCTACACCAAGCGCAGGTTTCACCCAGTACAAAAACGTTACAAAGCCCATCTAGGTACCGATTACGCCGCACCAAGTGGCACCCCCATAATGGCCGTAGGCGATGGGGTAGTATTGGAGGCTAAATACAAAAAGTATAATGGCAACTATGTCAAAATCAAGCATAATGCAACCTATACTACTCAGTATCTACATATGAGTAAAATCGCCTCTGGAATGAAATCTGGGGCACGCGTCAAGCAAGGGCAAATAATTGGATATGTAGGCAGCACTGGGCTTGCAACGGGCCCACATGTATGTTTCCGATTTTGGAAGAATGGATCCCAAGTTGACCATCGAAGAGAAAAAATTCCACCAAGCGAACCCATTAAGCCAGAATATGCGTCGAAATACTCGGCCTATCTTAAACAATGGAAGGCCAAGCTGGATGAGATCACAATTCCAGTGGTAAACTCAATCCAAACAAAGGAGGCCTAATTAGATCTCGCTCATTCCGAGCAATACGATAGGGTTCTCTATGTATGTTCTAAATGTCTCTAGGAATTGAGCCCCACTAACACCATCCACCACTCGATGGTCACAGCTCATTGTAACCCTCATTCGATTACCGACGCGGATCTCGCCATCCTTTACTACAGGTTCTTGCCGGATTCCTCCAATTGCCATAATGCAACTATCAGGTGGGTTGATGATAGCAGTAAATTCTTCAATACCAAACATGCCTAGATTGGAAATTGTAAATGTATTTCCTTCCCACTCTGCTGGCTGCAGTTTCTTGGATTTTGCTCGCTTCGCATAGTCTCGCACCTCTTCTGATATTTGTGTCAGCGCCTTATTATCTGCATGTCTAACTACAGGAACTAAGAGACCTTCATCCACTGAGACTGCCACACCAATATGGACATGCTCATTAAATCGAATGAAATCACCATGCCATCCTGCATTCACAGATGGGTGCTTCCTTAAGGCAACCGCTACAGCTTTAACGACTAAGTCATTAAACGAAATCTTGCTCGGAGCAATTTCTTTATTAATGGCTATCCTGGCCGCGATAGCCTGATCCATGTCAAGATCAATGGTGAGATAAAAGTGCGGTGCTGAGAATTTGCTTTCACTAAGCCTTCTCGCAATTGTCTTGCGCATTTGACTCACCTCTACGTCTCTAGATCGTTCTGGCTGAGGAAGTGCACCTCGACTGTTTTCTATATCACGCTTCACAATTCGACCGCCCTCTCCTGAACCACGAATACCACGAAGACTAAGTCCTCTCTCTTCCGCAAGTTTTCTAGCGAGTGGGGATATTTTTGTGCGACCACTAAGATCTTCTTTAACAGGCTCAGCCTTTACGATCGGCCTCGAAACCTCTTTCTTAACGACAGGTGCAGCCTGAACTGGTTTAGCCGAACTAGGAGCATCAGCCTTAGCAGCCTCTTTTGGTGTAGACGCAGCCTCAGCGGCCTTTGTTTCTTTAATAAGAGTTTTCACATCTTCACCTTCCTTACCGACTATCGCAATGAGCGAATCGACTTTGGCGGACTCACCTACTCCAACCTCAACGTGAAGCAAAACACCAGCAGGAAATGACTCGAATTCCATCGTCGCCTTATCAGACTCTATTTCTGCTAATACATCTCCTGCGTTGACCTTGTCACCAACCTTTTTTAACCAAGTTGCAATCACACCTTCTTCCATGGTGTCGCTTAGCTTGGGCATCTTAATTATCTCCGCCATAATTTATCCTTTAGTCCATTATATATGGATAATCTTCTTGTGTATAGATGTCTGTATAGAGCTCTTCAAGAGCCGGTAATGGTGAGTTTTCAGCAAATGCTACTGATTCATCAATCTTAGCTTTCACCTTAGCCTCGATCTTTTCAATGCCTTTTTCATCCAACCAACCCTGATCGGTTATAATAGATAACACCTGATTGATTGGATCTTTCCCCTTATAGGCGTTCAGTTCATCTTTAGTTCGATACTTCTGTGGGTCACTCATTGAATGGCCCTTGTATCGATATGTCTGAATATCGAGTAAATATGGTCCCTTTCCAGCGCGGCAGTATTCAGCCGCCTTCTCAATAGCATCATGCACGGCTTCGACGCTCATTCCATCTACACTCATGCTCGCCATATCGTAGCTCAATCCGAGTTTTGATAGATCTGTCACGTTTGTTGTACGCTCAACAGAGGTGCCCATAGCATAGTTATTATTCTCTATGATGAAGATTGCTGGAAGCTTCCATAGCATGGCCATATTGAAAGTTTCGTGCAACGCACCTTGACGCACAGCACCATCACCCATAAAAGTGAGACAAACATTCTTGGTGCCATTGTACTTTTCGGCAAACGCAATCCCCGCACCCATTGGTATTTGTGCCCCCACAATTCCATGACCGCCCATCATGTTCAACTCTTTATCGAACATATGCATTGAACCGCCTTTACCCTTGGAACAGCCTGTAGATTTGCCGTAGAGCTCGGCCATAACGTATTTCGGGTCCATTCCCAGTGCGATAGGGTGGGCATGATCCCGGTACGCAGTAATTACTTTATCATCCTTGCTAATTGCAGAGGCAAAGCCTGCAGCAACAGCTTCTTGTCCAATATATAAATGGCAAAAACCACCGAACTTTTGTTGGAGATATAAGTTTCCACATGTTTCCTCGAATCGCCTCATCATAAGCATATCCTCGTACCACTTCATGTATCGAGCCTTACTATAAGGCAGTTTTGAAGCGACTTTCTTTGCGGTTGTTTTTGTTGCTGTAGCCATAATTTATTTTTCGCAGGTTGGCAAATTTAAAACTTGAATGATTAGGTATTACGCCGAAGCGAAATGATCACCGTTTAAGCTCTTTCAGATAGAAATGAAATGGGAGTAGACTGCTCGCCGAATCGAAGATTAAGACCTCTCCAGTTGTGCCTTTCAGCAGGATCTCGAAAGGTGTGGATTGATTCTTCTCGACTTCGCACATCACCTGCCTACAAACTCCGCATGGCGAAATGGGTTCTCCGACTTCAAATTCGAGTGGATTAACCGTCACAGCCAGCGAACGGATTTCATCCGTAGGGAAGTGATCAGAAATATAGTTCAACAAGTTTCGCTCAGCGCAGATACCTGCTGGGAAAGATGCATTTTCCTTGTTACTGGCGGTAACTACCGCTCCTGATTTTAGTTTAGCGGCAGCGCCAACATTGAATTTTGAGTACGGAGCATACGCCAAATCGCTCGCTTGAAATGCCGATTCAATAAGACTTTGCTGCGCCGCGGTCAGGTCTTGCACCGTCTCGCATCTGGAATATTGGATGCTATGTTCGTGTTGGGTAATAGGCATTTTGTTACGTATCAAAAAGCAACACCACTGCCTGCGCTTCGATTCCTTCTTCACGTCCAACAAACCCAACCTTCTCTGAAGTAGTTGCTTTAATTCCTACCTCGGTCGCGAGTATCTCGCATAAACCAGCAATAGATTCTTTAATCTCCTGAATTCTCGGTGAAATTTTCGGTTGCTCTGAAACTAGTGTGGCATCAATGTTTCCAACTCTAAATCCCTCTTTTTTGATTAGTCGGATGACTTCCTTTAACAGTTCGCGGCTGTCTGCACCCTTAAATGACTGATCTGTGTTTGGGAAATGAAAACCAATATCGCGCAACCCAGCGGCGCCAAGTATTGCATCGCAAATTGCGTGGAGTAATACATCCGCATCCGAATGACCATCTGGCCCTAGTTCAGATTCAAACAGGACACCTCCTAAAACACAAGGTCTTCCTGGTTTCAGTTGATGTACATCATAGCCTAATCCTACTCTAATTCTCATTCAGATGGTGGGCCGTCATTATCCTTTTTGACATCGTCAAAATTAAACGTCAATGTAAATCTTAACGTTCTCGCGAGTGGCGAAGATTGAAGATTAGTAGATCCAAAATATGCAGGAACCAAATAGCTAAAGTCAAGACCAAATACGCTCAACCTAAGTCCTGCTCCAACCGTAACAAACTTTCTATTTCCTTTAGAAATATGCTCGCCATAATAGCCTAATCGGAATGCGAACTGATCGTCATACCAATACTCAGCACCGACACCATAGCTAATCTCTCTAAGTTCTTCTCCCAGGCGTGTCCCAGATTCTACCTGAGCCTCGAGTGTTGTTTGATCAAAACTCACAATTCCTGGCGCATCATAAAACGAAGAAAGGGCACCATTAACTGTTGGTCTATTTGGATCCATTCCTGATGCAATCACCAAATTNNATTCCCGCTTGAATCAATTTGATAGACTGGAGGAGACGGGACCAGATATTTATTAAGATCTACGGCCACACTAATCTTGTTATAATCGTCAAGCATCCAAGTCATGCGTGGACCTAATCTCAGATTAATCGGTAAATAGTCTCTGCTGGTAGTATTCGTGTAGCTAATCTTAGCACCGAGATTACTCACTGCAACACCCCAAGCTAGTGTGGCATCCTTTCCAAACACAGTCAGGTCTTCATTTTCATAGTAGACCCCGAGATCAACTGCACCTGTTCTTCCAGGACCGGTCGTAGCCTGCTGAACTGTTTGCCCACCAGTTAGATTTGAGTTTATATATCTTCCTGTTAATCCTGCTGACAATCTGCGAGACAGCTTTCGGCTATAGGATAAGTCAAGGGCGAATTCATTCGGCGTGAACTGAACTGTATTGTTCCCAAATTGATCCGTAAACTGTATGCTTCCCAACGAAAAATAACGCAGGGAACCAGCGACAGCACTCATTTTGTTGATCTTATAGTAACCGCTGAGATACGAAATCGAAATATCTGGAACCAAAGCTCTTAGCCATGGCGTATAGCTTATCGAAACACCGGCCTTGTCCTCAATAAATGCATATTTAGATGGATTCCAGTGTTGAGATGCGCCATCTGGAGAAGTGGAAACACCTACATCTCCCATTCCCCCGCCACGGGTTTCGGGGTTAATAATTAGAAAAGGAACTGCCGTTGTAATGGTATTCAACTGGAGCAGCCAATCACGGGCTGTTGCCTGTGAATAAGATTGCGTGGCACTAAAAACAACAACCAAGAAAATGGAAAAACGCTTCAAAAACATTAATTTCAAATTAGAGTAGAATTAGTCTATACGCTCATTTTTTTGAAAGACGACAAATATAGCCATAAAGTGAGGCTCATTCATTTCAAAATTACGAGCTTTTCGTACTGCTCAGCGTGCTCACCCAAAGGGGTTTTCACGTTCAGCTTATACAGATAAACGCCTCGAGCGAGATTGTCACCAAAATCATCTCGACCGTTCCAATTAATTGGACCAACGCGAAATCCATCGTTTAGGTATTTGCCATCAATTGTCTTCACTAATTTACCACTGACGGTGAAAACCTCAATCCTTACATCTAAAGACAATCCAGGCTTATTATGTTCAAAGTAAAAATCGGTGTTTGTGGTGAACGGATTGGGATAATTTAAGATATGGTCCAAGGCAAATTGCTCATCATTCGCGACTACAAACTCGGTATATGCCTCGCCTGGATTATTATTCACATCCCATACCTGAAGTTTAAGGGTATGAACACCCTCCTCTAAGTCATCGAATGGATACCTGATTTTTCCACTTTGATAGGAATCAACTTCAGATTCATAGTAATCATTTAAAACAATCGTGTTGGCACCCTTTTCATCAAGCACGGCTGTAATATCATGCCCAATTCCAGTCCCCACCATATTTACTCCATTCTCGTCCCAAATTTTCGCAAATAGATCTGGATCTTCGTTTGTCATGCCTCCAAAAACGAATTTATCATCGTTCATATACAAGTCGACTTGGGGACCATCTTCATCCAAAATTGGGTTGTCTGACAAGCCTCCTATGGTGCAGCCAAAATCTGCTCCACTCGCATCGTAAACACCGTTGTGGGCATAGAAACTCAATTTTCCATCACCAAATGCGCGGTTGATATCTTTCGGTACCACGAACTCAAATTCAAACTCGCCATTTTTGACACTTGACTTACCTCGAAAGAGAATATTTCTTCGTTCGTTGTAGAAGAAGACGCCCTCGCCATCATTGTTTTGTCCTTGAATTCTAGAGATCTTATCATACAATGTTGGATATACAAGCCCATTAAAATCCTTTATAATGTTACTATCTCGGTCAGCGACATAGCCTTTTATCAGCACCTTTTCTAGACCTCGAATGGTATCTGGTAATTCGGTGACAACTACCCTTTCTTGAGGAAAAGCCAATCGCATGGCCGGATCGCCAAGCAGCGTAAAACAGCGTGTATTATTCCCTGCGGCACCTGTAGACGCATTCTCCACCTTTGTTTGGGCGCACATATCCCCCAATCTTGGCTTTTCGCCTTTTAAAGCTTCGAATGCCTGTCTAGTAAATGAGTACGTCAGGTCGAAATTGGGTCCTGAGTACACCGCTCGAGTCGTTGTAAGCAGCGCCACGCCGCCACCAGAAGGGTTGAACATAACATATTCTCCCGCCGAAGTTCTCCGTGGGTCATCGTAACGCGTGAATTCGCAGGTTGCGGTTATGAAAAGTGGTAGATTATTTAGGTTCTCCCATTTATTGATTGTTGGAACCTCTAAAACTCTTTCGTGCGCCCAGCCAAGTTCACCGCCGTGGCCAATATAGTACATCATAAGCGCCCCCTTTCTTACTCGTTCCGAGATTGCGTCTGCAGCATCCGGATATCTCTCACCGCCCGAACCAGCAACTTGGGTAAATGCATCAAGAAAGATTTTATGAATATTAAATTCAGGGCTTAGCGAATCTGCCAAGTCGCCTAGAATACTGCACTGGTCTTGAAAGTCTGCTCGTCCGCCTTCCGGATCATCCGCAACTAAAGCAACGGAATTACGCCAGTCTCCGAAAGTGCCCTTTGACTCAGTATAGTGTAATATTTTGTTTACCATCTGCTCGGCTTCCAGCTTCGTTCGAGCGGGCAACCGGCCTATAGCGATATCAATGAGATCAATTGGCGCTTCACCTTCATCGTCATCCAATAACCCATAAAAATCATCTGACACGACTGACGCTGTGGGCACCAGGCTCTCCTTTGTCTGATGTGAGGGAACGAAATTTGAATTGCCCGAAACTCGATTTTTAAAATCATAGGAGGCATCTCCAAAAAGAAGCAAATACTTGAGTGGGTGCGCTCCGCCTTGCCCAGTGAAGTATAGCATGCGCACGAATTCTTTTATAGCCGTAATATCCTGCGACCCGCCAGAAAACTCATTATAAATATCACCGACTTCTACGACCGCTGTCGTAAATCCATCGTTTTTTTGATGCAATTCAGCCAACTGATCAGAGTGAGACTTAAAATTTGGATGCGTTATAATCAAATAATCAATATCCCTTAGTGCGTGAAGATTCTGATTTTCAACGGGCCCAACACGAGAAGGCACAGCTAGTGAGTTGTCCGTAAACACAACAAACTCCTTTAACGAATCCGTTTCGGAAATAAATTCAAACCGTGAGCTGACATTGCCTGATAATGCCAATTGAGTGATCCTCGAAACATTAGTTACATCCCAAACTCGAATATTCGAATTCGCAGATTTCAGTGAGAATGATGTTCGATTATTAGCTCCAACAGTTTCCTTGTCCCTAAAGCACATAACGGGTTCAATAAAAACCAGTGAGCGACGTGCATTTACCTCAATATAATCAACCCAGGCCTGGGCATTCGGATTCTTTGGCTTGTCTATTGTCAACTTGGTCAAGAAATCTGAGCTTACCGGGTTAAATTCAATCGTTGCCGTTTTAGCCCGTGCATATTGGGTGGCATATGCACTGCTTACTGAATTTATCGTCACTTTATCTGACTTACCACCTTGATTTGGCAGACTCATCGTAAGTCCATTTCCCGAAATTGAGACACTTCTCATGGCAAAGCGAGAGCGAACTGACGCCTCTTGTGATTTAATTACATCTGGAACCGAAAATCCAAAATCGTAGTTCGAAACCAATCCAAGTTGCTCGCCGTACCAATCCTGACCTGACTTAATAAGGTTCGAACTTTCCGTCTCATGAAAATCTATAAAATCATATATGGCGGTCGTCTTGTTCGACGCACCACCAACGGACTTTGACAACACTCGATTTGCCGCTTCTGAAGGCCCACCAATCGTGATGAAATAACTCGATGAATCATCGTATTTGTTTGTATTATGAAGAAAGCGCTCATTCTGCAGTGACCAAATAACCTGATCCTCTCCATAGAACAAAACTTGATCTCCGGGGCCAAAAAGTCCATCACCTCCATCTTGAACCTCAATACTCAATTCTGTAAGATCATCGGGTCTTTTCCCATCATTTTGAGTTGTAAGCTCACCCCCTGGCGTGCCATAAACATGAATTGAACTACTGTTAACTTGACTCATGTTAAAACCGGCTTCACGCAAGTATGAGTAGGTTAATTTATATACCCGATCCTCACCAGTCCTAACCTCATACCACTGACCATTCGCGAGAACACTCTCGGTTTTCCAACTATTCTCTCGTTCACCATCTCTTCCTGGGTTTCGCACATAACCCAAGTCAATATCAAATGACATAAGCTTTTCTAATCCCCGACTTGTCAGTCTAAACGGAGTCACCTCAATGACCAGGTACTTTTTAGCACCCGCCTTTCTAATGGAGGAAGTAATTGCGAACTCATTCGAAAAAGAACCGCGTTCGACTATTAATCGCTCCTTACCCTCTAAAAGCTTCGTGGTTTGCCCGCCAATCGTGGCATTCACATCGACTATTTCCGATGCAATTTCAATCGTTTTTTTGTAAAAAGGGAGGTTTGTCACGGGATCCATGGTAGCTCCAGTAAACGTGGTGGTCGATATGGTTCTTTCATCAAAGGTCTCAAGCTGAGTGAGCCCTGTCCAAGCTAACGAATAGGTTCTTTCTCTATCCTCTCCTCCGTTAAGACCAACTTTGTCAAGCGGCAAATTCGCACTAACCTTGTTCTGACCATTGGCCATTTGAAGCAAACATGCAGCCAGAATCGTTAATCCCAATTTGGCACATCTCACACAAACACTATTATCTTTTCGACTAATCAATCTATTTTGTAGTTATATTTGTTTACCCTTTTCGAGGAGACCGAAGAACGAAAGTGAGAAAAAGATATTGTAGGTTTATATAACGAATCTCAAAACAAGAAAGTTTGCTGGCGGATAATATTTGTATAATTGCGCGTTTTCAGAAAAGAACATTTGTGAAAAGACTATTGTTTATAATTAGTGTATTGTCTATTGGACTAGGCAGCGAAGCATTCGCACAAGATCCGGCATTTAGCCAGTTTTATGCGAATCCTTTGTATTTGAATCCAGCGTTAGCTGGATCAGCACAATGCCCTCGTGTAATACTGAATTACAGAAACCAGTGGCCTGGCATTCCTGCTACGTATGTGACGTACTCAGCTAGCTATGACCAATATGTGGACGGACTTCACGGAGGTATTGGACTACAAGCTTATCACGACAGAGCTGGCACTGGCATCATAAACACGAACCACGTGAGTGGGATGTATGCTTACCAAACTGCAATCGACAAAAACATTAGTATTAAGGCGGCATTTCAAGCAACCTATTATCAACGTTCTATTGATTGGAGCCAATTAACTTTTGGCGATCAAATCCATAGACGATATGGTTTCATATATCAAACCGCTGAGACTCCTATTCAGGAAAATGTAAATAAGCTTGACTTCTCAACTGGCTTCCTCCTTTTCACTCAACGACTTTATGCTGGTGTAAGTGTTCACCATTTAACTCAGCCAGACGAATCATTTTTTGCCGGCTCAGAGAGTAAGTTGCCTCGGAAATTCACTGGACATGCAGGAGCATTGATACCGCTGAACCGAGAACGTGAAGAAGAAGGCAGCATATCTCCGAATATCATCTATCAAAGACAAGGAGAATTCAATCACCTTAATCTTGGACTCTATGTAAATCGAGGGCCAATAACAGGTGGAGTTTGGTACAGATGGGGAGATGCTCTTATCTTTTTAGTTGGACTATACACTCCGCAGTTCCGCTTTGGATACAGCTACGATGTTACTGTGTCACGTCTCGGAACACAAACCTTGGGATCGCACGAAATATCCGTGACGATGATGTTCCCATGTAAGCCAAAACGACGCAAGTTCCGTCAGATGCAATGTCCTAAGTTCTGACAGCGCAATAAATTTTTCCCTAACTTCGTTTCTTTTTCAATAATTAATAACCAGATTAAACCCTTGAGTATGAACGCAAAAAGCCTTTTTGCCTTATTGGTCACCCCAATCATCCTTCTTTCATGTGGTTATGAAAAATCCTCTACCACTGGCTGGAACTATAACGATCCCAGCAATGGTGGATTTCAAAAAGTTCCTTTTGAGGAACAAGAAACAGGTCCAAATTTGGTTCTAGTGGAAGGTGGTTCCTTCACGATGGGCCGTGTGGAACAAGACTTTATGTATGATTGGAATAATGTTCCTCGAAGAGTGACAGTTTCGTCATACTATCTTGATCAGACCGAAATAAGCAATCTAAACTGGGGAGAGTACCTCTATTGGGTTAAGCGTGTTTATGGCGTTGATTATCCAGAGCTTTACAAAAAGGCCCTACCTGATACACTAGTTTGGAGAAATAAGCTTTCTTACAATGAACCTTATGTCGATTATTATTTGCGGCATCCGGCATATAGAGACTACCCGGTAGTTGGTATCAACTGGCTGCAAGCGAATGATTATTGCAGTTGGAGAACGGATCGAGTAAATGAATATATTCTCATTCGAGAAGGAATTCTCGACCACTACGTTGATCAAATCGGTGAAGACAACTTTAATACCGATGCGTATTTATCAAACCAATACAACTCTGGAAAGCGCATTGAAGGCCTTCCTGATCTAAACCCGAATGGCAGTGGCTATCGAAATGTACGAATGGAAGATGGAATTCTTCTTCCTAAGTATAGACTACCTACTGAGGCTGAATGGGAGTTCGCAGCGTTTGGATTAATCGGGAATAGCGTTGGAGAAAGGGTCGTGGAAAGACGACTTTATCCTTGGAACGGACATGCAGTCCGAAATCCGGACGAGGCTTACATCGGTATGATGCTCGCTAACTTTAAGAGAGGTCGCGGAGATAACATGGGAGTTGCTGGTAAGCTTAATGACAATGCCGACATAACTGCTCCTGTCTTTTCATACTGGCCAAACGACTATGGTTTATACAACATGGCAGGTAATGTAAGTGAGTGGGTAATGGATGTATATCGCCCACTTTCAATGGATGATGTACAAGACTTTCGACCATTTAGAGGTAACGTTTACCAGACCAAGGAAAGAGATAATGAAGGTCTCCTCTTAGATAAGTACGATATTCCAATGTATGACATCAATGGTCTTATCTCCTACTTGGAAGAGTTTCAATTGGCTGCAGAGTCAACAATGAACGAGCAAGAGTTGGAGCTGATGGCGACATTAAATGAGCAACTGGGAAGAGCCAAGGAGCTTTACGATGACGATCAGGAGTATGAGGCAAACATTGTTATTGTGGAAGAGTCAGTAGAAGAAATAAAAGCTGCCGATGAGATGGCGAAAATTGCGCCAGTGCTGCTAAACGATTATTCTTCATATATCGTGTCTCGGCCAGGAGAGCTTCGATACAGGAATACTAAGGTTGAAGAGAATATTGATCGCAGAAACTATAAGAGAGCAGACAACATTAACTATTTAGATGGCGACTATAAATCACATCTTGATGAACTGCACTGGTCAGCGTATGAGGCAGAAGACGAACGACAAGAAACAAGTCACATGTATGTTTATCCAGGACAAGGTGAATCTAACGATTACTCTTCCCTAATAAATGATCATGCCAGAGTATACAAGGGAGCATCATGGAATGACCGAGCCTATTGGATGGTTCCTGGAACTCGACGGTTTTTGGATGAAAGACAATCAACGGCAATGATCGGATTCCGATGCGCTATGGACCGTGTAGGAAGTCCTGTCGGACTCGGTGCCGCAAGATAAACTCATAACGAAAAGTGTAATTTAAAGGCCTCAATTGAGGCCTTTTTTATTTAAGATTATGATAGCCGAACTCTACAAGGCTTATTTAAGTTCATCTGGTATTTGCACTGACACAAGGAAGATTGCTTCAAATAAAATGTTCGTGTCACTCAAGGGGCCAACATTCAATGGCAATGATTATGCACTCTCTGCCATAAAAGAGGGCTGTTCCTTTGCCGTAGCAGATGAAAGTCGTCCAGAATTTCAAGACAATAAGCGCGTATTTGTAGTGCCCGATGCTTTGGTTGCACTTCAGGAACTTGCAAACTATCACAGAAACAAGCTTAAAATTCCCTTCATAGCGCTAACCGGAAGCAATGGAAAAACGACTACCAAAGAACTGATTCGTGAGGCGCTTACAAGCCAATACAATTGCCACGCCACTAGCGGAAATCTGAACAATCACATTGGAGTACCCTTAACTATTTTAGAAATCGACCAGAATACCGAGATTGCTATTGTCGAAATGGGCGCCAATCACATTGGGGAGATTGCAGCTTTATGTCATATAGCCGAGCCTACATACGGTCTCATAACGAATATCGGACTTGCTCACCTTGAAGGATTTGGAGGCATTGATGGAGTTTTTCGGGGTAAAAAAGAGCTCTTTGATTACCTATCAAATTCAAACGGAACACTTTTCGTAAATCTGGATGATGAAAAGATCATATCCGCCTCAGAATCGGCCGAGGGGATTACTTATGGCTCGTCTCCCAATGCCATTTATTGTGGTGAAGGCAAGTTAAATGATGGGTTTTTGCATGTTAGTTGGAAAAGAGCCGACCAACCAAAGTATAATCATATTCAAACCTCTCTTTCTGGTCTATACAATTTCTCAAACGTCATGGCCGCCGTATCCGTTGCTCGATATTTTGGTGTTTCCGAGAGAAAAATATGTCAGGCGATTGAGAATTACTCTCCAATCAATAACAGATCCCAGGTTATTGAATCTGAGCTATCAAACACCATTATAGTCGACTGCTATAATGCCAATCCGAGCAGCATGAGCGCGGCTATTCACAACCTAGCCGCGATGAAATCATCCAATTCAGTAGTCATTCTTGGAGATATGATGGAACTTGGTGAGTCAACGCAATTTGAGCATCAATCGGCTGTTGACTTATGTAGAGATCTTGGTGTATCTCAGGTATATCTGATCGGAGGGCATTTCGCTAAAATTGAAGCATTGGGAAATGACAAGCACTTCGACAACGTTGATATTGCGAGGAAATTCATCGAATCGAATCCTGTTAAATCAAGTACGATTTTGCTCAAAGGATCCCGAAGCATGACCCTCGAGAAACTAATCGATGCATTGTAAAGCGCTATTCAGTTAGAAGCGATCTGCTAATAACGATCTTCTGTACTTCACTCGTTCCTTCGTAAATTTGGGTAATCTTTGCGTCACGCATCAATCGCTCCACATGATATTCCTTTACAAAACCATATCCTCCATGCACTTGAACAGCCTCAACGGCAGTTTTCATTGCAGTTTGAGAGGCAAATAGTTTTGCCATTGCACTTTCCTTTCCGAAAGGTTTCTTTTCATCTTTCAACCATGCCGCTTGTAAACACAGAAGGCGTGATGCTTCAATCTCCGTACCCATATCGGCAATTTTAAAGGCAATCGCCTGGTGCTGGCTAATGGTCTTTCCAAAGGCTTTTCTCTCCTTTGAATATGCAACCGCCAGTTCCATGGCTCCTGAGGCGATTCCCAAAGCTTGAGACGCTATACCAATTCGACCACCTTCCAATGTTTTCATGGCAAATTTGAAACCAAATCCATCTTCGCCAATTCGATTTTCCTTTGGCACCTTCACATCATTGAACAGCAAAGTATGGGTATCGGATCCTCTAATTCCAAGCTTATTCTCTTTCGCGCCTACGATAAAACCATCCATTCCGCGTTCAACGATTAAACAATTGATGCCTTTATGCCCCTTATCCACATCAGTTTGGGCCATTACAAGATAAACTGAAGCTGAGCTTCCGTTCGTAATCCAATTTTTTGTTCCGTTTAGAAGATAATGGTCGCCCATATCAACTGCGGTCGTTTTCTGTGAGGTAGCATCCGATCCTGCCTCTGGTTCAGAAAGGCAAAACGCCCCAATCTTTTCACCCGTGGCAAGTGGGACCAAGTATTTTTGCTTTTGCTCTTCCGTTCCAAATTTCTCCAAGCCCCAACATACAAGACTGTTATTCACAGACATGCAAACTGAAACACTAGCGTCAATTTTGGAAATTTCTTCCATGGCCAAAACATACGAAACAGTATCCATGCCGCCTCCGCCATATTCTGGAGACACCATCATACCCATAAACCCAAGCTCGCCAAGCTGCTTGATCTCCTCAGCCGGAAATGTCTGATTCTCATCTCGCTCAATAACTCCTGGCTTTAAGACATTCTGGGCGAAATCTCTGGCCGCATCTCTTACAGCCTTTTGTTCTTCTGATAGTTCAAAAAACATCGTGTATATCGTTTTTACTGTTTTACTTTTCGGGTCGACAAAAGTAGCTTTTGACTTGAATACAACACCCATTACTGGAATTGGTTTAATGTGCGGGACCTCGCACGACGCACTTGACATTGCTGGTGTGGAGTTTGAAATGAACTCTGGCGTTTGGAGTTACCGGCTTTTGGCCTCTCGCACGATACCGCTTCGGGGTAATTTACTCAAAGACTTAGATCGTTCTACTTCTATGTCCGGACTTGAACTAGCAACCCTGGATTTTCAATTTGCCTCATTCTGTGCAGAATCGGTTAACGTGTTCATAGCAGAGGAGGATGCCAAATATGATTTTATCGCATCCCATGGAGTCACGATATTTCATGATCCAGACAATGGTATTAACATGCAAATCGGCTCAGGAGCCATCATATCCTCTCTCACTAGGCTTACTGTTGTCTGTGATTTTCGTTCGCAAGACGTTGCGTTGAGCGGCCAAGGGGCGCCATTGGTTCCCCTCGCAGATGCACTCCTATTTTCTGAATTTGAATACACGCTCAACCTCGGAGGATTCGCTAACCTCGCCAAAAACTCAGCGTCCAACGTCACGGGATTTGATGTTAGTTTTTGCAATCTGGCCCTCAATTTTGTTTCGCGACAACTAGGAAAACCTTTTGATATGAACGGTGACATCGCCAGAAGTGGGCAACTCATTACCTCACTTTTCGAAGCTCTGAACAACCTTGATTACTACAATGAATCTCCACCAAAGTCCCTTGGAATCGAATGGATGACCAAGCACCTTGATCCATTACTTAATGACCATTCAAGGAGCCCGAAGGATCTTTTGTTTACGCTGACAGAACATATTGCAACTCAAATTGGGATTGTGCTTCCAGTTCACGGACGCTGCTTAATCACAGGCGGAGGCGCGCACAACACCTACCTTATCGAGCGAATAAAACAGTTAACTCGATGTGACGTTTCCATTCCGGATGGGGCGCTTATTGATTACAAGGAAGCCGTTGATTTTGCGTTCCTTGGCGTCCTGCGACTTCAGGAGAAGACAAACGTTCTCAGCTCGGTTACTGGAGCGAAAAGCGACACAATTAGCGGAGCAGTCTACATAGGGTAAATTCAATATAACCCAGTACATTATAGACTGACCAAAAACACCGTCGCAGCTTCCTTGAATTTATACATTTGCAGCCCTAAATCATGTTAACTATTTGACCATGAAAGACCTATTAGATAAGTTCGAGAATAAAGCACCTGAAATCGTTTTTGAATGGTCAGATTCTGAAACCGAGGCCAAAGGATGGGTTGTAATCAACAGCCTTCGGGGTGGGGCCGCTGGTGGCGGAACAAGAATGCGTGTTGGTCTGGACAAGCGCGAAGTTGAGTCATTAGCGAAGACTATGGAGGTCAAGTTTACCGTAGCGGGTCCACCAATTGGAGGAGCAAAATCCGGCATCAATTTCGATCCAAGAGATCCAAGAAAAGATGGCGTCCTTCGACGATGGTATAAGGCGGTTTACCCAATTCTAAAGAATTACTACGGAACAGGCGGTGACCTAAACGTGGACGAAATACATGAAGTGATTCCAATCACTGAAGATTATGGTCTGTGGCATCCGCAAGAAGGAATTGTCAATGGACACTTCAACCCTACTCCTGGGCAACACTTGAGTAAAGTCACTCATCTGCGTCAAGGCGTATCAAAGGTGTTGACCAATGCGAAGTATTCGCCTGACGTAAGTCGAGGATTTGTTGTTGCTGATATGATCACGGGATATGGAGTTTCTGAGGCCGTTTTACATTATTATAAAATCTGGAAAAACTCGGATGTTCGAGGAAAACGAGTCATTATCCAAGGTTGGGGTAATGTTGGTTCCGCAGCAGCCTTTTACATGGCCCAAGCAGGCGCCAAAGTGATCGGAATCATCGACCGCGTTGGAGGTTTGATGAAGCCAGAAGGTTTTTCATTTGAAGAAATAACTGATCTGTTTATCGGTAAAGATGGAAATGCTCTTGGAGCCGATCATATGATGTCTTTCGACGATGTTAACAAACAGATTTGGTCAATGGGTGCTGAAATTTTTCTACCCTGCGCTGCTTCCAGACTCATTACACAAGACCAAGTAGATCAGATGGTATCTGCAGGACTTGAAGTTATCTCATCCGGAGCAAATGTGCCATTTGCAGATTCTGAAATTTTCTTTGGACCAATTGGCGACTACACCGATGATAAAATAAGCTTACTGCCCGATTTTATCGCAAACTGTGGAATGGCGCGAGTCTTCGCTTATTGCATGAGTGACGACTACGAACAAACCGATGAAGCCATTTTTGGCGATGCATCTGAGATTATTCATAATGCATTAAAAGCAGTTCACGATACAAATTCATCTGAAACGAAAATCGCAAAATCTGCATTTGAAGTTGCGCTAAAGCAACTCGTTTAATCCGCCTTAATGGATTTCTCCCAATTTTTAGATCAGGTATATGTAGGCAACACCATAAGGGATTACTTGTGGGTGGTTGGCTCGTTGCTCATAGGCGGATTATTCTCCCGATTTGTGGCGAGAAAAATCAGCGATCTGATCTTTGGGTTAGTTGCAAAAAAAGGTACCGAACTAAATAAAACAGCGCTCCACGACCTCCTCGGTAAACTTTTAAGGTGGCTTATAATAATGCTGGTGCTTTTTGTCTGCACAAGCCATATAGAATACCCTGCCTCGTGGGACCTTGCGCCGGTCGATGAGTTCGGGATCCGATTGGTCCTGCACAGAATTTATCTACTGTTTCTCGGTATTGTAATAACCTGGATTGCACTTCGGTTTGTGAAGTTTTTGGGTATTGTCTTTATGGAGCGTGCGACTCTGACTGAAAGCATGGCCGACGATCAAATCATCTCATTTCTGATTGAAATGATTCGAGTTGTTGTGATCATTTTCGCAGTATTCATATTGCTTGGAGTGGTGTTTAAGGTAGATATTGGAGCATTGGTAGCTGGACTTGGTATTGGTGGTCTTGCGCTTGCTCTAGCAGCAAAAGAAAGCCTGGAGAACCTCCTCGCATCGTTCATCATATTCTTCGACAAACCTTTTATTATTGGAGACCTTGTAACGGTAAATGGCGTCACTGGGTCCGTTGAAAAAATTGGATTTCGGAGCACGCGAATACGCACATTAGAGAAGAGTTATTTGACCATTCCGAACCTGATGATGGTGAACAATGTACTCGACAATTTATCGCTGCGAACGTTCAGACGTGTAAACTTTACGGTTGGGCTCACGTATGATGCGACCAAAGAACAAATCCAAGAAGTGGTTTCCGCCACACAGAAATATATTGACGAACATCCGCATACGAATCAAGATGGTAAAATTCACTTCACCCAATTCGGGGCCAGCTCTCTTGACATCATGGTTCTCTATTATATAGACACGATGGACTGGGGAGTATTCCTTGAAGTTAAGGAAGAAATAAACTTTGAAATCATGCGGATTGTTCAAGCTCAAAAGGCCGAATTCGCATTCCCTACACAGACTATTCATTTAGATAAATCCTAAACCCTTTATTCATATGTACTTATTAATGGTTGTTGTTTTTGTGCTTGGTTACGCGGCGATCGCGCTCGAGCACCCTATCAAAATTGACAAAGCAGCAAGTGCCCTTCTTGTCGGGGCTATCACTTGGACCATTTTCGCTTTAAATGCCGAATCAATACTAGCCGGATCGGTTGGGTTTGTGGAATATTTGGAGGAATACGCCCTGTTAAATGACGGCCAATCTACCGACGCGATGCATTATGTAACGCATGAACTGGGGCATCATTTATCGGACATCGCCGAAATCCTTTTCTTTCTCCTGGGTGCTATGACCATCGTCGAGCTTATTGATGCGCACGAGGGCTTCGCGCTAATCACGGATAAAATTACGACTGCCAATAAAGTAAAGCTCATCTGGATACTAAGTATCCTTACATTCTTCTTATCCGCAGCCTTAGACAACCTGACAACTGCGATTGTCATGTCTGCATTGCTCAAAAAACTCATTAAAGGAAAAGAAGACCTCTGGCTATTTGCTGGAATGGTAATTATTTCAGCCAATGCAGGTGGCGCATGGTCTCCGATTGGTGACGTTACAACCATAATGCTTTGGATTGGCGGACAGGTAACTGCGGCCAATATTGTTGTGAAGCTGATCGTTCCATCACTTGTAGCTATGCTTGTTCCTCTTACTATTCTCTCTTTCACTCTGAAGGGTGAGATTGAACGTAAACTCGGAATGGTCGAAGTCAGGCACCTTGTGGATCGAACAACGCCATTCGAACAAAAAACCGTTTTATTCTTAGGTGTTGGAGCCTTGCTCTTCGTGCCCATCTTTAAAACGGTAACGCATCTTCCGCCTTACATGGGTATTCTATTCGGACTTGGAATATTATGGACTGTAACCGAGATTATGCACCGATCCAAGCACCAGGATGATAAAAGCAAGCTTTCGGTTATAGGCGTACTGCAGAAAGTGGACACCCCAAGTGTTTTGTTCTTCCTTGGAATATTAGCAGCCGTAGGTTCATTGCAGTCTGCCGGACACCTTCGCATTATGGCCACATTTCTCAACGAGACGCTCGGCGATATGTATGTGATTAACATGGTAATCGGAGTGCTAAGTTCTATTGTAGATAACGTGCCGCTCGTTGCTGGCGCCATGGGAATGTACGATCTTCTTCCAGCAGGTGCTGCAGCCGTTGACGGACAAGCGTACCCAGTAGATCACCCCTTCTGGGAATTCCTAGCCTATTGTGCTGGAACTGGCGGAAGCTGTTTAATCATTGGATCTGCAGCAGGTGTTGCAGTAATGGGTATTCTACACATTGACTTCATCTGGTATGTGAAGCGTATTTCTCTTCTAGCTTTCGTAGGCTACATGGCTGGTGCGTTCACATTCATTGGGATGGATATGTTTTTATTCTAGGCAGTCCTTTCATATTCTAATACGAGCATTGGGACTTTAATTGATAGCTAAGGCTACCTAACCGATGTATTCGGAGTCATGGACGTTTGAACGTTTTATCAATTTCGGACTTCAAGTATGCCTGAATGCTCATATTCTATAGTGAATAAAATACGTCACTAAATATGACCGTCTTACAACCTTTTTACCATGTCTTGCTGAAGGTTCAATTTTGACAATCTCGAAATTAACAGCAATCTATTCACAAGTAAGGCTCAGGTGTCCATCTGTTGGGGTTTGCGGGGCTAACTTAGCCGATATCTAAATCACACAAATATGTTAATGAATATGTTCCTGCAGACCCCAGAAGGGTCGGCAACCGGAGGATTGGTTGAGGATGCTATCCCAACCGAAGAGACGTTAAGTGTCTTCGAACTTATAGCCAACGGTGGATGGTACATCATGATTCCGCTAGGCATCCTTTCCGTTATAGCCGTTTACATCTTTATTGAAAGATTCCTGGCCATTCAAAAGGCATCGAAAGAGGATCCTCAATTCATGAATCAGATCAAAGATTTCATCCATGATGGGAAGATAGACGCAGCCAATCATCTTTGTAATCAAACGGAGGGAACATTCTCAAAAATGATTCAAAAAGGCGTTAAGCGAATCGGAAAACCACTTGGTGATATTAGTGCCGCAGTTGAAAATGTCGCCAAACTTGAAGTTTACAAACTGGAAGAAAGCCTCAGCACGCTTGCAACCATTGCTGGAGCTGCTCCCATGATTGGATTCTTGGGTACAGTGATTGGAATGATCGTAGTCTTTCATGAAATGCGAATCAGTGATGCGGGCATCGAAATAGAACAACTCTCTGGCGGCATCATGCAGGCCATGGTTACTACGGTAGCTGGTTTGGTCATTGGTATCATTGCCTATATCGCCTATAACGTTCTAGTGGCCAGAGTAGAGAAGGTAGTCTACAAAATGGAGGCTACGACGATCGAGTTTATGGACCTTCTTCAAGAACCTGCCGAATAATGGCTATTCGATCCAGAAATAAGGTAAGTGTAAGTTTCAGCATGTCCAGCATGACGGACATTGTCTTTCTGCTACTGATCTTTTTCATAATCCTTTCGACCCTCGTTTCGCCCTATGGTGTAAAGGTAGATCTACCGACGGGTAAGGTGCACACAAAGGATCATCCGAAAATTGATGTTACGATTAACCCCGATTTGAGCTACACTATTAATGGCCAACTTACACCAAAGGAATCCATCGCCAGTGACCTTCGTCGCCGTAAAGATGAGGTGGATAAACCAACGCTTATACTTCATGTAGACCAGTCCATCCCAACGGGTGAAACTGTTAATTTCTTGTCAGTCGCAAAAGAAAGTGGCTTTAGCATCGTTATTGCTACTGATCCAAAGTAATGAAGAAGCAAAAAGACGATAAACGAAAAGGGATTATTGGAACAATTGTATTCCATCTTGTACTGCTTGTAATATTCCTTTTCACTGGGCTCACCATGCCCGTACCAATTCCTGATGACTCTCCCATGCCTATTCAATTAGACCTTGGAAACACAGAGTTTGGATCAGGTGATGAACAGCCACAAAGCACACAAGTGCCGGAAGTTGTTGAGCCAATTTCAGAACCTGTCGAGACCACGCCAACTGAAGCCGTTGAAGAATTAGCGACTCAGGAAGTTGAGTCGGCGATGACAACTCCGGAAAAGCCAGTGGAAAAACCAGTTGAGGAGAAAAAACCAGAACTTGAAAATCGACTGAAAAACGCCCTTTCAAAGCTTAAGACAAACACCGATAATTCCAGTCAGGGCCAAGGAAGTTCAGACCAGGCAGGTGATCACGGGAAGCCGGATGGATCTCCTGATGGTAGCTCAATGAATGGCACGGCGGTTGGCGGTGGAATGGCTCTAACAGGATTTGGTGGTCGGGGCTTTCGAGATCGACCTCGAGTCAAGGGAAATTGGCAAGAAAGCGGTGTCATCGTTGTTGAGGTCATCTTTGATCGATACGGAAAGTACGTGCGTGCTACGAGCGGTGTGCGTGGAACAACAATAACCAATGCTGCCATGATAAAGGCGGTAGAAGAAGCCGTTCGTAAAGCGACCATTGATCCGGACCCTGATGGGCCAGCGGAAAAGAAGGGTGAAATCAAATTCGTCTTTTCACTGGAATGACGTATCACGAAACGCTGGATTACCTATATCAGCAGCTTCCAATGTATCAACGCATCGGAAAAGCTGCGTACAAAGCCGATCTGCAATCAACCATAGATTTAATGAAGCTCCTTGACGCTCCTGAAAAGGGCTTTAAGAGCATTCATGTGGCTGGAACAAATGGGAAGGGCTCAACGTCGCATTTAGTTGCCTCAATCTTTCAGGAGGCAGGCTATAAAACTGGCCTTTATACATCGCCTCATCTCATTGACTTTCGCGAGCGAATCAAGATCAATGGGGAGATGATTCCTGAGGAACGCGTCACCCAATTTGTTGAATCAAAAAAGGCGGCATTCAGCGAAATGGATCTTAGCTTTTTTGAATGGAGTGTAGGATTGGCGTTTGATTATTTCAGGTCTGAATCGGTAGATATAGCCATTGTCGAAGTAGGAATGGGAGGCCGTCTAGACTCCACGAACGTGCTGAATCCTGAACTATCCATTATTACAAACATTGGCAGTGATCATAGCCAATACTTGGGCGATACGGTGGGGAAAATCGCACAGGAAAAAGCAGGTATAATAAAAAAGAATGTCCCCGTTGTTATTGGCCGGTCGCAACGAGAAACGGAAGGCATATTTCGCAAAATATCACTCCATCAGGATGCGCCAATCATCTTCGCCGACCATCACTTTCCCGATGAATTTCCGCGATCGCCATTAAAGGGAAACTATCAGAAAGAAAACTTCCAAACAACGTTGGTTGCTGCTCAGCATTTGAAGCAGCAAGGTTGGAATCTAACGGAAGAGCATATTTCAAATGGCTTCGAAAACGTAGTTAAGAATACCAACCTACGTGGAAGATGGGAAACGCTGCAAGAGTCGCCAAAAGTTATATGCGACGTTGCGCACAATGTTGAAGGCTTAACGATAATCATGGACCAATTGCAAGCCATGCCTAGACACGAGCTTCACCTTGTCCTCGGTTTTGTGAACGATAAAAACGTATCCGACATTCTTACATTGATTCCGAAAGACGCCATTCTATATCTCTGTGAACCAAGTATTCCGCGAGCGTTGCGAATCGATAAATTGGTGCAACTGGCAAGTGATTGCGATTTAAAACACACCTCATATAATGATGTTGCTTCTGCAGTGGATGCAGCTCAATCGGCATCCGTAGCGCAGGATGTGATTTTCGTTGGAGGAAGTACGTTTGTTGTGGCCGACCTACTCAGCACGAAGTAACCCTAACTCCTCGAGGTCATCAATTAGCTCCCGATTGAATCTATCCACGCCCGGCTGTCGCATATGGTGCGGATCATAAAACACTGAATCTGGATAAGGGATGTGGAACGAATCGTTGTAGTTTAACTGATGTTCTGCGGACATATCAAGCAATTGAGCGCGCGCTTTTTTATTTAGAAAAACCAACTCAGAATACTTTTCTGTTACCGGAGTTTCTACAAAAATCAATCGAGCATCGGCTTCTTGAACCAACTCCACCATCTCTAAAAGCGCTTCTTTTTGAAAAGATTTTATTCCCATGATGCGCGGCGATTCCCGCTCAAAACTTCCATCATAAATTTTTGATTTTTGATACTCACAGTAGCCTCCCCTCAGGTATAGACTTCCATTGTAAATGCTATCCTCAACGCTATTATCATAATCAGAGAAACCCAAAAACGAATCAAAGGCATTTGCAGCCAGTGTATTATAGCTATGAATCCTGTTCAACCGCAAACTCATCTCAATCTTGTCTAAATTGAATGGTGTTTTTGGTAAAATATCTAGCTGAGAACTTAATCCATCGTTGGAAAGGGTATTTGGGAAGGTTTCTATGATGACCAACTTGGGATTTAAATCAGCGAGGTATCTCTTCAGAAGATAATATGACTGGACGGGTGTTTGGCCGCTCGACCCAAGATTGAAGAGACTATAACCCCGTTCTTCAAATATTCTTGGATCGAATCCGCGATAGGCGTGCGACGACCCACACACAAGCACATCAACGTCCTTGAAATTATGCACATCTTGGAATCGAGTAAAGGTTTGTCCATTCGCGTTGAAAAGAACATAGGACACATTTTTATGCATCCACTTTGGCCCGAATAAGCCTGTAAGCCCAGCACTAGCGACCCAAATTACACATGCAAACACTGTGAATCCTATCAAATCTTTAAACAGTCTTATCATCAGAATTGAAAATATATAAAGTCGGTTTTCTCAAACGCTCCGAAGAGAAGTATTAGACTAATGATGAAAGAATAGATCAACCAACGCACCATTCTGAATTTCACTTTAGACATGGAAACCGAGAATCCGTCTACACGAATGAGCCATTCGATGAATACAAAAAAGATGATAAGGGCCCAATCAACGGTTTCGAATGTCGCTTCTTTTGCGGGCAGAAAACTTTGGGTGACTGAAAGGGAAAGATAGTCGAGGGCAGATTGCAAATTCTCGGCCCGAAAAAAGACCCAAGCCACGCATGTAAGTGCAAACGTTAATAGCATCTGGAACAACTCCTTGATGCCTGGGAGTACTTTTCCTTGAGCCACGGTATCTAAATTGTTTCTGTTGGAGCCTAACAATACGGAGGGAAGGAAATACAAGGCATTCAGTGCACCCCAAACGATAAATGTCCAGTTTGCGCCATGCCAAAACCCACTCACTATAAAAATGATCAAGACATTCCGAATGGTAGTTGTCTTAGCGCCCCTGCTACCACCCAACGGTATGTATAGGTAATCGCGAAACCATGTGCTAAGTGAAATGTGCCAACGTCGCCAAAACTCAGCCATATCTCTCGAGAAGTAAGGTGTTCGGAAGTTTGTCATCAAATCAAACCCAAGAAGGGCTGCAGAACCTATTGCTATGTCGCTGTATCCACTAAAATCACAATAGATCTGGAATGCGAAGAACATGGCTCCCATCATAAGATCAAGACCACCAAGTGTCTCATAATTTCCAAAAACCTCATTCACCACATTGGCGCAGTTATCGGCAATCGCCATTTTTTTAAAAAGCCCCCAAAGGATCCAACGTAAGCCCTTTTTTATGTTCTCATAATTGAAGCTTCTATTGGCCCCGAACTGCGGCAACAGATGAATGGCACGCTCGATCGGGCCCGCCACCAATTGCGGAAAGAAACTAACATAGGCAAAGAAGTCAATGATATTTTTTGATGCCTTCAAGTTTTTGCGATACACATCAATGGTGTATGACAATGTCTGGAATGTGTAGAAGCTAATTCCCACGGGCAGAATGATTTCTAGCGAAGTGATATTAACCTGAAAACCAATGCTATCAGATAGAGAAGCCGCTTCTTCGATGAAAAAATTGAAGTATTTGAAAAACCCAAGTAGCCCAAGGTTTATTGTCAAACTGGCCGCAACTAGCCATTGTCTCTTTCGATGATTATCTATGGAGTCAAGCTTCAGCCCTATCACATAGTCACTAAGGGAACTCACAATGATTAAGCTGAGAAATCGCCAATCCCACCAGCCATAAAAAACATAGCTGGCGATCAGGAGAAATGCATTTTGCGCACCTCGGTACTTTCCAAGAACGTTCCAATAGATCATTAGAACTATTGGTAAAAAGACTAGGTATTCAATTGAGTTAAATAACACGGCTCGGGTTCGAGGCTCAATATTAAGCCTAGAAAAAAAGACTAATACAGGAATCGCACTTAAGTTTTCAACCCTAGAGGCAATGAATCGCCCTATTTAACATTGTATATCACTCCATATTTTGATTGCGCATTGAACAAAAAAAGGCCAACCCCTTTCGGAATCGGCCATTTTCAAAATACCGCTTTTTATCCCTGCACTACCGAGCAGCGGTAGAATTCCGGTCCAACAACTCTGCGCTCTTCATCAGCTGCACACACTCTCTTCGATATCCTTCTTTGTCCTTTCCAATTGCCGATTCTGCTTGGGAAATGACTGAAGCATAGGTAGCAGCGCCGGTGTATTTCGAATCTTTTAGCAGCATTCCGAATTGCGCCATTGCTGATGACCATTTCAAGTTATCAGAAGCGTTCTCCATTGATTTTGAGCCGCGCTTCACAACGTGGGTCATAAGTTTGCTCGCATCGCCATCAGGCTCCTTGTATCGCAGCTTAACAGTAACCAATTCATCGCTCAACACTGGTGCCAACGGCTTTACTTCTTTCTGATACTTCAATGCATCTACGTTCTTTGAGCTCTTTCCAAAAGGCACAATTTCATACAACGCCGTGACTACGTGAGACACGCCCATTTCGCCTGCGTCTTTGCGATCATCGTTGAAGTCTTCTTTGGCCAACATTCGATTTTCATACCCGATTAACCTGTACTCAGCCACATTGGAAGGGTTAAATTCAATCTGAAGTTTTACGTCTTTGGCAACGGCAAACATGGTTCCTCCAAACTCGTTTACGAGCGTCTTTTTCGCTTCCGTGATATTGTCTATGTATGCGTAGTTACCGTTTCCTTTATCGGCAAGGATCTCCATTTTCGAATCCTTGTAGTTACCCATTCCAAAACCCAATACGGTTAGAAAAACACCCTGGTCACGCTTCGATTCAATCAATGTTTCCATCTCACCATCGCTTGATGCACCTACATTGAAATCACCATCGGTGGCCAAAACGATGCGATTATTCCCGTCCTTGACCAAGTTTTCCTGCGCCACTTTGTAGGCCAGTTTTATTCCAGCACCTCCTGCCGTAGAACCGCCCGCATTTAAGTTATCAATGGCCTCAAAAATGGCTTGCTTGTCATCTCCGCTTGTTGGTTCCAAGACCAAGCCTGCAGCACCCGCATATACCACAATAGCCACCCGATCTTCCTTTCGCATTTGCTGCACCAACATTTTCATGGACGACTTCAAAAGCGGTAGCTTGTTTTGACTATTCATAGATCCAGAAACATCAATGAGAAACACCAAGTTTGATGGTGGTAGTTTGTCATGGTCCATGTCTTTTGCTTTGATACCGATGTGCAATATTTGGTGCTCAGCATTCCACGGCGCATTCGACACTTCGGTAAACACGCTCACAGGATCCTTTCCTCGAGGAGCATCGTAATCGTAATCAAAGTAATTGATCACCTCCTCTACCCTAACAGCGTCTGCAGGTGGCAGCGAGCCATTGTTTATGAATCTGCGCACATTTGAGTAGGATGCGCGATCAACATCAATGGAAAACGTGCTTAATGGCTCCGCTTGTGCCAAGTGAAAATCGTTCTCAGCAATTTCAGAATAGGACTCCGTATTCGCATACCCTCGATGCGCATCCGGCATTGTTACTGAATAACTCGTATTTCCCATTCGCTTGCTCTTGTAGTTTGCATCTATTGCAACAACCTCGTATGAGGTGTTGGATAAAATCTGTCCACTCGAAATTTCATCCAGACTGAATTCCAGTGGTTTTTCCATGGCGATTGCACCGCCTGAGTCTAATTCTTCCTCTGGTTTAATTCCAGCATAAGCCATTTCAATTTTGACAAAAGTCGCTGTGGCTGCAACGGCTATATCTTTCATTCCATTTCTTCGCACAAGAACGTGCTTCACCTTATCATGTGACTCTAGTACAAAGAGGCCATCCTTGTCTGACTGGGTGTTTTCGAGCGTATCTGCCTGATTAATAACCAGAGCGAAAGCTATTGGATTTCCATGTGGATCATTCACCTGGCCTTTTAGGATGTGGCTATTCTTTTGGCTCATTCCCACCAAGGAAATGAAGCAAAATGTGAGAAATAAGCTGAGCGTCTTCATAGTCGTGTAATTTTGATGTTTGGTAGCAGGATGCATTGACGAGATGAAATCCATAAATCCAAGAAAAAAAAAGTTGAAGCACACGGAAATCATAGACATCGCAAACGCCCCTGAGCGTAGTGACGAGGAGCTTTTTTCCACGTTTATTGAAACGTCGGATAACGAGATCCTTGGGCATCTTTTCCGAAAGCACATGCCCTTGGTATTTGGTGTTTGCATGAAATATGTGGGCGAGAAATCTGCCGCACAGGATGCCTGCATGGAAGTTTTTGAACGACTCATGTCAAACCCCGTAAAATCAGAGGTAAAGAATTTCCGCGCCTATCTTTTCGTAATGTCCCGCAATCATTGCTTGATGAAAAAGCGAGGAGAGAAGGTGATTCATGTGCCAATTTCAGAATCGGATATGGAATCTGCCATGGAAACGCATCCTATTGATAGTACGGAACAAAATGAGAAGCTTTTAGCCAAGTGTCTAAA
>DDCZ01000033.1 GCA_002336485.1 Flavobacteriales bacterium UBA1993
TGCCAAGTGAAAAAACAGGAAGGTCTGCAACGTATACAAATGCACTATCCTCGGACAAACATCCGTTTCCATCGACAGCAGTTACGGTGTATCCACCCGTTACTAAAACCTCGATGGCCATTGAGTCGGACCCATCAAACCAGCTTTGGACTGTGTGAGAGGCATCAACCCAAATGAGCCGTGTACCGCAGCTATCTTCAGCAAGTTCAATCTCAGTTGGAATTACCGTGTGATGCTGTAGATTGACTTCATCAACGCCATCGCAAAAACCAGCTTCGCTTACCGTGACACTTATAAGTCCAGAGTTTGTTGTTGTGGTCATTTGGGTAGTATCACCATTCGACCACTGGTAGGTAGTCCCAGCGTTTCCAGCGTTCAGTTGAACTTGATCTTCAGGACAATTTGTTTGATCAGGTCCCAGCGCAACGCTCAAGGTTTGAAGTTCTGCCAGAACCACGACTGTGTCACTATTCATGCAGCCATTGTCATCTGTTACGGTTACCGAGAGCGAGCCTACGCCATGTAAAGCGTTCGAAAACGAAGTACTCCCATCAGACCATAAATAATCATTTCCAACCGCCAAATTTAGGGCTAGGGAATCTCCTTCGCAGATGGCAGTATCGACTCCTAAATCAACAGATGGCAATTCCAGAACCTCCAACACCTTCACCAACGAATCTGAACATGAGTCGCCCGTAACGGTGAGTGTTACGTCGTAAGTTCCGGCCTCCGATACTGTAAACGTTGGCGATTGTGCGGTTGATGTTCCATCCGGCAAATCCCAAGCAAAGCTTAGGTTCGACCCAATGCTATTGTTTGTAACAGAAACTTGCTCGCCCACACAAACCGTGTCTTCAGTAAAGTTGTATTGTGGAATTGCTGTAGGACAACACGCCCCTACTGGCAGCCAACCATAAGCAACAGATTGATATGCGTTGCCCAAATAACCACGCGCAGCTACAGTCCAATTTCCGTAAGGCACATTGCCTAATGTTACATTATGGCTCCAAGATGTAAGAACACCAATTACAATTTGAGGGGAAGTATAATTGATATTAACCCAAATTGTGTCGTTGCCGTATGAATGCGTAATCGATGTAAGTGTATAGTTACCTGCATCATTCCAGCCTGTAATGGTCAGGGATGTGCTTGTACAGTTCAAAGGGTTGGATGGTGCAATAACCTGCCAAACGTCGACAGGAGGTTGCGCTTGAAGCACGCCCAATCCAAATAACGACAGAAAAATAACGGATAATAACTGCTTCATGTGTCTCAATTTTTTTTTGCAAAAATAATTAGAAAAGGCCGGTAATTTCGCCCTCAGCGTTAATGTCGATATTCTCTGCTGCTGGGGTAGCTGGAAGTCCTGGCATTCGCATGATCTCGCCCGTAATTGGGATCAGAAATCCGGCGCCAGCCGCAATCTCAATTTCTCGAACGGTAACGACAAAATCTTTTGGCCGACCGATAAGCGCGGGGTTGTCGGACAATGACTTCTGTGTTTTCGCAATACAGATCGGCAACTTGGTCAGGCCAAGGTCTACTATCTTTTTTAGATCTGACTTTGCCTTCGCCGTATAATCCACGGCTTCTGCTCCGTATATGCGCTTGGCGATCATTTCAATTTTGTTCTCTACCGTTTCATCCAACGGATAGATCGGATTAAATGGTTCATCAAAACCATCGGCTAGTTCAGCCACATGACGTGCCAGTTCTTCTGCACCTTCGCCGCCCTTTCCCCAATGATCTGAAAGCACAGCTTTCACGCCCTTCGCGGCACATGCCTCAGCAATTATATCCAGCTCTTCCTGTGTATCGAGGGTGAATTTATTAATCGCCACTACCGCTGGAACTCCAAATTGCGCTATGTTTTCTAGGTGTTTTTCCAGGTTAACAACGCCCTTGCGCACCGCCTCAGGATCTGGCCCGTTCAATTCTTTCACAGGCTTTCCTCCGTGATACTTCAGCGCCCTGACCGTTGCAACCAATACCACTGCATTTGGATTTAACCCAGCTGCGCGGCATTTAATATCAAAGAATTTCTCCGCCCCAAGATCGAATCCGAAACCGGCCTCGGTAATAACATAATCTGAAACAGACATACCCATTTTTGTCGCAATAACTGAGTTTGTTCCCTGCGCAATGTTTGCAAATGGACCACCATGAATGATCGCTGGATTTCCCTCCAGTGTTTGAACGAGGTTAGGCTTGACTGCATCCTTCATTAACGCAGCCATGGCTCCATTCGCATTCAAGTCGCGCGCACAGATGGGCTTCTTATCGAATGTGTATCCAATGAAGATATTTCCCATTCGCTCTTTTAAGTCAGCAAGATCCTTGGAAAGGCAGAGAATGGCCATGATCTCAGATGCCGCTGTAATATCGAATCCCGTTTCGCGGGGAATCCCCATTCCAGCGCCGCCGAGACCAACCACCGTTTTGCGAAGTGCACGGTCATTCATATCCATTACGCGCTTCCAACTTACCGTTCGCGGGTCGATATTCAGACTTCGTTTCTTACTTTGAATATTGTTATCAATGAGCGCCGACAGCAGATTGTGGGCCCGTTCGATGGCTGAAAAATCTCCTGTAAAGTGAAGGTTGATGTCTTCCATGGGAATTACTTGGCTGTAGCCTCCACCCGTCGCTCCGCCTTTCATTCCAAATACCGGCCCCAGTGACGGTTCTCGCAATACTACTGTAGTTTGCTTTCCAATTCGATTCAAACCCTCTGTTAACCCAATAGATGTTGTGGTTTTTCCTTCGCCAGCGGGAGTTGGAGAAATAGCAGAAACGAGTACTAGCTTAGCATTTTGCAGCTTGCTTTCATCAATCAGATCGAGCGGCAGTTTGGCCTTGCCTTTTCCGTATAGCTCCAACAGATCCGATGGAATGTTGAGCTTCTTTGATATTTCTTGAATTGGTCGTAGAGTGGTCGCGTTGGCAATATCTAAATCTGTCATGCTGCAATGTTATTGCAAAAGCACGGTTCCAAACGAAAGTCCGAGCCGAAAATCTGGAATTAAAAATGCTCCAGCAGACCCTAAACACAAACCAAGACCAAGTCCAATGCTTTGATCAATAACCAATCTGTTCTTCACATATTGAAATCCGAGCATGCCTCCAAGAATGTGAGAATTGCTGACAACCCGACTCTGACCAAACTGACTGATGAGCCCTGGATCGAAGGTGTCGTCGTATTTGTACTTATAATAACCACCCAAATGAAAACCTTCGGCGTATCGTTTTTCATTGTTCTTATCAAAAAGATAAAATGTGGGATCTATACGCACCGAAAACATGTCCGTACGAGTTTGACTCGTTTGCCACGGACGGGCGTAAAAGTAGTTGAGCTCAATGCCTACTGAAACTCTGCGATGAAAGGCATAATCGAGCCGTGAATTGAAAGACCCTAACCTTCCCTGTGTAATCGGAAACAGTAGAATCGACATAGGACGAATCCGATATGTAAGTCTATAAGGGTCCGTGGGCACCACGTCAAAACCAGAAACGTCAATCGGACTTTCCTCCTTGGAACCAAGATCTTGAGCTTCTGCCTCATGGCAAATGCCTGCAAACAAAAGCGAACAAACTATGACTGAGAATATTCTTGGCCTCATGAGATTGCAAAACTACATTTTGATCATCTAAAACTTGACCTTGTTTCCGGTACGAATTGAAAGCTAGAACAGCTAATCCGTAACCTTGAAGATTTCTCCTTCCAGAATCATAGGGCTCAAATTAGCGGAGGTTTGCTGGATGTAAGAATTGTCCTTGGTTTCGATAATCTTGACTGTGAGGATCAGTTCCTCTAATCCATGCATGCCTTCATCGGCCTCTCTGCTCATAAGCTGCAACGTATATGTGCAATCATCCAACCACTCGACCTGTAGTTTTGAACGAGAGCCCATTTTTTCATTCTCCTCGATCTGAACGTTTCCTATTCGTTCAATATGCGTGATCCCAGAAACGGAATCCTCCAAGATGAACGTACCATCATGAAATTGGCTACAATTAGGTGTCTGAGCCTGAATCTTCACCAACGCCATAAATGTCATTGTACATATTAAAAGTGACTTCATCATCTTACTGTTGGGCTTCATATCTATCGAGGAGTGAATTGGTTTGTTTTATCAATTTCGATCTGAAAAACGATGTCCACCCGATCATCCTTCCCGAAAAACCCATGGCTTGAGTTGCCCAACGATGCACATTGAACTCATCGAGATGCGATATGATTTTTGAATCTTGGACCTTAAATTTTGCGTGGATGATGTTGTGCACTGGCCTGGCCGAAGAACCAAAGTTATAATGCGCCTCCCACGTGGCTGAACCAGTTTGTCCGTCGCACACAATGTCCTTGGCGGTAACTGTGAATTTCTTTCCCTTTTGGGATTCGACAAGCATGCGCCACATATTGTGGGCGCGCTTTCCCTTTAGCGGACCAAATGCTGGATCGGCAAACCACACATCATCATGATAACATGCTACCATTCTTTCTGCATCTAATTCAGAAAATGCCTGATAAAACTCTTTTATAACATTGGACATTGGCTAAAAGTAATGGTTCACTCAAAAGCTGCGCGAAACCATGCTTCATTTTGATACTCGTTATATCGAGCAGCAGCCTCACGATTCCTTACTTCCAGGTACTCTTTATTCCATGTTTTGCTTCTGTATCCCATCAAATGGAACAGCTGTTTTGCGAAGACTCGAGCCACTCTTTTGTTTACTCTTAGGACATCTTTATCCTTCGACTTCCATGAAATCCCAGGAAGCAACGGCAGCAATTTATCTATGCGATGCTTTCTGCAAAATGCGGATACTAATAGAAAGGATTTTGGGATTTTTCGTACGGCAAAAAAACCGTCGTTTCCTTGATTTTGGTACAAGGGCATAAACAACCTAGAGGCATGGTCCGCGACGACATCTGCACCATTCGAATTTGCCAAAACGGTTCCCTTTTTTATATCTTGAAAGTTTAGGAAACCCGGAGTCATTACAAACTTCTCTTCCTTCGAAATCTCGTAGCGATAGTATATTTCAAAAATGTCTTTCAGGTGGGTGGTGCGCGACGAAAGTTGATTATAGTAAGGCTTAACATCAAAGTCTTTCTTTTCAATAATTCCGGCCTGATGCATGCTCAAATAGGCAAATGCCATGTGATTCTCATACGATTCAACGTTGTTGTGCGAGCCAGCCTCGTATCCAAAAGCGACAAACCCGCGCTCGTTTATCAAACTCAATAAAGGTCCGTCTAAGTATTCCTCAATTCCGAGAATGATGGGAACGGGAAACTGCTCCGTGAACTTTCGGTTCAAGAGGCTATCGTTCACTGTAAGGAAAGGGACTGTTTCGCTTGAGGTTGTGTGTAAATCAATAAAGTAGAATGGCCCTTTTGAGGAAGACATTATTTGTTCGATGCAGGCATTCAGTTCACGCTGCTCTTGCATATCCTCATTTTCGTTCGGACTCGAGTCGAGCACCTCCATTCTTTCAGAGGTCCACATCCTATTCAAATCTTGTTTATGAAACCGTTCGCCTCGCTGGAGTGCCCAGAGGTTTCCACTTAGGGCATATACCTGCCCATGAATTGGTGTAGCTTTCAACCTCAAGTCTTCCATTACTTGATGCAGGGCATATACTCCCGAAGGTTCGTTTCCGTGTATGCCTGCAGTAAAAATCATCGTCGGTCCATCTGAATCGCCGTCCAAATGACCTATGACTCGATCGACCTCAATGGACTTCCCTAACGCCTCGCTTTTTAACTCAATCATGGTCAAATGCAGTCACGTCCTTTATGGTGATTATCCCGACTAGGTGTGCTCCTTGCACAACCGGTAGGCAGCCAAATTCCCGTTCTTTCATAACTCGAATCGCGTCCGAAATATTTGTCTTAGGTGAGGTCGTTTCAATTGATTTTGTCATGATGTCCTTTACTAGCTTATCGCTGTGATCATTGCCCTGAGCCTTAAATCGTTGTAGATGTGTCCAAGTAAGTAATCCGCACAAATTTCCATCTTCATCCTCCACCGGAACGTGATGAACTCCTTTCCATTCCATGATACTTGTCGCCAATTCTGCGAGATCTGTTTCGCGGACAGTTAATAAGAGTGTTGACATGATATGCTGGACTTGTGAGGCAGATTCATGTGTTTCCAAATTTGGATTTACAGGCCCCCAATCGTGCACAGGGGTTTCGCGAACCTGATTCTCGTGCATAGTCTTGGTTAAGGCCAGCAACGCATCGTCTCTAGTCAACGTTTTCCTCAGGTTTCGATAGTTCGTCGTGGTCCATTGTGCACCTGTATGACCTGCATTTCGTTTTTCAATTATCTGAAGAAGCCGATCGGCATCTCGTTGATCAATGTTGGATTTCAATAAACCATCGTAGGCCATTGGTAACAATTCCTTTGAAACCAAGTCTCGCACAGAAATTAACGAGCCGAGCCAACTCATCACGGAGGCCTTTCCTGTCCTAGCCGCCTTTATGAAATTATCCTTCGCTTCACGAAAGTCCATGACCGCCTCGATATCATCAAACTGCGACGGCCGGCCTTTCATAAGGCCTACCCAAAATGCGAAATTTGCCATCTCATCTATGACAGTTGGCCCAGATGGGATGTATCTATTCTCAATTCGAACATGAGGTCGCCCATTTCCGACCCCATAACAGGGTCGATTCCATCGGTAGATTGTGCCATTGTGCAAGCTCAGCGCAGGTAGCTTGGGTATTATCCCTTTGTCTAATTGCTCCAATGAGTTCAACTCAATTTCACGATCAAGAATGATCTTGTATCGCGCAATTTCATTCTTAAAGAGATCCACGATTGAGCCTGCTGCCCATTTGTCTCCAAATGTGACGCGTGCCTGTTGCTCCACCAGGGCATAAGACGATAGACGCGTATCGATACTCTGCTGAAACAAGGCTATTCTAGTCTCGCTCCATAACTCACGACCGAGTAACAACGGTGAATTTGAGCTTAGCGCGAGCACTGGACCTGCAATGGCTTGTGACCAATTATAGCTTTTAATGAAATCGTCTGGATCTATCTGAAGGTGCATTTGAAAGCTCGTATTGCATGCCTCGAACAATACAGAGTCATGCACAATGTTGAGCTCATCCACGCCACGTATGTTTAATTCGAAGTCATCGCCTCTTAATTCCCGCATGCGATCATTAAGCGCGGCGTAACGAGGGTTTGGAGTCATGTAGTCCATCTCCAACTCTACCTTGCTAATGGTCGGCAATATCCCAACTAAAATGGTTTTTATATCTCGCTCATCCCCACACCTACGTGCCTTTTCGAGCAGCTCCATCAATTGCGTTTCGAGCAATGTGAAGCAATCATCCTTCAGCTCAAAAGGATCAAGGTTGATTTCGATGTTGTATCGGGCGAGCTCAGTTGTAAAATGCGGATCGTTTACAGCATCGATGATAATTCCAGCATCTTTTGACGGCCGCCAATTGGAGTTCACGAGACAAAACTCCTGCTCTGCCCCTATTCTTGAAATGTTCTTTTCAACCAGGCCTTCATCGAGCATGCGCTCTAAGGCCTTTACGTCATCTAATAGATTTCGAATGAATTCGATTCGACTCTTTTCAGAAACGTCTAGTGCGATTTTCTTTTCACCCATTTGTTTGACTTTAGGCTTGTGTCTGCAATACGCGAACAACTGGACCAAAAATATATGGGTGATTGAATGAAAGGTATGACACGCATCATTGAATGGTACCAAACCGCTCAGGTTCTCCCTTTTGGCAATGTGACTATTTCCGCACCACTACTAAGTTTGTTCGAGGTCCGAAATCCACTTATGGCCTTGCATAGCATGATAGCCGGAGATTTGTCGCATAAGGTCAGTCACAGATGTAGCCACAAGAACCATGTCGTGCGCGTCTTGTTTCAGAAAACCATATTCTACCATGTTCTTCATCTGCGCCGCCAGGGCATCATAGTATCCGAGCACATTTAGAATTGCGATGGGTTTTTTATGCAATCCGAGCTGTCCCCACGTAATCATTTCAAACAATTCTTCGAAGGTCCCATATCCGCCGGGTAAGGCAACAAACGCATCACTGAGCTCGTGCATCATCGCTTTGCGCTCGTGCATGTTATCCACCATGTGCATTTCCGTCAATGCATCATGAGCCACCTCTTTTGCAGCCAGGAAGGTTGGTAGCACTCCTATGGCTTTTCCGTTGTGGATCAGTACTTCATTGGCAATATGCCCCATCAATCCAACTTTTGCTCCGCCATAAATCAATTGGATGTTGTTATCTGCGAAACGCTTTCCTAGTTCGCGCGCAGCCAATTCAAATTCGGGTTTGGTGCCTGAACTTGAACCGCAGTAGACAGCGACGGATTGGATTTTAGATGAAGCCATGCATTATGATTTTGGGTTGGCGAATGTATACAAGCGATCAACTATGGTCTAATTCTTACGGCCTTGGATGAGGTGAATTTCCTTTGGTCGATTGAAAATCGCATTTTTTCAAAAGCAAGATTAAGGGCCTGGCGTCGCGGCATTATTTCCTCCCAAAGCCTTATATGCCAACGAATGGGGATAAAATGACCAAGCATAATCAAACGTTTACAAATACTTGCTTTCGATATTAAACAGGTAATAACCGAATCGAGTTTGGAGCTCGCCATTCCTTTGTGCCATCGTTCTTTTCGAAGTGATTCAAGTTGTGAATTCATCATGTACAAGTCAACAGAAGTAATAGAAAGCCAGAGGCGTATGATCAAGGACTGCTGTACATCTATCTGACTCACATCATCACGAGAATCGAGCAAATTATTTAATAACCATTTAAAACGCACCATTATGAATGCATTAAGAAACAGAGTACAACTCATCGGACACCTAGGAATGGACCCAGAAGTAAAATCATTTGACAACGATCGTAAGCTCGCTAAATTCAGTGTAGCAACCAACGAAGTGTATTACACTGCCAAGGGCGATAAGAAAGAAGAAACGCAGTGGCACAACATTGTCATGTGGGGTAAGACGGCTGAAATAGCTGAGAAATACCTCAAGAAAGGTCAAGAGGTTTGTGTTGAGGGCAAGCTTGTAAACCGGATCTGGGAAACCAAAGAAGGTGAAAAGCGATACATCACTGAAGTTGTTGTAAACGAGCTCGTCATGTTAGGAAAGAAGGACGCGGCATAGTTTGCCTCCATTCTACTCAAAGAGCCTCTCTCGCTATTGCGATTGGGGCTTTTTTTTTGCTGAAAATAATGCTCAATCAACTCAAAATCAGAAACCGATCCTTAGCTCCCATATCTTGACGCACCTGAATATTTCCATTCCAAATTTTCGCCAACTGCGAAACCAGATCACCCATATCCGTGGCATGTGTCTCAAAATATACCCGCTTCACTCCTGCCCTCACCGCCACTTCCGTGATGTGTCTAAAAAAATAGATTGGATCGTTCTTAGGACTGAATAGAGCTATATGCGGTTCATGCTCTAAGACATTTTTGTCAAGAGTGTCGCTCAACTCTTCAGGAATGTACGGTGGATTGCTCACGATTATGTCGATGCCTTCATACGGCCAATCCTGTGTGACATCAACCTGGTTAAACTCGACATTCAACGCAAGTGTCAACGCATTCTTTTCGGCTACCGAAAGTGCATCCACGCTTATATCGCACCCCATCACCATCCACTTGTTCCGTGCAGATTTCAATGCGAGAGGGATACATCCTGAACCCGTTCCGATATCAACAACCGATAGTTCCTTCTCCTTTTCAAGCTCCAATACCATGGTTACCAACTCCTCCGTTTCGGGCCGCGGAATGAGCACCGAACTATCAACCTCGAGTTCCAATCCCATAAAGCTGGCCTTGCCAAAGATGTACTGAATTGGCTCAGAAGTGTGCAATCGGTCCACGACCTCGCTCCATTGCTTTTCATCCTTAACCTGGGTTTCATGCTGCAAATACAACTGAGCTCTCGACCAACCTTCAATCTCTTCTGCGCACCAGTGATACATAGACTCCAACTCTCCCTGATCATACTTTTCGGTGAGTTGGGCATAAAACCATTGTCGAAGTTGGGCATGTGTCACTCGGCAAAGATGAGCGGATTTCGAGAACCCTGCTCGAATATTTCCTGAGCGCATTTCATCAACGAGACTGAATTACATTTACAGTCGATTGTGAATCACAAAGAATACATGAATCGCTGCCTTGACTTGGCGGCTCTTGGAACAGGCACCGTGGCTCCAAATCCACTAGTTGGGTGTGTGATCGTTCATGACAATAAAATCATCGGAGAAGGCTACCATCAGGCGTTTGGAGGCAATCACGCCGAAGTGAATGCCATTGAAAGTGTAACCGATAAAACGCTTCTTCCAAAGAGTACGGTCTATGTGAACCTAGAGCCATGCGCACACCACGGAAAAACCCCGCCCTGTGCCGATCTTTTGGTGAAGCACAAGGTGAAGGAAGTTGTAATCGCTAATGTGGATCCATTCAAAGAAGTTTCTGGAAAAGGAATTCAACGCCTGAAAGATGCAGGCATTATCGTGACCGAGGGCATACTCTCCGAGGAAGGAAAATGGCTCAATCGGCGGTTTTTCGGATTTCATGAGAAAAAGCGCCCATACATTATTTTAAAATGGGCACAAACAATCGATGGATTCATTGATATCGATCGATCGCCTGAGGACGGTAAACCGGCGTTAAAAATCACCGGACATAAGGCCAACAAAATGGTGCATCGGTGGCGAACCGAAGAGGCAAGTATCCTCGTTGGTCGGCAAACCGTGGCCAAAGACAATCCCAAGTTAACTGCGAGACATTGGCCTGGGGCGTCACCTCTGCGGTTGGTCATTGATCCACAATTGCAACTCGACTCCAACCTCCACGTTCTAAGTGATGGCATACCCACGTGGATATACAATGCAAAAAAGACAGGCACCGAAAATGCACTTGAATATCATCAAATCAGCGACCCCAGCTCTTTTCAAAATGAAATTGCCACCCACCTCTACGAAAAAGGTATACAGAGCGTGATTATTGAAGGAGGGCGCGAAACGATCAAACGATTCTATGAAAGCGGATTGTGGGATGAGGCGCGCATTTTCACAAATTCGATGCGGATAGGTAGCGGTCTCGCGGCACCTAAGTTTATCGGGAAGGAAATCTCCAAATCACACGTGGACGGCGACATGCTTCAAGTTTACATCCCAGCATGATTTACCTCGGGTTAAGCATTGTCGCTTCTACGATCATCCTGTTGCTCTTTAGATGGATGCGTGGAGCTGGGGTGAATTCGCGTATTGCGATTGCAATCAACTACTTTTTTGCCTCAGCAACGGGATTTATACTGTTCGACCACGCCCCTGAGCTTTGGAATGAACCCTGGTTTTGGCCAGCGGCAGCGGAAGGCATCTTCTTCTATGCCGTATTTAGGCTGATCGCAAAAACCACTCAAACGAGCGGTGTTGCCGCGGCCAGCATCGCTACCAAGATGAGTGTGGTAATCCCAATCGTCATCGGACTATTTTTTCTAGACGAATCATTTACCACACTCAAGCTATCGGGCATCGCACTCGGACTGGTGGCGGTCATTCTCAGCAGTTTTACCGAGGGCGTAAAAAATTGGAAATGGCCCCTTTTAGCATTTGTTTGCACCGGAATCATTGACTCAAGTCTCAAGCTATTTCAGGTTTGGACAGTTTCCGAACCAGAGTTTCCATCTCTAATCACGGTCATCTTCAGCTTTGCATTCCTGACAGGGATAGTACATCATTTCACCTTTACGGATAGAGCCATTAGCACAAAAAACTTTCTAAGTGGAATGGCATTGGGACTGGTGAACTTTGGATCACTCTTGTTTCTTCTTTGGGCATTAGATGAGCCAAATTGGGAAAGTTCAACGGTCTTCCCGATTAACAACGTAGGGGTGGTAACAATGAGCAGCATTCTAGCCATTGTACTATTCAAAGAGAAACCTCAATTAAGAACCGTTGCGGGTATTTTTTTAGCGATCGTGGCTATCCTTTTACTTTTTCTTTCGTCCTAGATTTAAAGCCATTTATCTAGGTTATTAATTGACTCATCGAAGAAATAGCGTCCTTCATTTCTTAAAATCATTTCAGGTTACCTCGTGTGTAATTCTAGGTCTGGCATTACAATCTTCTGCCCAGGTCTATAATTACAACCATTTAGGGTATACCAATCCAGAGGTATTCGCAGCAAGCCTCTCCAACACGGAATTGAGCAATTTCATTCGAGTTACACACCTTAACAATTTTCCAATTTCTAATTCAATGAGTGATGCGGATATAAGCATTGGCAAGTCTTTGGGAAGCGGTCTCTATGGGATTGGGGTTGGTTATCGACGTGTATCCTTCGGCAGTGATGACAAATACCAAAGCATTTCACTAAGCGGAGCTTATCGAACAGCCATTCTTGCAAAAATTATTGTTCGAATGGGCGCTTCATACAAACTAAACCGCGATCGATCAAAAAGCTCCAGGTTCGGGTACTACACTTCTACTGCCATGGGCACAGAAATATTAGCCAGAACATCGAACAATGCCAATCTCAATGTGAGCTTTTCGGACAGAGGACATAAGTACATCATCGCTGGTGGCATTATGAATTTGGCCTTGCCGACGTTTTCCAGTCCAGCAGACAGCATATTTCCCACGTACTCGTTTGCCCAAATCGGAAAGGGAGTTCGGAGAATGGGAGGCCGCGACGAATTGACGCTTACCTATCAACAAGAAAAGAGCGGAACCAACACAAAACCCTACCATAGCCTATACATCAACTATGATTGGGCAGGAAAACCCATCGATCGAAATCTCACCGTCAAAGTTGCCATTCGTGCCGGATATCTGATTAATCGTTGGGTACAGATTAGTCCACGATTAGCGTTGGTCGGACAGAAATACGCGATCTGGCTTAGCTCCGATCATGCCCTTCGTTCAAAATCAGATCCAAGACCATACAAAACCTCTATCACCATCGGCCTTCACTTTAAACTTCCAAAATGAAACGCACTCTTACCTATCTCCTACCTCCAATGATATTGCTCATCCCTTCATTGGCCATCGCCAACTCCAATCACACGGTCGACGTGCCCGTAAAAAGTGTGCTGGTATATCCTTCTGCCGCTCAACTCAACTATGAAGCAGAAGTCGATATAGAGGCTGGCGAAAGCGTAGTTGTTTTCACCAATCTCAGCCCGTTTATTATTGAAAACACGATAAACGTGAGCACGTCTGGCGCTGGCGTAGAAATTATCAGCGTATCAGAGCGCATAAATTTCCTCGATTCAGGACCAAGAAACAAAAATGGAATGCAGTCGCTCAGAGACAGCATTGGTGCAGTTGAAAATCGATTTGAGCGCATCTCGATCCGAATCACATCCTATGAAGCCGAACGCGCCATTCTCTTCAAAGGTGAGTCCATTGGAGGAGTTGGCAATGGCGTTTCCGTGGACGAGATCAAGCGTGCATCTGACTTCTTCCAAGAAAGGCACTTTGAGTTGAGTCAAAAGATCTACAACTTGGAAAAAAAGCGAGAAAGGCTAGCTGGGCGTTCGCTTGACTACAAGCGCCAAATGACTCAAGTGAACACAGTCAAAGGCAGAAAGACGTCGGAAGTGCGCATTACCGTTAAGTGCGACCGAAAGACCAGTTCACCGTTTGAATTGAGCTACCTAACCAATAAAGGAGGTTGGGCACCTATGTATGATTTGAAGTATAATGGTGTCGACGAGGACATGAATTTCATTTTCCGCGCCAACGTTTTCAACGCCACTGGATACGACTGGAATCAAGTTCGAATACAGCTTTCGACTGCCAACCCAACGATTGGATTTGGAATTCCAAGTTTCGATGGATCACAATCCCAAACAAGACCAAATCAGGATGGAGAAGTTGAATTTCAAACAGTGGAGGTTTTTAATGCCATCGTGGAATACAAAATCTCACATGTCTACAACATTGCCTCCAACTCAAAACCGCATTTGGTAGACGTGGAGCGCCACACCATGCCATCAAGCTTTCGTTATCTGGTTATTCCGAAGGTGGATCCTTTCGGCTTCCTCATGGCGAAAATTCCAAACTGGAACGGGTACAACCTTATTCCTGGTACCACCAATGTGTATAACAATGGAACGTATATGGGCCGGACATTTTTGGATACGTATGCTGAAAACGACACGCTCGAAGTGTTTTTAGGGAAGGACAAAACGGTGCAGGCAGTGCGAAACGAGGAAAACAAAGTGAAGAAATCACCGCTTGTAGGAAACTATTATAGCGACGCTAGCCGCGTATCCATTCAAGTGAAAAACAATGGTAGCGCAGCATTTGACATTACAGTAATGGATCAAGTTCCTATCATGGATGACTTAGATAAGACCAAGTTTAATTTGAATGGAATTTCTGATGCCCTCTACGACAAAGAGGAAGGACTATTGACATGGAACATCTCATTAGCTCCAGGTGCTCAATCAGATGTTGAATTCAAGTTTGACATTAAAGCCCCCATACATATGTATAACTCAGGAAGTCAATACAGACGTAAATTCAGAGTGATGCAGGCGCCGAAGTTTTAACTTTGATCGGTGCAAGAAACGGACAGCTACAAAACAATCAAAACGACTTCTGAAGGAGACTATCGCGAACGTGGTAGTAAGTTTCTCTCCGTTCTTTTTCCATGTACCGACGACGAATCATACAAAGAGCAATTAAAACGCATTAAGAAGGCACACCCCAGCGCACGCCACTTTTGTTTCGCTTCGGTTATCGGAGTTAAGGAACAAGAGCATCGATCTAGCGACGATGGTGAGCCAAGCGGTACAGCGGGCCTACCGATTTTGAACCAAATATTAAGCGCGGGAATAACGAACGCTGCCATTGTGGTTGTTCGGTATTTCGGTGGAACTAAACTTGGCAAACCAGGGTTGATCCATGCCTATAAGGAAAGCGCACGCCTCGCCCTCGAGGAATCAAAAACTGTGATAATACCAATAACAGCAAGATTGTCGGTGGAATTTGGATATGATGACACAGGAACCATAACACGTCTTGTTGAACAGTTTCCAGATTCTGAGATTATCGATCGCCTATTCGAAGTGCGATGCACAATTGTATTCACTGTACCAAAGTCGCAAGTTGATAATGGGCTACATTTGTTTGACCATCTCCCGAATGTTGAAATCAAGGCCATTTAAATCACTTTTCGTACTAGTTAGTTGCCTCTTATATGGGCAGCAAATGATCGCACAATCTCCAATTTCTATGCGGTCAACTTATGTGAATGAACAGGACTCTTCCTTGGAATCTCTTCGTCAATTTGTTGGCACATCGATGGGGCTATCCGTTGACCTAAAACGGAACCACAAAAAGCAAAGCCCAATAGGCATTCATGAGCAATTTGAGATTACACACAATGGTCTTCCCATTTCTCAATTAATGGTGAAACGCAACCGATATGCGAACGGAAAAACGTATATCTCTTACCCAACAATTCGCTTATCCACCGCGAATACATTGCCTTCAGGGACTAGAAATATATCGCCTGAAATAATTAACATTCATACTTTATTTGAAACGACATATATATCTGGTTATCAATATTATATTAATAACAATAAACTTGTTCATGCTTTCCGAATTTCGGGCCTGATCAGAGGCGAACACCTAATACAACATTATTCCTCATCCGGTGAATTACTAGAGTCCTATTCACCTCGCTTATTCAACAAACCAGATAGCCTCGTTTCCGTCTCCGTTTTCTCACCCGATCCACTTTCTATCTCGAACACAGAGTACGGAGAATTGGTTGAAGACATGGACGATTTGACCGGCGAAGCTTTAAACAATTTGATGCTAAATGATTCGATTCTTATACGCTGGGACAGCCTCAAGGAATACTGGATATTAGAGAGCGATTATGCGGCTGCCGCAGACCTGTATGATCCAGATGGTAATCCCCCAGTTTCTACAACGGGCAACTTTAACTTCACCCGAGACGAATGGGGCTTTGAATACGTCAACGCTTTCTACCATATCAATAGGCAGCACGATCGACTTCTGGAACTTGGATTTACTGATGTGGTGGACTACCCATTGGAGTTTGACGGACACGGCGACATAGACGATCAAAGCTTTTTCGATCCGATAACTCTAGAAGTGGGCCAACTAGGCTTTGGTGACGGAGGTGTAGATGACGCCGAAGATGCGGACGTGATTGTGCATGAATATGGGCACGCAATCATTTACAGCATTGCCCCAGGAACAGTTGTTGGCGCAGAACGAAACGCAATTGAGGAAGGTACGTGCGACTTTTTCGCCCTCTCCTATTCACGGGCAATCACGCCAAATCAGAGCGATCGCATTTTTAATTGGGATGGGCACAATGAATTCTGGACAGGAAGAGAACTTACCTATTCACGAACTTATCCGTCAGACCTTGAGGATGACCTCTACCTCGACGCTCCAATTTGGACCTCGGCCCTCGCTGACATACATGACTATTACGGACAGGACGTGAGCGAATCGCTTGTGCTTACAGCTATCTATAGCTTTTTCCCAAATATGAATATGGTTGATGCTAGTGTTTTTTTGCTTCAGGCCGACTCTCTTTTGTACAATGGCGAACACAGCGAAATAATTTCGATCATTCTCTGTAAACGTGGGTTGCTCGCCAATTGCGCTGATACGGATCTCGTGGATACGCCACTTAAAGACCCCTTCGTAGGTGGCCATGCAAACTTCGCCACTTCAGACAGCCCCTTGTATCTATACCCAAATGACCGCACCATACTTGAATACACCCTATACGACCTAAGTGGCAAACTACTTAGACATGTCTCCCTTTCAGATGAGACACGGCTGTTTCACGAATTAGACTTCCACGGTTTAAGCACCGGCTTCTATATTCTCAGCGTCCACACCACCGAGGGCGACTTCAGCTTTAAATTGTTGAAACAAATCAACTAAGCCTTCCGTTTAGATATTACAGGTCTTTACTTTCGGATATTACATTCCATGACGCGAATAATCGGCATCCTATTTTTACTCCTAATCGGTGCTGCGCCTGCTTTGTCTCAACGCGGTCGTTTGGCTTCGTTTGATTATGCCAAGGCAGACAGCACAGCGATAAATCATCCGAAGGGACGATATGACGATGCCGCTGGACTAGCGCGCACGCTTTGCACCGACCTTCATTCCGAACACGAAAAATTTCGTGTCATTTTCAGGTGGATTAGCCACAACATTGAGTACCGATATGGACGTTCTGGAACCGATGCCAATGAAATTCTCAAAAAGAAAAAAGCAGTTTGTGAAGGATATTCAAGCCTGTTAGAAGCCATGTGCAGCGGGGTTGATATTCGTTGCGAGACAGTTATTGGATATGCCAAATCCAACCCGTTAGTTGACATTCCGCAACGCATGAAGGTCACAAATCACAGTTGGAACGCCGTTTTCTTGGCCGGGGAATGGCACCTCGTTGATGCCACCTGGGCCGCAGGGTCTGTAGACCCAAAACGTAGGAAGTTCACACGTGAATTCAAGGAACATTGGTTCATTTCCGATCCCGATTTTTTTGTGCATACGCACTATCCCGAAGATGAGCGCTGGTTGTTGAATTCTAAAACAATGAAGAAAAAGGAGTTCAAAAAGGCGGGCATCTTACGAATCGATGGATATACTTTGGGTTTAACGCCAACGAGTAAACCAAAAGGTAGATACGGGAATAAATTCAAAATGTCTTTTACCACAGATACCGATATTGAATGGGCAATGATTCAGTTCCTAAATGAAAAAGAACCACAAGGTGTTTTGCTAATCCGAAAAGGAGCTGAATACCAACTGAGACAAGAGTTTGAGAAAAACTTGAAAGGGGCTTTTTACCTTTATTTGGACGGCAAACCTGTCATGAGTTTTGTGAAAAAGGACTAACGCATGCATCATTCAATTGAACCATATCGTTGTTCACCTTAAGCATCCTTGATTGTTTATGAAAACAGTACTAACACTTCTATCCGCATTATTGATTTCGACCCCGTGTCTTAGCCAGGAAATCGAAACCATTCTGGCCCTAACGCCAGTAAAACAAGAAAAGCGTTCCCCAATAAGCGAAAACCGGGAATTCTTCATTCAGACGCCGTTTGCAAAACCATTGATTATTGATCAAAGCGACCAAAGTCAAATCATCGAAGCCACTGTATTGAAGGTAGAACTGGTTTATACAGCCTATCGATCTGAAGCTTCATTTGATCAAAACGCTCTAAACGAGAAACGGCTGCTTTCGCTTCAGGCTCAGATACCAAGTCTCTTTTCTGACTACTCGATCGAGTGGAAGTTGGTGGAGCAGACCGGCTGTAACTCGCCAGCCACATGTAACAAGCTTTTTCACGGCTTTATCGTCACCACGCGTGCACCATACACTGAAGAAGACATGAAGGAAGAAATGGCTTTTCTGGATGAATTGTTTAAACCAGCACCGCCTGCACCCGAAGCGGACAAAGTCAAGGTTGCTCCTAGCGATTCAATCATGCCAGAAAAGGCAATCATCTACTCTGAATTGAACCCCGCTGATGTGAAGTTGGCTCCTGAACCTGCGCCTGACTCAAAGGGATTCACCCCAGCGTATTATCCAACAGGAAACATCGGCCTACTTTCCAGGTTGAACTATTACCTTGGAAGACCAAGCAAGGCAGATCCGGAAGAAGTGTATTATGCGCGCCTCACAATTGATCAGAAAGGACAAGTGCACTCAGTGGAACTGCGGCTTGAAGAAGGCAAGGGTAAAAGCGCTACCGCATTGCATAAAGAATTGGGAGCAGGAAAATGGAAACCAGCGCGTATGGGCACCACTCGGGTGGTAGACCAGGTTGAACTTAAGCTGATCGTAAGTCATCGCGGTGTGGGAATGGAGGTTGACGGCATGTTCGTGGAAACACCAAGAAAATCAGGCTCTGGCCTTCTTCGACAAGTCTTGCGCGACTCCACCTTGTTGGAGGTTTTTGCGCGTCATGACGACTGGAACGATATGTCTATAGTTGGTGATCTTACGGGAAGCATGTCTCCATATACAGCGCAAATCTTACTCTGGCATAAATTAAACGTAGAATCGAATACATCCCGCACGAAGCACTTCACCTTCTTCAACGACGGAGACAGTAAACCGAACAAGTCAAAAAAGGCAGGCAGCACTGGCGGCATCTATCATGACATTGGGGACTCTTTTGAGGACGTGCAGAAATTGGCGAAAAAATGCATGTCGGGCGGCAATGGTGGAGACACCGAAGAAAACAACATTGAGGCGCTTATATCGGCCATGAAGAACTGTCCAGAGTGCAAGGAGTTTGTACTCATAGCTGACAATTTCGCCACGCCGCGAGATATGAAATTGCTGGATCAAGTAACAAAACCCGTTCGCGTCATTGTCTGCGGTGGCGGGTCAAACATCAATCCGGCCTACCTCCAGATCGCATATAAAACAGGCGGATCCGTGCATACATTGAAATCAGATTTGGATGAATTGGTGGATAAGTCTGAAGGTTCCAAATTTGAATTTGAAGGCGTATCCTATCAGATCAAAGCGGGCGAAATTGTGCCGCTTAGTCGAATGTAATGGACAGTCGCGCATTCTTACCTCAAGTCTTAATAAAGGTTGATAGATTTGAATAATGAAAATCTGGCACCCTTCATTCCTAACACTCATTCTCTCAATAACGATCAACGCAAGTTTTGCGCAGCATTGGTCGCGTATTGGAACAGGTGCAAACGGCACCGTCTATTCCCTACAAGCTTTTGATGACGGGCTATCCGTAGCGGGTTCTTTCAAGCAAATCAATTCATTTAATCGGATAAACCATTGTTTGATCCGAGAGAATTTTCTCGACAACTACACCTACTTCTTCACCTACGCCGATGATTTTAACACCAATGCCTCGAGCACGGGAACGCTAAATTCCGTGATTCGATGTGTAGCAGCCGATGGCAGTAACTTGCATGTTGGCGGTCAATTCTTACACCCAAAATTTGAGGCGAACGTAGGTGTCGGACACCTCGAAATCGATAAGGTAGAAGACACAACAGATTTCATCGGATATGCCAACCAAGTAGCGGATAGTCAAACCGTTTATTGCATGAAGACCTTTGGAAGCGCACTCTTTTTTGGTGGCGATTTTCAATCCCTTAACGGACACGACTTTATTGCTCAGATTGATTTAGCCTCAACATCTCCGTTTCAAGTAGAATCCGCCGGAAACCAAATCACAGGATCGGTTTACTGCTTGGAGGAATTCAACAACACCTTGTATGCGGGAGGTAATTTTCACGCAAGCGACACTGATACAGTTTATCAAAGCTATTTGGCTCAATGGAACGGATCTGACTGGGAAATGATTGAGAAAGGACTTAATGGTCCTGTGTATTCGATGACGGTTTTTGACGAGACGCTGATCATTGGTGGATCATTCACGGAGGCAGATAGCGTGGCTCATGCCCGAATTGTTTCGTGGGATGGAACAGACTTCGAATCCATCGGAATGGGATTTACAGACTCCACCGACACCGTATTTTCTCTGTCCATTTATAGCGACACGCTATACGCTGGTGGCCGATTTACATCAAGTGGGGCCACAACACTAAAGAACATTGCCAAGCTGAATGGAACTGAATGGGCGTCCGTTGATGATGGTATCAACGGTCCTGTGTACGCTATGGAGCCATATCGTGGACGATTGTACATTGGAGGTAACTTCACCAAGGCCGACGCGCTTATCAGCCGCAACATCGTTTCCTATAACAATGGAAAGGAATCACTAGGCATTGCAAACCACCCTAACTCAGAAGTGCGCATTTGGCCTAACCCAAATCAAGGCACCATTCACATTGATGGATTAGATCAAGATTCGCAAATCCTACTAGTGGACGTACTTGGAAATGTGCGTAGGAGTTTCACCAACGCGAGCGAGTTAACAAACGGCATAGAATTAAACGTATCGGCTGGCACCTATTTCATTCACGTAATTTTGGATGATCAACCAACCCAAACCGATCGCATAATCGTCTACTGATATCTATGAATATTCTTCGCCTCAACTTTCTTGCTATCTCAATTCTATTCTTCGCTTCTTGCAACAAGTGCAAGGAATGCTTCCTGGTAGAAAAGACGGGAAGCAGCAAAGTTGAAAGCCCGGTTGGCGAACGGTGTGGACAAGAGATTGAAGATCTTGAGAAACACGATTTAGTTTGCTTAAGCGACGACTGCTATTATACCTGCAAATAAGACGCTAACCTCACCTCTACTCGATTATAAATTCCATTCGTCCGTAACGGTGAATCGATAACTTCGCAGTCGCGATTATGAATCCATACAAAACCGTTGCATTTCACACACTTGGTTGCAAGCTGAACTTCAGCGAAACAAGCACCATTGCCCGTCTATTTGAGGAAGGCGGCTATGCGAAAGTTGGCTTCAACGAGCGGCCAGATATCTTCATCATAAACACATGCTCTGTTACAGACCACGCGGACAAGAAATGCCGGAATTTGGTGCGCCGTGCAAAGAGCAAAAACCCCGACGCCTTTGTTGCCGTGGTGGGTTGCTACGCTCAGCTGAAACCAGATGAAATAGCGCATATCGAAGGAGTGAACGTGGTCTTGGGTGCAAATGAAAAGTTCAACATTCTTGAGTACCTCGAAAAGCACCCAACAGACGGTGTGGCGCACATTGAGAATGGACACATCAAGGAAGTGAAGGAGTTTATCCCATCCTACTCTGCTGGAGATCGAACCCGTACCTTTTTGAAGGTTCAAGATGGCTGCGACTATTTCTGCTCCTTCTGCACCATACCATTGGCGCGAGGCCGAAGCCGGAATCAGTCTATCGAAGAAACAATGAAAGTGGCGCATGAAGTAGCTGCCACTGGAGTAAAAGAAGTTGTACTCACAGGAGTCAACATTGGTGACTTTGGCCAGGGCGACGAAGAGAACTTCTTTGCGTTGATCAAGGAGCTGGATCAGATTGAAGGCATTGAGCGCTTTCGCATTTCGAGTATTGAACCAAACCTACTAAGTGACGACATTATCGATTTTGTTGCCGCAAGCGACAAGTTTGTACCTCATTTTCACGTGCCGTTGCAATCGGGTTCGGATGAAATGCTGGCCTCCATGCGACGCAGATATCTCACGCCACTCTACACAGAACGAATTAAGCGCATTAAGGATCGAATGCCCAATGCGTGTATTGGTGTTGACGTGATCGTCGGGTTTCCAGGCGAAACGGATGAAGAGTTCATGAAGACTGTGGACTTCATCAAAGGTTTGGATGTAAGCTACTTACATGTGTTTACGTACAGCGAACGGGCCAACACAACTGCGCTTCGAATTGAAGATGTGATCCCAATGCACGTGCGCCAAGAGCGCAATAAAATCTTGACGCAGCTCAGCCTCAAAAAGAAGCGTGCCTTCTACGAATCACAGATTGGCTCTACGCATGCCGTGCTTTGGGAAGCAAGTGAGAACGAAGGAATGATGCATGGGTTCACAGAAAACTACGTGAAGGTGGAGCAGCCCTTCGATGCTGAAAAAGTGAACCACGTCGAGAGCGTCTCGCTCACCGACATCAGCAAGACTGGACTAGTTTCTATCGGATTAGAGACAGACATGATGGTTGTTGAGTAGTCGATTAAGCTGGTGCACGATTGTGACGCTTGTTCCTTACTCCTTACACCACTTCCAAGTCGCTAACCTTGACCTTCGTTTTGAATATGCCAAACATGACGGTCGCTTCCGTGCCTTTCAGCTCAATCACTTCGCCCTTATTTGATCCGTTCAGCATCTTGACTTCTGCGCCAACCGCGACGGGCTTGGCGGGTTTCTGAACTTCCTTTTTCTTCTGCTTGGCCTTCACCTTCGGGCGTACTATCGGTTCGTCCTTTTTCGTCTTCGCCACTTCTTGTTTCTTCACCAACTTGCTCTTCTCAATCGCCAAGAATTTGCGCACTTCTTCCAGCAAGTTTTTGTTGTGGCCCTTCAATCGGTAGCTATGTATAAAGGCCGACATCCGCTTTCCGTTGCTCAGGTCCTTGTTGTTCTTTTCAATCAAGTCCTTTTGCTTGTGCAAGCGGTGTGCATAATGATCGCTCAACGCATCCGATTCTTCCTTCGCCAACAAGGCCTCCTCCTCTGCCCGCTTCGAAGCCTTGTTTAGCTCCTCGATCTCCGACTTCTCTTTCTGCAGCGTGGCAATCAAATTGTCCATCTCCAGTTTATTCGAATCCAACCGCGTTTTCGCCTCCTCGATGATCTCCTTATCTATCCCGTTTATCTGCGCCACTTCAAACGTGAACGAAGAACCAGGCTGCCCGACTGATAGCTCATACATCGGCTCCAACGACTCATGGTTAAACAGCATGCTTGCGTTGACTGCATTACGCAATCGTGCTGCCTTAAGCTTGATATTGGAATAATGCGTGGTGATGATTCCAAAGCTCTTACGGTTATACAGCGTCTCAAAGAAAACCTCTGCCAACGCCCCTCCAAGTTCTGGGTCTGAACCCGTTCCAAATTCATCCAATAACAGCAATGATCGCTTGTTAGCAACCTCTAAAAAGAACTTCATTCGTTTTAGTCGGTAGCTGTACGTACTCAGCTGATTCGCGATGCTCTGATTGTCTCCAATATCTGACAGCACGTGGTGAAACCACCCAAACTTGCTAGATGAATCTGCAGGCACAAGCAAACCGCACTGCACCATTATTTGCAAGAGACCAACCGTTTTCAACGTGATGGATTTACCACCAGCATTTGGCCCGGAAATGACCATCATCCGACAAAACTTATCTAAGTACAGGCTCTGCGAAATCGTATGGAGCCCAGCATCCTTGTTTGACAGAAGCAAAAGTGGATGATAGGCGTTGATTAATTCAATGGCCGTATTCAACTCGAGTGCTGGGCGCTGGGCATCCATGCGCTGCCCAATGCGCACCTTGGCATTGATAAAGTCAAACTCGCACAGAATTTCTTGGTACGATTCAATCAGCGGTAAAAACCCACGAATCTTGTTCGTCAGTTGCAAGAAGATCTTTCGAATCTCGTTTCGCTCATCATCGAGCAACATTTCGTACTCGTTGTTGAGGCCCATGTTTTCATGAGGCTCAATGAAGGTGAAATTGCCCGTTTTTGAAGTGCCAACTACGTTTCCCGGTACTTGACGTTTGTGACTAGAAAGCACGCTGAGCACACGCCTATCATTGATGTATGCCTCCAGGGTATCAGCCAAATATCCTTCACGGGTCAGCTTGCGCATCACCTTTTCGAAGTTCTTGGCTATGTCTCTTCTTGTACTTCGAATAGATTGCCGAATGCGCTGCAACTCCGCTGAAGCCGAATCTTTGACTTGCATTCTATTGTCAAGCACCGACTCCACACTTTTAATAATCTCCTTGGTGTAATACGCCTGATTAATGAGTTGCGAGAGGTTTGGAAGTTCGGCTTCATTCCCTTTAAAGAATTCAATGAGATCATTTGTTAGCCTACTGGCATCCAGTAATCGAATGAACCCTTCTAGGTCGAGCACACCATTGGAAACGCCTAGTCGCTGAATGTCAATGGCCAAATCTTCAAACTCGAGTCGTGGAAAAGCGGCGCCTTCTTCTCTCACTTGAAGCAACTCGGATGCTAAATCCAATGCATGATTGGCCTCTTCAATTTTTGAGAACGGTTCTAACTCAAGCATGCGCTTACGTGCCATTTCAGTATTACACGCTTCACTAAGCATATATACCACGGAGCCGAATTCGAGGTCGTTGCTGGTTTGTTTATCAAACAGAGATTTCATCAGGAATGCAAAGAAATGAGCACAACTGATACAAGGCTCCATTCCGCACGATTAAATGCTGTAAAAGGTTCAAGCATCGTAAAAAGAAAATGAACACATTCGTGCCTCGAACACAAACAGAAATAGATATGGATAACCCAAAATGTTTTTTTGATGTAAGCGCTGACGGCGAGGCCCTTGGCAGAATAGTAATGGAATTGCGTGCTGACGTGGTGCCAAAAACCGCAGAGAACTTTCGAGCACTTTGCACTGGAGAGCACGGCTACGGATACAAAGGCAGCAGCTTTCATCGCGTGATACCACAGTTTATGCTTCAAGGGGGCGATTTTACAAACCACAACGGAACAGGCGGAAAATCCATTTACGGAGATCGATTTCCTGACGAGAACTTCACGTTGAAGCACGAAGGAGCTGGAACGTTGAGCATGGCCAACGCTGGACCAGGCACAAATGGATCTCAGTTCTTCATTTGCACGATTGCTACAGATTGGTTGGATGGCGCGCACGTAGTATTCGGATCTGTAACCGAAGGTATGGAAGTAGTTGAGGCTATTGAAACACTTGGGTCAAGAAGCGGACAGACTTCGAAGAAATTGGTGATCGAAGACTGCGGACAGCTCTAGATTCATACAAGGAATATGGAGGATTGATTCCCTCCATATTCCACTCAAAACTAAAGCCTTTGATAATTGAATGATTCTTCGCACCTATTTCGGAGCGAAGATGGCATCCAGTATATTCGTTCTATGCGACTACCCCTATGCGCGCTTATTCTTATTTCATCCCTTGTATCTGAGGCTCAGTCAGTATGCGATTGTGACTCTACGTTTACGTTTATCTATAGCAAGTGGGGCGCTGTAAACAACATGAGCTATCACAGCAATAAGAACGAGCGTAAAATGGATGTTTATGAGCGCGCTGAGTTTGATTTTGTTGTACAACGCAAGCCTTTCAAAGTGGCTGGCGTGATGACTGAAAAGCGCCATCGCTTGCTATACGACTCAGAATTAAACCCAATGGAAGCATTGTATATCCCGAGCGGATTTCCATATACAAATCTCTGGTTGGATGTGCATGGAAAGGTGTTTCGGGGCCTAAACCACTATACCATCTCCAACGCTGGGTGTGAATTCATATTTGGCATAATTCGCGACCAGTATCGAAAAATCCCTGAAGATTTTGTGTGCAAGAAAGTGACTCGAAATGGCAAACCAGAAATTGAAATTTCTGCACAAACCAAGAGCTTCACCTTTTCAAGCTACATGGCCAAACCAGGAGAAACGGCGCTGAGCATCGCAGACAAGTTCAAAGTAATGGCCTACGTGCTGATTGAGTATAACGACGGCGTAGACAATTACACAGACGATCTCGAAGGCACAAAACTCAAAATACCATCGCACTACGGTTCCAAAGTTAAGTTGGTTGTAAGCGCCGTGCACGGCATGCCAACAATCATTCATGTGGAAGATCCAAAAGGTTTGTTAGAGCATTATGACTACACGAACTATAAGTTCAATCTGACCCTTCCCGAAAACTATTTCACTGAATCGTATTTAGACGACCTCGATTAAGATGGCGCAGCGCACCGACATCACTACGAAGGCCGATATAAAGTTGCTTCTCGACACATTCTATAAAAAGGCGATGCACGATCCCGAAATCGGAGTCTTCTTCACCGAAGTGGTTGAGCTCGATCTTCAAACGCATATGCCTAGGATGTACATATTTTGGGAGGCTGTCTTGTTCGGTAAAAGCGAGTATCGAGGCGATCCCATGAAGAAGCATGTTGACCTCAACAACAAAAAGACAATGGAGAAAGCACACTTTGACCGCTGGATCCAGATGTTTCACCAAACGGTAGATGAATTCTTTGTTGGCCAAACGGCGGAGCTTGCCAAAACGCGCGCCCTTTCCATCGCTACAGTGATGCAGATAAAAATCGCCCAGCAATAGGCCGAGCGATTCTTACTAAATCAAACTGTGCCCAGCTTTGTCTCGACCGCGAACATCGGCTTGGCTAGTAGATCTGCAAAGGCCTTTTCAAGGGCTGGAAACTCCCACTGAAAACCAGCTTGTTCCAAACGCTCCGGTTTCACCCATCTGCTTTTTAGCAGAAGTTCGGTTTCGGTTCCTATGATCATTGCCCCTATTTCCAGCAACCATTTTGGACTCGGTATTCCGAATGGAACATCAAGCGCACTGCGCAACATCCTCATCATGGTATGGTTCTGAACTTGCTCTGGTGCTGCAACATTGAAGACGCCCTCTAACTCATTGTTTTCCACAACAAATTGAACCGCACGGCAAAAATCGAAGGCATGTATCCAACTAAACATTTGCTCTCCATTTCCGTGTTTACCACCAGCCCCGAGGCGCGCCATGGTCTTTAGCGGAACAAATGCGCCCCCTTCGTTGCCCAAAACGATGGTTGTTCTAAGCGCTGCTTTTCGAACCAGCGGTAGCTCGAATCCAAAAAACATACGCTCCCATTTCTGGCAAACATCAACACTAAATCCTTCTCCTAACTCACCATCGGCCTCAGTCATGGGGCGGTCTTCTGCGTGTCTATAAATGGTTCCAGACGTGGCATTAATCCAAGTCTTTGGAGGTTTCTCCATCTTCAACATGGCCAGTCCAAGTGCTCTTGTAGAGTTAAGTCTAGAGTCGTAAATCCGCCGTCGATTCTTCGTGGTATATCTGCAATCAACAGACTTGCCACTCAGGTTTATCAAGGCATCGGCACCTTTGAGGTAATTCACCCAGTCTCCCAAACTTTGTCCGTCCCAGTGTACATATTCTACACCTTGTTTTGCTTTAGACTCGCCTCGAGTAAGGATTATTACCTGATGGTCTTGATCTCTAAAATGTCTGGTCAAGATTTCACCTAGGAAACCCGTCCCTCCTGCTATAATTATTCTTTGCGGTTTCATTGTGTTGTGGTTTTACGGAATTGACTAAAGAACTTCTTATGGTCAATTGGTCTGACTATAAGCGTGGTTCCTACTACAGCAAAGCCCCCAACGATGGCCATGTAAGTCCACGGATTCCCGTCTGTGACTCCTATGAAATAGGTGGCTATTAGGTATGCAGCAGTCAGTGCAAGGTGCAACCCGATGATAAAGTTTCTCGGGTCTTGCGTTTTCCCATCTTGCCCCCATCGAATGCCGCTCAGCATTATCAAGGTATAGGGCAATGAAAGGACTATGGCAACGGCACAAACAAGTCCCGCGAACGCGAAGGGGAATCCCAACTCATCGAGCTTCATTTCACCGTCGAAAAGCAGATATAATGTAACTACCAAAGCTCCAAGCAGTCCTGCGAGTATAATAGTCGCGATCCAGTTAAAAAGAAACGTTTTAATTGTCATGATTTCTCACTTTTAGTGATGTACGATTAGATCGTGGGTTTTGTCTGTATCATTCGTTCAGTCAACACTTGATGCTCTTTGCTCTTGCGCTTGCCTCTAAAGAAAAGGAAGAGGTTCAAGAAAAGCATAATACCGAGGTAGATACTGAACCCACCAAGCTTCTTACTCAGAACTTCAATCATTTCCTGAGTTCCGAAAAGCTCGGCACCACCAAGGTCGATCCGCAAGATCAGGAGTGCAAAACCTAAGTTGAGCAAATAAAATCCCATTTCGAAGAGTCGGTTCGTTGCATTCGCAATTTCCTCTCTGCCTCGAAAGATATCGACCATAAACACACGGCCATTTTTAAATAGCACCCTGGCTACATAATATGTGAGCAAAAGGGCGATGGGTAAATAGATTAGATACGCCCTAATGATCATTTTAGGGTCAATTACTGTGGTTATTTCTAGCGTTTCCATGATAGTTGATTATTTAATTGTTTGTAAAAAATCGTTTTGCCAACGGCACCCAGATCATGTTCATGTAGTGCATTAATGCGAGTCCAAGCACAATGAAAGCGGTGCGTTCAGCTAATAATTCAATAAGTTGATGATGGGCGGTTATCGCTGGCCAATAGCTCAGGCTCACTGCTACGTATCCAAGGTTGATGAGGTAGTACCCAATGAGTAGGAACCGATTCACCATTTGAGCTAAGTCATTTTCGTTCTTGAATACATCCAATATGTAGTGGATGCCATTTACATAAAACACCCACCCCACTCTAAAGACAATGAATGCGGTTATGCCTCCGTAGACACTATAGGCCAATATGTTCAAGTTTTCATCCATTTCTATTCTTTCTATAGTTTCAATAATTTGTGAAACTTATAGTTCAAAAAAAACCTATTTCATTAAGGTTAAAAGCGTTTTGTAAAACCAGTTCTCATCGGATCGAATGAACTTATCCAAGGTGGTATCGGCCTTGCCGGTGAAGTCTTCCAATTCACCCATCATTCGATTAAATTCATCTACTTCTGCTCCTGTTCCTTTCACTTCCTTCACCTGATCCAATACTTCCAAAATTGGCTCCACCTCTCTTCTTTTTCGTTCTTTGGCTATTTGGCGAGCAACCTGCCAGATGTCCTTACCTGCTTGGAAATACTCCTTGCGCTCACCGGGAACGAGCTCTTTTGTGATCAAGCCCCAATCCATCAACGCACGCACATTCATATTGGCATTGCCTCTACTTATCTTGAGTTGATCCATGATCTCTTCTGTGGTCAATGGATCGACACTTACTATAAGCAACGCATGGATTTGGCTCATGGTCCGATTGATGCCCCAGCTACTGCCTAAGGTTCCCCATGCCTGAATAAATTTTGCTTTTGCTTCTTCCAATTCCATGTCACAAATATATACACGCTTATTAAACTTTCAAATATTTCTGAAAATAAATTTCCATTTGATTTTCGATCGTAGTTTTCATCTTTATCGCATGAGAATCACGACGCGAATTACCCTCGTTACTGAACAACGCTTTGTGGCACCAGTCAATCCAGATTGGTTCTACAAACAAGTAATCCATGAGGACGCGCTATTGGTTAATGCGTTAGAATCCCTAGGATTTGAAGTGAATCGCGTTGGATGGGATGATTCAACCTATGATTGGAATAAATCTCACTTCATAGTTTTCCGAGCCATTTGGGACTACTTCCATCGTTACGCTGAGTTTAAGCCTTGGTTGAGCTTGGTTCAGACAAAGACGAGCGTAATCAACCAGCCCGAAATCATTGAATGGAATATTGACAAGCACTATTTAATGGATCTAGAAAATGCAGGCCTCAATATTCCACCCACCACATACATCTCAACGGGAGATATGCGCACCCTAGAAGTCATTTGCGCAGAAAGTGGCTGGAACCATTTTGTATTAAAACCCGCCATTTCTGGCGGCGGTAGGCATACATATCAATTTGACTTGGAAGGTGTTTCGAAGTACAAGGACATTTACAACCAACTTGTTTCTCAAGAATCCATGATCCTCCAAGAGTTTCAAGACAATGTTCCCGTTAAAGGCGAAATATCACTAATGGTGTTTGGGGGAAAATTCAGTCATGCCATATTAAAGAAGGCTAAGGTGGGCGACTTCCGAGTTCAGGATGACTTTGGCGGAACCGTGCATCCATATCATGCATCGGCAGAAGAAATTAGGTATGCGGAAGAAGTAATCAAAGCATCGCCGTACAATCCGGTTTATGCTCGTGTGGACGCGCTTTGGGACAACAGCGGCGAGCTAGCTTTGGCTGAGCTTGAGCTTATTGAACCAGAACTTTGGTTTCGCGAGGATGAGCATTCGGCTTCCCGCTTTGCCTCTGCCCTTTCAGCATACATTGATTCCTCGGCTATGTCAGATGCACCCTAGGAATCATTCGAGCTTTTGATTTACCGTGGAAATAAAGGTGAAGTCTGCCTTTCGCACTCCACCTGTCTCGATCAACTTCACATGTTTTTGATCTCCCATTATGGCAACAATTTTCAATACGTCATCTATCTCTTGAAATGCGCGACAATCAACCCCAATCAATTCGCCTCCATCTTCCATGCGCCGCGAAATGAACTGGGCATTGCCGCCAGCGCTGTTAAACTCCATGGATACAAAGTTCATCTTGACCTTGGCAGAATCAACATAAAAGGAAATTCCCTTTTCTAAATACGATCGATACTTCGATTCAAGCCCCTGCTGCCCAAGCTCTTTCAGATTAAAATCAGAATACTTCGCCTTCAAAGTGTTCATAGCTTGAACATTGGATGCTTTAACGTCCATTACCCAATATCCATTCATGAAACTCGCTCGTACCATTGGCGTTTGAGAGAAAGCATTTACAGACATCAAAAGGCAAATAGCAAATAGCAACAAACGCCCAGAGACTCTGATTCTGTTTGAAGATGACCTAGTCTTGAAACGCTGCATTGTAATGGGTAAATTGAATTGGGTGTGGTTCCGGAATATCTTCTTCATCGAGTATTTGCCTTAGGTCAATTTCAATACTCTTACACAGGGTACTCATGGGGGTGTCAGACGCTCGATTTTCGAAAGGCTCTTCCGTAATAGCACCTGATTTATCTAAAATATGGAAGACAAAGGATATAGCAGCGCTAAGCGGAATTACCTCCCAGTACATCTGCTCTAACAACGAGAAAGGGAGAATCAATAAGAATAGTTGGAGAAACAGCCGGGTGAAATAGTTGTAGTAATAAGGAAACACTGTGTTCTTAATACGCTCGGCCTTTCCCTGCAATTCATAAAACTCCCGCAACTGGCTATTTAGCTCAATGCGCGAAAAGTCGTTGATGTATCCCTTCCGATAAATGAACTGCAGTTTTTTCGACTGCATATTTACGATCTGGGCGGGCACATTTTTGAAGGTTCTAACTTTCGCTCGCTCGTCCGGCGTCAGAAACACATCCAATACCTCGTAATCCATTTGTCGTCTCAGGCGCATACGCAATGCATTAATCCAAGCCAGGTGGCGATAGACGAATCGTTTACGTTCTTCCCTTAATTCGTCGTTGATCTGTTCTGAGTCAGCAAAACTTGTGACCTCCATTGCCCAGGTGCGACTCGCATTGACAATTCCGCCCCAAATCTTTCGTGCTTCCCACCACCGATCATACGCGGAACTGTTTCGAAAACCAAGAAAAATTGCGAGCGCTACACCTACGATACTTACTGGTGCCACTGGAATAGAAACTCCCTTAAATCCCATTATGTGATACAAAACAAACGCCCCTATGCTGATGACAAAAAACCAAACGATTGGCCTTAGGTTATTTCGGACGATTCCATATACCTGCGTTTTAAAATCCTTAGAAAAGTATAGTAGCATCGATAAATTTTATGACTGACAATAGTGGAAATTTCTATCAAGTAAGACCAATAAATGGGACGAAAGTTTACTCAGACTCAATTTTATTCATAATTATACCCTAAGCCTCACGCCTGATTGTCCCGCATGGCATGTTAGTGATCGCCTCAACCCGATGGAATCTCGCCTAAATCATTTTTGAAGCATGAATCAGTTAACGCTAGAAGTGCATTTCACACACTTATCCTTGAGTCAAAGTCACAGTATCATTTTAGCGCCTCAACTTAAAATGGAGGTCTACTACCTGTGGTATAACAGCCGCTTCACCATTGTTATTTATCTGTAGCGTGGCCTTAGCCAACCGTTGCTCATCAGTCCATTGATTCGCAATTCTCTTCTTTACCGTGTCTCTTGAAACGCCATCACGCTGCATAGTACGTTTAACCCTTACTTCAAGATCTGCTTCTACTACAATAACTTCATCGCAATCTCCATGCGTATTTGACTCAAATAGAATGGCAGATTCGCGAATGCAATAGGCTTTGCCTGATGCAAGCTGATTGCCATACCAAGCGATAAAGGACCGAGATACCGCTGGGTGAATTATGGCGTTGAGCTTTTCCAGTTTTTCTGGGTCACCAAATACAATTCCAGCAATCAAAGAGCGATTGGCCCTACCAGAATTGTAGGCATCACTGCCAAACAACTCGGAAACCGCTGCCCGTACGCTTTCATCGTGATCGAGTATGCTCCTGCCCGCTTCGTCGGCTGAAAAGACCGGTACGCCTAGTTGCACAAAAATGGACGCCACTAAAGACTTCCCACTTCCTATTCCACCCGTAAGCCCGATGGTTTTCATGAATCCTTTTCTGAAATTACAATTTCGACCTGGGTAGGCACTACTTTGGTTTGCCTAGCGGCAGTAGGCCATTTTTCAATGGTCACAGGAAGCACCAGGTAATCTTTCTGCAAATCGAGATAGTCTACAGAAACTGAAAATTCACTTTTTGAAATGTCGTTAAACTTTGAGATCGGAATTTGAGATATCACCTCAACATTGGTAGGAAATGTCAATAACCGAAGTGAATCCGGAACGTTGAGTTGTTCAGGGGTAATCATAAATCGCTTTTCCGTTAATCGATCTACATCGATCTGGACTTTCACGCTATCTGGATATACCCTCGCATCGTTACCAAAACGGTCAATATCTAACATTCCCACAAACGCCTTTTTGGCATTGAGTTCACCGGTATTGATGACTTTGGTTTTGATATACTGTAGTGTATCTAACAAAGTAAGCGGACCAAAAATTTCAACCTCACTAGGGAAAGCAGCTATTGAATCTAGCAAGACATGCCCCGCCTCTAATGAGTATTGGACAACGGGCTTTACCTTCACCACACGCGACACTTTCAGGTCGAAAAGGAATTCGATGCTATCAGAAAGCACCCGATTGATGCCAATGGCTCCATTTATTCGTTTCTGAAGAGATTGACTCAAGATTGCCGGATCCAAATACCCGCGTTCGTAATCCCCGAAGCTGCTCATTTTCAGGTTATCCAAATTAATGACGAGCGTATCTAGCATGAGCTTGTCGTCATATTGAAGCAAATCATATCCCGAACCATTCACGTTTACTGCGAGTTGATTCGGGATATTATTTAGAAGTACTTTATTCTGTGGAAAGTTGACGTATGAAACGGGTACAAGAACCGTAGAGCTATATTCCTGCCCTAGGTTTATCATCAACCATGATAAAAGAGAAACCGCGACACATACAAGAAACACCATTAGTTTCCTGCGGTCGCGGATTATATCTGAAATATTAAAAAAGGACTCTCGAGCCATTAGAGTCAAAAGTAAGTTTTAGGCCTTCTGTTGCAACTCACTCTCTCCTGTGCCTTGGCTCAATTCTGGAGATACAGCTGATTTTTGAACTCGAACCTCAACGCCATTGGCGATTGTAATGACCAGGTATTGGTCCTTCACTTCAGCAACTTTGCCATGAATTCCTCCGATGGTAATCACTTTATCACCCTTCGAAATTGATTCTCTAAACTTCTTTGACTCCTTCGCCTTCTTTTGCTGAGGACGAATCATGAAGAAATAGAACACAATTACGATCAAAACGATGGGCAAGAATTGCATCAATCCTTCTCCGTCTCCAAACTGCAGTAATATTGATAAGTTCTGCATTATTCGGCTGTTTCTTCAGTAGCTTCTTCGGCAGCCTCAGGTACAATAACGTTTCCTCTAATGACAACAACTGAAGTAGCCGGTTCTGTATTTGCAATAACCGATACTTTCTTGTTTTGTCTTCCGCTTTTTCCATCGCTATTGAAGATCACATACATCTCTGCCTCAGCACCTGGAGCGATTGGCTCTTTTGGCCATTTTGGAATGGTACACCCACAGCTTCCTTTGGCTGAAACAATCACTAGATCATTTTCGCCTGTGTTTTTAAACATAAACGTGTGCTCTACCTTTTCGCCTTGTGTGATTTCACCAAAATCGAATGCTTCTTCTGCAAACTCGATGTTCGTTAATGCTTCTACATTATCCGCTGTTATAGCCGATGCAGTTGCTTCAGACGAGTTTTCACTGCTACCACCCTCATCTGTAGCTGCTTGTTCGCTGCAGCTTATCAAACCAAATACAGCTATTACCGCTGCGCTGAATAAAAATTTGTTCATTTTTCTCTAATTAGGCCGCAAAAATAGAATCCCTACGACTGAAAAGTCAAGATTGATTTGATTTAGTTAACAATCGAACTAAAAAACGATGTTTTTATTCGACCAGACCGCGACCTTCTTTGGAAATTCGGTCAATTTTCTTCAGATCCACTACCAATTTGTCGAGAATGCCATTGATAAACAGCTTGCTTTTTGGTGTGCTATAGATTTTCGCCAACTCAATATACTCGTTGAGCGAAACCTTTACAGGAATGGAGTCGAAATGCTCCAATTCGCACAGAGCCATTTTCATAAGGAGCATATCAAGAGGTGCAATCCTTTCTGTTTCCCAGTTCACAGCTTTTTCTGCGATAAGCGCTCCATAGTCATCTCCAAAATCGACTGTTTTGCGCAGTAATTCTTTCACGAATTTCTGATCCTCAAGCTTGTTCTTATATAAGTCGGCGATGATGCTCGACTCCGGGATCATTGAGGCGTCAAGAGACTGGATCGTTTTGATCAGCGCTACTGCAGCATATGGAAGATCGTCTCTCCAATATATGTTCATCTCCTCGAGTTTGGTGAGCACAAACTCACTCACACCCAAGTTTTCCTTAAACAAGGTGACAATAATGTCAATATCTACTTCTAGGTTATCGTCTTCACGCGCTAGGTATAAGTTGAACGCATCTTCAGTTTTAAACTGTTTAAATGCTTTTCGCAACTCATCGTGTTCCTCATTCCAAGAGACCTTCGCACGTTCCATGATTATTTGAAGTGACTTGTTCTCCTTCAAGATTTTGAAAACGCGGTTATTTACGAATCGCATGTTCGGATTCAAGTCATCGTGAGTAGGAAGCTTTTTGTTTTTGTTGGCTTCTAAGATTTCTCTAGCTGCCACCTCAACATGCATTATCAACGCAAGCAAATGCAAATACAGCTGATTCAATTGAGTGACACTCTCGAACAATTCACGCTCTGATTTCTGAAGATCAGCGCCCTCAGTTCGGTAGAATGCATAGAGTGCTTGGAAAATTTTGACCCGAAGGAACCTTCGGTTCACGAGCGAGACTTGCTGTTTGTTTCCTTTCACAGACTTCGATGAATTTCGGCCATTTTGTTGATTCGATCTTCGGCCATTTGAGTCGCGATCAATTGCGAAGGCATCGATTTCTCAGAGCTCGTATTCAGTACGGTCATTGTTGTATCATATATTCCTTGAGACTGCTGCATTGCTCGGTCTCTGTTATACCCTTCAAGTTCACTATAACAATTGATCAATCCGCCAGCATTAATCAGAAAATCTGGAGCGTATACGATACCTCGATCCATGAGCATTTTTCCGTGTACATCTTCCTTCGCCAATTGATTATTTGCAGCACCTGCTACAATTTGACACTTCAACTTTGGAATGGTGTTATCGTTTAAGGTAGCTCCTAAGGCACATGGAGCATAAATGTCCATATCGATATCTTCAATGTTATTTGGATCTACCACTTGCACCGTTGGATGATTGTCAGTGACGGCCTTCAGCTTATCTTCAAAGATGTCTGCGATCATGACCTTTGCGCCCTCTTCGCGCAAATAATCTACAAGATATCCTCCAACATTTCCAGCTCCTTGAACCAGCACTTTTTTGTTACTCAAATCATCCGAACCGTAGGCTTTTTTTGCTGAGGCTTTCATCCCCATATAGACTCCATATGCGGTAACAGGCGAAGGATCACCACCACCACCTAGTGTTTCCGGAATACCGACCACATGATCGGTTTCCATATGAATGTACTCCATGTCTTTGGTTGTCATTCCAACATCTTCAGCTGTAATGTATTTACCATCTAGACTGTCCACGAACGCACCAAACCTGCGCATTAATGCTTCAGACTTCAGCGTGCGCGCATCTCCAATTATTACGGCCTTTCCACCTCCAAGATTCAATCCCGAGATAGCGGCTTTATATGTCATACCACGGCTCAACCGCAGCACATCGGTCAAGGCAGCAGACTCATCTGCATAAGACCACATGCGCGTTCCACCCAGTGCCGGACCGAGAACGGTGTTATGAACGCCAATAATTGCTTTGAGACCAGTATATGGATCCTGGCAAAATACTATCTGCTCATGGCCCATTCTCTCCATCTGGCTTAGAGGTAATGCTGTTTGAGATTCCACTTTCATCTAATTTTAAAAGACCAAACTTTATCTGTTGAACCGCGATCATGCTACATTTGACACATAGAATTCGCGCGGCAAATGTATTGGAAATAGGACAGGTTGCAAGCGATTAGATTAGAGCACACAGCATGAAGGAGTTATCCTATTTGAATCGTCATTTCCTCCATTATAAATGGCACCTTTTCGGTGGAATTCTGTTTGTGGCGATATCAAACTTATTTGCCATCTTCCCTGCTCAAATTATTCGGTATGCCATAGATTTCGTTCAGGATTCTTTATTGGTTTTCCCACTATTTGACACCCCCGACTTTATTGGTTTTTACCAATCCATGCTAACCAAGGCAATCTTGCTGTTCTCTTCGTTGGTGTTGATCTTGGCTCTATTCAAAGGCTTCTTTATGTACTTGATGCGCCAAACGATCATCGTTATGAGCCGTCATATCGAATACGACTTGAAGAACGATATTTTTCAAAAGTATGAAGGCCTTCACATGGCATTCTACAAGCAAAACAACACGGGAGATTTGATGAATCGCATAAGCGAAGACGTCAGTCGGGTTCGAATGTATTTAGGGCCGGCCATCATGTACACCATCAACCTTATTGTCCTTTTCGTAATGGTCGTTTTCACTATGTGGAGTGTTAACCCAACCTTGACGGCATATGTATTGACACCGCTCCCTGTACTTTCCATCCTAATATACTGGGTAAGCAAAATGATCAACCAAAAAAGCGAGCGTGTTCAAGCTAAACTCAGCGACCTAAGCACTTTTGCACAGGAAGCCTTTAGTGGAATACGTGTAATTAAAGCTTACGATCGATCTGCAGAGCGTTCATCGCAGTTTAGTGCGCATTGCAACGACTATAAGACTACCTCACTTGACCTTGTTAAGGTCAACGCCCTCTTCATGCCGGCCATGATTCTTCTTATTGGCCTTTCCACCATTTTGACCATCTATATCGGCGGATTACTTACCATGGACGGCAGTGTTTCGCCGGGCAATATTGCCGAATTTGTCATCTATGTCAATATGCTCACTTGGCCTGTGGCCTCCTTGGGATGGGTTACGTCATTAGTGCAACGTGCAGCGGCGAGTCAAAAAAGAATTAATGAGTTTCTAGAGATTGATCCCGACATCCAAAACCCAAGCGACGAGGCTTTTGAAACTCAAGGACACATAGTATTTGACGACGTTTCGTTTACCTATCTCGACAGCGGAGTCAAAGCTCTGGATCATGTTTCGTTTGAAGTACAAAAAGGAAAAAGTCTTGCGATAATCGGAACTACAGGTTCTGGCAAATCGACCATCGCGAATTTACTTTGTCGACTTTACGATGTGCATGGCGGGGAGATTCAAATTGATGGGCAATCTCTGCCCACACTTAACCTGAATGATTACAGAGACAGCATTGGCTATGTTCCTCAAGAGGTTTACTTGTTCTCAGACACGATCAGCAACAACATTTCATTTAGTAAGTCTATTTCGGACAACGATGAAGATGCAGTGAAATTCGCTGCCAAGGCGGCGCAAGTCTACAGCAACATCGTTGAATTTCCCGAAGGATTTGAAACGAGAGTTGGCGAACGCGGTATCACATTAAGTGGTGGACAAAAACAGCGAATTTCCATTGCAAGAGCAATAATAAAAAGCCCGAAGATTTTGATTTTCGACGACTGTCTTTCTGCCGTTGATACGGAAACCGAAGAGAAGATCCTCCAGAATTTAAAATCCATCATGGAGGATCGAACGACCATCATCATCAGCCATCGCGTGTCTTCCGTTAAGCATTGCGACGAAATCCTTGTACTGGATGACGGAAAGATTTTGGAACGAGGAACACACGACCAACTCACAAAGTCGAAAGGAAGCTATTATGAGATCCATGAGCAGCAGCAACTTGAATCTCTGAAAGCAGTTTAACCCTGAGGTTCACGGTTTTGCTAATTCAAAAATTGACGTAGGTTTGTTTGGAACCGATTAGCAGGTGGATTAAACGCAGAGGTATGGAAGAATCTGATGGAAAGACTGAAGGGGCAGAACACAACTCAAACAGAGGACGTGATGAAATTTATGCCAACGCAGTGCGAGCAGGAAAACGCACCTATTTCTTCGATGTACGTGCTACCAGAAACAAGGACTATTACTTAACAATAACGGAGAGCAAAAAGCGCTTTCACGAGGATGGATCCTCTTCATACGAGAAGCACAAGATTTTTCTCTACAAGGAAGACTTTAAGAAATTTTCAGACGCTATGGGCGATGCCTTCAAAAAGGTAATTGAACTTAAAAATGCCCAAGGCGAAGAAATGGTCTCCGATATTGACAACCAATTTACCGACATAAGCTTCGACGAGCTGGAAGATTCGAGTTCTAAGGAATAATCACAAGTCCAGAATTCCATCTGGTAAGTCAAGGATTAACACCTTCTTCGACTCATCTACTTCAACTATGAAGTCGGATACCAAGGGAATGTAGATCTCACCCCCGTTTCTCAAGACCTCTAAGAGCGTTTGAACACCCGAGTCATTGACATACTGAATCTCGCCTAGGACTTCACCCAGCTTGTCGTGAATTGCAAACCCAACCAAATCCAGCTGATTTTCAATGTTCAATTGTGCTGTTAACTGCATAACAGAGCGTCCGCGCAGTGGATCAACCTCAGCGGCGCTGTTTATACCCGCAAACTTCACTTTCACCAATCCCTTATTGAGTCTCGCTGTTGATTCTAGAATGAACGGAACCATTGATCCATTATGGTTAACGAATAATACATCCGACGTGTCAATCACATCACTAAAATTCGCCTCAATTTTAAGCACGATCTCTCCTTTCAAACCATGAGGTTTGACCACAACACCAATTTCCGTATGCTCGTTTTTTGACATAAAAAAACCCCACCAATGGTGGGGTTCGGGGTAGGTTATAAATTCTTACGCTTCCTTCGGAGCATCGTCTCCTTTGGGAGCATCTTCTGCTGGCGCTTCTGCCTTGGCTTCTTCTGCAGGTGCTTCAGGAGCGGCTTCTTCCGCTGGTGCAGCTTCCGCAACTGGAGCTGCTTCTTCAGCAGCAACTTCCGCCGGTGCAGCTTCTGCCTCCGCAGCTGGAGCTTCGGTAGCATCCTCTACTGGAGCTTCTTCAACTTCCTCTACTGGAGGCGTATTCGCCGCTGCAATAGCAGCTGCTCGTGCTTCTTTCACCTCCGTTTCAATAGCCATACGTGCTTTTTCAGCCTCGGCCTTGACCTTCGCTAATCCAGATACCTTAGAATCGATGATTCCAGTTTTGTGCTCTTTCCAAGCGCTGAACTTGGCTTCCATTTGCTCTTCCGTCAAAGCGCCTTTGGTAACACCTCTCATTAAGTGCTCCTTCATAAGAACACCTGTATAGGATAGAATGTTTTTTGTTGTGTCTGACGGCGAAGCGCCTACAGAAACCCAATGCACGCTGCGATCAAAATCTAGATCGATGGTTGCAGGATCTGTGTTAGGATTGTACGTTCCGAGCTTCTCAATAAAACGACCGTCTCTCTTGGATCGGCTGTCTGCTACTACAATGTGATAAAATGGTTTGCCTTTTTTACCGTGGCGTTGAAGTCTAATTCGTGTTGACATATTGTGTTTTTAGTTAATCTATTCGTTGCTAAAACTGGTTGATTAAAGCGGCTGCAAATATCCTTTTTTATTTAAATGTGACAAGAAAAAATGGACACGAATAATTCATCCGCTGCGTTCCGTGCTCAGGATTACTTATATAGCTGAATTGTAGTGCATTAACAATCGATAATATTTCGATCAAATCACCCCTTATACTATAGGTATTACGATGATCGGTAAACTCAATCAAAAATCAGGTTTGAAAACAACCATTTTGAAATCATTAATCTACAGTTCGTTTTATCCCATTAAAAAAAGGATAGATTTCGATCTTGAAATAGGAAAAGGACGTGTGTACCG
>DDCZ01000060.1:0-82615 GCA_002336485.1 Flavobacteriales bacterium UBA1993
CTTTGGCTTCTGCGGCAGCTTTTTCTTCCGCCTCTTTGGCCTCAGCGGCGGCTTTAGCTTCTTCAGCCGCTTGAGCCTCAGCCGCAGCCTGTGCTGCCTCAGCTTCCTGTTTCTGCACTATTTTCTCTTCAACACTTTTAATTTTTTGTTGGATCGCCGGAGTATCTTTCAATTCTGCCGCTTCTTTATACTTTTCCAGTGCGTCTGTCAACTTCCCAGCAGACATATTCTTCTGAGCAGCCGAAGTCAAGTTATCAACCTGTTTATTCAGTTGAGCTTCTTCAGCCTTCTTGTTTTCCTCCTCAGCTATTTTCTCCTCTTGTTTCTCCTCCACTTCATCCATTACGGCTTCAATACGTGCCTGAATGGATTTGGTATAGTCCGTATCGTAATCAAACTCATCGATAACATCACTATAGGCAATCTTTCCCACAGGTTGATTGAAGACAACCACATTCACATCGTCAAACTGCTCAAAAATCTCCACCGTAAACTCAAACGGCATGAATCCATATTCGGCACGTTCGCTTGAAACGTGGGTATCAAACCTTATTTTTTTCGTGACAAACCCTTCCTTTACAAACGACACGATATAAATTGCATCGTAATCTAATCCAACCTCAAATCGGGATTCTCCAGTAATTGTTTTCACCTTGCGTCCATCCTTCTCCAAAATTATCTGGGCACCGTTGTTTGAACCTCCATCCACTTTGAAGCGCCCGGTAATAACTAATTCGTTAGACTGGCTCAACCCAATACTAGAAATTAGTAGAAATAATAGCACAGAAATAATCCTTATCCCAATGAATCTGTTGAAAGAAACACGAATTGATTTACCGCTTGTTTTATGAGTATGATAATTTTGGTTCAAATCTTGTAAACACTCGCAAAAATAGCAGCTGAATTCGTTTTTGATTTCGCTGTCAAATTTATCACTTCAAAACACTGAATTTACCATGACTATTAGAATGATTTTAACTACGCTTTCTTTACTACTGACAACCATTGCGATGTCTCAAACTTATGACCGCCAGTATACGGTCGATTTTATAAATGGTTTTACATCTGAGGAATGCGAAGTATTCTTCGAAAAGAAGAATTTACGAATTGAATACTATGCCCATGGAGAGGCGGTGAGAATCGACTATATATTTCCAGAGACAATTGATTACGAAGAAGGAGTCTATTATTCAACAGAAGAAAATGCACTTGTCTATTCTTGTTATAAGAAGGCTGGGAAACAGATTGAACGAGAAATTATCAAGCATGGAAGTAAATTGCTTTATGATCGATCGAACATCAAAGTAAATTGCGAAGGAGGTGATTGCGACGCACTTGTAACCGCGAGTAAGCATTTGATTCAACTTTATTTGGATAAGGACTTTGAACGTACTACCCCGTTTGAAGAAAATTGAATTATTTTGGCGCCTCCAAATGAAATTGCACACTATCATTCTATTGCTCGTTTTATCTCCAATAATTAGTGTTGGACAAAGCGCTGAAGGACTCTATCGCAAGGGTCAAATTGCTCAAAACGCCAATAATCTGGAGGAAGCACTGGGATATTTCACTCAGGCAATTGAATCAAATGCGGAATATGACGACGCTTATTTAGCAAGAGCATTTGTTCTTGGCAGGCTCAGTCGTCATGACGAAGCCCTCGAAGATTACGACAAGGTAGTTGAGTTAGACCCAACGGAATCGTATGTTTATGTGAGCCGTGGTAGCGAGTACAATCGGTTAAAGAAGTTTGACTTGGCTATCTTAGACTTTAACAAGGCTATAGAGCTTGATAAGAGAAACTCAGAAGCATACAATAATCGAGGATGGGCAAAAAAGGGCCTAGGAGATAAAAAAGGTGCGTGTAAAGACTGGAAAAAATCTAGGATACTCGGAAACGAGGAAGCTCGAATAATATTAATCAATAATCAATGCTAAGGAACATGTTCAACAAACTTTGGATCATTTCAATAACTATTCTAATAAGCGGATCTTTGCTTTCGTTTGCCTTTACTAATCCGGCTGAAGATAAGAGCGTGAATGAAGATTACGTTGTACTATCTGATGACGCAGAACAAGACTGGAACGACTGTGTAACAAAAGGAGCGAGTGAATGGGGCGGCGGTTGTCTTAACTATGGTTTTAGCGAAGAGAAGTATACGGTACACTTGGTCAACACGTGTCCAACGGATGTTGACCTGATGTCATGCGTTCAACTTACGAATGAGCGTTGGTCATGTTTTTACAGAATGGATATGCACAAAAACGATAGCCTACATGCCTATGCTTGTCAAGGAAGTGGAAAGTATCTGAAGTGGGTGCGAAAAGCTGGCGACATCACGACGAAATTCCCAACGCGGAAAGAAGTTAATGAGCAATACTAGGACCTACTCTCCGGTCACTATACATTCATGACGCTGGATCAGACCTAAGAAATTAGTCGTTCTATAATCCACTGTACTTATTTTCGAAATCCCTGCATTCTTCGCTGCTGATGTGATACTTGCATCGGCGTTTATACAGATGTATAATATGCATGTACCTGTGGACTTCCCAGTCTTAGAACCAATCGGATTCGAGGTGGCCGCGATCGGCTGAGTAATGGAACACGCCGTCAATACAAGAGCATAAAGGACAATGAACAAGGCTTTGAATTTCATATCGTAAGTTTTATTCGATACTACCAAAAAAAAGGCCTCGCCTTAGCGAGACCTTTAAATAATGTTTTTTTAGCCTGATGAAACCTCTCTTTGGAGAAATTGAGCAGACAATTCGAGTCGAAAATCCGATCTGCTGAAAATTGCTGTCGGCACATTCTAAGCGCTTTGACCTTGCTTGTTTTGTTAGTTATGTTAAGTTACCAGACGAAAAAAACGTTTGATTTATTCGTTGATTCAAACATATATAGATAGGTGTTTGAAAGCGTTACCTACCAGCCATTAAGTGAACTAATCGACTGTTTTTGTTGATAAAGCCTATCCAATCAAAACAATTGATGCCTAGCACCAAACTTCATTTGGTAAGCCCCAAACAAAGGAATGCTACTCTTTTACTTCTTCCGATCCGGCTGCATCCTCTAATTCGGGCGCCTCAACCTCTTTCTTTTTATTCTTCTTTTTTTCCTTTCGTTTTGGTGCAGCAGCAGGAGCACTTTCCTTACTAATCTTCACCTCAATATCGATAGGCTTTAAATATGTTCCTTTTTCGACAACAACGATCCAAGTTCCCGCTTTTGGAACAGTGAATTCATAGGAATCTTCCTTCTGACCACCGAAGTAAGTGAAGGTAAAGTTCTCCTTATACTTCTTGAATTCGCGCATTGGCATTATCAATATCCGGGTTGGCTTAGAAATCGACACTTTAATTTTCTCTCCGCTTTGCGCTTTTATCTTTCCGTGTAAGAATCTCATAGGGTGCTGAATTTGTTGCTCAAATTAATTACTTTTTTTCAATCAGATAACACTTACGAAACTAAGCGAAGATTTGATTGTTATTACCCAAAGAAATACGCTCCTTTGAATACAGATGAAAACATTTGAAATCCCAAACTTCTATCGAAGCTCTTACATAGGTAAGATAAAGGCCTTGCGAAAAAATGATGATCCTCGAAAGAAGGATTTCGCTCCTACTACACTTGATTTCGGGCCGGTTCGATTTCACCTGGGTCGTCATTTCGGCTTTTGTTATGGAGTCGAAAATGCAATTGAAATTGCCTACTCGGCTATCGAATCAAATCCTGATAAGCGCATTTTCATGCTAAGCCAAATGATCCATAACCCAACCGTGAATATGGATTTAGAGGATCGAGGGTTGCGCTTTATTCAGGATACAGAAGGGAATCAGATTACTGCATGGGACGAAATATGTAGCGACGACATCATAATCATCCCAGCATTTGGAACAACGCTTGAAATTGAAGAATTACTTGCTTCTATCGGGGTTGAAACCCAGCAATACAACACAACATGTCCATTTGTTGAGAAGGTCTGGAAAACGGCCAAAAAACTTGGAGACAAGGACTACTCGATAATAATTCATGGTAAATTTTCGCATGAAGAGACACGCGCGACATTTTCACACAGCATGTCCGAGTCCGATTCCATTGTTCTCAAAGACATTAATGAGGCAAAAGTCCTAGGTTCAATAATTAAAGGCGAGACACCTATATCTGTATTCAACGACAAATTTGCTGAAAGGTGCTCACCTGGTTTTGACCCGAAAACGCATCTAAAAAAGTTGGGTGTGATAAACCAGACCACCATGCTCGCAAGTGACACACACGAAATTGCGGAGTATTTTAAATCTGTAATGATTGAGGTTTATGGTGAGGAAAATATCGCAGATCACTTTGCTGACACAAGAGATACCCTGTGTTATGCAACAAATGACAATCAACAATCAACGTATGAATTACTTGAATTAGAGGCTGATCTAGCCATCATTGTTGGTGGGTACAACAGTTCCAATACCAGTCACATCAAAGAATTATGCGATTCAAAATTCAAATCGTATTTCATTAATGGTCAAGATGAAATCTTGAGTTCTCATTCGATTCATCATTTTGATTATGCCAATAAACAATTTCAAAAATCAGATTCCTTTATACCAAATAAGGAAGTAGTCAATATTGTATTAACCTCTGGCGCTTCTTGTCCCGACGCCGTTGTTGAATCCGTAATGGATAAAATTCTAGGATACTTCCCAAATCATGAATCAAAAGAAGCTGTTTTCGAGCGGCTATCCTCTGGTCAATCCTGATAGTATATTCTCGGAATCAACGATAGGGAAATAAATTGCGAGCACGCATTTTATTTGTTCTTGTAAGGATAGATCCGAATTATCGATAACAATTGCATCCGACACCAATTTAAGTGGTGCGCTGGCTCTAGTCATATCCTTTTCGTCTCGTTCCGAAAGATTCTTTAATACCTCCTTAGCCGTGGCTTCTTGCCCCATTGACTTTAATTGTAATACCCGTCTTTGCACACGTACATCGGTTCGAGCCGAGATAAAAAGCTTCAATTCCGCATTCGGCATAATAACGGAACCAATATCACGCCCTTCCATCACCACTCCTTTCGATTGCACAAACCCATTTTGAATCTCAAATAAATGCGCTCGAACCTCGGGAATTGCAGCGACTGCACTCACGCCATAGGCAATTCGAGCAGATCGTATTTCAGACTCCTTGTCCACTCCATTTATGAGCATGTGATTTGTTTCGGGGTGAAAATTTAATTCGGGGTTTTTACTGATAACTTCCATCACGGTAGATCGATCAATTTCTCCCGCGTTTAAGATTAATAGGGTTATCGCTCTATAAAGTGCGCCGGTATCAATAAAACGATAGCCAATTTCATTAGATAAGTCACGAGCCAATGTGCTTTTTCCGCATCCTGAAAAGCCATCAATTGCAATATTTATTTTTTTCATAACGCCTTTTTACTGTACCAATCATGCAGATTGGTAGTAATTCCCAAATGATTTACAGCACCGTTTAAATGATAACTAGACAACGCATACTGAAAATTAAAACGGCTTACTCTAATCTGGGTGCCTAGTGAAAAGCCAATGAGTGCTGGTCTCTGATTTGCGGCCAGCTCGAGTCTTCTTCTAGCGTTAAAACCACCAAAAATATTTATCTTCTTTGATGGTATGAAAGCTACCGAGATATTCAAATGTCGAGCGAGATTATCAAACGTAAACGTTCTTCTACTCGACTCTCCAGTAAGTTGGTCAACGGTTAAGTTGTTGGCCTGGTCAATATCATTCACTGCTAAATCCCATGTTTCGATGTTGTTATACTGAAGTCCGATTTGAAGAGGCGCCTTTGAAAACTTCTTTGAAATTCCAAGATTAACAGAAGGTTTCATCCAACTAAATGAGGTTCCTGAATAATCAACCATTCGCATGCCAACATTATCAAGAGTAACACCAAAGGAAAGTCCCTTTTCAGTGGAGTAATAACCACCAATATCAGCCGCAATACCATATGCGAATTGCTTATATAGATTAGAGAAGAGTTGCTTAACAGTGACCCCGTATGAAATCTTATCTGAATAGGTTTTTCCTAGGGTAATTCCCAATTCATAATCGGACGACGAGAATTCACCCAATTCCTGCCCAAATTCATCCGTTTCTTGAAACGTTCCGTAGTCGAGATACCGAAGGTATCCTGAAACTAACCCTACTCCATCGACCAATTGACCATAGGAAAGACTTACTTGATTAATATCACTCAGATAGTTCTGATAGGAAAGGGCGATTGATTGATCAAGCGTGGAATCTATAAAAGCCGGATTGGAAACAACTTGGTTCAAATCCGTGTCGTAAGCCCCTACTGCACTCACCCCCAAGCCAGTAGCGATTGGAGAAACAGGCATTTCGCTAAAGTAAAAATTCGAATTGCTCCCAACTTGGGCGAATGTCCCGATACATTGAAGCATGAAATAAACGAAAAGGCTGACTCTAATCACAACACAAATTTAGGTTCCATCCCATTACGCATTTAATGTAGATTTATTATTGTAGAATAAAACACAAGCATGTCTGAAGACGACCTAAGTCATATTCGCATTTTAATCGCTGAAGATCAACCAATAAACCAGTTCATTCTGAAAAAAATACTGGGACACTGGAAAAACTCCCCAACGATGGTGGGTGACGGTGAGGAGGCGGTTGAAGCAGTAAAGCAGAACTCGTATGATTTGGTCTTCCTAGATATACATATGCCTATCATGGGCGGCTACGAGGCCGCCCGACAGATTCAAATTATCCAACCGAAACTACCGTTGGTTGCGATTTCGGCCGCGGTAAGTCCCTTTAGTCATGATGAGGCAAAAGAAGCCGGATTGAGAGCCTTTATAGGCAAACCATATCAATCACACGAAATTCTGGAGTTAATAAAGGAGCTAGCCTAGGCCACCTTAAGGGCATTTTTTACACGTCCTTTCTCCAAGGCTAAATCGATTACATCCATCATGTTTTGCACGAAATGAAATGTCAACCCTTTCAGGTAAACCTCTTCGATTTCCTTGATGTCCTTTTGATTCAATTCAGACATTATTATCTCAGTCAATCCGAGTCTCTTGGCTGCCAAGATCTTTTCCTTTATTCCTCCAACGGGAAGCACACGTCCTCTCAGCGTGATCTCACCTGTCATAGCCACTTTGGATTTAAACCTACGCTGGGTGAAAATTGAGGCCAACGCCGTTAAAATTGTAATACCAGCAGACGGCCCATCCTTCGGAGTTGCTCCTTCAGGAACGTGCACATGTACGTTGTAATTATTAAATACATCCTGATCAAGATCTAACAAATCAGCATGAGCCTTCAAGTACTCTAATGCTAAAACAGCCGATTCTTTCATCACATCGCCAAGATTACCCGTAAGAGTCAATTTGCCCTTACCCTTGGTAATGCTTGTTTCGATATGTAACACTTCACCGCCAACGGATGTCCATGCGAGTCCATTTGCAACCCCAGGAACTTCGTGTTGCGATTCTCTTTCCCGTGGGTGACCTGGTCCAAGAATAGACTCAAGAGACTCCAATGTAAGGGCGTTTTCATAGGCCTTTTCTTCCATAGCCAATTGTTTGGCTTTAGCTCGGATTACTCCAGCGATCCGTTTTTCTAGCTGTCTTACCCCACTCTCTCTGGTGTAGGCCTCTATGATGAACTGTATTACTTTTCGAGGAAACTTCACGTCCCCTTTTTTCATGCCGTGCTCAACTAATTGCTTTGGGATCAAGTGTTTGATTGCAATGTTCACTTTTTCCTCAACCGTATATCCGCTTAATCGAATAACCTCTAGCCTATCTCTCAACGCAGGATGAATGGCGGAAATATTGTTTGTTGTGGCAATAAACAAAGTCTTACTTAAATCAAATTCCTGTTCAAGGAAATTATCATAGAAAGAATCGTTTTGTTCAGGATCAAGCACCTCTAAAAGCGCCGATGATGGATCACCGTGACCGTCACGCCCCACTTTATCAAGTTCGTCTAAGACAAAAACCGGGTTTGCACTTCCCACCTTTTTTAGGTTTTGAATAACGCGACCTGGCATGGCGCCTATGTACGTTTTTCGATGACCTCGAATTTCCGCCTCGTCTCGAAGACCTCCAAGAGACATGCGCACGTACTTTCGGCCTAGTGCTTCGGCGATACTTTTACCAAGACTAGTTTTTCCTACTCCAGGAGGGCCATCAAAACAAAGGATTGGCGACTTCATGTCTCCTTTAAGCTTCAAAACCGCTAGGTGTTCCAGAATTCTTTCTTTGATTTTGGTAAGTCCATAATGGTCCCTATCCAAAATTCTTTGTGCCCGATTCAAATCAAACTTGTCCTTGGTATAATCATTCCAAGGCAAATCCAGATAGGTATCCAAATAATTTAGCTGCACGGAATACTCCATGCCACTTGGATTCATTCTCTCGAGTTTCGACAATTCCTTATTAAAGGCCTTTTCGACCTTTTCATTCCATTTTTCCTTAACCGCCCGAGCTTTTAGTTCCTGAATCTCAAGCTCCATAGGGTTTCCGCCCAGCTCCTCCTGGATGGTTTTCATCTGCTGACTCAGAAAGTATTCTCGTTGTTGCTTGTCAATATCGACCCGAACCTTGCTCTGAATGTCATTTTTAATCTCGAGCATTTGAAGCTCTTTTGTGAGATAACCAAGAAGTCTATTCGCGCGATCCTCAAGTGACACAATTTCAAGAAGCTCTTGTTTGTCCTTAACTGGGTTCTGCATATTGGACGAAATAAAGTTTATCAAAAACCCAGGGCTTTCAATATTCTTAATCGCAATGGAAGCCTCAGATGGAATATTCGGTGACTCGTTTATAATCTTCAGAGCCATGTCCTTAATGGAGGCCACCAAGGCCTTGAATCGTTTGTTTTTTACCTTGATGTCATCATTTGCGTAAGCCTCAACCTTCGCCTTAAAGTATGGTTCAACCTGGAGATACTCTTGCGCTTTAACTCTGCGTGTTCCCTGAATAATAACCGTTGAAGATCCGTCGGGCATTTTCAACATTTTTAGAATCCGTGCCACGGTGCCAACTTCAAAAAGGTGGTTTATGGTTGGCTCTTCTACATCTTGATCATTTTGAGCAAAGACACCAATGATCTTATCTCCCTTGTAAGCGTCCTTTATTAAGTTAATCGACTTATCCCGCCCAACTGTAATTGGGAGGACAACTCCAGGAAAGAGTACGGTATTTCGAACAGGTAAAATTGGCAGTTCATCCGGAATTTCTTCCTTATGCATTTTAGCTTCATCTTCCGAACTCATCAATGGAATGAACTCCGTCCCTTCATCAATGCCTGAACTCAATTCGAGTAGAGACAGTGCAAATCCTTCATCTTTCATTATCGTCTGCGTTATCCGTGATTTCCATAAAGTCAAAAATCCACCTGAACGTGTTGGGTGAATTGTCAACCAGCGTGCCAATAGCCTTTAACTGCACATTTGTCCGAATTAGTTTTCTTTCGGCTTCGTGATTTCAGAAATGTGTTTATACACTTCCTTCCAATCGTCGTTGAGCGCTACACCTCTTCGGATCATCACCTTTTCTGCAACTTCTAGCGCATCCCCAATTCTGTATCCTTTAAATCCATCCGCCCCGCCCCATCCAAAATCAGGAATCCGTCTATGAGGAAATCCAGCACCAAAAACATTTGCAAAAACGCCACAAACTGTCCCGGTATTAAACATGGTATTGATTCCAGATTTGGCGTGGTCGCCCATGGTTAATCCACAAAACTGTCCTCCAGTCGATTCACTTCGACCGAGTGCATAGTTGTAGATCTTAACATCTGAATAGTTGTTCTTTAAATTCGATGTATTTGTATCCGCTCCGAGATTACACCACTCACCGATTACCGTGTTTCCAATAAATCCGTCGTGTCCTTTGTTTGAATAGCCAAAAATGACGGAGTTGTTGACCTCGCCTCCAACTCGAGAATGAGGTCCAACGGTTGTGGCTCCATAGATTTTTGTTCCCATTTTAAGCTGGGCACCCTCCAATAAAGCCAGTCCTCCTCTTATCAAGCATCCTTCCATTACCTCAGCTCCCCTAGCAATGAAAATCGGCCCTGTTTCCGAATTTAGAATAGATGGACGTATGATCGCACCTTCTTCAATAAATACATCTTTACCAATTAGGGAGACACCTGCATACTCTTCGCTTGAGGCAACATAGTTTTCTTTTATCCATTCAAAATCTTCTCGTAGCGCCCAATCATTCAATTGGAATATTTTCCAAGATCGATTTATCTGATCGATTTTGGATTTAGCCTCTACTTTCTCGCCCGGTGTCGGTCCCTTAACAAAGTTGTGCGTTCTTGTAGCTACCCAAATGTCATTTGAGTAAAGACTATCGCCATCACCAAGTGATTCAATTTCAAGCACTAATTCGCGCGTTGGAATTATCGATCCGTTTATTGCATGGCTCGCATCCTCAATTTTTGAGGGAAAAACCCTTTTCAGATAATCCTGTGTTAAGTAAGAGACTTCTGCACCGAACCGTTTTTCCCATTTCTCAGCAATGGTAAATACACCAACGCGGATATCTGCCACAGGCCTTGTGTAAGTGAGCGGGAGCAAGTGATCGCGTTCGGTATGATCAACTAATAATATATTCTGCATTTCGATAATTCTTCTATCAAAGTTAGGCGCAAAAAAAAACCCCGGCATGGCCGAGGTTTTTTTATCTGTTATGTTGTGACTAGTCTTCGCTAGTTTCAGTTGTATTTTCAGGTGTCGCTTCAACAGCTTTGTCGGCTGCTTTGTTGTGACGCTGGTATCGAGTTCTGAATTTATCAATTCTACCTGCAGTATCTACTAGGTTCAACTTACCAGTATAAAATGGATGAGACTTGTAGGAGATTTCCAACTTGATTAGCGGATACTCATTTCCATCCTCAAATTTTGTTGTTTCCTTAGCGTCTGCACATGATCTGCTTAGGAATTCGTATCCGTTACTCATGTCTTTGAAGACAACGAATCGATAGTTTTCTGGATGTGTTTCTTTTTTCATGCCTGATAGAATTTCGGGCTGCAAATATAAAAAGCATTTTAAAGAAAATATGACTTTCTGCAATAAATTAAACAGAAGAAAGTTTCCTTTGCATCAGTGACAAGACTCCTGCTCATACTCGTTTTCGGATCGTTACTTTTTGCATCGTGCCGAAAGGACCAAGTTTTGACCAATTCAGACGTAAAGTTGAAGTTTTCAACCGACACGGTTTTCTTCGATACAGTTTTCACAACGGTTGGCTCGATCACAGAACGCCTAAAAATCTACAATCCATACGATCAACCTGTTGTTATGGAGAGAGTCTGGCTCAAATATGGGCAAGGTTCAAACTTCAAGTTAAACGTTGATGGCATTCAAGGCAAAGAGGTCAAGGACATTCGGATCGAAGCAAACGACAGTATTTTTGCCTTTGTCGAGGTAACCGTGGATCCGAATGGAGGAAACACTCCTTTAGTAATTGAAGATGAAATCCTTTTTTCAACGAACGGATCTGAACAGTCCGTAGATCTCGTTGCCTGGGGACAAGACGCCTATTTCTGGCCATCCTTTTCTTTTCAATTTCCGGGAGATTCAGTAGCCTTGCGCACCGATAAACCAAATGTATTTTATGGTTACTCGTTGGTTGACTCCCTCACGACCCTGATTATTCCTGAGGGTGCCCAAATTCACTTTCATGCCGGTAGCGGTTTAATTGTTGGGGACCAAGCCACCCTAAAGATTCGCGGATCAGTTGAGAACCCAGTGGTTATTCAGGGAGACCGATTGGAGGATTTCTTTAAAGACGTGGCAGGTCAATGGGATCAAATAGTATTTACCCAAACCAGTAAGGACAATGTGGTTTCAAACGCCATCATTAAAAACGGATCTATCGGTTTAAGTGTAGGATTCACTTTGGATCCATCGATAACGGAACGTCCTGATGTCAAGCTCAGAAACACGCAGATTCTCAATATGAGCTATATCGGACTTATTGGAATTGATGCAGATATTGACGCTAAAAATTCTGTTGTAGCCAACTGTGGTGACCACACCGTGGCGCTCGTACTTGGCGGGAAGTATGCCTTTAGCCATTGCACCTTTGCCAATTATTGGGACGATAATCCGAGGAGCAAACCCGTTCTTTTAATGACCAACTTTTCAGAAAGCTCTTCTGGAGAGGTCTTTAAACGTGATTTAGACGCCTACTTCGGAAACTCAATTCTGCACGGAGCGCTTGATTCTGAATTCCAACCCGAAAGAGAAAACGGAGCTGCATTCGACTATGTCTTCGATCAAGTAATAATGAAACTCGACACCGAGAACATCAGTAATGCGGAAAGGTATATTGGGATCGTTAAAAACCCATCCGACACCTTATTTGAAGATCCAAGGTCTGACAAATATGCTTTACACCGCTTATCGCCTGCAATTGATCGAGGAAAAATGCTGAACGTTCTCTCTGATTTAAAAGGAGACTTGAGAGACAGTGAACCTGATTTGGGAGCTTACGAGTATATCCCTTAGTACTGCTGTGTCCTAAGCATGACTAGTGTGCATGCATCCACAGATTCAACGCCTTTCAATGCAGCTAAAGCCGAAAGCTCAGTGTTTTCTGTGCCTGGATTGAAAATGATTCGTCTTGGCTTTAGGTTAAGTATATAGGCATATAGTTCTGGCTGTCGTTTGGCACCAACATACATCGTAACGGTGTCTACTTCATCAATATTTTCTGGCCAGTCTGTAAGAATTTGAAGACCGGCGACCTTTCCCTCCCTAATGCCAAGCGGAATGACTTCATGGTCATATTCCTGCAACATATTCGAAGCAATAAAACTATATCTAGATGGGTTTGGACTTGCTCCAATTACAACCGTTTTCATATGTATTCCTTAATTATTCAGCCTTGCTTCTATTCGCTCTAAGCGCTGATGCAAAGCTGTGAATTCCTTTGACATTGGCTGCGCTTCACCTTTCCCAAAAGTTTGTTCCAGGTCAAAATGTGCCACTCCGTGCACCTTCCATATTTCCAACACTTCGGACACAAGCACTTCGTAGCTCTTGTATTCCGAGTTATCTGATTTGAGTGTGACTTTCCCTTCTCGTAAATTATTCAGTACGCGTTTAAAGACAATTCCATCTTCTAGGGTTACGACAACATAGAGCTCGTCGTTTTTCACATTGGCCCAATCCATCTCGTAGCTACAAATTACATAAGAGCCCGATTTTATCGGCAGCATGCTGTCACCTTGAATTGAAAACAATCTATACGTCCGCCCCTTTGAAAGTTCAGGAAAAGGCAATGCAAAGGTTGGAAGTTGCTCAATGAACTCAACATCTCCATATCCATTGAGATATCCGGCAGCGGCTTTCACCGGCACTAGGGTAGCACATTCCTTGTCCGTAGTAGCATCAATCACGATTGGAAGCACTCTCAAGGATCGCCCAGAAATATCTTTGGTTTTCTTTTGACCTGACTGATCAATGGGCGCATTTATCAGCTGATCAATGCTTAAGTCAAATGTGTCACAGATCAATTGAATAAAGGAAATTCTAGGATCAGCTCGACCTTCTTCGTAGGCTCCGATGGCCGACCGCTTTACTCCGAGGTGCTTGGCCATTTCGCCCTGTGTCCAACCTTTATTCTTTCGAATCGACTTTAAATTTTCGGGAATGTGATGCATACTAAAAATATTATAATCCCAAAAATAAACAGATCTTTAATAGGCGCCGCCTTTTAATAGTTGTTCCAGCGCTTTTAAGTGATTTCCGAATGCAGATCTCCCCTCTTCTGTAATCCGAAATGATGTATTCGGCTTTTTGCCCACGAATCGTTTCCTCGTTTCCACCAGCCCTTTCTTTTCGAGCGCGCCAATGTGGCTTGCTAAGTTTCCATCGGTTACTTCGAGTAAACTTTTCAGCTCCTTGAATTCAACCCATTCATTCACGGATAAAATGGACATTAAGCCCAGTCTTATCCGATTTTCAAAGGCCTTATCTAACTGATGGACAATGGATCTCATCTATCGTGTCGCAAATACATCAATATGCCATAAAGAATATGCAATCCGCCAAAACCAGCTGCCCAAAAAAGCAGCCCTTGTCCTTTAAAAACTAGAGCAATGAGTCCGAGGGCGATTTCTGAAACACCCAGATAGCTGATTTCTTCAAATGAGAATTTACCCCCGTTGAGCAGCGCTAGCCCATAAAAAATGAGCAGGCTCGGAGCAATTAGTCCAATTAGTCCTTGAGAGAAAAGAATGAGACAAAAGACTGCGCCTGTTGCCAAAGGCAGCGATAGATTAATCAAGAATTGTTTGCTGTACGCTCCCCAAAGTGGCTGGCCTTTTTTTTGTGCCTTTTGTCTGGAAAAGTAATAGGCCACGGCAATAGACGCGACAAATACCAATAGCGCATCCGCGCACAGAAAGAGCACGACCGACCAGTCGATATTCAGAATTTCACCGGTCCCAAACTCCGTGTCCTGGGCACGTTGAATCCAAATTCCTTGGTTTGTTACCCAATGCGCTACGGCCGCACCTATTAATGCGAAAGTTCCGCTAAACACGCCTGCCAGGCCGCTCAACGAAATGAAACGAGAGCTTCGTTCCATCATCGAGCGTATATCTTGAAGTGCCTCTAATGAGGCTTTGTTTTCATCCATAGTGAAATCTACTTTGAGATACAAAGTACGTGATTTTATACCCTTCTCTGAAATTCGTCGTTTTAGCATTGATTTTTATGCGCAACCAACCTTTTAGAATGGGTTTAGTCTTATACATTTAGACCTGGATATGAGAAGAATTCATTTTTTCCTTTTTACACTGCTATTGATTTCCTCTCAATCTGTTGCTCAGGGTTTTATCGAAAACCAAGGTCAATGGGATGGGCCTTTCCATCATAAAATTGACGTACATGGCGGAGCGGCATTTTTAGAAAACCAGGGTATTGCATTTCATTTAGTCGATCGAAGTGGGATTTTTGGTCCGCACGGTGAGATGGATTCAACTTTAGCGGATAATATTGAGCATCACCACGCCTTTAGATTTGAGTTTCTTGGAAGTAATCCACTCCCTTCAATTAGCGGAGAGCTTCCTTATGACCATCACCTAAATTTCTTTATTGGCTCAGACCAAAATCGGTGGAAACCTAATGTTAAACCAACACGGCAGGTGTTTTATGAAAAAGTTTATCAGGGCATTGATCTTCGCGTAAAAGAATACGGCAGCCATATTAAGTATGAGTTCATTTCGAAACCGTCTGCCGACTTCCGGGACATTCGGATAAAGATTACTGGAGCAGATGACGTTCACCTTGACCGAGATGGCAATCTGATCATTGCGACAAGCGTAGGAGATCTGAAGGAGTTAAAACCTAAAGTTTTCCAAACTCGCGGAAAGAAAACCTGGGAAGTATCTGCTGCATTTGTATTGAGTCACAATACGGTTTCATATCAAATCTGGGGGCACGACACCACGCTCCCACTCTTGATAGATCCAGAGTTAATCTTCTCTTCATTTTCAGGTTCAACATCAGACAACTGGGGTTATACTGCCACTCCTGATAAAGCGGGAAACCTATATGCAGGTAGCGGATCAATGGATGATGGCTATCCTACAACAACTGGAGCCTATGACGTGAGCTTCAACGGCCCCGTGGCGGGAACTCCTGCAGACGTGAGTATTAGTAAATTCAGTAGCGATGGAACATCCCTTGTTTACTCAACTTATTTGGGCGGAGCAGGACGAGAAGTACCTCACAGCATGATCGTTGACGCGTCTAACAACCTATACATTTTTGGCACAACAAGTTCGAATGACTTCCCAACAACCACCGGCGCGGCAGACAGAACCTTTAATGGCGGTCCTGATGAAAGTGGCGTTTCGTTTGGAGTGCCATACACCGATGGTGCAGACATGTTTGTCACCAAGCTAAACTCCTCGGGAAATGCGCTAATCGGCAGCACCTATCTAGGTGGAAGTGGAACCGACGGCCTAAACATTAGCAATGCTACCGCATATAATTACGCCGACGAAGCGCGGGGCGAAATCAACCTTGACAATAATGGAAATATCATAGTTGTATCGGCTACTACCAGCGACGACTTCCCTGGTACATCGAACGCCTTCCAACCAAACCTAAGCGGAAGCACCCAAGACGGAGTGATTTCTAAGTTAAACAGCAATCTAACCTCAGTTACTTGGAGTAGTTACCTTGGAAACTCTGGTTCGGATGCATGTTACGGAGTCGCTATTGCCTCGAACAACTCATTATACGTTTGCGGCGGCACAAATTCAAGTCAATTCCCAACACACAATGGGGCTTTCCAAGAAAATTACAATTCCGGAAGAGCAGATGGATTCTTAACCCACATCAACGCCGCCGGCACCAGCATTTTGCATTCTACTTTTTTTGGGTCCACCTCTTATGATCAAATGTATTTGGTGCAAGTAGACCGAGACGATCACCCGCATGTATTCGGACAAACTGAAAATGCTGGAAATCACTTCATTTTTGGAGCGGCCTTTAATGATGTTGGTGGAGGGCAAGTTTTAGCGCACTTCAGACCAGACCTTGAGTCGCTAGTTTGGTCTACTCAATTTGGCAGCACCTCTGGCAGACCAAACATATCTCCTACTTCATTTCTAGTTGACGTTTGCAACTCAGTGTATTTAGCTGGTTGGGGAGGTTCAACACAACAGTTTGGCAATAACAACGCCTCTGACGTAGGTGGCTTACCGGTCACAGGCAATGCTATCAAGTCCACACCCGATGCTTCTGAATCTGAGTTCTACCTCTGCGTTCTTGACGCTGATGCAAACACCCAATCCTACGGTTCGTTCTTCGGTGGCGATCAATCTGGACAGAATGGCGGTGAACATGTTGATGGCGGGACGAGTAGATTCGATCGATCGGGGAAAATCTACCAAGCCGTATGTGCTGGATGTGGAGGCAGTAGTGACTTCCCTGTAGAACCTGACCCAGGCGCATGGTCCACCACAAACCAGAGCAATAATTGTAATCTCGGCGTTTTTAAAATAGACTTTGAGCTACCAATCATTTTGGCGGATTTTCATGCGCCGTCCTTCGGATGCGCCCCATTTACCGTGAACTTCAACAATCAAAGTGTGGTTCAAAATGCGACGACCTTCTTTTGGGACTTTGGTAACGGCAACGTTTCTACTACAGCAAACCCTTCCCAGACCTACTCGCAGGCGGGTGATTACATTGTGCGCTTAATCGTATCTGATCCAAATAGCTGCAACCTCCACGACACACTCGAACATCTAATTACGATCAAACGGGATACAAGCTATACCATTGGTCAATTAGACACATGCATCCGTACACCGATTGAGATTGGACCTAACGTAGATGATTTTGGCAACTTAAGCAGCGCTAACATCAGCTGGATTCCAGGACAATTCTTGAGTGACCCAAATATTCTGAATCCGATAGCCACAGTTGGAAGTAACACCACCTTTGTGCTCACAATCGATTATGGAGGATGCTCCGAGCGTATTACTCAGCTTGTTGAGGTCGATAACTTTGATGTTGAGACATCCAACGACACGATAGTTTGCAGCACCTTCCCTCCTTTTCCAATTAGCGGAAGCGCACCTGGGTTAAGTGCGACTTACGAATGGAGTAGAAATGGAGACTTCAATCCTGTTTTATCGACGGATTCGTTTTTCATTGTCAAGGACATTACTGACCCAATTACCTCCTTCTATTTCAAAGCAACAAAACCAAATGGTTGCGCTATAATTGATACGATTCAAGTCACCGTCAGCGACTGGGACATCAATCTCACCAACGACACGGCCGTGTGCCAGGACGAGGATGCCATTATTAGAGCCATCAGTCAGAACCCGAATAACACATTTCATTACTTCTGGACGCTCGAGCCCTATTCTTCAGATCCAGATCAAGAATTGATTACGGACACGATGGACAACTTTATTCTGATTAATCAGAGCGAACCCACTACATACTATTTGTATGCAAAGAGCAGTGTTGTTGAAGGCTGTCATGCTCGAGACTCTGTGCGGATAAATGTATCGGTGCTTAGTCAGAACTTGGTGACCGCAGAAGCGAGTCAATCGACCTTCTATTTAGGTGAAAAAGTTCAGCTTACCGGATCTCCCGGGGATGGATTCTTTCATTATTGGACACCCGGTAGATATTTGACAGATAGCACATCCTCTACCCCAATTGCTCAGGCAAAGGAAGAAATGACCTATGTATACACTGCCACAGACAAAGACATTCCGGAGTGCTCGTTTAAGGATACGGTGACAATAACCCCCTATGAGATTCTTTGTGGCGAACCCGAGGTGTTTTTTCCAACGGCATTTTCTCCTGATGGCGATGGAATCAACGATATTGTGAAAATTCACGGTAGCAATATTGAAACCGTCGAGCTGGCAATCTACGATCGGTGGGGAAAATTGATGTTTGAAACAAACGACAAAAACGAATCGTGGGATGGAACATTTGATGGAAACAATGCAAACCCTGGGGTCTATGTTTTTTACTACGACCTGCGTTGTATAGATAATCAACGCGTTTTTCGAAAGGGAAACATAACGCTGATGTCTAGATGATGCGATATGGTGTCATATTGATTTTTGGGCTACTGATGTTCTGCTCTAGCCCTACGAAAGGACAAGACATTCACTTCAGCGAATTTTTCGCCACGCCGTTATTTACAAATCCTGCATTCGCCGGACACTTTGATGGAACGTATCGATTCACAGGAATTGTGCGTCGACAATGGTCATCTGTAAGCCCACAGCCGTTTCAAACTTTTGGTGGCGGCGTGGATGTGCACAAACCATTCAATATGAAACGGGCTGGAATTGGGTTGCGCCTCAGCCACGACTATGCCGGCTTGAGTAGCTGGACAAATACGTCCATCGCGGTCCCACTCTCCTTGAAATTCAGACTTGGCTCTGCTCAGAACACGACCTTAACCTTTGGCGTTCAACCGGAGTTTTTTCAAATCAGCGTTGATTATTCCAAGTTGTCCTTTGGCGATCAGTTTATATCTGGTCGATATATGCCTGAAGTGCCTACACAACAGCCGTTTCACGGTCAAACTTCAAACAAGATTAACTTCAGTGGTGGATTATACATTGAAAAACGCGCAAGTGAGCGAAAACGCATTGGCGCAGGCTTTTCCGTTTTTAATTTGACCGAACCAGATGCAGGGATGAGTCCAGGTTCAGAATCTAGGTTGCCACGCAGAATGAACTGGCATGTGTTCAGTGCATTTCAGCTGGGCTCTTCCAACTTCGACCTCATGCCTGCAGGTCAGTATCAATTTCAAGGTGAGCATGATGAATTGTTGATTGGAACGGCATTTCGATATCATCTTTCAACAGAAGCATTGAATAAACGCAGCGTACAGATTGGAATGTGGGGTCGAACAAGGGAAGCTGCATACCTATCTGTTGGGTTCACCAAAAACAACTTGTTTATGGGAGCGAGTTATGACTTCAACCTGAACGGATTGCGTGTTGCGAGCGAATACTTGGGAGGATGGGAATGGAGTATTATCTACACCATATCAACGGTACGCGAGAAAACAAAGCGTCAACGACAATGCCCCGATTTCATATAGCGTGAAGTATGTTTTTTGCCTCATATCGCTACTTTTTGTCGGCCAGCTTTTCGCCCAAAGCCCAGAGCAATATATTGCTCGCGGCGACAAGGAGTTGTATGATGGATTCCCAGAATCGGCTTTGTTTTATTACAAGCTAGCCCTGCATCTAGACACCCACTTTGTCGAGGCTAATTTCAAAACTGGAGAGGCGTATCGCGCTCAACGAAATTATAGACGAGCCGCTAAATTTTATAGCGCGACGGCAGACCTTGACGACCAAGACGAATTCCCAGAGGCGCTTTACTGGCTTGGGTTGATGCAAAAACAACAAGGCAAGTACAAGGAAGCGAAACGGAGCTTTCAGGCATTTCTCGCAGTATATCGACTTCGAGATGAATTTTATCGTGGCGCCCGAGACGAAGAAATAAGCTGCGATTGGGCCATTGATCATGAAAGCGACGAACCCGTGTTCAAGGTCTTAGATCCCGACACCGGTTTGAACACGATCCACTCAGAAATGAGTCCGTTTTTGGTAGACTCAAATACCTTGTATTTCGCAACGATGCGTTATGAAAGTGACGTGGTGAAAAAGAGCAAACCCGTTTACGTGGAAATGAAGAAGGCAGTCAAGGATTCGAATGCGTGGAGCTTGGTTGATCTAGACCTGCCTATTTCCGATAAGGAATCGCACGTAGCAAATGGCAGTTTCAGTGCAGACTCCACGCGGTTTTATTTTTCAAAATGTGCAGATGCCTCGAGCTGTAGTATTTATAAAATTGAGAAGTCGGGTGATTTATGGTCTGAACCCACAAAACTTGGCAGCCCAGTAAACGATGGCAGTGGATCAAACACCCAACCGATGATCGCTTCTTTTGGGGAGAAGGAATATCTGTATTTCGCATCGGATAGGCCCAGCGGAAAGGGCGGATATGACATTTGGTATGTCGAGGTCAAGAATGGAGAGATATTACCGAGAATTCGAAATATGGGCACTCGGATCAACACGAAGGGGAATGAGATCACGCCTTGGTTTGATACCAGAGACACTATGTTCTACTTCAGTTCGAACAGACAAAGCGGCTTTGGAGGCTACGATATTTTTAAGAGCAAAGGAGAGCCCGGAAAGTTGAATCTTGTCGAAAATGCTGGGACTGACTTAAACGGACCTGCTGATGATTACTACTTCACATTCAATTCCTTAGATAGTTTGGGATACTTCGCGTCCAACCGCATCTCGGGCACGCGAACATCAGGTAACGAGACGTGCTGCAATGATCTTTACAAGGTCCAACTTGTTCCAATCATAGACTCACTTCCACCTCCAGTTGACAGTGCAGACAGCGCACAGATAGACACACTCTTGGCTGGCTTAGATAGCAGTTCTGTGAGCGTCTACGACAAAGACACATTTGTGATTCCCGAGACGATCGAAGATGTTCAGGATCTTTTACCAATAAGTCTGTACTTCCATAACGACAGGCCCGATCCGCGAACGATGGCCACAACTACTCAATTGACATATGCTGAAACTGTTGATGAATACCTCTCGCTCCAGGCAGAATACCTCAACGAGATTTCGAAGAGCGATTTAGTGGACTCGCTAAAAAACCCAATGTATGATCAAACCAAACGGTTCTTTGCAACGGATCTCACGGGTAGCCTTGATCGCATTAACGCGGCATTGAATGTACTCTTGAACGAACTCGAATCGGGCGCCGAATTGACCATTGCTGTAAAGGGATATGCGAGCCCTTTGGCCAATAGCGATTACAACCTGAACCTAACTTATCGTAGAATTGATGCGATGGAAAATTTCATACGAGCCTATTCAGGTGGTGGATTTGTGCCATACCTCGAGAACAACGCTGACAATGGAGGAAGGCTCACAATTGAGAAAATCCCATACGGGGAATCAAAAGCGAAAAATGATATTTCCGATTCTGGAAACGACAGACTCCGGGCCATCTATAGTCCATCTGCGGCGCAAGAGCGGCGCATCGAAATATTGAGAGTCGAATCGGACAAATAGAACTCGACGCAAAACACTTTATCCAAGAGGAGCACCCCGAAAAACTTAGTTCCATGATTTCGGAATTTGTCAAAAGATTAAGCCTCATCTTTGGCGAGCAAAATTTGACTATTGAAATTAATCGCTAAAACCCTTTTCGGGCTTGAAACTTTACTAGAACAGGAGCTTAAAGAACTAGGCGCATCTAAAATTAATGTCCTGAACAGGGCCATTGAGTTTGAGAGCGATCTTGAAACGTTGTACAGAATAGCTATAGAGTCGCGTGTTGCATTGAGAGTCCTCCTACCATTTGCTAATTATAAAGCACGAGGTGAAGATGATTTTTACAAAAAAGCACAACGCATTGATTGGTCTCAATACCTCACAAATGATAAAACCTTTGCCATTAACAGTACGACGCATGGCGAACAGTTTACGCACTCTCAATACGCTGGCCTAAAGCTAAAAGATGCCATTGTTGATCAATTTCGGGAAAAGACGGGCGCTCGGCCTTCCGTAAACACTTCTTCGCCAGACGTTCTGATCAACTTGCACATTTCAAACATCGAAGTCTCTATTTCACTAGACGCCACGGGCGAACCGCTGAATAAACGAGGCTATAGGATGGAGACGAATGAAGCACCAATCAATGAAATTTTGGCTGCGGCTATGATTCAACTTTCAGGTTGGGATGGCATTACTCCCTTCCTTGATCCGATGACGGGTTCCGGCACCATTGCCATCGAGGCAGCCATGAAAGCACGCAATATTGCTCCTGGTCTCAACAGAACGTTCGCATTTCAAAAATGGTCTGATTATGATCCTCAGCTTTTTGAAAAAGTAAAGGCAGAGGCTCAAGCTAAAGTCACGACTTCAGATGTAGAGATTGTCGCCAGAGATTTCAATATGGGCTGCTTGGGTATCGCCCGAAGAAATGCCGTTAGAGCTGGAGTTGAAGACATGATCATTTTTGATTGCGTCGATTTCATGAAGTCGGATCCGATCGCAGATTCAGCAATGATCATCATGAACCCACCTTATGGAGAACGATTAGACGAGAAGATTGACCTCGGCCAATTGTATCATGATATTGGTTTTCGCCTAAAACACTCATACCCAACGCACAAAGTTTGGGTGATCACATCCAATTTAGACGCGATGAAACGGCTAGGACTAAAGCCTGACACAAGAGTGAAGCTTTACAATGGTTCCTTGGAATGTCGATTTAATGAATATACCCTCTTCAAAGGAAAGCGCATCGATCAGCTTAAAAATGCGGAGAATTAGTCCATCGAGATAACAATTTTCAGAAGAGACCGTTGAAATTCAATGCGCCCTTTGAAACTCATAAAACGTACCCTTCTTATTTCCATTTTAGTGTGGGCAATTTTCCCGCAGAACCTGCATATGCCAGTTGAAAACGCGGATTCATCTAGCTATAATCAGGCTTCGTTTTGGTATTACCCATGGGGGAAATCAGTCACACATAAGGGAGTAGACATTTTTGCGGCGAAAGGAACAACCATTCGTTCTTCAGTACCGGGCATGGTTGTTTACACTGGCCTGCTTCCAAACGGTGGTAATGTAGCCTTGGTGATCGGACCAAGGTGGCGCCTTCATTATTATGCTCATTTGAATACAACTTCCGTCGAGCCACTTCAATTTGTTTCAAATCAGAGCGTGATCGGTACTGTAGGCGACAGCGGTAACGCAAAGGGAAAACCAGCGCACCTGCACTACTCTATCCTTACGTTAATTCCGTATCCATGGCGCATTGATGGCGACAGACAAGGATGGAAGAAAATGTTCTATTTAAACCCGATTGATTACTTCGACTAGGCGCTTGCAGCGGCCTGCATCAACTCTTCAATGATTTTTTCACTGGTAATTCCATCGGCCTCGGCTTTGTAATTTCTTACGATGCGGTGACGCAAAACATTCGTGGCAACCGCCTGCACATCTTCTCTATCTGGTGTATACTTTCCATTCATCAAGGCGTGGCACTTGGCTCCTATAACCAAGTATTGGCTTGCTCTTGGTCCAGCACCCCAATTGATAAAATCATTGGTAATGCTTGGGGCAAACTTATGTCCCGGTCGGGTCGCGTTTGCCAACTTCACAGCATAATCAATAACGCCATCCGGCACGGGGACTTGGCGCACTAAATTTTGGAAAAATAATATCTCATCGGAGGCCATAATGCTCTTTACAGAAGCACTCTTATTTGAGGTTGTAGACTTAACTATGCTCACCTCTTCTTCAAAGGATGGATAGTCAACCCAAACATTAAACATAAAACGATCGAGTTGTGCTTCGGGCAATGGATAGGTTCCTTCCTGCTCGATTGGGTTTTGCGTTGCCAAAACGAAAAATGGAGCCTCTAGTGGGTAACGCTTGCCGGCAGCTGTGACAATTCGTTCTTGCATTGCTTCTAGCAGGGCGCTTTGTGTTTTTGGCGGTGTTCGGTTTATTTCATCGGCAAGCACGATGTTGGCAAATACTGGTCCTTTCACGAATTTGAAGTTTCGCTGATCATCCAAAATCTCTGCTCCAACAATATCCGATGGCATTAAATCGGGTGTAAACTGAATTCGACTGAATGAAAGACCAAGCGCCTCTGAAATTGTGTTTACCAATAGTGTTTTCGCTAATCCAGGTACTCCTACCAGAAGGCAGTGGCCATTGCTGAAAATCGATGTTAGAACGGCATCAACAACAACGTCTTGACCAACAATAACCTTTGATATCTCCTTCTTTAAATCTCGAACGCGTACACCAAAATCATCCGCCGCCTCAACCTCATCTTTGTAGTCCTTCATATTGCTTCTCGTCAATTGACGGTAAAAATAACAAAGCACTCTTTTCAGTCTTTGCCATTAAGTTTTATTCTGTTTGATTTCGCGATTGTACATTAGTCGAATGAGGCAAATTCTTGGATTTTTCATTCTCGTAACCTTGATTGGCTGCACTGAAACAAATACAGAAGGTCAGTCTTTAATTGTCGCGGCCGCTCAAACAGGTCAAGAAGCCGAACCGTTTGTAATCTTAGAATTATTCACGTCTGAGGGATGCTCTGATTGTCCTGACGCTGAGCGCTACCTTAACGAGATCGCTCTAAAATCTTGGGCAGATAGAGATTATATATATGCGCTTAGCTTTCATGTTGATTATTGGAACAAACTAGGTTGGCAGGACATATTCAGTAAAAGGTCATTTTCAGACAGACAGCGCGGCTACAGAAGCAGCCTAGGAAATGAAGTGATCTATACTCCGCAACTCATCATAAACGGTCAGCAAGACTATGTAGGCACAGATAGGGATAAGATTCAACCTGCAATTGACATGGCACTTCAGAATAAACCTAAGGTCTACTTCACAATTACGCCAAACGAAGATTGGTCCAGCGTACAAATCGATCCAATATCGATTTCGGAAAATATGGGTGCGGAGGCATATGACATTCACCTGGCAATAGTAGAACGAGGTCTCAGCACGGACGTTTTACGAGGTGAGAATGAAGGAGAGAAACTCGATCATGAGAATATTGTGAGAGATTTTCAATCTCAAAAATGGGATTCGACATTAATGAAAATTGATCTCTCCCATGATAACGAGCTAACCGAAAAATTCAGCCTAATCGCATTTATTCAAAACCCGGATACAAAGGAGATTGTTGGCGCCAATATTTGGAACTACTAATCAAATGACCCCTGCAATGGCAAAGGCAACAATGATTCCGATAAATATGGTGAAGAATATTCCAAGACCAAGAGCTATCTGACCCAGAATCTTTGCAATGCGGCCTAACCGCTCGCCTGCCCCACCGTTAATCATTGCCTTTTTTGCCAGCAAAATTGCCACAATAGCAAACGCAATATTCAAAAGCGGAACCTGAACAAAAACGAGTAGGGCCAGTATGGATACGATGAGCGCGGCAATTCCATAATCTTTTCCTAAATCCTCAGGCTCTTCAAAGGTTGGTTTTCCAAACTGCCTTTGAATCGCGGCTTTCGATGTCTCTTGATATTCTGAAATCCGAGAAACAACACGCAAAAACTTTGGATTTGACTTCTCTAAAATGGTTTTGACTGAGTCAGTTAGCTGTATCCGTCGTTCCGACTTCTTGGAAATTTCATTTCGCGTGGTATCAGCTGTTTTTTCTCGAAGTCCGTTCGAAACCTCGCGATAATCTGGCTTCAAAATAATGGAGTCTCTCGCGGCGAGTTCGCGTGACTCATGGCGCCAGTGTTTCGCACTTATGTGTAATCCCTTCCTGTATACTCGTTTTTGGATTGGACTATTCGACACAACGTCGCTATTTGTTCCGCATGATTGTAGAACCAGCGAAAGGAGAACGAGTGCGAAGCTCAAGACTTTGATCCTTGGCATGATATGTCCACTCCAACTCAATGTGTTAGATGAATATAAACCCAATAATAAAGAGAACATAAGCGATTAGAAATAAGAGGAAAAGCAAACCCAATATGAGCAACACAATATTGCCAATCAGTCCAATTGTGGAAGCGTCTGAAACACCTACGTTTCTTCGAGATTTTAGGGCGAAAAATATTCCTAGGCCGGCGGACACTAAAACCAACGGTGGAAACAGCCCTATCAAAAGAATCGATACCCCCATCATGATCAATGAGATGAGCGCGAATTGATCATCGCCTTCGTCCATACCGCTCGATAGGCTCCTTATTTTTTGTTTCGGAAATGAAATTACCTTGTCGCTGGTGTCATCCAATTTCCGATTAGCAATCACATTTTTGACTCGGGTAAAATTCTTAGTCCTTCGTGTTGAATCATTCAGGTTTGCTTTATCCAATGCAAAGACCTTCGGCTCCAAAATCGGTCGAGTTTCTGATTGGTCTACCTCCCTCTTCGATGTATCTGGTTCTCTAATTGAAAATTCAGAGGCAGTCAGATGCTTGCTGCGATTGGGAAAATGAAACCCCTTTCTATACTTCCGTTTTTGTATAGAGTGCGAACTAAATGAGTCATTAGAAGAGCTACACCCGGTCAGGATCAACACAACAACCAGTACGAAAAAGGAAACCAATCTGTTCATATCAGCGTCAATATCCGTTTTTTCTCACAAATTCGAGCAAAAAAAAAGGCCCCGATTGGGGCCTTTTCCTTTAACCAACCGAGGCTAGCCTATTAATTCTGTGCTACGCTCAATAAATCGAGTCAGCTTTTCGCCTTTCAGCATACCCTTACTCAAGAGTGCCAAGTCTGTAGCCTGTTGCACCATCGCTCCGCGCTTTTCTTCATCTTCTTCGATCAACAACTTCGAAACCAAAGGATGATTACTATTCACAACAAGATTGTAGCTCTCTGGCATATTACTCATTCCGAACATTCCACCGCCTATCTCGGCTTGCTCCTTCATTCTTCGCATGAATTCGCTTTGGGTGATCATCATCGGTTGATCTGTTTCATCCAAGCTTTCAAACTGAACGACAAAAGTCTCTTTGGCAAGCACACCCTGAATCATCGGTGTAAGTATGTTCTTCTGATCCTCGGTGAGGTTGCTTTCGACCGTATCCTCTCTTGGAATTAGTTTATCCAATGCATCGGCATCGACACGCTTAAATAACACCTTTTCCATCTTCGTCTCAAAGTGCTGAAGAAGGTGTGCTGTTAGCGGCGTGCTCATTTCCAACACATCATAGCCACGCTTCTCTGCCTTTTGAATTACACCATGATCCGCCTCTGGATTATTTGAATAAAGAAAGATTGTATTTCCATCCTTATCTACTTGATTTCCTTTTATGTGCTCGGTGTATTCCTCAAAAGTTTTGAATTCATCCTTCGTATTCTTAAGAAGATAAACCGGTTGAATTCGCTCATAGAATTTCTCATCCGTCAAGAGACCGTAGTCCATAAAGACTTGCATATCTGGCCACTTCGTTTCAAAGTCTTGTCTATCGTTCTTATACATTTCAGCAAGCTTGTCAGCTACCTTCTTGGTAATGTGACTGCTAATCTTCTTCACGTTGGCGTCGCTTTGCAAGTAGCTTCTGCTCACGTTTAATGGAATATCCGGCGAGTCGATCACGCCATGAAGCAGCGTCAAGAACTCAGGAACCACATTTTCTACAGAATCTGTGATAAATACCTGATTGCTGTATAGCTGTATCTTATTCTTCTGCAGCTCTACCTTATGCTTCGCCAATTTTGGAAAAAACAGCACTCCTGTCAGGTTGAAAGGATAATCGACGTTGATGTGAATGTGAAAAAGTGGCTCCTCGAACGTCATTGGGTATAGCTCTCGATAAAAAGCGGTGTAGTCTTCCTTCTCAAGCTCACTTGGCGACTTTTTCCAAAGTGGATTTGGATTATTTATGAGGTTGTCAACCGTGACTTCCTCCTTTTTCAGATTGCCTTCTTCGTCTTTTTCACCTTTGGCATTTTCGACTTGTTCGGTCCTTGTTCCAAATTTTATTGAAACGGGTAGGAACTTGCAGTATTTCGTTAAGATTCCTTCGACACGCTGATCTTCCAAAAACTCTTCGGATTCAGCATCTATATGCAGGATAATTTCCGTTCCTCGCTGCGTTTTTTTCGATTTAGTGACCGTAAATTCTGGGCTACCATCACACACCCACTTAACCGCAGTTTCGTCTTTCCAGCTCTTTGTGATAACCTCTACCTTCTTGGACACCATAAAGGCACTGTAAAACCCAAGGCCAAAATGTCCAATGATTCCGCCATCATCAACCTTGCCTTCATACTCCTTTAAGAACTCAGATGCACCAGAGAAAGCTACTTGGTTCAAGTACTTCTCCACTTCATCCTCCGTCATTCCGATTCCATTATCAATAATATGGAGTGTCTTCTTTTTTGCATCGATTTTCACCTCGATGGTAGTTTCTCCAACGTCCCCTTTAAACTCGCCTAGTCGGGCTATAGTCTTCAGTTTTGTCGTGGCATCCACTGCGTTCGATACCAACTCGCGCAAGAAAATCTCATGATCTGAGTAGAGAAATTTCTTAATTATTGGGAAAATATTTTCCGCTTGAACATTAATTGTTCCCTTCATAGCAATCCTATTTTATTCTGTAATCGTTTTTCAATTATTCATCATTCGTAGAGGAATCCAGTAGATTCATCGTGGACTGCACTAGTCAAAGTATGTGCCAGCGCCTTTGGACTGTCATTGTGGCAAGCATGCTCGTCCAAGATTGTTACGAATGAGGCGCGAATAAACATACTTCCATATTTAAATGTTGATTCGCTCAAAGTATATTTGATCACCAAACTAAACAACATGAGATTATTAATTTCCTTCCTATTCATTGCACTTTCATTTCAATCCTTTGCCAAGGAGACCGAAACGATTCTTACTGGTCGAAATGCACATGAGGAAATCCCAGGCACCGAGCTTATTAGATATAAGTCCTTTTCAACGGTCCCGGCCTTCATCCGTTTCCGAGCCGACCAAACCATTTCGTTCACAGAATGGGAAGAATGGATGACACAGCGTTACTTTAAAACAAGCGAGGGTTTTTCCTTCCAATTCCTGCGATCCGAAGAAGACGAGCTTGGGATGATTCACTATCGATATCAACAAGCAAAGGATGGCTTTCCGCTTGAATTTGGTGTTTGGTTGGTTCACACAAAGAACGGACAGGTAATTAGTATGAATGGAGAAATGTTTGACGAAGTTCCTTCATTTAAGCCTAGTGTTTCGGAAGAGGCTGCGCTAAATCTGGCCATGGCATCGGTTGGTGCCGACAGCTATAAATGGCAAATCGAGGCGGAAGAAGCTCATCTAAAGTTGGAACAAAACGATCCAGAAGCGACATATTTTCCGACAGGCGAACTTGTAATTGTAAATAGAGATCCTTCATTATCTGAGGTTGATCTGTCACTCGCTTGGAAATTCAACATTTATGCCGCTCAACCATTGAGCCGACAGGAGGTTTTTGTGAATGCGACGGCTGGTACAATTGACTTTAGAAATGACCTAATTCATCATGCGGACTCAGATGGTGTCGCCAATACTGGCTACAGCGGGTCACAAAATATTGTGGCAGATTATACGGGCACTCAATTCAGATTGCGTGAAACAGGAAGAGGCAACGGCATTGAAACATACACCATGAACAATGGGACTAATTATGGTGGTTCGTCAGATTATACTGATAATGACAATGTATGGAATGCTACAGGAAACGACCAATATGGAACCGATGCGCATTGGGGTGCAGAAATGACTTATGACTATTTCTACAATAAACATTCTAGAAATAGTATTGACGATGCAGGTTTTAAACTATTGAGTTACTGCAGCTATGGTAACAACTTCAACAATGCGTTTTGGGACGGTCAAAGAATGACCTATGGTGACGGTGGAGCGCCATTTCAGGTTATTGATGTGGTAGGGCATGAAATCAGCCATGGGTTGACATCCAACACGGCTGATCTAGTTTATTCGTACGAATCTGGCGCATTAAATGAAAGCTTTTCAGACATATTTGGTGCTGCAGTCGAATTCGATGCTCTTGGTTTTGCTAATGGAGATTGGTTGATGGGTGAAGATCGCGGCTCGGCCATTCGGTCACTGAGCAATCCTAATTCTTATGGTGACCCAGACACTTATTTGGGAACAAATTGGTTTGCCGGAGCTGGAGACAATGGAGGCGTGCACACAAACAGTGGTGTCCAAAATTATTGGTTTTATCTACTAACAGTAGGTGGAACGGGCACAAACGATATAGGAGATAACTATAGCGTCACAGCTCTTGGAATAGATGATGCGGAGGCAATCGCATTCAGAAACCTTACTATCTACCTAACAACTAACAGTCAGTACTCTGATGCGCGATTCTACGCCATACAATCAGCTCAGGACCTTTACGGCGCGTGCACACAAGAAGTGGAAAGCACGACCAACGCGTGGTATGCCGTCGGAGTAGGCGCAGAGTATGTGGCAACAGTCGATGCTGATTTTCTGGCTGATGACACCGAGGATTGCGCATTACCATTTACCGTAAACTTCAGCAACTTAAGTTCGAACTCTGACACCTATGCATGGACATTTGGAGATGGAGGAAGCTCTACCGCAGCACAACCTTCTCACACGTATACTGCCGCTGGCACTTACACTGTTGTGTTACAGTCATCTTCATCCTGTGGAACAGATACAAAAACAGAGACCTCATACATTACAGTCGGCCCTAGTGTGCCTTGTGACTACATCATGGTAAATGGAGGTCAAGGAACAACTCAGGAAGGCTGTTTAGGCTATCTTTTCGACAACGGAGGACCTGATGGAAGTTATTTAGCTGGATCTGATTCTTGGGTTACCATCGCCCCTTGCGGAGCATCAAGCGTGACCATAAATTTTGATGAATTTGTTCTTGAGGCCGACGCCAATTGCCAATATGACTACTTGGAGGTCTATGATGGTGCGTCTATTAACGCCACACTTCTCGGTTCATACTGTGGCACAACATCTAGTTCATTGAATTACCCTCCGGCCTCACTCACCTCTACTGGCCCGGCTATTACGGTTCGTTTGGTTGCCGATAACGGTCTTGAGTATTCAGGATTCAAAATTAGCTGGGAATGTGAAGAGGGCAACACACCTCCAGTACCAGCTTTTGAAGCGGCTATAACTGAGTCTTGTGATGGAATGATCAGTTTTGCCAATGAAAGTAGCAACTGCCCTGACAATATGATTTGGAGGTTTGGAGACGGCACTACATCTACACTTGAAAATCCAACACACGAATACGACAGCAACGGAACGTACAATGTAACGCTTGTTGTATCTAACAGCAATGGGACTGACAGCCTTATCAAGCAGGCGTATATTGATATCAACAGACCTACAATGCCAGCAGGAGCTAACGTGGAAATATGCCCGGAGGAATCAGCAACATTATACGCTATGCCCACTGCTGCAGGTGAAACAAGATGGTATGACGATCCTTCTGGAACAACACCAATTCACGTTGGAGACTCGTTTACAACGCCCGTAATTTCATACTCTACCCCATACTATGTTGAAACGGTTGTCGAAGGAGCCACGGCTAACGTTGGACCTGCGGACAACACCTTTGGTGGGGGTGCTTATTTTCAATTTAATCAGTCTCTCATCTTCGATGTCTTTAGCGAATCAATCTTGAAAACTGTTAAAGTATTTGCAGAAGGAGCAGGAAATCGAACAATCGATCTACGTGATGAAAACGGAGGGGTAATACAATCTGCAACCGTTAATCTTCCGGATGGCGAATCGGTTGTTACGTTGAATTTCAATCTACCAGTCGGCACCGACATGAGCATTGGAATAAATGCAAACAGTGCTGTCGATCTGTACCGAAACAATGAAGGTGTGGCTTACCCTTACACGATAAGTGGGGTGGTATCTATCACAAGGAGTTCTGCGAATCAAGCAGGTGGATTGAATCACTACTACTATTTCTATGATTGGGAAGTTGGCGAAGCAGATTGTATTAGCGCGCGACATGAGATAGCTGCAAGCACTGGCGTTTGTACAGGTATTGACGAAATCGCCGCCGCCATGGTCGACGTTTACCCTAATCCAAACAATGGTCAGTTTATGATCAGTTGGGGCGAACTAAATGTTCAAACCATTGATGTATTAAACGTTCAAGGCCAAATGATAAACTCCATAAGTTCAACTGGAAATTCAGTAGAAACATCTCTACCAGCTGGCGTCTACATGGTTCGATTGAACCTAGATAACAGCAGTATAATCAAGAAGGTGATCGTTCAGTAAGGTCATCCACTGAAAATGTAATAGCCTCGTTGAAGTTCAACGGGGCTTTTTTCGTTTAGATTATATGCCGGTAAGTTTTCGAGTATCAACCAAACCCAACAGGATTGAGATGTGGAACGTCATTATTTATCGGTAGAAGGAAGGTGAGACATGAGCCTGCAGCGAGCCAGTGAAAGTATTATGTGCCGTGTACTCACAACACACCGAATCTAAGTCGAAATCAGCTTTAGTTGATTGTGTAAATCACCTGATCAGATCCATTGCGCGCTGTAGATATTTGTGATGCATCAATTCCGCGCACTACCATTTGATCTCGCACACGGAGCAGCTCCGCATCTGAAATTAATCGAAGTTCCAATTCATTGCTGTCTCTGTCTTCCTTAGAAATTCGAATGGTGATTTGATTACCCGATCGTGCGGCCACCTTTACATCTTCAAAAGCTGAATAATTTGCTCGAGATAATTCGTTCAAGTCGAATTCGAAGTAGCGCTTATCTTTTGTTGACTGCGTTGCCGATACGGGTGTTTCTACCTGTCCAAAAATGGCGTCATTTTCATACGACTTGGTCAATAAAATATCTTGCGAGGGAAGCACGGTAAATGCAAACACAAAGCGATTGGTTCTGTTAACAAGGACGTTTCGTTGTTGGCCGCTTAAGTAGATCTCATAGATATCAGATAACCCTTCGGCGTCTTCAACGGAGATAAAGTAGTTCTCATTCACCGTGTAGTTTTCGAACTCAAACTCACCATTCTCCTTGACTTCTGTGATTTGAATTACATTTTCCTTTTCATCAAGCAGCTTAAGTTTCACTCCAGACTTGGGGAGTTTTTTATATTCAAATTTTCCACGAATTCGTGCGTTCTCACCTGACACGACAAAACCATTCTCGGTTTCTGTCCTCAAAGAGTAGAGTGTCATTGGCCTTTCCTGCGACAACTTTTTAAATGCAAAAACGCCTGCCCTATCGTCATTCAAATAAAACACAACATCCTGAGGGTTTTTAGCGAGGTATATCTCACTGGCTCCAAGTTCCAATTGTTGCTTTTCGTCCAATTGCAATGTATAATCGCCTTCAGGGATGGCATCTTCAAAAACAAACCGCCCCTCCGCATCTGTGATTGCTTTTTCCACAGTATTATCCTCATTGTCAATTAATGAAATAGTCGTGTTGATCAAGGGCAGTTTATCCAGCTTTAAATATCCACTCATGGCAGAACTTGTGCGGGTTGGCAAGTATCCATACTTATCAAAGATGACCTGGCTTAAGTCTCGATCATGTTCCACAACTTTCGATATTCCCCGATTACTTCGCCCTCCGGATAGAGCACGAAATTCGAATAGGTGTTTATTGGTTTTTGAAACTACGATGTCTTCCCCGGCGTTATCATTGGTCAAGAAAATTTCATAGACATCCACCAATCCTTGCGTTTCCTCGTCAACAGAAAGGAAGTAACTCTTTTCAAGCGCATTGGTTTTAAACTCGAAGTAACCATCTTCATCAGTTTCAATTTCATCAATGACCTTGCTGTTTTCATCAACGATATTCAATTTCACTTTTTCCTTCAGTGTTCCGAACGTGGCAACTTTTCCTGAAATCGTCGTAGACCGATCTACAATTGACCCTGCACCCGCAAGTCCTTCTAATTCATTTATTTCATTGATCTTTTTACCTGATAGCACTTTAAAGCCAAACAACCCGAGCTCTTCCTGATTCATGAAAACCATTTTCTCACCAAGGTCATTGGTTAGAAAAATATCTGCAGTACTCAGGTCCTGTCTCACACTGTCCTCAATAGCGATTTTGTAATCTCTGTCCGGGAGAAATGACTGAAGGTTAAAATAGCCTTCATCATTGGTTGTAACCGTTTGGATAACCCGGTCGTTTTCGTCAAGCAAGTTCAATCTGACATTTAAAGCAGGTAGCTTTTCCATTCTAATGAACCCACTAGCAGACGGATGCGCAGTGAGTAACTCACCTGTAGACGGCGAGTAATCAATTTTGAATAAGCCACCTGAATTGTTCTGGCGATTGCTTACAAAGTAGGCCTCATCTTCGAGCAGATTTAGCGTGAAGTAGGCTTCAAATCCTTCCGAGTTAATATTTGGTCCAAGATTGATCGGTTTTGACCAGGATGCCCACGTGTAGTCTAAACGGACCGATACAAAAATGTCTGCATTGCCATAGCTCCCATGACCTTCACTCGCAAAGTAAAGATGCTTCCCATCGTCTGCCATGTATGGCGACATCTCAAATCCTGAAGTGTTAATACGGGCACCAAGGTGAATTGGATCACCCCATTTACCTTTTATTTTTTGGACAACGTATAGATCCTCTTTACCAAAGGAAAACTCTCCCTTCATGGACAACAATATGTAGGATTCGTCTGCAGGAATAAAAAAACCGAAGAATTCGCTCTGAAAGCTAATTTTCGGCATCTGAATCTCATGGTCTACGACGTATTCGCCGCCCTTTTGTTGATAGCATACAATTTTACTTTCCGGATCGTTAAAGCCTTCTTGATAGCGTAACACATAGATCAATTCTCCATGGGACTGACCGATAATCAAATCATTTAATTCTGTATTCAAAGATTTGGAATCATTGGTTGGCTTGCTCCAATTTCCGTTTACGCGCCTCGACTCCCAAACGTCATGACTACGCGCCGCACCAGTGTTTTCCGGATGTGAAATTTTCGTGACCCACATTTGATCCCCAGCGGAACTTATATATGGATTTAAATTTTGGAATCCATCATTGAAATCATCTAACGGCTCTGGGTGACTAGTGTAATCCGAGGGGCGATACTGCGCGACCCCCTGCAAGGTGCAAAACAACAGTAATAATAATGTAGAGGCGGGTAGTCTCAAGTTTGGTCAAATGAATTCGAAATAGGGTCGAATGAGGTCGGGCAAATGTAACCCTTCGAAGCGTTACATCTACCCTTGTCTGACAATTATCACCCGAGTGTCTATTAGAATTAGAAGTCAATTTATGCGGAGGTTTATTTCTATGACATAGACTTAACAACGTCGACTTCCTCTCAAAGAAGTGTTCTTCTTAGGTAACGTCATATATCCGCAGAAAGGCATCTCTGCAACACTATGCCATTTAGGGCGCAAAAAAGCCTCCTGAAAAATCAGGAGGCTTTTATCGAAACTTAACCTAACAAAACCTAACCTTCTGCGTGAAAGTGAAATCAAGAAAGGCATTCTGTCTGAGATGATTAAACAGCATCACGAATGCGGTTGGGTTGAATGAGTATATGGCAAGATCTGACTAGAAGTCAGCCTTTTTCTTCTTGCCCTTTTCTTCTTCAGGAGCTTCCGCTGGTTTGTTCTGCTCAACGTAGTCCTTCGCTTCCTTCAATGATATTTTATTTCCCATGTTAAACGCCACGATAAACGCGTCGTCTATTCCCATTTCCTTTAGCTCGTCTCTATACTTAACGGCTGATTCATAATCTTTAAAGCTGCCCACGGTTAGTATAGTCAATCCATTTTGTTGATACTCCCGTATGCCATCAATCTCCAGGTATTTACTCGCAACAGCACTAGGTACCAAGGCTGTGAAAGCCCCAACTTGTACCCGGAAATCGACTTTCCCACCCATATGCCAGTTGATATTAGACTTTCCAATACCAAGAACCTCTTTGTTATAATCTGGCTGGTTTATATCAACAATAAACGCGTCTTTATAACCCGTCTCAATCAATTTATCTTTCAGAGACTCAGCCTGCTTTCGATATGGAAAACGGCCAATTACATATCTGAAGATTCCATTCTCATCAACATAAACCTCTACGTTCTTTAAATCTGTAAAGTCTCGTGTTGGTTTCAAATCTATCAGAGCCGCCACTTGAACTCCATATTGCGACGTCAGCGTTGTATAATTGACATCTCTAGTTCTCAAGTTTTCCCAATCATCAAATGGAATTAGGCGTTCCTTGATTTTTGGCTCGATCCGTTCCTTTCTCACTTCGGCTAAAATTTCTTCGCCTTCTTTTTGTTCTGGAGTCAATTCAATAGGAGCTGGTTTCTCGTCTATCACCTCAACTGGCTTCTCCTCTATTGGAATTTCCTTTGGTTCCTCCTCAATCACTGGCTCTTCCACTGGAACCTCTTCACTAACTTTCTCTTCTGCAACTTCTGCCACGAGTGGCTCTTCTTCTTGAACTTCCTCCTCTGGCCTTCCCAGGTTGCATTCTCTTACCCACTTTTGACCATCAACTAAGTAGTATTCATCGTTGTAAGTATATACCTGATAGAACTTATTCAACGAACGCAATGCCTCTTCGCACTGACCATTTTTTGAATAGGCAATAGTCAAGTAGTAATAGACATACTCTGGCGCTCTCCGCTCTTTGCTAGAACCAGAAGCATAATCTGTGGCGTAAATTTTCGAAGCCGTTTCCAATAGCTCCACAGATTCTGGAATACTCACATCCACCTTCACATAGCATAACCCCAATAGATAATTTAGATTGGCATTGCCTGGATCGTTTTTCCAAAGCGTTTGTAAAATTGGAATTGCCTGGTTCAACTTATGATTCGCCAAATGCAGTTTGGCTTGATTGAAATTGTTGTTCGGCTTTTCTTGAGAGAAACCTGCGAATCCAATCAGGCTTAGCAAAGTTAGAACTGCGACTTTCTTCATGTGGCTTATATTAACTAACCAAACTTAGATCAATGCGCTGCAGTGCAATTGCCAAGCGGGTATAGTTTTCGACACCCGCCTGTAAACAGGTTAAAGGTCAATATGTACGCTTAGTACTTTATGATCTGAATGCTCAGTATACAAGGCATCCGCCCTACCCACCTTGATATCCTTTGAGTGAAACAGGTAGTCAATACGAATGGGAAGTTTCACATATGTCGACTGCCAACCATTTCCCATTTCAGCCATTGAATCCTCGTATTCTCTTGCCGTAACGTTGTAAATCTTACTGTACGGTATCGCATTAAAATCACCTACAATGATGCTTTTATGTTTGTCTGAAAGTCGCTTAAGTAGCATTTTCACTTGGTTGAGTTGCCTCTTCTGCACCATAGTCATTGCTAATACGTCACTGCCTACATTCTGAAAGTTATAGCTTTCGAGCTGCACATTTGCGACGAATAATGACGTGCCATTAATGTCAAGATGATGTATCCAACCTTCACTGGTTTGGCTGATTTGATTATAAACCAATTCGGACTCCCGAATGGGAAACTTCGCAAAAATGGCGGTGCCAAAAATGTTGTCCTTGTGTGGTTCGAAATGATATTCTGATAGTCCGATTTTCTTCGAAAATTGGGCGGCAACCACAGCCGTATTTGGCCATTTATAATACAAGCCAAATTCCTGTAACACCACGATATCCGGGTTTAGACCCTTAATTAACGCAGCAATTCCTCTGGCGTGGATGGTGTCATTTCCAAACTGCGCCACATTAATTGAAACAATATGTAGATCCGAGTGGTCACTAATTTGGATATCCATTTTTCCACCCAAAAAAACATAGGCTAATAGCAAACAAACAAAGGTCAGCGACCTATGACTTTGATATTGGTATCGAGATGCATGAACCATTAGAGATATCGCGCTTATGGATAATGCCAATAATGTGAAAGCCGATGCGAATTCACTAAGTATCAAGATTGGGAAATCGTCTAGGCTATTATATGCTATAAGACCAATTGGAGTTAATAGAATAACCGAAAAAGCCTTTGACCACTTCACGAACTAGTTATTGCGTGCGCCAAAAATGCCTGAACCAACGCGAATCATATTTGATCCAGCTGACAGAGCCAACGGGAAATCGCCACTCATTCCCATACTCAAAAACTCCATTTTATGTGGCGCCTGGATGCTTCGCTTTAATCGAGAAAAGAGAAGTTGTAATTGGTCAAACTCTTGCCGTACAAGTTGGTCATCATTTGAATTGGATGCCATACCCATCAAACCAACAATGCGGACACCTTTTAATGAAATAAATTCTTCTAGACCAAGCAATCCATCAATTTCGTCCTCATCCAATCCATACTTCGTTTCTTCCTCAGAAATTTTTATTTGCAGGAGACAGTCAATTACTCTAGCTGATCCTATGGCCCTTTTGCTAATTTCCTTGAGAAGTTTCAGACTATCAACGCCATGAATGAGGTGGATAAATGGAGCGATATACTTTACCTTATTGGATTGAAGATGTCCTATAAAGTGCCAACGCATATCATCTGGAAACAGGGGTTGTTTCTCACACATTTCTTGAACATGATTTTCTCCAAAGTCCCGTTGACCAAAATCATATGCCTCCCTAATATCCTCAACGGGTTTCCTTTTTGAGACTGCAACAAGAGTTACTCTTTCCTCTATTTGTGATTTAAATCCTTCCAGGTTTGTTGTGATCGACATGTTACAAAGATCAAAAAACAAGCGGCATTTTATGGAATAGGTCACATTGGTGTAAAGCAATAATTTCTGAACCAGACACGTTTTTACACTGCACAAAGCCAGATTATGATACGTATACTATTGACTCTTATCGTTTTTGGCACCCCTTTTCTTAAAGCTCACAGCCAGAGGTCATCTCTCGACACCTTGTATTTTCCACCCGGAATTTCATCGCTTAATTATGATGCGCTTCTTAAACTGAATGACAATGCGATATCCAGGGAATCAAGTTTTCAGGAATCCGAGTTATTTATCGCCTGTGACACTGGACTCACTTCGAATTTTGACCAGCGGATTGGACTGAGACGGGCGCTTACAGCCCGCTCTTATTTGATGGCGCTAGGGTTCGACTCCACTAACATTACAATCTCATTTTCGATTGCTAACCAAGATGGACATTTCATAAAATGTTTAGATCTCGATTCCACGAACTATGGTAAAATGAAAAGACCATACTCTGAGGCCTCAGAAATTTCATTTGTAGGAGAGGAAATTCAACGATAATTTGAATAAAATTAGGGCAAAAAAAAACCGGCCAAGAAGGCCGGTTAGCGATATAAAATCGCCATGCTACGGATTGAGGTCTATGATTATCGACGCTGTGGTCGTTAACTGCTTTTTGTTGACACGAATATAAAGCACAACAAATCCGGCCATTCACTTTCAGCCCTTATTGTTGTGAATGAATCATATCTGTATGTGAATAGCTACTTTATATCCAAAATTCGACGGACCTCCGTCTTGTAGGATCTAGAAATCGGAATATTTACCTCTCCTATTTTCAGGGATGATCTACTTATTGAATCAATTTTTCGCTTATTGACCGCGTAGGATCGATGCACTCTTAGGAACACATCTTCAGGCAATTTCTCTAGCGCCGCAGAAAGCGTTTGTCTGCTGACAACCTTTTTGTCCGTGGTGTACACCTCAATATAAATGTTGTCCGCCTTTATGTACAGGATGTCTTCGTGATCAAGGAGCTGCGCCTTGTGTCCATCCTTTATGCTTACAGTACTATCCTCAGCCTTGTTTGAATGCATCAATGACATTTCCAACCCTGTATAAATGTCCTCTTCCGTAAAGGGTTTTAATACATAGGCACCAGGCATTGTCTTTTTGGCTTTATCTAGTGTGTATTTATCTGCGTATGATGTTAGAAACATGAATGGAATTTTCTCTACCCTACACTCCTCAGCTAATTCAATTCCCTCTATTCCTCCTTCGAGATTAACATCCAATATTGCGAAATTGAAACCGCCTCTTTGAATGAGACTTCTTGCCTTGCTTTTGTTATGTGCGGTGCCCACAACCGTGTGACCAAGATCTTCAAGTGTGAGTTTGAGCATCTCAGAGATGACCCCCTCATCTTCGACAATAATTATCTTGAGTTTATCTTCCATAAAGCATTCAGCAAGATGAGAAAATTAGAACATTTCTCCCTTACAATGTCAAATGCACTCCTAAAGTTCGTGTACGAACAAACCGCTGCGCAGTTTTGGCTCAAACCAAGTCACCTTTGGTGGCATTATTAGATCGGCGTCGCTGATATCAATAAGCTGTTTCATTGACACTGGATGCATTGCAAACGCTACTTTCATTTCACCTGAATTAACGCGTTTTTCAAGCTCGCCCAATCCACGGATTCCACCTACAAAGTCAATTCGCTTATCTCTTCTTAAATCTACGATGTCAAATAAGGGCTCCAGCACTTGTTTAGACAGAATGGTCACATCCAACACTCCAACAGGATCGTTGTCATCGTATGTATCTGACTTAGCCGTGAGTTTATACCACTTACTTCCAAGGTACATTCCTATCGTATGCAATGCCTCTGGTCGATACTGACCTGACATCTCTTCGATTAGAAAGCTGGTATCTAATTTTGATATTAATTCACCCTCAGAAAGGCCATTCAGATCTTTAACTACTCGGTTGTAATCAATAATTTTCAACTGGTTATCTGGAAACACTACCGCCATAAAGTAGTTGTATCGATTGCCATCAGTTCTCGAACCTCCGGCCTTTTCCCTAAATTCTTGACCGACAAGCGCACCAGCGGCAGTTCTATGGTGTCCGTCTGCGACATAAATTGAAGGAACATCTGCTGCAAAATATGTTTCGATCGAGTTGATGTGGTCGTCAGCGCTTACAACCCAGAGTGTGTGTTGAATGCCATCATCCGTTATAACATCATAAGTCGGAGCTGCAAGTTTTACCTCTTCTACCAGCGTGTCAATTTGCTTGACGTGTGGATAAGAGAAAAAAACGGGTTCTGCATTTATCTTTCCGTATCGCACGTGATTCTTTCGATCCTCTTCCTTATCTGGCCGAGTTAGCTCATGTTTTTTGATATTGTTTTCAAAATAATCATCAATCGCACAGCACCCAACGAGTCCTGTTTGTTTGTGACCATCCATTATCAACTGATAGACATAGAAACACTCCTTTGACTCTTCCAATAGAACACCACTATCCTTGAGCCTTTCATAGTTCTCTCGTCCCTTTTTGTATACCGACTCATCGTACGGGTTATGCGCATCATCAAAGTCAATTTCTGGTTTTATCACATGATAAAAACTATCCGGATTGCCGGCGGAATCCGCTTTTGCTTCGCTGCGGTTTAACACATCGTATGGTCTACATGCAACATTTTTAACCTTATCTACTTGTGGTCTTGTTGCCTTAAATGGTTTGAAAATGCTCATAATAAAGTGCTTTTGGGTTCTATTCTATTTTCCAAGTAATTCGATGATCTGATCTGCCAACTCAACACCTATCCGATCTTGAGCTTCGATGGTGCTTCCTCCAATGTGGGGCGTACTGATTATTCGCGGGTGTGAAACGACTTCTGCTCTCGGGTTTGGCTCTCCTACAAAAACATCAAGCCAAGCGGCCTTTACCTTTCCAGAATTGAGGGCAGCGAGCAACGCGTCTTCATCAATCGTGCCTCCTCTCGAAGAGTTTAGAAGAGCAACACCATCTTTCATTCTTTCCAATTCATTAGCTCCAATTACGGCACTTCCATCCGCTTGCTTTGGCACGTGCATGCTGATATAATCTGCCTTTTCGATACACTCATCAAAAGAACTTCTCGCTATTGTGTGGGTAATGGATTGACCAACAATTTCCATGTTTAGTGTAACAGAATTGCTCTCGCCTCGGGTGTTATACATGACATTCATTCCACAACCCAGGGCATACTTTGCTAATTCCTGGCCGATTCCGCCAAATCCAATTATTGCTAATGTTTTTCCACGCAATTCTGTTCCCTTGCTATAAGATTTCTTCAGCGCCTTGAAATCCGTTGATCCCGACGTTGGCATTTTGCGATCTGCATCATAGGTGAATCTTGCAAGAGAGAAAAGACTTCCCATTGCCAATTCGGCTACGCTTCTGGCACTAGCTGCGGGTGTGTTTACAACATGAAGTCCTTTGTCCCGCCCATAAGCAACATCAATGTTGTCCATTCCAACGCCGCCTCTACCAATCAGTTTTAAGTTGGGACAGGCATCCATATGCTCGCTTCGAACTTTGGTTGCGCTTCGAACTAAAATTCCAACAAAACCGCCTTCATTTATGCCATTGGACAAATTTTCTTGAGGAATAGTATCCGTTGATACTTCGAAACCATAGGCTTCTAATTTGGACTTTCCAGCTGCGGAAATCCCATCATTCGCTAAAATTTTCATGAATCAGTTTTATTCAGGTTTATCTCCTTCTTTGGGAGCCGGCTTTGCACTTTCGCGTGCCTTTTTCGCAGCTTCTGCTTCCGCTTCTTTCTTCGCTGCTGCATCAGCTTTTGCTTGATTTGCAGCTTCCTTCGCAGCCGCTTTTGCAGCTGCAGCTTCTTCTTTAGCTGCTTTCTTAGCGGCAGCGGCAGCTTCTTTCTTTGCCTTGGCAGCATTCTTCGAAGCATCAGCATTGATTGCCTTTCGCTCATCTTGCCAAGCCTTAAATTCTGTGATTTGAGCTGCCGACAAATCGCGCTCGGCCGCAACTCCAAATGAATCTGCTAATACGTCGTAGACCATCTCCAATTCCTCTAAGAGTCCGCGTTTCGCAGCTCCCTTATATTCTTCAAGCAAACCGTCATACGCTGCTTCTCGACCTTTCCGGTCCGTCTCGATGCATTTGTATGCGATATCTGTAATCCAATAGCTGTAGTCTTTCTTCTCAGCATCAAACTTCAACCGATAGGTCAATTCGCGCTTTGTATGAACGAATTTCACTCCAAAGTGATTCTCTGGAAGCGGTGTGGTCACCATAAACTCAACTGTTCGGAAGGTACTGTCATCTCTAACAACCTTACTTTTATTGGCCTTGTATTCCTCAACGCCCCAATAGTAGAACCTATTTATTAGCTCTCCAACGCCGGCTCTTTCAACCGTAATCATTTCCTCGTTGGCGTATTCATACTTCTTAGTGGCCTTATTAATTTCTATCTGAGCCAATGCACCAAAGCAAATTGATGAAAAGGCTAGAACCAATGTCAAATTCTTCATAATCACGCGAATTTAGTTTCAAATGCTTTCATAACGTCAACCAATGCTTGAACGCTCTCAAGCGGCAGTGCATTGTACATACTAGCTCGGAAGCCACCAACAGATCGGTGTCCTTTAATTCCGCTAATTCCAGCTTCAGTTGCCATGTTTAGGAATTCGGCATTGAGCGCATCGTCTAATCCGTCATTCAAAACAAAGCAAGCATTCATGAGAGATCTATCTTCTGCTGCCGCGGTTCCGCTGAACATAGAGTTTCGTTCAATTTCCGAGTAAAGCGCGTTTGCCTTAGACTGGTTTGTGTTTCCGATTGCTTCCAATCCAGTTTTCTTAATCCACCTAAGTACAAGCATGCTGACATACACTGCGAATACGGGCGGCGTATTGAACATTGAATCCTTTTCGGCGTGTGTATTAAGGTTAAGCATAGTAGGTATGCTCATACTAGACTTCCCTAGAACTTCCTTCTTAGCAATATAAAGCGTTGTACCTGCTGGGCCCATGTTTTTCTGAGCACCTGCATATATCAGATCAAATTTACTGGCATCGATCGGTCGACAAAAAATATCTGAAGACATATCACAAACCAATGGAACATTAACATCTGGAATCTGATGATATTGTGTTCCAAAAATGGTGTTGTTAGATGTGTAGTGAAAATAATCAAAGTCCGAAGGCACTTCATACCCTTTCGGTATGTAGTTGAAATTTGAATCCTTTGATGAGGCTACTTCGACTCCTTCACCAACCCAAGCTCCTTCTTTAACCGCTTTCCCAGCCCAAGACCCTGTGTTTACATAAGCGCCACGCTTATTGCCACGCATCATGTTGTATGCGCTTATTAGGAAACCCAAACTAGCTCCACCTTGCAGAAACATTACTTCGTAATCATCCCCAAGGCCGTATATCTCTCGCACAAGCGACTGAGCCTCATCCATAACCGCCACAAAAGGTTTGCTTCTGTGCGACATTTCCAGCAGACTTAGACCGGATCCGTTGAAATCAACGATGGCCTGTGATGCCTCTAAAAAAACCTCCTTAGGAAGAATGCTGGGACCAGCACTAAAGTTGTGGATTTTACCCATTTGATCGATGTTTGAATTGGCGACGAAATTGTGAAATTTTCTCCGATTGGAGGTCGTTCAACCCGCCATTTCTAATCGAACGTCAATCAATCGCGCTGAGCCTCGATTAAGCACGAACCTGAGTTTATCGAATCCAACAAAAAGTAAGTGATAGAAATACGTTCGACTTGCATCTGACCTTCGCCTTCGATTTTGCTCCCTCGATATGTCTGCTCTGGCACTCGGAATCGAGTATCCGTGGTAAATGACAGATCCATTCCGTCAAAGTTCATTCCCGCTTCGTTAGACGTCAGTGACATTTTATAGGATTGATTCTCACCTGATATAATACACGAATTGTTTCCAGAATATGTGCCCGTATAGTTTGAAAAAAAATTTCGGTTGCAGGCATCTCCCTCCCAATATGTATCGCAAATACAGGTGCGATTCTGACAAATTCCGTGTACACAACCATCCTTGCATCTGGTGCATCCGGAAAACAGAACTACGACCGTCAAAGCGATGGCATAGGCCAATTCACCATAAGATATGAGCCTCTTATTAACCAAGTAACAGTGATTCCAGTTCAAGGATTATTGCCTGTTGCTTATCCTTAGCATACCATAATTGTATTTGTTTACTCATCTCTGATTTTGGCGGTCGTTCTCCTTCTGGTATATTTTTCCAATCTACCACTATTTGTTGAGCCTCCGCAGGTCTTGGACCCCATTGGGCGATCACTTCAAACGAATCGTTTAAGAAAATGACAACCGGAATTGCACGCGCTCCATTTGTTAGATGTGCATCCATTAGCGCTTCATTCTTGTCTCTAAGCACAACTTTATGTTCAACGCTATTCTGATGTAAAACGGCATCCACCACGGGAACAATTTGCGCCGCATCTCCGCACCAACCCTCCGTAATAACCAATGCGTAACGCATTTTTGACTTTCCCGAAAGGACCCTGGAATCTTTCTTGCTCATCCCCTTTGTGATGCGATTCATTCTGTGGGCATTTAAAATGGAGTACTCCAATAACGACGCGTCGTCTGTTTCACTTGTAGATGTTCCTTCTTCAATTTTCTTATCCACCAATTCGATGTATCCGTTATAGCTTAATCCCTTCTCCCAAATCCCTCTATAGTCTATCATAGTAATTGTTTTTCTTCAATTAATTCTTTCACCATTTCCCCAATTCTACCAGCAAGGGCTATGCCCATTCCACCCATTCCTACGGCCCTGAGAAGCCCATCATGCTCCAGCCTTACGATGGGACGTTTATCTTTTGTGAATCCCATAATTCCCGACCAACGCATATCAATTTTGGGCGGCGTTTTCAGATCTAAAATCTCACTAATTCTATTGTCAAGCGCCGATTGAATGGGCACATGCAAGCCAAATTCCTGAACTTGTTCACCTTCAAAATCTAGGTTTCGACCTCCGCCAAAAAGAATTCGACTCCCGACACTTCTGAGATAATAGAATCCTTCATCAATATGCAGATTGCCTCGAAATTTCAAATCGGAAATTGGTTCGGTTAACAATACTTGCCCACGTCCAGGTTCAATATCAGAGTTTGAAAACGCATTTCTACAATCAATCAGAATCGATGAACTAAATGTAACCCGATCACGAATCGCATCATCCAACTGGACCTTGAATCTGTCGTTCACTTTTTCAATTAGCCCTACAGAAGCGCCCGTTCGAAAACGCACCCCTTTTTCAGAACAATATGCCTCCAAGGCACGCATTAGTTTACCTGAATGCAATTGACCCTCGCCATGCATGGAAACAATTTTCTGACCTTGATCAGTTCGAACTCCGTCCAATTTGACCTTAGTCTGAATGTAGCTAGGTATGAAATCACCCACAAGATGATTCACTTCATCGACGCGACCTAAGGCGCGAACAACATCGGAATCAATTACTTCAAAGCCACCAAGTTCTTCAAAGCCAATATTCTGATCCCGAAGTCTTTTTCGAGTTATCTGTAGTCCCTTCCACCTGTTTTCTAGCAGAAATCGAGCTCCGTCTTGTCCGATAGTATCGATGTCGGAAAGCACCTCAGTCAGGCTACCAAAACAGGCAAACCCAGCGTTTCGCGTACTTGCACCTGCCGGCACGAGACTCCTTTCGAAAATCAAAATCGATTTCTTGGGCCATCTCTCAGCTAGGGATGCAGCAACAGACATTCCGATAATCCCACCTCCTACTATGATGATATCATACGAGAGGAGTGCGTCTTTTTCCCAAAAAGAAACTTTGCTACCCATAATTTACGGCTACTGAAGAAGGACTTCCTTTACCATTTCGGATCCAACAAAATCATTCACATTCGACCGAATTTGGTCTCTTTGGTAGTGAAGTTCTTGACGAAGAGCTGGGGAATTCAGTTTTATAATGAGCTTCGACCCTCTAAGAAGCACCTCGTCCGTTCGGCTGGCAATTGCCGGTCCTGCGATCGTTTTCCATTCACTTTGAATCGAAATTTGGGTGAGACCACTCCGTAAACGATAAACATCAAGCATACGGTTGATGACCTCGCCTAATGTTTCTTGATTTTTTCGTTTCGGTTTTCTCATGACTAAAAGTCGGTAATACTACCACGCTCAACGATAAATTTTTTCAATGGAATTTTCTCATCCTTGAACAACTCAGGAACGCGATGAAGGTTTGCATCGGTAATAAAAATTTGACCAAAATGATCTTCACTGACCAGCTTCATCAGCGCACCAACCCTCAGATCGTCAAGCTTATCAAAAATGTCGTCCAACAATAAAATTGGTTTCCTCTGCTTTAGATCCTTCAGGTAATCAAACTGCGCCAATCGAAGTGCGATTACAAAGCTCTTCTGTTGACCTTGACTTCCAAACTTTTTCATTTGGTGGTCGCCTATTTGAAACACCAGATCATCCTTGTGAATCCCTTTGGTTGTAAAGTGGGCGCGTAAATCATTCTGACGTGTTTCGGCAAACCAATCTTTCAACGGCTTTTCATTTAAGTGACTTTCATAAGAAATAGTCACCTCCTCGGCCCCTCCAGATATAAGTTGATAGAAATTTGAGAATATGGGCAGGTAATCCTTTAGGAAGGAGACACGTTCTTGATAAATATCAGTGCCAAGCGCATGCAGTTGTTCATCAAACACCTCAAATACAGTTTGGTCCATTCGCTTCCCTTCCACCCAAATATGCTTCAGCATTGCGTTTCGCTGCGCCAACGTTCTGTTGTATTGAAGCAGCGTATCCAAATACCCACGATTGTATTGAGAGATGATACCATTCATAAACTTACGGCGCATTTCACTTCCCTCTCGGATTAAATCCGTGTCCGAAGGCGCAATCATAACAAGTGGAATCATTCCAATATGATCCGCCAAACGATCGTATTCCTTTTGATTTCGCTTAAATCGTTTTTTTTCTCCGCGTTTTTGAGCGCAGTTTATACGTTCACTTTCTCCGGCAAAGTCAAAATCTCCGTCGATCATAAAGAACTCTGAATCGTATTGAATGTTTTGGGAATCAATGGGATTAAAAAAACTCTTACAAAAGGCTAGATAGTATATAGAATCTAGGACAGTGGTCTTTCCCGAACCGTTATTCCCAAGAAAGCAATTCACTTTTTCAGCGAGCTCAAATTCGGCCGTTTCGATGTTTTTGAAGTTGAATATTTTCAGTTGCTTCAGATGCATCGACCAAATGTAATATTCACTGTGCGCATGCTGGTTCAAAAAAAATATATTTGCAGCCTGATTTTTTAAGGTATTTCAAATGGCCAAAGACGAAGAAGTAATAGTTGATGTAGAGCAGGTTTATTCAAGCACGGAATCGTGGGTGATCGAAAACCAGAAAAGTTTATCCATCATAGTTGGAGCAATTGTGTTGCTCTTAGGATCATATTTCGCATTCAACAATTTTGTCTTAGCGCCTGATGAGGCAGAGGCAAAGGAATATATATGGCAGGCGCAGCAAGCTTTCGCGAACGATAGCTTTAACCTTGCGATTAATGGAAACGAAAACACCGTTGGCTTTCAATATATCATTGACAACTATGGCATGACAGAGTCTGCTAATTTGAGTCACTACTACATTGGTATCTCGCACCTGCACTTAGGAAACTTTGAAGATGCTATCAGCTACTTAAACGACTACGATTGCAAGGATGTGGCGGTTTGCGCTGTATCTATTGGCGCTACCGGAGACGCGCACTTGGAAATAGGAGAAACCGAAAAAGCGGTAGACTATTATTTAAGTGCTGTTGACCACAGTGAAAATGAGCTTACTGCACCTATCTATTTGATGAAAGCAGGTCGCGCTTATGAAATCCTAGGAAACTATAACGAGGCGCTTTCGGTTTACAACCGTATTAAAAATGATTTTTCGAAAAGTCAAGAGGCGCAAAGCATCGATAAGTTCATCGCTCGTGCTGAAGGCATGGCTGGAGCTTAATGGCTACGATCAATAAAAACCTAAGCGACATTGGGGATTTACCAAAGCTAAATCCAAACTGGTCTATTGCCATTGTTTCATCTGAGTGGAACACGGAAATTACGTCTGGACTTACACGAGGGGCCAAGGAACTCCTTAGCCATATTGGACTGAAATCTGATCAAGTTCACCATCTATCTGTTCCTGGGAGCTATGAATTACCGCTTGGTGCGCAATGGGCCATCGAACGTTACGAACCCGACGCTGTTATTTGTCTTGGCAGTGTTATTCGTGGTGAAACTGCTCATTTTGACTATGTATGTCAAGCCGTAAGCAAAGGAATTATGGATGTTTCACTCGAGTTCAATATGCCCGTTATATTCGGGGTATTAACGGATGACAACATCGAGCAGAGCAGGGCTCGCAGCGGAGGCGAACACGGAAACAAAGGCACCGAGGCCGCCGCCACGGCAATCAAACTGTTAGGTCTGCGCGACCAGATCGGCAGTTCCAGTTAATTCCTTTCTAGGATGTCTGCAATATTCGGCTTGAAGTACTGATCACTTTTCAAGACTTTACCATCTTCACGGTAAATCGGCTTGCCGTCTTTGTCCAGTTTACTCATGTTGCTCCGTTGAATTTCTCGAAACACTTCGGCAATCTTGTCGTGCATGCCATGAGTGAGAATTGTTCCACACAAAATGTAAAGCATATCTCCGAGTGCGTCAGCAATTTCCACTAGGTCACCATTTTGAGCCGCTTCAAGATATTCTTCATTTTCTTCACGCATCAATTTGTAGCGCAACAAAAGTGCTTTATCGTCGATTACAGCCTTCGGCTGATCTTCGTTGTTTATTCCAAATGAATCATGAAATTTCCGAACGCATTCAATCACCTCATTCAATGACATTTCCGATGTTAAATTGCTCATATTATTGTTGTGAATTTTTAATAAAATTAAGAAGTGAAAAATACTTGAATCCCTTTAACAACAAGGCTTTCAGCGCTGTAAACTTCTTAACATTGTTTAACAGCGCCGCGCCGCGCACCCTAGGCTGATTTCTGATTTTTGTCTTCGTCAAAAACAAGAATAATTGTTGAAAACTCAGAACATGGAAACAGCGTTGGATATACGAGAATTGAACGAGAAGATTGAAAAGGAAAGTGCATTCATCGATTTGATTGTACGAGAGATGGACAAGGTGATCATTGGCCAGCGATACATGGTGGATCGAATGCTCATTGCGCTCTTATCAAACGGCCATTTACTATTAGAAGGTGTACCAGGCCTTGCGAAAACATTAGCTATTAAATCGTTATCCGCAACCGTTGATGGGGCGTTTAGTCGGATTCAATTCACACCAGACCTGCTGCCTGCTGACCTTGTTGGAACTCAAATCTATCAAGTGAAGAAGGACGAGTTCACCATTCGAAAGGGCCCCGTATTCGCAAATTTCGTTTTGGCAGATGAGATTAATCGCGCCCCTGCGAAAGTTCAAAGCGCCCTGCTTGAAGCTATGCAGGAAAAACAAGTAACGATAGGCGACACAACCTTTGATCTCCCAACTCCATTCCTCGTACTAGCGACTCAAAATCCAGTTGAGCAGGAAGGAACCTATCCGCTTCCAGAAGCGCAGGTAGATAGATTTATGCTCAAGGTTGTTCTTGACTATCCAAAAAAAGAAGAAGAGAAACTCATTATTCGACAGAATATATCACCAACAACATACCCAACTACTTCCAAAATATTAAAACCGGAGGACATCACGCGAGCTCGCAATGTTGTTCGCGAGGTTTACATGGATGAGAAAATTGAGCAGTACATTATTGACATTGTGTTCGCGACACGAAACCCAGAGGAATACGGTCTCGCGAAATTTAAGGACCTTATCTCTTTTGGAGGTTCGCCGAGAGCGAGTATCAACCTAGCGTTAGCCGCCAAGGCCTATGCATTTATAAAGCGACGAGGATACGTGATTCCAGAAGATGTTCGAGCTATTTGCAAGGATGTGCTTCGACACAGAATTGGCGTTACATACGAGGCGGAAGCTGAAAACATCACCTCGGAAAACATAATTGACGAAATTCTGAACCACGTGGAAGTGCCTTAGCAAAGTCTTTTCTGCCGAGTGATTAAGTGAACGTGATTAAGTGAAATGGAAACCTCAGAACTCCTAAAAAAAGTAAGAAAGATCGAAATCAAAACCCGCGGACTGAGCAATCAGATCTTTTCGGGTGAGTATCATTCTGCCTTTAAAGGTCGTGGAATGACGTTTAGTGAGGTGCGTGAATACATGCCAGGCGATCCAATTCGATCTATTGATTGGAACGTCACCGCACGCTTTAACGCGCCTTTTGTAAAGGTGTTTGAGGAAGAACGGGAAATTACGTTGATGTTGCTTATCGATGTTAGTGGTTCGGCAAGCTTTGGATCCAAATCCCAAACAAAACGTGACCTACTGACGGAAGTAGCAGCGGTTTTAGCTTTCTCTGCTTCACAGAATAATGACAAAATTGGACTTATCCTATTCTCAGAATCTGTCGAGAAATACATTCCACCAAAAAAAGGAAAGTCACATGTATTGCGCATCATTCGCGAGCTAATAGACTTTCAACCCGTCGGGCAAGGAACCAATATTAACGAGGCATTGCGTTTCTTCAACAATGTCACAAAAAAGCGCAGCATCGCCTTTTTGATCTCTGACATGCTCGATACGGGTTTCGAGAAGCCACTTCAAATAGCCAATCGCAAACATGACCTGGTGGCATTGGTTGCGCGCGATCGATCAGAAGACCAAATCCCAGACATGGGCTTAATGCCGATTCGAGACCTTGAAACAAATTCGGTGCAATGGATAGATAGTTCCAATAAAAAGGTGCGGTCTGAGTATACAAAGTCCTTGGAAATATCAAGATTAAAGACCAAAGGATTGCTCCGAAAAACCGGGGTTGACTTCACCGAGATTTACACTGGTCAATCCTATGTGAAACCACTCATGCAATTATTCAAACAACGGGAATCAAGAAGATGAGGACACTTTTGACGATAGGATTTGCCTGGCTTTCGATTGTGAGTTTAGCACAAGGGTCAACCTTTAAAGCTTCGACCGATAAAGAGTCCATTCTAATTGGTGAACAGATCCTTCTGCGATTGGAGATAAGAAGTGCAGCGGCAGATTCTATTTCATTTCCCGTTTTAGAAGACACCCTAAGTGCGGCGGTTGAGATAGTCCAGAAATCTCCCATCGACACCACTTTTGAGGGGCAGACCTTGGAACAACGCGTGTTGTCACAGAAACTTATCCTTACGAGCTTTGATAGTGGCTACCATGCAATACCTCCTTTGGTGGCAACAGTAAATGGATTCCCGCTTGAGTCTAACCCATTTTTGGTGAGTGTTCAAACCGTGACGGTAGATACTGCAAAAGGAATTTACGATATACGCGGTGTGGCTCAAGTTCCATTTTCATTTAAAGAATGGTTAAAAGAAAACTGGACGTGGTTGGCCGTGGCTTTCCTGCTGCTTATCGGAATAATAGGCTTGATTATATGGTTTAAACGGAGACCAGATCACATTCCAGTAGCAATAGAAAAGTCGAAGCGACCTGCACATGAATTGGCCCTGGAAAGACTTGTAGACCTTGAATCCAAGTCACTATGGCAAAATGATAAAATCAAAGAATTCTACTCAGAATTAACCGACATTCTAAGACAGTATATCGAGCAACGTTTCTTCATCCCTGCATTAGAGCAAACTACCGACGAGATAATAGATTCCATGCGGCGCAAACCTGACTTCGGACAGGAAACAATTGACAAGACGCGAAACGTCCTATTCCTTGCCGACTTAGTGAAATTTGCCAAGGAAAAACCAGTCGGTAGTGAAAACGAAATGAACTTGGTAGCGGTAAAGATTTTTATTGAAGAAACCAAAATTTCGCCTGAGACAAAAAATTCCAATAATGACTAATTGGGTATTCGCAAATAGTGAAGTGCTTTGGGGATTACTGATCGTGCCAGCCCTAGTCGCATGGTATGTGTTTCGCTATTGGAAGGAACATGCCATAATTGGATACTCGACAACAGGATTTCTGCCAAAATTCGGAGGCTACAAAGCCAAACTGATTCACGTGCCGTTTGCGTTGCGGATACTTGCGATTGCAGGAATCATCATTGCGCTTGCGCGCCCTCAAAGCAGTTCGAGTTGGCAAAACGTTACTACGGAAGGAATCGATATTATTTTGGCCATCGACATATCGAGCAGCATGCTTGCACAGGATTTTAAACCTAATCGACTAGAGGCGGCAAAAGAGGTTGCAATCGAGTTTATTAAATCACGTCCTACGGATCGTATTGGCCTTGTGATTTATAGTGGAGAAAGCTTCACGCAATGCCCCTTAACTACCGATCACGACAAGCTTATCAACCTATTTCAAAACATTAAGAATGGGATGATAACAGATGGAACCGCAATTGGAATGGGGCTAGCGAATTCGGTGAACCGCTTGAAAGAAAGTGACGCGAAGAGCAAAATCGTAATTCTGCTTACCGATGGAGAAAACACAGCCGGATCGATCCCGCCAATAACCGCTGCCGAGATCGCCGCGACCTTTGGAGTTAAGGTGTACACCGTAGGTGTCGGAACCAAAGGACAGGCGCCAATTGTGGTACCCGACATGTTTGGACGAAAAACCGTTCAAATGATGGATGTTAATATTGATGAGGAATCGCTTCAAGAAATTGCTGAATTGACCAATGGCACCTATTTCAGAGCTACGGATAATGACAAGCTCAAGAACATCTACTCCGAAATAGATTTAATGGAAAAGACCATAGTAGAGGAGACGCAGTATGAAAAAAAATACGAGCAATTTTTACCAATCGCACTAATCGCAATGGGGCTTCTATTTCTGGAGTTTTTGATTCGAAAGGTTTATTTAAAAAGTGCATTTACAGATGTTTAGACTGGAGCATCCATATCTTCTTTACCTACTCGCAATTATTCCAATTGTTTTTATAGCCCAGTGGTTGCTAACCATCTGGCGCAACAAGCGCCTCAACCAGCATTTCAGCAAGGCCAATATCAAATCATTGGCTCCTGCCCGAAGCACAACTAAAACATGGTTAAAACTTATCGTTTATTCCATTGCATTCATATTCTTAATTATTGGGGTAAGCAATCCTCAATCGGGTTCCAAAATGGAAGAAGTGAAGCGAAAAGGCGTTGATGTGATGATCGCACTGGATATATCGAATAGCATGCTCGCCGAAGACCTATACCCAAATAGGCTAGATCGCGCAAAACGAAGCATTCAGGAACTATTCACAAAATTCAAATCAGATCGAGTCGGTATCGTGGTCTTTGCTGGGGAGTCCTTTGTACAGCTCCCTATTACCACTGACTACTCAGCAGCGAAGCTATTTCTGAACAGCATTGAAACCGACTTAATTTCAACGCAAGGAACTGATATTGGAAATGCGATAAGTCTCTGCCTGAAGTCGTTTGATGAAGATAGCCCGGCCGCAAAATCAATTATTCTGATCAGTGATGGAGAAAACCATCAAGAAGAGGCAATGGCCGCGGTGGAATCAGCTTCGGAAAAGGGCGTTGTAATCCATACCATCGGCATGGGCTCCATTGATGGCGCCCCGATCCCTGTTTATAGCCGTGGAAATCGCATCGGTTTTAGACAAAACAAGGAAGGTAATACAGTGGTCACCAAACTGAACGAGTCTATGCTTCGAGAATTGGCAGAAACAACAGGAGGGACATTTATTCGGGCCTCCAATGCAAATAGTGGCATCGACTTCGTATTCAGTGAATTAGAAAAGATGGAAAAAGTTGATTTCGGATCTAAAATCTACACTGATTTTGAAGATCGCTTCCAATACTTTTTAGCTGTTGCGTTAATACTTCTAATAATCGAGTTAATTATTCCCAACACTAGATCTATTTGGTGGGAAAAACTATTTGCTTCGTAACATATGACGCGTTGTCTCCATATCAGTCTTTTCAGCATTGTTCTCGTGATGATATTCTCGGCTGGCCATTGCCAAGATCAGCTTGACTTATATCGAGGTAATACTGCATATAATAAAGGCGAGTTTGAAACAGCTCAAGAGCATTACAACAAAGCCATCGATAAGAACCCAAATTCTTATAAAGGCACATATAACTTAGGCAACGCAACATATAAAGCCGAGAACTTTGAAGATGCTGTTTCGCATTACCAACAAGCCATTTCATCCGCCGCAGATAACGTAACAAAGGCGGAGGCTATGCACAATCTTGGCAATACATACTTACAATCTAGCAAGCTAGAGGAGGCGATCAAAACTTACAAGGACGCTCTTCGAAATAATCCATCGGCCGATGACACGCGTTACAATTTGGCATATGCCCAAAAATTGATGAAGCAACAGCAAAAAGAAGAGCAACAAGAAGAGGAAAACAAGGACAAGGACGATAAAGAGCAGGACGAAGAAAAAGAAGACGAAAAGAAAGAGGGAGAAAAAGAAGACGACGAAAAAGAAGGCGATAAAGAAGAAGAAAAGGACGAGAAGGGTGAGGATGAAAAGGAGACGGATTCTGGGGAAGGCGACGAAGAAAAGGACGAACAAGAAAAGCAGCAACCGAAGCCCATTAGTTTAACTCCGAGAGAAGCAGAACAAATGTTAGAAGCAGCTAAAAATGAGGATCAAAAAATTCAGTTGCAATTGAAGCAGAAGCAGCCATCTAACGCTAAAAAAATCGAGAAGGACTGGTGAGACTATTACTGACCATATTGTTTGTCTCGCTCATCTATGTCGGATGGTCCCAAACCTTCACGGCAAAATGCAGCCATGAAACAGTCGGAGTTGGCGAACGTGTAAAGATTGTCTATACCATAAAAGGGGGTGATGGGAAAAAATTTGTTCAACCAACCTTTACTGGATTCCGACTTTTGGGTGGTCCAAACACCAGTTCGAATATGCAATGGGTAAATGGTGTTCATTCAAGCAGCAAATCATTCTCATTTATACTACTCGCGGAAGAGATAGGCACACATACAATAGCGCCAGCGAAGATCAAGACCAAGGATAAGGTGATTGACTCAGACCCAATCGTAATCACCGTAAATAAATCAAAGCAAACCAAGCAGAATACCTCTCAAGGAAACACTAAGAAAACCAAACAGGACGGCTCGGTTGATCTGAGTTCTGACCTTTTCATGAAGCTTTTTGTCGACAAACGAAAAACGTACGTTGGGCAGCAAATTACTGCTACATACAAATTATACCTACACTCTCAGGTTGTGAACTATTCGCATAACCGCCCAGTATTTAATGGTTTTTATGCCCAAGAAATTAAAATTGACCCGAATGCGGAGATCAAAACTGAGGTAATAAACGGGAAGCAATTTCGAGTAGCCACTATGAAAAAAGTAGTACTCACACCCCAAAAATCTGGAGTGATCGAGATACCGCCGTTGGAAATGGAATTGATCGTTCGAATGGAAGGAAAACGACGTCGATCAGGTTGGGGTACATTTCCAACATATAAAGACGTGAAGGTTGACGTGGCTAGCAATGTTGAAAAAATTGATGTCTCTCCCCTTCCGCTAGATAACCAACCAAACGATTTTGCTGGAGCAGTTGGGAGTTTCTCTATAAAGGCAAACACTGACTTGGAAAAAGTAAACGTGAACGAGGCGATAAACCTCCTCTTTCGCCTAGAGGGTAAAGGAAATATTGAATTAATTTCTGAGCCGCTTCTTGATTTCCCACAAGATTTTGAGCATTATGATCCAAAAGTGAAACAAAACGTTTCCATTACCGCATCTGGAACTAAAGGCTATAAAACATTTGAATATGTGCTTATTCCTCGATATGCCGGCGACTTTGAAATTCCGGCCTTTACGATGAGTTACTTCGATCCAATCTCGGCGACATATAAACGTTTAAAAACTGAGCCAATTCAAATTAGTGTATCGAAAAACGGCGCCGATGAACAGCGAGGGGAAATGGCTTATGTGGCTCCTAAAAAAGAGGATGTCCAAATCATAGGTAAGGATATTCGATATATCAAATCAACTTCGGGAGCATTTAAAACGAAGAACGAACCATTTTTTGATAGTGCTGGATTCTACGCCCTCGGAGCCTTGCCGCTTGCTTCATTAGGATTATTCATGTTTATGGCCAAAGGCATTAGGCGTCGCAATTTAGATGTTGCTTCTACAAAAAGTCGTCGGGCTCGAGCGATGGCGAAGAAACATCTCAAAGTCGCTAAAGGATCTATCAATGGTTCGGATCAAGCATTTTACGAAGAGATCTACAAGGCCCTATTCGGATATTTATCTGATAAGCTCAACATCCCGGTCTCGGAGCTAAGCAAGGATTCCATTCTTTCGCATCTCAATTCGAAAGGAGCATCCGAAACATTGTCCACAGATCTGATCAAAGTTTTGGACGAATGTGAAATGGCGCGGTTTGCCCCCATGGCAGCGCGAGGTAAATCAGAGATGCTCTCCAGTTCTGAATCAATCATTGAACGTATTGAAGATGAAATTTAAGATTGTCTTCATAGCGCTCTACTTACTTGGGTTTAACGCCCTATCGCAGGATCAATATGATCGAATCTTTGAAACAGCCAACGGGCATTATAAAGCGGGGGAGTATGACTCAGCCAAATTGGCTTATGCGGAAATTCTAAATAACGGCGTTGAGTCCTTTGAACTTTTTTATAATCTAGGCAACACATATTTCAAAAATGGCAATGTCCCTGCTGCCATTCTATACTACGAACGTGCTTTAAAATTGAAGCCCACAGACAAGGACGTGAAACATAATTTGATGGTCGTTAACGGTTTTATTACAGATAAAATTGAGCCGATTGAAGAAGTAATCCTCACTCGTTGGTGGAGGTCAAGTGCCCTTAGTCTTGGACAAGATGGTTGGGCATGGTTGTTTTTACTTCTTGTTACGATTACCTGCGGAGGCATTGCAGGTTACTTTTTGGCTAGAAGTCGCGATTGGAAACAACTTGGTTTTTTTACAGCCATAATCTCCGTTGTATTTTCAACGATCTCGCTTTCATTGGGGTTCGAGTCAAAACGAATAAGTGAAACCGATTTTGGCGTTGTTTTCTCACCAAGTGTCAATGTCAAAAGTGCTCCTGAAATGAGCGCCACCGTTCAATTTGTAATGCACGAGGGATTAAAAGTTCAAATTATCGAGGAAGAAGATAATTGGTTACGAATAAGACTAACCGACGGTAATACCGGATGGGTTTCAGATCAGTCAATTGAGCTGATATAATCGCGCTGCTATTCCATTCGGAGTACGTTCCCGCCCAGAAAATCGACTTTCAAGATGTATATTCGCGCTCGGAACGAGCGTGTTCTTTTACGTTTCATGAAAATTATCTGTATTGATGGTAGATACACAAGAAATCGAGGTCATTCGAGCGGCAAAATCTAAAATATCAGAAGTTGATTTTGACAACTTGCCGTTTGGGAAAGTATTCTCTGACCACATGCTCCTTGCGACATATGAAAATGGCAATTGGAGTCGAGGTTCAATACGACCTTATGGCGACATTAGCGTAAGTCCTGCAATGTCATCCATTCACTATGGACAATCAATTTTTGAAGGGCTAAAGGCCTTTAAATCTGAGTCGAATGACGTGCTCATTTTTCGACCCGAACAGAACTGGGAACGTATAAATAAATCTGCCGCTAGACTTTGCATGCCAAGTATTCCTAAGGAGCTATTCCTTGACGGTATGAAGCAATTGGTTGACCTGGATCGAAATTGGGTGCCAACCGATAATGACTGTTCCCTATACATTCGGCCTTTCATGTTTGCTACGGATCCATTTTTAGGTGTAAAACCTTCGGATTCGTATACGTTCATGATCATTACTTCCCCTGTTGGACCATATTACTCTAAACCGCTGCACTTAAAGGTGGAAACCGAGTACACTCGGGCCGCCTTGGGAGGCGTTGGATTCGCGAAAGCAGCTGGCAACTATGCTGCGGCTATGCTCCCGGCAAAAATTGCCCAAGATCAAGGTGTAGATCAATTGATATGGACCGACGCCAAAGAGCATCGATTTATTGAAGAGGCTGGTACCATGAATATGATGATGGTGATTGGTGATACGCTATACACGGCTCCACTTACTTCTACAATTCTACCAGGTGTAACACGCGACAGTTTCTTAACTCTTGCTCGAGATGCTGGAATCAACATTAAGGAAGAAAGTGTCAGTACCGATATGCTGATCGAGTCCATAGAAAACAATAGTTTGAAAGAAGTGTTTGGAGTTGGCACGGCCGCTACAACGGCGCAAGTTCAGAAGCTCACATTCAAGGGCAAGACATATGACTTACCTGCCGTTGAATCACGAACCATTTCCAATTCTATCGGAGGTCTATTGTTAGATATCAAAACTGGAAAAGCAACGGACAATAAAGGTTGGAACACCAAACTTTAGTCATGTTCTGTCATAGAACCGCATGAATCATTATTTTCATGCGACCTGATCAAAGTTGAAGTTACACTATAGCATAAGCGGCGTTGGCGAACCCATTCTTTTGATTCATGGGGCATATGTCAATTCAGATATTTGGCACTATCAGCAGGTTTATTTCAAAAAGCATTTTAAGGTTATAAACGTTGACTTGCGAGGCCATGGCCAAACGCCGGCTTCTGAACTCCCAGAATACTCGGTGGGTACATTCGGTGAGGATCTGGTGCATTTAATGGATGAGCTGCATCTCAAAAAGACGACGATTTTTGGTCTATCCTTAGGAGCTATGGTTGCGCAATATATGGCAGCTAATTATCCCAGTAGAGTCAACGGTATCGTGCTTGTCGGTGCTACGGCCTCCCTGCGACTCAACCTGTTAGAGCGTGTGGTAACCACATTTATTTTCCCTAAATGGGTGGCCATGAAATTATTCAGCCGTTTGGAAACGCGAGAGTTTATGAAAATCTCATTTGCGCTCACATGGTTTATGCTAGGTAACAAATGGCTCGGAAATAATCAAACGCGTGAAAAAATTCGCGGGGCAATTATTCAAGTTCCACGTGAGGAGTTGAAGAAAATATACAATGCTATTCACTCTTTTAGGAAGCAGAATTTGGATTCAGGAGATTACCCAGTTCTCCTAATTAATGGTGAAAACGACTCTCCCGTCATTCATAGACATACACGTTATCTAAACAAGAAAATTGGCGCACGTGCTTCACAGCTTGAAATTAAAACTGCAGGTCATGCATGCAACCATGATCAGCCACTGATCTTTAATCAACTCGTATTTGATTGGTTGGTTGACAACAATCTCGCTCAAGTCAATTACTCCTACGAGAAAACCAAAGAAACCGCCATTAGCCTCGGCGTCGGATAATTCGCAAGGTCGTTGTACACAATAATGAAAATATTAGTCGTTACAGGAAGTACATTTACCCGATAATGAAATTGAGATTAAGCTTGTTTGTGGTATCCGCGTTTTGCATTAGTTGCAACCAGTGTTATGAGTGCACAACACAAACAGATTTTGGCCCAGTCACGCAAGACATTTGTGGCCGAAAAAGTGATATAAGCCCCTTGGTTAAACACTTAGAGACGGATACTATTGCTCCTTGGACATGTGAAAAGCAGTAACCTAGCTCTCCTCGTTTTCTTCAACCGCCTCCTCTACTGAGACGTTCTTACGTTTAACATCTTTGATCATTAAATCAATCTGCTTTCGTTTGGCGCGCCACTTTCCAACCTCTTTTTGCGCTTCCTCAATACGATCAAGTAAATCCTTTTTAAGCGGATTTGTGTCATCTGAATACTTGAAAAATCCGAGTTTATCCTCCAGCATCAAGACTGCAACCTCGGATTCCTTGATCTTCTTTTGAAGGTTTCTACGTTCATCAGTCAAGCCTGATTCGGGATCTTCTTTAGCAGAGAGATTATCGAGTTTGTTTTTAAATTCCTTTTCGGCAATATCTGCTTTTGAAATTCCCAACTCACCGTAAGCCTTCGACACTGCGGCATTGAAGGCAGAGTTCACTTTGGAACTAAATTTTTCTGGAACCGCGCCAACTACATTCCATTTTTGTTTCCATTCTTCTATTAGCGACTCACCTTTTGACTTAATATCCCCCTCAAGTGACTTGGCAAAGAACACGAGCAACTCCTCTTTTTTATGAAGGTTATCCTTTAGATTCTGTTCTTGCTGTTTTGCTTCCTCTTTTTTACGATTAAAAAACGCATCGCAATAACCTCTAAATTCTTTGAAGAGACGATACTCTTCTTGCGGCAACAATCGACCGGCCTCTTTCCATTGCCTCTGAAGGTGCTTGAGTTGATTGGCCACCTCACCCACGTTTTCGTCTTGGTAAACGGCTTTTGCCTTCTCAATAAGTGCCTTCTTCTTTTCCTTTATCTCAGCAAACTTATTATTGCTCTCCTTGAGATATGCCGCGCGTTTTTCAAAAAAATCATCACACACAGCACGAAATTCCTTCCAAATAGCATCATTGTGTTTCCGTCCAGAATATCCAATATGCTTCCATTCCTTTTGGAGGTCAATTAACTGTTTCGTCGCTTTTTGGACCATTTTCATCTCGCCAATTTCCACAGCAGCCACCACAAAGGCCTTGGCGATAATTTCCTTTTTCTTGGTTAGATTTTCGTCGTGATCTGCGCGAACGGACTTTCTATGCTCTCGTATTCGCTCAAAAATCTCATTAACAGACTCCTTAAATTGATTTCGAATCTTCTCCCACTCCTCCTTAAACGTAGGACCGATTTCGTCCCATTCATCCAGATATTTGTGAACTAAAAAGTCTAATTGATTGATTGACTTCTCATCTTTTAGAAGTTTAATCTTCTCGATTATCTCCAATTTGAGCTCTTGGTTCTTCTTGAGATCATTAATCTGAAGCTCGCGATAGATATTTATGTTGTAGTAAAACTGTTCGATTAGTCGACTGTATTCGGCCTGTAAATCTCTTCTTGACGCAGATGGAGCTGGACCTATTTCATTCCATTTTTGTTTGATCGCGTTAAATCGAGCGTAGGCCTTTGCAATGTTCTCCTCATCCTTTATTAGGGTATCAAGTTCACTAATAAGGTCCTTTTTCTCCTTTAGATTTAGCTCAAGTTCTTCAGCTTTCGCCTTTTCAATCGCCTTTTTTTGCTCGAAATAGCTCTGAAGTAGGGTGCGATATTCCCTGTCCTCTGGGGTATCTTGATACTCAAACTCCTCCTCACTTTCGGGCTCAGGCTCGAAGCTTGACTGCTGCTCTTTCAATGTTAAATCATAGGCTGCTTTGTACGCCGCCTGTATCTCATCAATTTTCGCTTTGTTCAATTCGAACGGATCGTGCGACACCAATTCTCTTAATTGGTCTATAGTTTCTTGCTTAGACATGGTTCCCCTTGTTAGAAAACAAAAATAGCCGTCTGTTATGGTTAATCTGTACTTATGTGAAACATTGTTGAGATTACCTTTGCCTTGCCAATATGCTAATTGTCCCTATTACTTCCTTTGACCTAAGCGTTCACCCTGAAAAATGGGAGACGTTTTTTAATCGAACCTGGCCGTTTTATAAGGCTTGGTTTTTAAAGGAAGGGCCAACCGCGCGTCCAGGATACCTGACGTCTTTAGGCGCTTTTGAAAAGCACTTTCCAGAATTGGTTGATACGTACAAATCACTTTGCGAACAAATAGGCGGTGGTGACCTTGCATCTAGGTATCTGAGCATGTACTCTCCCCCACCATACATGAGTGGCTGCAGCCAGCTGGCATGGGTCAAAGACGTTCCGCTTCTCATAAGAAACTACGACTACAGTCCTAGATATTTCGAGGGTGCGTTTGTAAAAACCAATTGGTTGAAACCCGTAATGGGAATGACCGATTGCAATTGGGGACTGTTGGATGGAGTGAACGAAGACGGACTCTGTGCTTCCCTAACCTTTGGAGGACGACGAATTACAGGCATTGGCTTTGGTATTCCTCTGATTGTAAGATATTGTTTAGAAACATGTTCAACCACGGCGGAGGCAATCGAAAAGCTCATGGAAATTCCTGCGCACATGGCTTATAACATCACCCTTTTGGATGCAAATCTGGACTACGCCACCATATTCTTTGTTCCTGGCGGGCCCAATCAATTGACGCGCATGGCCGTTGGCACGAATCACCAGAATGAGGTAAACTGGTCTGATTATGCCATCATGACTCAAACTGTGGAACGACGAGCTTTGCTTGATGCAGCGCTTCTCAATCCAGCAGAAACGGCCGATTCGATTATTCATAAATTTCTACAACCACCGCTTTTCAATACTGCTTATGAAAAGGCTTTTGGCACTTTATACACCGCCATTTACTCGCCAGTGACGAAGGGAGTTACCCTAATGTGGCAATCTAAAAAGATCCACCAAACCCTTGGTGACTTCAAGGAGCACAAGCACAAAATCAAATTAAGAGCGAATGCCAATAGGCTATTAGCCACCTGAGATTAGCCATGAATCTCCTGCTTTACTCCGAACTTCTTTATGACTACGGCCTCATATTCAAGAAAGTCTTCCCATTTCTTATCCACATCTAATATGCCATCGCCAAATTTCCGAGCAAATTGCAGAAACATAGTATAATGCATGGCTTCACTTTTCATTAAATCTCCGTAAAAGGTCTTCAATTCCTCCTCTTGCAGGCCTTCTGAAAGCACCCTAAACCGTTCGCAGCTGCGGGCTTCAATCATTGCTGCAAGAAGTAAACTATCAACCATCTGACGAATACGATCGCCGCCTTTAAAGAACTTACGCAGCTCTCCTACATACAGATCCTTTCGATCGCGTCCCAAACTGCACCCACGTTTCTTCATCTGCTCCATCACCATTTGAAAGTGCTCCATTTCTTCAATGGCAAGGGCTGACATGGCATCTACTAGATCCGGATATTCAGGATATTGAATAATGAAGGAGATCGCCGAACTCGCAGCTTTTTGCTCGCAATATGCGTGATCGGTTAAAATCTCGTTTATATTCTTTTCAGCAATGTTTACCCATCTAGGATCGGTAGGGAGTTTAAGTCGAAGCATGAATTAATATTTTTCGCAAAGTTAATTGCCTTCAACCACTTACCCATTCAAGTCAACTGCGATATTTGCCACTCTTGACACCAAGAAGATTCATATTACTCCTTATCCCTTGCCTCGTTCTGATTCTTGGATGCAATCGCGACAAATGCGAAACTATGGAGGGTCCCCGCGAGAAGCGTGATATTTCAATTGACCCGGCTTCCAAAATTGAATTGAACCTAGTGGCAGACTTGGGCGTCAAGGTTGATACAAGTCAAGAAACTCAACTTGAAGTGATTGCTCAAAGTGGTGTTTTTGAAAAACTCAATTTTTCACGAATTGGCGAGGAAATGCTTTATGAATTGGACGGATGTATTCGTGAAAATGAACCTATATTAATGTCGGCGATCATGCCTCAACTCGAGCAAGTAACAATCAACTCCGCTGGTAAAGTTTTCAGTGAGGCTATTGTTGTCAACGATTATCTACGATTCACAAACAAGGGACTGGGTGACATCGACTTTGTTATTAAATCCGACTCCATTATAGGTGAGGTGAAATCATCGGGTGATTTGATATTATCTGGATCCTGCCGGGCTTTTAGTTTCTTATCAACCTCTTCTGGAGATCTCCGGGCATACAACTTGGTTTGCGATAGTCTAACACTCAATCTCTTTGGGACCAGTGTCTGCGAGGTGTTTACAAATGGCCCATTAATTATAAACTTCTTTAGTCCTGGCGTGGTAAACTATCGTGGAGTTCCATCGAGCATACAGATTACGGGGGATGGACAGGTGAATAACACAAACGAATAAAAGGGGAATTATAACCTATTTTTGTTTTGACTATGGTTCCACACCAATACCACAAGCCCATAATTCTTGCCATCCTTTGCCTAATGACATTTACGTCAATGGGGCAAATTGACTTTGCGGCAGAAGCTGCTAAAACTGATGTCAGCAGCCTTCCTTATCCTGTAGATCAAATCATAATTCGAGGGTTCGATGCTGAAGATCCACCACCGCGGCTGCAAGCCCCGGAACGACCACTGTTTTATGGGTATGGTTTAACCGCGTATTATCAAAACGCCGACAGCCTGATATTTTTTCGAATTCAAAACTTAGATGCTGTTCACTTGGATGATGAAGGCAACATCCTGAATTCATTTAAACTCACGGGGAGTCGATATACAGACTCGTTCAAAAGCTTTTTCTTAACTGCCATTAGTGCTGAAGAAAAAAAGAACATCGTTCTGCGAAACATATATATCAAAGACAAAAAGGGCAAATTTATTCACTTAGTGGATGACCAACAGTGGTGCCCACGTTGCGAATAAATTTATGAAGAGAAGATTTATACTTGGCCTCCTTGTGCTGACAAGCACAATTAGTGTCGCTCAGAAACAGGAACTTTCCCTTGAAGATGCAGTACTAAAACGTTTTTCTGACTTTTACCCTAAAGGCCCGTCGCAGCTGCAATGGATTCCTGAGACTGACAAGTATTCGTTTATTAGTGAAACTGATCCACCGCAATTAATGGTGCAAAGTGCCACAGAATCAACAGCTAAACCATTTGTTTTACTAGAAGACATAAACGCAGCGTTAGCTGAAGACGAGCCGCTGAAGCGTTTTCCTAGGATTTCTTGGACAGGTGCGAGCACTTTCATATTCAGAAGCAAAAGAACGTATCAAACGTATGAGGTAACTACTAAAACAGCGACTGTACTTTTCGATATTCCTGAGGGTGCAGAGCATGTATTGATGAACGAACAGCACACGGCCTTCGCTTACATCCTAGATTCAGATTTATATATTGGAAAAAGGGGCGGCAAGTCTGTAAAAGTCACCTCTGACGGAGGTGAAGGAATCGTCTACGGTCAAAGTGTTCACCGGAGCGAATTTGGCATTACCGGCGGAATGTTTTGGTCTCCAAAAGGAAACAAGCTCGCTTTTTATCGAATGAATGAAGGCATGGTCGAAGACTATCCGCTGGTTGATATTAGCACACTTCCTGCCTCTGTAAATCTCATTAAATACCCCATGGCTGGGCGAACGAGCCACCAGGTTAAACTTGGGGTGTATAGCCTAAACGGAGATCCATTGATCTATATGAACACAGAAGGAGCCGTAGATCAATACCTAACGGCAGTTGGGTGGGTTCCTAATGAGCAATCTGTCATAATAGGAATATTAAATCGAGACCAGAATCATCTTAAATTAAATCAATACTCAGCCTTAGATGGGCGCATAATGCAGACTATCTTAGAAGAAAAGTCAGATAAATACGTTGAACCAGAGCACGCTCCAAGCTTTGTTCCGGGTAGCGAATCTCAGTTTTTATGGATGAGTGAAAAGGATGGATTTCAACATATTTATCTATACGATCTAAAGGGAGAGGAAGAACGTCAGATTACCAAGGGAAAATGGGAAGCTCAAAAAATCTTAGGCTTTGACAAATCCCAGAACTATTTGTTCGTGCATGGCACAGGAGAAACCACCACTGCCGGTAAAGCTCCCGATCATTCTTTTAATGGCATGCAGCGTTACACCTATTTGGTGGACTTCGAACTTGGCGGTCATGTTTTGATTGATAGCACCAAGGGTACACACAGCGGACAGCTAAGTCCGAACTCGAACTATATTCTAGATCGATTTACCAGTATCAAAGTTCCATTAGAAGTAAATCTTTTTGAGGCAAATGGAAAAATGGTGCGCATGATACATGAAAGCGAAAATCCATTACAGGATTATGCGCTTGGCCAACCTGAATTCTTGACTCTTAGTGGCGCCAATAACCAACCTCTATATGGCAGATTAATTAAACCAAGTCATTTTGATCCTGCGAAAAAATATCCAGTTCTAGTCTATGTATATGGCGGGCCCCATGCACAATTGGTGCAGGATCGATTTTTAGGAGCCGCGCCACTGTGGATGTATGCATTCGCCGAGCAAGGATACTTGGTTGCTACCGTTGATAACCGAGGATCAGCAAACCGAGGTCTTGAATTTGAACAAGCTACATTCCGCCAATTAGGGCTGGAGGAAATGAGTGACCAACAACAATTAGTGGATTATCTTAAGTCTCAAACTTTTGTAGACGCAGATAGGTTGGCTGTTCATGGATGGAGTTATGGTGGATTCATGACAATTAATATGCTACTCACCTTTCCTGGAACATTCAAGGCTGGCATTGCCGGCGGTCCTGTGTGTGATTGGGGGTTATATGAGGTAATGTATACCGAACGATATATGGATACCCCCGAATCGAACCCTGAGGGTTTTAAAAATGCCAACCTGGTCGAAAGAGCAAACCTGATGGAGGACGATCTTTTGGTGATACATGGAACCGTAGACGATGTGGTTGTCTGGCAGCACAGTCAATCATTTCTAAAGGCATGTGTCGATGCTGGGAAGCAACTTGATTATTTTGTTTACCCCGGCCATCCGCACAACGTCAGAGGCAAAGACCGATTTCATTTAATGGAAAAAGTCTTAGACTATGCTTCTGATAGAATCGGTCCTGGAGTGAAATAACTAGTGCTCGATTAACGCTCGCACTTCATTAATCACGTCACTATCTCCCCAATCTGCGGCACCGAAGTGTTGATAAATTATACGGCCCTGTTTATCCAAAATGAACGATGCGGGTATAGCGCTATGTTCGAGCTGAGTTGGAGTTTTTGATCCTTGTTTGTAAAAGTCAAGTTGATGCGGAGTCTCGCTCAGGTAGCGTTCAAACTCACTTTGAGCCTCTCTGGTAATAAACAAAAAATTCATTTCTGGAAACTCCGCGGTAAACATTTCCAATGATGACATTTCTGCCAAACACGGAACGCACCAGCTAGCCCAAAAGTTGACAAAAACATAATCTCCTTGAAACTCACTTAGCATGTGTTGAGTTCCCTTCTTATCAATTAATTCCATTGGAAACTTATATACACTCTCCGCAGAAACCACCTCTACTCCATTTGATGGATTCCTCAATGTCAAGCTCGTTACTTGAATTCGAAGCCATTGACCCGCATCCGTAAAGAAAACCATTCCCAATATTGCTAAGAAGACCACATTCTTAAGCCAACCCTTCTTCCACCAAATCTTCAATTCATTCATCACCCAACTTTTTGACCGTTTTCACATTGTTTATCTGTTTGCAACAGTACAACTCCTTCGTTTCCATACACTCCCAATACCAAGCATTCACTCATAAAATTTGCAATTTGTTTTTTTGGAAAATTGACTACCGCCAAAATCTGTTTGCCAATTAGATCATGTGTAGAATACTCCTCGGTTATTTGCGCACTTGATTTTAACATTCCAATTTCTTCTCCGAAATTTATTTGAAGCTTAAACGATGGATTCCTTGCACCATCAAACCATTCAGCAATAATTATTGTACCTACACGTATGTCTAGGCTCGAGAAATTAGAATAATCGACCGTGTTCATAAAGTTGAGATTAGTGTATCCTTCGTATTTTCGACATAAACCTAACGATTATGAAACACATTTACCTAGGCATATTATGCCTTTTCACTTACCAATTGACTCAATCGCAGGTCACCATATATTCAGACGATTTTGAGAATGGTCTAGGAAATTGGACGGTCACTGGCCAATGGGGTTTAGCCACCTCGCAAGCCTATAATGGCACCTATTCATTCGCCGATAGTCCATCGGGTAATTATCTTAATGCACAAACTACTTACGCCACGCTCGATTCAGTATTCGATCTCAGCACATCTTTAGATGCTAACATCTATTTCAAGGCGAAATATGATATTGAAAATGGATTCGATTACTGCTATATCGACTTATCGTCAAACAACGGATCCACTTGGACAACGGCCTATACCATCAATGGAGAAGGAAACCTGGGCAACTGGTCCGAATTCAACATTAACGTTGGTGGGTTCGTAGGAAATTCACAGGTTAAAATGCGGTATCGACTCTATACAGACGCTGGCTATCAAAGCGATGGAATATTTGTAGATAGCCTCCGCATTACGAAGGACAGTGTTGACAATGCGCCGCCACTCATCCTGCACGACCCTGACATCCATTATGAAGGCCAGGTTGATACTAACTATCGGACATTCACAATCACCGACATTTCAGGTGTTGCTTCGGCAGTTCTCTACTATTCTGTAGATGGAGGTGCATATACCCAAACAAACCCGATTGATACGTCAGGAGATGATTACACATATGCCATTCCACCGGAGGATGCCGGTGCGTATGTTGATTATTATGTGGAAGCGATCGATTCATCGGCCCAAACCAATTCGGGTTTGTCGGACTTCTATCATTATGTATCTGGTAACTACATCAAATACGAATCGGGGGAAGTTAATTTCATTACCAGCTATACATCAACCGGCGCGTTTACGGGCACGGCAATGCGCATGACACTAGATGGTTTAACGACTATAACCACGGCATTTATTGGCAACTACACCGACGTTAACAACCCCAATGACAGCATGCTCTTTCATGTTTGGACAGACAGCAATGGGGCACCAGGGTCCAATATGATTACCCCAATCATGGTTTTTCCAGCAGCTAACTTGTTGCAGCCACACCTCATTACTCGTATAGATCTTCGACCATACGAATCGCAACTCGATAGTTTAATAGGCGACGTTCATATTGGATTCACTGTGCCATCAGGAACAGTATGGTTGGCTCAAACAACGCCTGGAACATCAAGTCGAGTTCAGAATTTTAATGGTTCAACTTGGTCTTCAGAAACGGATGATTACCATTTCCGGATTGTGACGGATACGATGATCCTCCCTCCTGTTGCCGAATTTGGAATTGATGCCACGGGTGATCCGGTAATTGTCTTTTCCGACAGCTCAGAAAACAATCCACTTTCTTGGCATTGGGATTTCGGCGATGGCGACACATCAATCGTTCAAAACCCAACTCACACGTATGACATTGGGGCTTATAATGTTTGTCTTGAGGTTTCAAATGCTGCTGGGTCAGATGAGATCTGTAAGGGCATGATAGTGTTTAATGGACCTCCAAGTGCATTCTTCACATACAGCACGAGCAATGATCCTGAGATTGCATTCAATGATCTGTCAACGCAGGGTCCTACATCTTGGAGCTGGGACTTTGGAGATGGCGACACGTCTACGACACAATCTCCTACGCATAACTATCTAGATACTGGTGACTTTACAGTTTGTCTAATTGCGGCAAATGCGTTTGGTTCTGATACCTTTTGTCAAACCTTGCACATTTATAATCGACGACCGGAGGCATTCTTCGTTTACACTGTCTTCTTGGATACAGCGGTAACATTCACCGATTTGAGTGGTTTTAGTCCAACGGCTTGGAGCTGGGATTTCGATAATAATGGCGATACTTCTGATGTTCAAAATCCAGGATACCTTTTCCCAGGAACTGGAGGAACATTTAATGTTTGCCTGACCGCTTCAAACGCCTACGGATCCAGTACTCCGTATTGCGACGATGTTGAAATAAAAGATCTTGTTGGAATTGATCATATAAGCGCAAATGGAGTGGTAATAAGCCCAAATCCTGCAAAAGACTACGCTTCTATTACATTGCCAAAAAGGATTACGAATGCAAGCTATCAGGTATTCTCATCAGATGGCAAACTGGTAATGCGAAAGTCAAACCTAACCTCAAATGCCTTCAACATAGATGTTAGCAGCCTTCAAGCTGGAATTTATTTTATAGAAATTTCCGAAAACGAAACTTCTTTTGTCAAAATGCCGTTAATGGTAATTGACTAGTTTTTAAAAAGGTTTTAAAGCCCCTGGTCTTCGACTTGGGGCTTTTTTTATTCCCATTCGACAACAAGTTATAGGCTTGAAACGTTGGCAATAAGGAATTAGTCGAAAAAGTTCATATGGCGCTGGTATAGCGCATAGATTTGAATGAGAAAATTGAGGTAACATGGCTGGCTACAGACAGATTGGAATTCGTGAGAAGGCGTTAAGTATAAATCTAGATCCCAGAATCTACGGATCGTTTGCAGAGATTGGTGCAGGACAGGAAGTTTCAGCAAATTTCTTCGCAGCGGGTGGTGCTTCTGGCACCATTGCCGTGACAACATCTGCTTATGATATGAAAATATCAGACAGTGTTTATGGAGCGTCGAACAGGTACGTTGCTGAACCACGGTTGATGACAATGCTCGACAAGGAGTATCACAACCTAGAATCAAAATTGAAACATCGGGCGAAAGAGTCCATGTTCTTTTCGTTTGCCAACACAGTAGAGGTTCTAAATTATTACAAGACAAACAAAGGACATGGCTGGATTGGACTTCGCTTTCAACTTGACCCAGAGAGTCCACCAAACGATTGTGTATTGCATGTGATTATGCACGACAACGATAGCTTGATGCAACAAAAGGCATTGGGAAGAATCGGAGTCAACTTAATCTATGGTCTTTACCACTATCACCAAGATCCTGAATTATTCATCAACAGCCTTTTAGACGGACTTGGTCACGGTCGTATCGAAATAGACATGCTGCGGCTTGCTGGCCCTGATTTCGAACACGTTGACAATCGACTTTTGAGTATGCAGTTGGTCAAGAACGGATTGACCGATGCGGCTATGTTTGGACCAGATGGCAACGTTCTTCAGGCTTCTCAAGCGCTATACAAGAAAAACATCCTCATGCTCCGTGGCCGATTCCGCCCTTTAACGCACGTCAATCTTGACATGCTTAAAATGGGATTGAAGGAATTTAGAAAAGAGGAAGACATTGAGGTGGATCGGATTCAAATACTGTTTGAATTGACGCTCAAAGATTTAAGTGCGGAAGGAAAGATCGATGAAAAAGACTTTCTTGATCGTGTAGACATCATTGGAAGTCTGGGATATACGGTGATGATTTCCAACTATCAGAAGTATTACACGCTTGTTGCCAATCTGAGTGACTCAGTAAGAAACAGAAAATTAGGAGTGATCTTAGGCGTAGATAATTTGCGCCAAATATTTGACGATAAGTATTACGATCGCCTGAAAGGGAGATTGTTAGAGGCCTTTGGTATTCTATTTGGCCGAAACGTAAAGCTTTATGTTTATCCTAGCCTGGGTGAGGATGGTGAAATGAAAACGATTGACAACATCGAATTCGAAGACAAGTCAATCTATAACCTGCTTCAATACCTCAAGGACAACCAGAAAATTGAAGAAATTCAATGTTCAAACAAGGACATCTTGAACATTTTTAGCGATCAGGTAGTTCAGATGATCAAGGATGGCCAGGACGGCTGGGAGTATATGGTACCAAGCATTGTCGCAAATAGAATTAAGGAGAACAATCTCTTTGGTTGTAAAGACATTCCGGTTACAACTTAATTAGAGTTTACCTATCCATTTCGAATATTGCCCCCACTCTTTCGGCAGATTGGGTTCCCTGTCAAATATTCCAAAAACCGTAGACCCACTGCCTGAAAGGGAAGCGTAGGTTGCTCCTAGTTCGTATAGTCTTGCCTTCATCTCGCCGATAATGGGAAACTGCGGAAAAACTGAATCTTCAAAATCATTGTGTATAGCCTCGCTCCATGCCTCCATTGGTATATCTGGCAGCATGGTGAGATCAATACTAGATGGCTTAGGTTTCACACCGGCGTAGGCCATTTGAGTTGAAATCGCAATTCCCGGATTTATTAACGCTATCCAAGACTCGCGAAAGTCTATCTCCATCGGTCTTAACTCATTCCCACGCCCAAAGGCAAAAGCAGGTTTATTATCCCAAAAAAATGGGCAATCGCTTCCCAGCCCTGAGAGCAACTCCTTGGCTTCAGCATCCGAAATGCGCAATTCAAAGTATGATTTCAATGCCCGTAAACAGAAGGCGGCATCTGCACTTCCTCCTCCCAACCCAGCTCCAATTGGAATTGTTTTCAGCAAATGAATATCAACCGCTGGTAGGTTAAACCACTTTTCCAAAAGCGAATAGACCTGAATGCATAGGTTGGATTCAGCCGATCCTGGTATATTAATTCCGTAGCTATAAAATCGCGCCTTACCCACTTCAGCAGATCCAGTTAGGATACTTGAGTCAGAAATAGACTCTCCGCGACCAACCACCTCAAGGGTATCCTTCCACCCCACAGGCACCATTACACTTTCGATGTTGTGGTAGCCATCGCTTCTCTTGCTCGTTATATGCAAGCCAAGATTTATCTTACAGTTTGGAAAAACAATCATTGCGTTCGCGAAGATTCGATTTTCTTTGTTCCAAATTCAACGAAATGGCAATTTGGTTTAAACAACCGACCAAGGAAGACGCAGGTCAACTAGAAAAAGGCACCCTTATGGAAACCCTAGATATCCGCATTTCTGAGGTCGGAGACGATTACATCTGCGGCACAATGCCGGTTGATCATCGCACGGTTCAACCTTATGGAATTTTGCATGGAGGAGCATCCGTAGCATTAGCAGAAACATTGGGGAGCATTGCAGCTCATCTGGTGGTGGATAGCACGAAATACGTTACAGTAGGCATGGAAGTCAACGCAAATCACTTACGGCCCGTTACAAGCGGCCGTGTTATTGGTAAAGCCACTCCAATACATATTGGACGTTCAAGCCACGTATGGAGCATTGAAATCACAAATGAGGCTGGAAAGATGATCTGCATTAGTCGTATCACTATGGCTGTGGTGGAGAAGTCCAAAATTAAGTCGTAGCCAAAAGATCTTTTGTCCTTGCAACCTTCAACTTCCATCTGCCGTCTCTCTGCCTATATGACACGACTGATTCTCTCATTGTCCATTTGCCTTTCAACTTTAAACCTTGCAGCGAAGAGGGATACAATTCAGGTAAGCGAGTACCTACAACTCGTTCAACTCAGTCCGCATACATTCCTGCACATTTCCTACATCCCGTATAAGGACAATCCATTTCCATGCAACGGTCTGGTCTTCATTAAAAACAATGAGGCAATCGTATTCGATACTCCTGTTGGGCACGACGCATCCATCGACCTAATTAACTGGATTAATGGAGTAAAGAAGGCGACCATCACCGACTTGGTTGTCAACCATTTTCATGAGGACTGCATAGGTGGGTTAACCTCATTCGTTGGAACAGGGTGCGCTACTCATAGTCAAAAAAGAATGTGCAAGTTGGCTGATCTACAAGGATACAATTGCACCCAACGCTATTTTACGGATTCGCTTATCCTGACTGTTGGAGGCGAACGCATTGAGAATTACTATTTCGGAGCCGCACATACCAAGGACAATATCGTGAGTTATATTCCATCCGAGCGCATGCTATTCGGGGGATGTATGATTAAAGAACTTGGAGCCGGAAAAGGAAACATCTACGATGCGGACATGGCTGAATGGCCAAATACCGTTAGAAAAGTTAGAGCCGCCTTTCCAAAGGTCAAAACCGTGATTCCAGGTCATGGCAGGCCAGGAAAGAAGAAGCTTATCGATTACACGATCAAATTGTTTTCGGCAGACGCATAAGCATTTGTCATTCTGCATATTTGCAGCATGAATCGCTTCCCTCTCCTAATATGCACCCTGTTTGTTTGTCTTGTGTCTTGCGATAATTCGGGCGGCTGGATAAAGGATCGAAATCCTGATTTTGACGGAGGAGACATTGTGGTTGAAGAGTCGACCATTACCCTACCGATTCATCTGCCATTGAGTGAAATTCAAAGTGCGGTAAATTCCAAGATCCCATCCACGTTAGTTTCAAAAAAGGAGATCAAGGCTGGGTTGATCATTACCATTCTTAGAAGCGGCGACCTCCATTTTGGAGGTGAGAAGCAATCGCTGCACTGGTCCGTGCCGCTTACCGTTGAAGTAAGTCAAAAGCTTCTCGGTCACATCACTTCATTCCGCATTTCACCAAAGCTTGAATCGGCGCTTAGCCTTCAAGACGACTATGGCATTCAGTCTTCTACAACGCTCCAAAGCGTTCAGTGGGTGGATAGAGCCATCGTGAAAGCTCTTGGGATGGAAATTGACGTAAGCCCGATTGTGGATGGATTAATTCACGATGAGTCGGAACGAATTACTTCATTAATTGATGATCAGTTGAGTAAGTTAGACCTAAAGAAGGTTTTGAAAAAGACCTGGACCAAACTCAGCAATCCGATCCGCGTCAACAAAAAAGTACAACCCGTGTATATTCTAGTTGATGCCCATGAAATCACGCTAACTGAGTTCAACTTCATAAACAACCAACTTGCCGTCAATCTTGGAGTACGCGGATTTATCAACACGGTCTATGATTCCGCCTCAAACGCTCGTGGCGACGTTGAATTCCCGCCTCTCTTATTGGATAAGTCGTCAGATATTGAAACGGAACTTTACTTGCCTGTACGGATCTCGTATGATAGGATAAACAAGATCTTGGAGGAAGAGGTATATGGGCTGGAATTCACCGTTGAGGATCGCAACATTAAAATTGACTCACTCAAATTGACGAGTGTAGATTCTAACCTTCTCATTCTTGCCAAGCTGAGCGGAGATTTAAGTGTGAACCTTGAAGTTCTCGGCCGCCCATACTTTTCACCCGAGACACGGAGCCTTACGGTGAATGGCTTTGATTTTAACGTCGACAATACGAATGAATCTTTGCTTAAGGCCGGAGACTATCTATTTCATGATGAAATTATCGAAGAAGTTTTGAAAAAGCTGGATGTGCCCATTGGTTCATTCATTGACTCGATTCCACAGTTGATTTACAGCGGAATTGAAAAGGGTAAAACTGGACAAAACATCAATCTGAACGCCGAACTCGATAGTGTGGCGTTTGATCAATTCCGAGTGCGATACGATGATATCAGAATGGTACTCTTTGCACGGGGTGATGTTGACTTAGAGGTAGAACATCTTAAACCGAAAGGCTGATTGCTTTTTTAATTTGAATCGATCTATCTCGCCTCGATTGGAATATCCAGCCGAATCAATTCAAACTTGCAAACCAGGTTAACACCACCGTCTGTTTATTCAAATAATAAAGTAAAGGCTTCGGTACTTTCTCCTGAATGCGTAACAGGCACGTTGGTACGAAGTACATCCAATGAATAATCTGGTTCAGAATATCCCCAGGTTCCAACATGAGTACTCAATCCAATCTCAAAAGCCTCTTTTCCAGGAAACGCATAAATCTTATATGTACCAGCCTCGATGGGCTCACCGTTAAACGTTGCAGATGAATTGAACATAATTTCGGTGCTTTCATTGGCACCAAATCTCCAGTAGATCCCATATGGTTGAAGCGCGCCGTCTGCCTCGGTTCCAAATACAACTCTATCGCGAACGGAAGGCTGGCTATACTCAATCGACACATCTACTCCATTGGATTTTATTTCAGCATGAGCAGGGGGCTGAGAGATCGATTACGATGATTCATATAGAACATTGCCGCAACTAACAGCACGACTAAAATTCCAACTCCAATCCATATTTTCTTTTTCATGAGATGTTCATTTTCACAATGGTATGAATTTGTTTCTCAAGATTATTCTGGAACTTGGACCGAATTTATGCAAGATTAGATCACATTTGCTGAAACTATTGTCATGAAGAAAATTGTAATTATCGGAGGCTCAATCATTCTTGTGCTCGCACTCGTTGCCTTTATTGGAATGTTGGGATCAGGAATACTACCAGTTGGATTTGGAATGCATGACAACGTCTCGCAAACGGATGGTCTTGCCCTTAATGGATATGACGTTGTTACCTATTTTGAAGGTGAACCGTTGATGGGGTATCCAGAATTCACATCAGAGTATGCAGGAGCGACCTGGCAGTTTCATCTATTGAAGCACAAGGAGTTTTTTGACGCTGCACCAGAGACATTCCTTCCCGAATTTGGAGGACACTGCTCGCTTGCGATGAGCACTGGATTTGCGGTTGAAGGTGAGCCAACATCTTATGAAATAATAAACGATAAACTTTACATATTCTCTGAAGATGGTGTGAAAGCTACTTTTATGGAGGATGTGGATGCTTCCATTAAGGCTTGCAACGCCAACTGGAAGTAGATAAAATGATTCGTTCGTCGCATCATATTTACCCTTTTACCAAAGAATCGGAGCGGCTCATATTAAGACCATTAACAACTCAAGACACTGGTGATTGGATCCACTTCATGAGTGACCCACTCGCCTTAAAACACTTTACCATCTTCGATCCTAGAAATGCATCGGAGACCGCGCCAGCTTGGATTGAAAAACAGTTAAAACGCTATGAAGATGGCGAGTACGGCATGCTTGCTATCATTGAGAAATCATCTGGAAGTTTTGTTGGTCAATGCGGCCTGCTTACCCAAGAGGTGGATGGAATACGCGAATTGGAAATTGGATATTCTTTTTTGTCCAAACATTGGGGCAAAGGATACGCAACCGAAGCAGCTCAGTTCTTAAAGGAATTTGCTTTCGAACATCAGCTTAATTCCTCAGTGATATCTCAGATACATCCAGACAACGTTGCCTCTCAAAAAGTGGCGATTAGAAATGGTATGGTTGCAGGAAAAAAGACCGTTTGGCGCGGGTTGCCCATCGTCGTTTATCGTATTAATAACCCCAACTCTGATCTCTGAGACTGTATCGGTTGATCGCAAACTTAATGCGAGGTTCAATCCGATTGAAGTTAGATACAGCATCGACAAAGTACACCCCTACCCGCCAGCGTGCACGACTCGCCTTGAAATAGCGTTCGGCGCCGACAAACCATTCGCCGTATGTATATCCACTGTCCTTAATATAGAGGCCACTTGCCCCCACCACACTATGGACTCCTAACTTGTTTACTAGCGGTATCAGGTTCATAAAGGCGCCATTAAAGTGATGAACTAAATGCGCCTGGACAAAGATGTCATTGGCAAACAAAGTCGTATCCTGGATCTGCATGGATTGCATTAGGGATGCGAAGAAGTATTGGTCGCCGCGCGGAAATATCTTATAGTCAACGTAGCGCAAGTCTTGTTTGTTGAAAAACTTGCCTGACTTTATATGATAAGAAGTGGTTCCAATAGATCGAAGTTTAAAGTTTTGGCGGAGAGAAAGTTCAGCATAATCGAAGTTGATATCGCTCCCTAAAAAGTTCGGAATTCCTCGTTTATATTCTGCTTTGATGGTCGGCCATTTACTTCCTAAGATTACCTTCCGATTGGGCTCTGTCATGAATTTTTGAAATGGGGTATACTCCAACTGGAATGTAGCAATGAAGGTCTGATATCGCTGAAATGTCAGCGGATCATTCCCCCCAAACCAGTCCTCAGTCAATGGCCCGAATTGATAGTTATCAATTGGTAATCTATCCACGTATTCGAGTATCAATGAACCTCTAAGGCCATGGACCAACTCACGTGTTATGTATGGATTCACACGATATTCCTCTATCCAATTTGATCGTTGAAAGAGAAAGGTCACGGCATCATTATCAACGATTGTATTAAACATTTTACCCCCGTAAACTCCTACAAAACCAAAGTGCATTGGATCAAATCGGTATCGAATATTCAAACTTCCCTTTATGTCTTGGTTTCGCAGCCCCACGTCCACTCTACCGCCGACTCCGACATACTTCTCACTCTTCCATTTTTTAAAGTAGTACCCATTTGGGCCCAATCGAAGACCGCCAATTTCAAAGGGATTTAATAGCGCCGGCACCGAGGGTAAAAACAAATACTGCTTCTTTTTCCGATTACTGAATCCTATCCCATCCCAAATCACATCGCCAAGCGTGACTCGATTGTAAGCACTATCTAAGGAGTCGAGGTAAACTTCGCTTATGGTTATGGCCTTCAAGCTATCCTTCACCTTCTGAAAACGCTGTTCTTCTATGGTCAGCGGTTCAGGTCGAATCTTATCCCAATATGTTGAATCCCGATCGTAAGCTTCTTGAGTCGTCACGGCCACCTCATTTCCAAAAAAACGCTTTCCAAATTGAGGATTGATCTTATAGTTTTCGTATCGAGCAATTGTGTTTCCCTTGAACGAACGTTTACCGTCTTTACTGTCGTAATCAAATTCCTGTCTGTTCAGCAAGACCAGTGAGTCTTCGGTCATAATAAAGTCCTGCTTGATATTGAAGGATCGATAGATCATCAGCCCTTCTTCACTTAAGGAAAGGTCAATTTTCTGGATATAATACAAGTCGTTTACAATCCAAATTTCTCCCGCCCAGGAGGCATTTCCTTTTTTTCGGGGCTCAACACTAATTCGATACACTAGATGGTCTTCTCCAGTGATAATTTCTTCTAGCTTGAACTTGTATGTAAGCACCGACGTGGGGTGCAACGGACTAATCACGGGCAACTCATTTAAGTTTCCCATGCTCATTAAGTTGTCATAAAAATTGAAATCGGCCTCATTGGTACTTGTATAAAACAACCCATATGTCTTACCGTAGCTTTTGTAGCCTTCGCGCACTTCCTTGATTGAGTTGGGTTGTTCAAAATAGCGGGTCATTTGAACCTCCGCCATGTTTCGGCTTCCAGCTATTCTATTAATCTCGGCTTTGCGTTCACGGCGTTCAATCTCGTCTGGATCTTCCTCCGTTGACTCCTGATCTTCTCGTTCTTTCTTGCGCTTTCGTTCGCGTTCGCGCTTCTTCTTTTCCTTTTCAGATATGATTTCGGCTGCTTTGATGTATACCTCGCACTCTGATCTTTCATATTGGCTGTTCCATCGCGGTTTTTCGTCGATTGCCTTTGCTATAATTTCATAGGCTGGATCGCGTCTTTTGGCGCTAATATTAACCGCCTCAAGTTCCTGATGATCCACGGTTAACCAAATGTTCTTCACAACATCTTCGCGATTATCTACGGTAACCTTTACCTCCTCATTTTCAAAGCCAATGGCGGAAATGACCAAGTCGACCACCCCAGGATCGTTCATTTGCAAGTAATACTTCCCCTGCGCATCCGCCGCAGTTCCAGATTGGGTATTCTTCACATAAACATTGGCGAATGGAACCGGCGCATTCGTTTCGTCATAAATAAACCCACTGATAGATTGCCCAAAGCATCCATCGGCGATCAACATCGCTGTCACAATCAGGCAATATGGGGTTATTCGAAAACTCAGGGTAGATTAATCAGACGCTAGAATAATGACAATGGCTAAAGATACGGGCCTCTTTTGGGTGAATGGACGAAAAAGCGGCGCATCGGTTGCAGTCGGATCGAAATTCACACATTTGCCATCAAATAATCTCGCATGGACGCCACACATATTCATTTGCTCACCAATCATATCCCAATTTTAGGTTCCATTTTTGGAATCTTTTTATTGATTATCGGCCTCGCCCTAAAAAATCGAACGATTGAAATGACTGCGTTGGCAACATTGATTGCTGTTACCATTTTCACCTTTCCTGCATACTTAAGTGGTGACGAAGCCGAGCACGCTGTGGAGCACTTAGCCGGTGCATCTGAATGGGAATTGGAAGAACATGAAGAACACGCTGAGCTGAGTTTATGGCTCATGATAATCACTGGTATCTTCTCTTTGGCGGCCATCCTCTCTTATCGGTTCATGGAATCATTCACAAAATGGTTACGCATTGGAACTGTTTTTATTGGGTTGTTTGCTTTTGTTTCCATGATTCCATTGGCATTGCACGGTGGAAAGATCATGCACAGTGAACTACGCGGTGACACTCAAGAAGAGGACGATCATGAATCGCACGAAGATCATGAGGAACGTGAGGAACACAGCGAGTACGAAGACGACTAAGTTTTTCGCGCGGCGAATTCCATCATCAATGGTGTAATGATCATAGCATTTGGTGTTGCTTCCATTTCGGGCCAACATCGAACAAATGCATCGCGCTCTTCCTCGGTCAACAATCCCATTTCGATGAGCTTGTGCGAATACAAGTGAAGAAACGTTGTTGGCCACTGCCATACCATTTCGCCGGGACTGCTCACTTTTTCAATCGTCGCTTTCAATTCCAAATTCAATCCGAAGCGATGGAACATCGCTGGCAATTGTGGCGCAATGTCGATTTCACTGGGCATGACTCTCCAGCTTTCACGGCAGGCTTCGATCATTGCTCGCACCTCGCTTCTTTCTGGCTCGATTCGAAATGTTCCCCATTGGGCATATTCCTGAACTAAGAATACTCCACCAGGTTTCAAGAGTTTCGAAACTTCCTGGATGATCTTATCCACATCATTCACCCAGCTCAGGACCCAACGGCAATAGATAACATCATACCGGCCATGCTCGAGATCTAGTTCATGGATTGATCGTTGAATAAACTCAACATTGTTTACGCCCCGGACCTGCGCCTGATGATTTCCATAATCCACATAAGCCTGAGATATATCGACCCCTGTCACCGAACCTGTTGCGCCAACAATGGTGGCTAAATCGAATGTGGCGAAACCAGGTCCCGATCCTAGATCAAGCACATTTAGCCCCATCCGTACACCGCCTCGTTTCCAAAGTGAAAATGCATCCTCTGACCAAACTCGATGCTGAAATCCGAGCCGATCTAGTTCGGCTTGGTCTGTTCCTAAAATGTAGTCCTTCTTCATATCCGAAGCGAATATGATTAAATTTTTCAGCGTTTTTTCACATCAATTGAGATTTCACAACATGAACATAATCAGATATTTATACTTTCGAAAGCGCCAACCATCACACCATGCAGCTAGCCAAATCCATCGAAGAATACATTGAGGCACATTCGGAGCGATCTGATGAGCTCGTTAAACTCCGCGAAATATTGCTCCGAACAGAGCTCACTGAAACACTAAAGTGGGGAATGCCACATTACATGTATAAGACCAAACTCGTAGTAGGAATAGCTGCATTCAAAAGCTACTCTGGTCTTTGGTTTCATCAGGGAGTTTTTCTAGCAGATCATCAAAGATTGCTGCATAAAGCTCAAGAAGAAAAGACGAAAGGAATGCGGCAGTGGCGCTTTGCATCTGTCAATGATATTGACGAAGATTTGGTGCATGCCTATGTGTTAGAATCCATTGAAAACGCCAAGGAAGGAAAAGAGATCAAACCTCAGAAAAAGGAATTAAACATTCCAGAAGAACTAGATCAAGCCCTGCGTTCAGATTCTCCGTTAAACCTAGCCTACAATGCTCTTAGTCGTGGAAAGCAGATCGAATATGCCGAGTTTATTGGGACGGCCAAGCAGGACGCTACGCGCATCAATCGGCTGCGTAAATCGATCCCGATGATTATGAATGGTTCTGGTTTGAATGACAAGTACAAATAGCTAAAGCCACTTGACCGCCATAGGTTGTACTGAATACGATATGGATTCAGTCGGGTCCAATACATCGAAATACTCACCGTCCGCCTCGATTGGCAAACGACCTTCAAGTACTTCAATCTTTATGTTCTTTGCGTTGTGGTAGCTTATCCAGGTATGATCGACCTCCTCACCACCGCTAATTTTCCAGTACTTAGTAATGAGTTGGAAATAGCTCGAGTGCCTTAATATAGTTAATCCAAAGCCTTCATCTTCCATACTTGCCTGAGGAGTGAACCCAAGTCCATAGCCAAGATATTTTCCATTTCCTACGATGATGGCCGATATGAATAATTCCTGCGACTCGCCATCCATGGTGATACGCACCTTGGGCCGAACAAAAGCAAGAATGCAGCGAAATATCGCAAACATGTAATTCAATCTTGGTGTAAAGCTTCCTCTTGTTGATTCCACCTGACGAAAGACTAAGCCTCCCATACCTGCGCTGGATACATTTATGAACCTTCTTTCAAGACCATCGTGTGCCATTAGGCCGAT
>DDCZ01000060.1:82673-98568 GCA_002336485.1 Flavobacteriales bacterium UBA1993
AACGCCATTCAAAACTTCGTTTACTGTGCCATCACCACCGCAAGCTATGAGCACTTCGGCTTGGTCCTTCGTCATTATTTGATGCGCAATTCTAAACGCATCACCGGCAGATTTCGTAGACTTTGCATTTATCTGCACCTCGGGGTATTTTGCCTTTGCCGCTTCAATCGAATGACCGATTGACTTGTACTTGCTAGAGAGGCTATTTATTATAAAAGTGATACGCATAAAAAAGCACGAATGATGTAAATAACGTCATTCGTGCATTAATTTTTAGATAAACCTTGCACCTTATTCAGCGGCTATTTCTTCCTCCTTTATCGGGTTTCGAAACACGTAGTTATCATCAAATATATCGAGCACTAAATCCCGTCCTCGATCTACTTTCCCTGCTAAAATCTGCTTACTTAATTCGTTCAACACGTTTTTCTGAATGATCCGCTTTATTGGCCGCGCACCATACTGAGGATCATAACCAGCATCCGCCAGATGATCCAGCACTTCATCGGTTGCGGTCATTTTAATGTCCTGATCTGCAAGACGCGTACTTAGCTGATCAATTTGAATCTTGACAATTTCGCGCACATCTTTCTTACTCAATGGCTTGAAGATGATGGTTTCATCAATTCTGTTCAAGAACTCTGGTTTTAAGCTCTTTCGCAGCATCTCCTTCATTTCTAAATCCGTTCTTGCCAAGACCCGATCTTGCTCTGCTTCCACCATACCTTCGAAATTTCGAGTAATGATGTCCGAGCCCAAGTTCGATGTCATGATTATTATCGTGTTTTTGAAATTGGCAACACGCCCTTTGTTGTCGGTTAATCGACCATCGTCTAAAACCTGAAGTAAGATGTTGAACACATCCGGGTGTGCCTTTTCAATCTCGTCAAGCAGAATGACAGAGTAAGGCTTGCGACGTACGGCTTCTGTTAATTGTCCGCCCTCATCATAGCCGACATATCCCGGAGGCGCCCCAACCAATCTACTCACAGAGTGCCGTTCCTGATATTCGCTCATATCGATTCGTGTTAGCGCATTCTCACTATCGAATAGATATTCTGCCAGCGCCTTGGCCAACTCCGTTTTTCCAACACCCGTGGTGCCTAGGAAAATAAACGAACCCAGCGGTTTCTGCATATCTTGAAGCCCACTTCTACTTCGGCGGACGGCGTCGGAAACAGCCTCAATAGCCTCGTCTTGACTTACGACACGTTTGTGCAGTTCATCCTCCAAGTAGAGCAACTTCTCGGCTTCTCCTTGAAGCATTTTCTTTACTGGAATACCCGTCCATTGAGCAACCACATCTGCGATGTCCTCCGAGTCAACTTCTTCTTTAATCATTCGGCCATCGGTATCCATTTCGGCCCATTTGCCTTCTAAGTCTTTTAATAATGCCTCCGCTTCTCCGACTTTACCGTATCGGATTTCAGCCACTCTTCCCAAGTCACCTTGACGCTCTGCTTGATCTGCTTCTTGCTTTAATTCTTCAATCCGCTTCTTTTCCGATTGAATGCCCTCTACCACTTCCTTCTCACTTTCCCATCGGGCTTTCAGTGCATCGCGCTTCTCTTTTAAGTCTGCAATTTGACGTTTCAAATTGTCTAGCTTCTTCTTGTCATTCTCCCTTTTAATAGCCTCTCTTTCGATTTCCAATTGCCGTAGCTTTCGCGTCACCTCATCAAGCTCCACGGGCATGCTGTTGATCTGCATCCGTAATTTGGAAGCGGCCTCATCAATCAAATCAATGGCCTTGTCCGGTAAAAATCGATCGGTAATATAACGCTGACTTAATTGAACCGCATTGATGATGGCTTCATCCTTGATTCTAACCTTATGATGTGTTTCGTATCGCTCCTTGAGACCTCTCAATATGCTTATCGCATCGTCTTCATTAGGTTCGTCCACCAACACGGTTTGAAATCGGCGTTCGAGGGCTTTGTCTTTTTCGAAGTATTTCTGATACTCGTTCAATGTTGTGGCCCCAACTGCACGAAGCTCACCTCTTGCAAGTGCTGGTTTTAGAATATTTGCGGCATCCATTGCGCCCTCTCCTTTTCCTGCTCCAACCAAGGTGTGGATTTCATCTATAAATAGGACGATGGACCCATCGCTCCCAGTTACTTCCTTCACTACAGCCTTCAACCTTTCCTCAAACTCACCCTTATATTTTGCTCCCGCAACCAAGGCACCCATGTCAAGTGAGTAGAACTCCTTGTTCTTCAAGTTCTCGGGTACGTCCCCATTCACGATTCGATGTGCAATGCCTTCGGCAATTGCCGTTTTTCCTACGCCAGGTTCCCCAATGAGTATTGGATTGTTCTTCGTTCTACGCGATAGAATTTGAAGTACTCGCCTGATTTCCTCATCACGCCCAATAACCGGATCGAGTTTGCCATTTCGCGCCTGCTCATTTAGGTGAATAGCGTACTTATTAAGTGCGTTGTAATTCTCCTCTGCATTCTGAGAAGTAACGCGCTCCCCTTTACGAAGCTCTAATACCGCCTTCTTTAACTCACTTTCTGTAATGCCGCTGTCTTTAAGCAAACTAGAAGCTTGATCCTTTACATCAAGTAGCGCCAAGAGCATGTGTTCGATCGAGACAAACTCATCTCCAAATCCTTGAATTTTTTCCTGGGCTTTGGTCAGAACTTGGTTCGCCGTTTGACTCAGATACTGGCTCCCACCATCCACTTTTGGAAGGGATTGAACCATGCTATCAACCGCCTGATTTATTATTTGATGATTGGCTCCAACCTTCTTAAATAAATACGGCGCCACACTTTCATCTACGGAGAGTATTCCCTTGAGAATATGCACAGGCTCAATGCTCTGATGGCCATTTGTCATTGCAATTTGTTGCGCTTGCTGAACAGCCTCCTGTGACTTTATTGTGAACTTATTTAGATTCATGTTTTTGGTTTTTATTCAAGCATCAGCCACCAAATCGAACCCAATCGGGTGGCTCATACTTGTTTGGAGTGCTTTGAACAATTCAAGTACCAAATGGATTATCGCCTCGTTTTCAAGCCAATATGGCTATCAAATTCATTTTCGCAAGTCGATTTGGCTGCTTTCGACACATGGAGCTGAAATAATTTCCGATTTCACCTTAGGCTAAGGCACTATTCGCTGACCACTAGGCGAATCACGGTATTGCTGCCTAAGGAGGTTTGAACATGTAAAAAGTATAGTCCCACGACGGGTAGTATGTCGAAAGTCGGGTTCGAATCCAAGGGTTCATCACTACTCTGAATGAGAATACCATCGGCGCCATAAACTTGAAATGCGCTTATCATGGATTCTTCCGAGAATATGGTAAATGTCCCAGAACGGCTTGGATTTGGGAACACGGATATACGCTCCTTGTTCAGTTCCGAGTAGGAAAGTGTATTGATCAAAATGCAATTGCTGGTATCGGCACACGAACCATTTTGTGAAACTGCCGCATAACTATTTCCACTTATGCCGGTTGTAAAGGTGTCGTTGGTTGAAACAAATGCACCAGTTCCGCAGTCGATCCACCCAATAAAAATGCCGCCACTTGAGGTATAAGTGAGATTTTGATTTGATTGCAATGCAGCGGAAATTGAAGCAAATCCCGTTTGAACATTTAAAACGTAGGTCGAGTCGCACGCTATATCAGAAATCACCGTGTGGAAATAAGCTCCGCTGTCTGTGATAACCTGACTTTCCCATAGAATGGTGTCACCAACACAGACATATGTATCCGTTTCTAGAATCAGCGAATCCTCAAATTCTACGTCATAGATTACAGTCGAATCGCATCCGCTAACCGCGGTATAAGTTTGAGAGTAAACTTGAGTTGTATACAGCACCGTATCCCCGACAGCAAAGCTATCCTCTGAACATTTGTTCACTTCGACCTCCGTGTTAATGGACTCTTCAAACACAATATCGTAAACAACCAGTGAATCACAGCCTTCGATGGAAGTAAACTCTTGGGTGTATTCATTCGATGCATAGAATACTGTGTCGTCGATGGCAAAACTATCTCCAGGACATTTATAGATGGAAACCTGCAGTGTGGTGTCGGAACAGTAATCGTGGCACGCACATCCATCAGCATTACCAAAACTATTTTGTCCATTTGCAATATATGTGCAGACTCCCGTACTTAGTTCACACCGGTAAAGTCTCGTGTTTTGAGCGGATTGACTTGCGCGACCATGACCGTAGAGGTGTTGATAATCTTCACCGAAAAAGAGGGCACCCAATATGTACGGACCAGCTTGATTACTTGAAATTGGAGTTGCCACTCCGTTTACTGGGTTAATCGAATGGAATTTTCCCGTGATTCGATCGAGGCCATAAAACGTGCTATCAACCCTATTGAAGACGATGTCGGCAAAATCGGGAATTCCACTTCCACCAGAATAGGATCGTGTTACAGAGGATATCAATGAAGGTGAACTCCCTGTCATATCCACGCGATAAATCTTGGCGTCATTCACGTGGCCCGATAAAACATACACCCCAGATTCATTAAAATCGCCAGCATAAATATTATTGTTTGGATCAACTCCAGCGACCGTTCCAAGCGAAGTATAAGTTCCGCTTGAATTAATTCGATAAAAAATCCGCGACGGGTTTCCAACCGCATAGAGGTAATTATCTAGGTAATTGTAGGCCAATGCATTGTGATTAAATGTGGTATTGGAAGCAATGGTGCTAGAGGTGCTAGCGCTCGTGGTGTCGTACTCACCTATGTATACGGTTCCATTTGAATTGACATTTCCATAGTTGAAGTACATCGTACCATCGCACTCGAATGTATTCTGAGAGAAAAGGCTGGGCTGGGAAACAACCATCGACACCAAAATCAGCAACAACATTTTTAGAGCACAATCCTTTCGTAGCATGGCCTAAAAATAGGGTTTATGATTAATGGTCGTGCGATTTTCACCTAACTATCCGCGCACGACTGCCTGCACCATCCGCAATTGACCATATGTATACTTCCTCTTAAAGTGCTTGACTGCATCGGTCACCGTTTTAATCTCATCCAGCGCGAGGGCTTTGGCAATTTCCTGTGCAGATTCTTTATCCATAAACAGGTCAATACCAAGCTTGGATTCACCAATCAATCGGGCTGCATGGCTTTCTATTGTCGAAACCGACATACCTCGCTTCTCCGCGACCTCATCGATATTCATTCCTTCCTTAAAATATCCTAGAGATACCTCGTATGTTTCGCCCTTCGGCTTTTTCGGTTCACCCGATTTTTTTCTCTTGCCCGATTTGCGCTTTACTCCTTTAAATTTCTCCGCGATCGCTTTATCTACTTTTTCTAAAATGTCTCGGCGCTTTTTGGTCAATGCCGTTGAATCCAGCTTCGACTTTTGCACATCCTTATTCTCGAAAATCTGCTTACTGATGGATTGAACGAACTCAAGTTCTTCCAACTTCTTCATCACCAATTGATCAACTTCATCGAGTTGATTCAAGTAAGTTTTGGTTCGAGACAACTGCCTAACTTCTTCCGTATGATGAATCAACGCCTCTAGCGATGTCCAAATCATTTCTTGGAAATAGGTACTGCCCTTTCCAATTCTATCCAATAGCTGTTTCTTATCCGCATCACGAATCAAGCGAAGCAACTGGCTCCGGAATGTTTCGGTTGTCTTTATCTGAGACTCTAGTTGATTTCGGAAACCTGGAATAAACGCGCGCATAGTCTCGTCCTCAAATTCCATGTCTGACTTATCTCCATTATCCAATGCCACGACCATCGAAAGGATTCCGTTCAACTCAAACGTCTTCAATGCAACTTGTTCCAAATAGGACTTCTGCGCCTTCTCCAAGATCTCAGTCAATGGCGGCTGCGTTTCTGCTTGCTGACCAAAACGTGTGACGTTGGCATCCGACGAAATGGAATTTGGGTCGATGCGCGTACCCAAATAAAGTCCATCTAAAGAACGCAGTCTACTCAGGGCAACATACACCTGACCCGGAGCAAATGCTTTGCCTACGTCCACGATGGCTTTTTCAAATGTCAATCCCTGGCTTTTGTGAACGGTGATGGCCCACGCCAGTTTAATTGGGTATTGATTAAAGGAGCCAACAATCTCTTCTTCAAGCTCCTTTGTGGTTGCATCAATGGTGTATTTACGATTTTCCCAGCGTTCCTTCTTTAATCGATATGTATCGGTGCTATCGGCCATTCGAACAACGATTCCATCGGAGTCGATCGTTGTCACCGTTGCCAGTTTTCCATTGAAGTATGCCCCTTCAGCCGAGTCATTTTTTATAAACATGACTTGCGCATTTTCCTTGAGCTCAATATCCGAACCTACGGGATACATCGATTCTGGGAAATCGCCCTCTAAAGAAGCTGGAAAGGTCTTTGACTTTGTGTTAAGCGCCGCCAATGCATCCTTATTGATGGAATCTGCGCGGTAATTGTGGGTGGTCAGTGTTATAATCTCACCAAGGTTGTCGCGCTCGCTTTCTGAAATGTAATGCTTGTTCAGCTCATCAATGTCCTCCGCTGTTGCAATGTTGTTTCGAAGGTTGTTTAATAGCCGAATGAAAGTTGAGTCGGCCTGCCGATAAATCTTCTCAAGTTCGATGTAGACATACCCACTTTGCCGAAGCGCTAGGGCGTCAAAAAACCAAGCACTTTGATAGTGCTGCCGCATGATATTCCATTCGTTGTCGCGAACAACAGGAGGCAGTTGAAATAGGTCTCCGATAAGCAGCAGCTGCACCCCGCCAAATGGCTGATTGTAATTTCTTCGAGCGTGTTTTAATCGAAAATCGATGGCATCCAGCACATCCGACCTAAGCATGCTCACCTCGTCGATGATGAGTAGATCCAAGTCGCGCAATACTTGTTTTCGAACCTTGTTGAGTGGATGCTTGCGCACCAGCGTGTTTTGGGTAAACATATTGGTTGAGTCGCTGATTTCTCCTGCTGGCTGGTTCACAGGAACGAAGGTTCCAAGTGGCAGCAAAAACTGAGAATGAATGGTAACGCCCTTGGCATTCAATGCGGCAATTCCAGTTGGCGCAACAATGACAAACGACTTATGTGTTTTCGTGGCAAGATCGCGCAGAAATGTGGTCTTTCCTGTGCCGGCTTTTCCGGTGAGAAATATGTGCGCATTTGTGTTGTTTACAAAGCGTGCCGCGGTCTCAATTTGGGGGTTCTTTTCGATACGGTGAAAATATGGATTCGCGTTCAGCTGGTTAGTACAATTCACTACGAACCCGATGCTAGATTCTTCCTGATTAAAGTCATCCATTCCATTTCGGAGCATTAAACCACATTTGTCATTCTAAAATCCGATTGTATGTCCAAGTCCGAAGATCTAGTCAAGCAACTTTCCGAGAAATATGCCGCTATAGGCCAAGATGTAAACGTTCACCTCGAGGGGTTGCTCCACTCTACCCCGATTACGTATTGGGATTATATACAAACGGATGCGTTGTTGAATCTGCAGACGCAACGCACAAACCTTCCAGACGAGATGGTTTTCATCATGTATCATCAGGTGAATGAATTGCTCTTCAAGATGATCTTGTGGGAGATAGAGCAAATTGCCTACAACGAAAACCCAACCGCCGCCTTTTTCAGCGAGCGTCTTGGTCGCATTAGCCGATACTTCGATGTTTTGAGTTCATCTTTTGTGGTGATGGGAGATGGCATGGACGTGGCGCAATACATGAAGTTCAGAAACACCTTGACTCCAGCGAGTGGATTCCAGAGTGCACAGTACCGAAAGATAGAATTTGCTTCGACTGAACTAATCAACCTGATCGACATACGGTTTAGAACAACCATAGACCGCGATACTCCGTTTCAACACGCGTTTGATCACTTGTATTGGCAAGCCGCAGGAAAAGATCACAAAACAGGCAAGAAGTCGACTTTAATTAACCTGTTTGAGGAGCGCTACATGGAAGACTTCATTCGGTTTATGAAGACGTACAACACCTTAAATCTTTGGACGAAGTTTAAGGATTTACCTGAGGCAGACAAGGCGGATATTGGACTACAAAACGCGATGCGCCACTACGACCATACGGTCAATGTGAGATGGGTAATGGCGCACTACCATGCAGCAGGCAAATACTTGAATAGTGGCAAAGAAAAAGCCGAAGCTACCGGTGCAAGCGATTGGCAGAAGTACATGCATCCGCGATACCAGAAGCGCATCTTCTTCCCAGATCTATGGACCGAAAAGGAAATGGAAAATTGGGGCATCGATAATTTAGAGACGTGCGCGATTCTTTAATGACTTTCTTCCACTGAATTGAAGTCTTGCAATGTCCATTAAACCCTGAAGAAAGGCAGGCAGATGTAAAGGATTTCATTTTCTTCAATTCCCCAACTTAATCCTACATTTCTTGCTTCAAAATACATTGTATGCAACTAAAAGGATCACACGTTATAGTCACTGGCGGAAGCTCAGGAATTGGTAGAGCAACCGCTAAACTCCTCATTGAAAACGGTGCAACCGTCTTGATCACAGGACGAAACGAAGAAAAACTCAACAAGATAGCTGCTGAAATCGCCGCCATTCCGCTACACTTCGACATTAGCGATCTCGATTCTATTAAGGAAAAGGCCGCAGAGGCAATTAACCTACTCGACGGAAAAATTGACGCATTAATAAACAATGCCGGTATAGGCGTTTTCCCCAAGTTAGGAGACATTACCGCGGAAGACTTAGAGAGCGTGTACAAAACCAATGTCTTTGGTCTGACGTTACTCACACAGGAAATCGTTGCCGTGTTCAAATCCCAGAATTATGGCAACATCGTCAATCTTGGTTCTACAGCCAGTTTAAAAGGATTCCCAGGAGGTACAGTCTACGCTGCATCAAAGTTTGCAGTGCGTGGAATGACCCAAGGTTGGCAAGCCGAATTGAGGCCACATAACATCCGAGTTTGCTTGGTGAACCCCAGTGAAGTGGCTAGTGCTTTCGCTTCTCCTGACCGAATTGAACGCGCCGAAAAAGACAACAAACTTGGTGGACAGGAAATTGCCCACACCATTGTTTCGACTCTGGAAATGCGCGATAAAGGATTCATACCGGAAGTTACCGTTTGGGCGACGAATCCATTCTAAGTACCAGGTCTACTATCGTATTACTATCAAGGACAAAAATTGATGAAAACCAAACATATACTTACGCTCTTAATCGCCCTTTTCTTTGCTCATGCGGGATGGTCGCAGGGCACCGTGGCACAGCGACAACGCGCTAATGAAGCTGTCATTCCTAAGGCCGTGATGAAGGTGTTTAAGGAACAATATCCCGATGTGATGATAAAAGGCTGGTACGTAACACACATTACATATTGGCAAAACGATTACAGCTCTGGTTGGTACAACGACTGGTATGGTCAACGAAACGTTGTGGTTTACTCCTACTCCAAGCCCAGCTACTACGAAGTTGAATTCGTTGCAGATGCAAGCGAACTTAGCCGAGCCATTTACAATCTAAATGGATACTGGTACGAAACTCGATCCCAATTAAGGGGTCTGCCCCTACCCATTATTGAGGCTTTACAAGCTTCAAAATATGCGAATTGGAAAATCTCACCCATGAAAGAGCGCATTGAAGCTCCAGGCTGGCCAGTGGATGTGTACAGATTCAAAGTTTCCAAGGGCTTGCAGGCCCGTATACTCAGAATGGACGATCAAGGAAACTTCATCCAGGAAAAATTTCTTGGAGAATAGTATTTGGATTCTTGATAGATATTGACAGAGATTTGAAGGACGAAAATAGAAGGTCAATCGGTGTTTTATACACTTTCGAATCATGATTGCAGCAAGCGGGTCAACACCTCTATTCAACAATAGAGAAGAGACTTGAGTTGGTCAGGCTATCTAAGCGAATTGACCGAAATTGAAAAGTGACTGAACTAAAATGGCTAGTCCAGTAAATGCCGTGAGCGCACCTTTGTTCTAACAACAAACCAAGAAATACTCCATCATGAATAAGGTCATACTCATCACAGGCGCCAATGCGGGCATAGGCAAAGACACGGCCCGTCAACTCGCACTGAAACCAGGCACAGAAAGAATCTATTTGGCATGTCGGAATCCAGAAAAAGCCAATGCCGCGAAAACCGAGCTCGAGGCAAGGACAGGCAAATCGATATTTGAAATTGTGATTATGGATGTAAGCGATCCAAACTCTGTGAAGCATGCAGTAGATTCAATTTCACACCCCATCGATGCGCTTATAATGAACGCTGGCGGCATGGGCGGGAAAGAACCTGAGAAGCTTACAAAGGACGGGGTCACAAATATGTTCGCAGCTAATATGCTCGACCATGTTGCTTTGGTTGATCTTTTGATTGCCCAAGACAAACTAAAAAATGTGGCGCTTTATGCTTCTTCAGAAGCTGTAAGAGGCATCAAAAAGATGGGCATGAGACAGCCGAACTTAAGCTCTGGATCTGAAGATGAAATAGCTGGGATTATGGATGGATCGTACTTCGGTAAAAAGTTTGACCCTATGGAGGCATATGGACACGTTAAATATGCGGCGACGCTTTGGATGACCGCAATGTCACGAAAGCACCCGAACATTAAGTTTATTAGCGTGAGCCCGGGCGGAACGGGAGGAACAAACGTCATGGACGACCTAAACGGAATAATGCGGATCATGTACAAGCATGTTTTAATGCCTTATGTAATGCCTATGATGGGCATGGCTCATAGTTTAGAAACCGGAGCGAAACGCTTTGTAGATTCAATCGAAAATTCCCAACTTGAAAGCGGTCTATTCTATGCCAGTAAGAAGTCAACGATAACTGGACCGTTGGTGGATCAAACGCCCTATTTTCGAGCTCTAGCGAACACCACGCACCAGGACAATACAGATGTGGCAGTACATCGATTCTTAGGATAAATTGAGATTCCCAAATCCTTGAAGTTTATACCTTGACGCCTACTTTAAGCTAATACTATTAGATATTTTCTTGGGATATTAATGCTTCTGTTTGGCCTGGGCATGGCGTTGGCAAGCACCGGCGTGGCCTTGATGTTATATTTCAATGCAGGTAAAGTAATTGCCTTTCCAAGTCAACGAACTGCTCAAGAAATTGGGAATATCGTTGCAGAGTTGCTCTTATTATTACTCGTAGGCATCCTTTGCAAGGTGAGTATATCAGCTGGAATCCGAAGAATGAGACGATCAGTCATTATTGAAACGAACCTTCTCGATGATGATCTCGGCTAAACGATCCGCTTAATTATTCGCAAGCGATGGCTATAGTCGTTGATTTCGTTGTTGTAAATCCCTTGATGGTCTATTCGATCTACACGAACTTTACCGGAAGCATGAATGATGTAGTTGTTTTCAAGCACAATTCCCACATGGATAATGCGTCCTTCCGTGTTATCGAAAAAGGCAAGATCACCCGGCTCCGCTTCCTCAATAAAGCTTAACGAGTGGCCTAATGTAGCCTGCTGGTATGCATCTCTCGGAATGTTGATGCCGATCATTTTGTAGCAGATCTGTGTCAAGCCTGAGCAGTCAATGCCAAAGGGATGCCGACCTCCCCACAAGTATGGTGTATTGAGATACATATACGCATGCTCCACAACGGCTTCAATGTTTTTCCTTTCGGCCTTTGCCTGAACCTGCCCTTGAAATTGATATTCAGTCTTCCCAATTTTGAAGACGCCTTCTTTATAAAAGGGCAATGTGCTACCCGCAAGAATTGGAATAATGTCTTGTCCCTCGCCATGCACTACCAATCCAGCGGCTTCGAGACAAACGGGCAAAAAGCTTTGCTTAGATAGTCTCAGCGCAAATTTTTCTTCGATGGGAAAATGTTGTTTTCGATCGATCCAACATTCATATCCGTCCAAAGCTGCCTTAATGCGAATCCACATTTTGCGACTTTCCTTCACCTCATAGTGCTCACCAAACAATATCTGAGTGACTTGTTCGGCCGCATCGGCGGGCTCTGCCCTACCAGGAATAATACTCAATGTGCTTATACCGAATTCTGCCATGCTTTGTGGGGCCAAATTACGGCTACCAACCAGCTGGGAATTTTTAAGCTTTCGGTTTTTTAAACGCGAAGTTGTTAAGGGGAAATTTGAAACAAAAAAAAAGCCGCAGCCTGAAGGGCTAGCGGCTTTTTAAGTTCAATAACTATTTAATCCATCAACTCAACGATCATGGCGCTTGCGCCACCACCACCATTGCAGATTCCAGCTCCCCCGATCTTACCGCCTTGCTGACGTAAGACATTAATTAGGGTAACAATGATTCGGCTTCCAGAACTTCCAAGCGGATGACCAAGGGCAACTGCGCCACCATGCACATCAACCTTGGCTGGGTCTAATCCTAAAATTTTTGTGTTTGCCATACCAACAACGGCAAATGCTTCATTCAATTCCCAGAAATCCACATCTTCAATTTTCAATCCTGCACGCTCGACAGCAATGGGAACTGCCTTTGCGGGAGCGGTTGTAAACCATACACTGTTTTGAGCGGCGTCAGCAAATGATCGGAGCTTCGCGATAGGCTTCAATCCTAGCTCTGCAGCCTTCTCTGCACTCATCAATACCAACGCAGATGCGCCGTCGTTCAACGTGGATGCGTTGGCCGCTGTGATCGTACCATTCTTATCGAAAGCTGGTCTCAGGTTTGGGATTTTCCCGAATTTGACATTCTTGTATTCCTCGTCGTGATCAAAAATCATTGGATCACCTTTTCTTTGGGGCACTTCAACCGGTACAATTTCTTCGCTAAACCAACCGTTTTCCCACGCTGTTGCCGCCTTCTTGTAACTATCAATGGCAAATTGATCTTGATCTTCACGAGACAAGTCGTACTCCTTGGCACACTCCTCAGCACAAGCACCCATAACCTGGTTAGAGTAAACATCCATCAGTCCATCGTTTATGATGCCATCGGTCATTTTACCATTTCCGTACTTGGTTCCCGTGCGCATTGATACATAATGTGGAGCCTGGCTCATGTTTTCCATACCACCAACAACCACGACATCATTCATTCCAGTCATGATAGACTGTGCTCCAAACATGATTGATTTCATACCTGAGGCACACACCTTATTTATTGTAGTACATGGCACATTCTCGCCAATGCCTGCTGCTATTGCGGCCTGTCGAGCTGGTGCCTGACCAACTCCAGCCTGCAATACGTTACCCATAAACACTTCTTGGACCTGATCCGCTGAGATGCCCGCTTTTTCAACTGCACCTTTAATAGCTGCTGCGCCTATCTTAGTTGCAGAAACGGATGACAATGACCCCATGAAACTTCCCATTGGTGTGCGCACTGCCGATACAATTACAACTTCCTTCATATATCTTGTTTTTATCTATTCAAAAAATGGATTGCAAAGGTATTCATTCGGGTAGCTAGAAAAAATGCTTGGATTAAAACATTCATCCAAGGCATAGACATGTCAATTCCATAGATAGAGCGCCGAGAGATGCACCAACCCAGAATCTCTTAGATTATTGAACTACCAATCTAAATGGTGGCTTATTTTCGCCTCGATGAGTAAAACTTGGAAAGATCAAATCCGAAACTTCGCCGCGATTCAACGTGCAGGCGCATTCTTAGTGACTTTGCTCGTCATTCTGCTTTTTTTACCCAAGGAGAAACTGTTTAAATATGAGTACCAACTCAATCAGCCCTGGAAACATGAGAAGCTTTTTGCTCCGTTCGACTTTGGAATAAAGAAGAGCGAAAGTGAATTGCAGAACGAGCTCAAGCGTGTCGAAGAAACACAACCGCTCGTTTTCACCTATCGCAAGGACCTGACCGATGAAATCATTCACAGCATAGAGCGAAACTATTCTGCATCCATGCCTGATTCCGTAACTGCATGTGATTCTTCCTTGCTTTATTCTATCGATAGATACGCCGAAGTGCTCTCACGCGGACTTCTTGAACGAAGCAACGAGGCGGCCAATGCCATAAAACCCTTTGATCGAATTTTTCTTTCTCAGGAAAACAAACTGCATTCGATTTCATTTCATGAGGCCCTGAGCATCACCGAGGTGATGGATAGCATAGAGGCCATTACTGGTGCCATAAATGATAGCGTCTGTCGGGGTTTAATCGCAGCTTCGCTTCGTCGATCTATTAAGCCAAACGCCACCTACGATGACAGTCTAACCCAAAAGCTTCTTGCCAGTGAATTGAGCAAGATTGTAGAAATTGAAGGAAAAGTTGAGAAGGGAACTGCAATCATTGACCGAGGAGATATTGTGTCAGAAGATCGGCACAAAGTGCTGGAAAGCCTTAAAATTGAATACGGTGAACGGGTAATCTCCGACACCGGTTTTCATTGGAGTATCATTGGTGCACTGGGTGTGATCTGTGCCCTTATAGGCTTGTTGATCTTGTTTGTCTACATGAATCAGCAACGTCTTTTCAATGATCCCAGACCGATGACGCTTGTTCTAAGCCTTGTCAGTATCTCATTCGCGTTTTCCACACTTGCTATAGGTAGCGACGCAATTTCGATTTACGCCATTCCGGTTGGCATTACGCCGCTGCTACTTCGAATGTTCTATGATTTCAGGGTCAGTATTTTCACATTCGTGATTTCTGTTTTGATAATCGCGCTGTATGCTCCAAATCCACTTGAGTATATGATTATCCAAGTTAGCGCCATATCGTTTGCTACGCTTTTTCAGGCAGCTTCGACCAAACGATCACGAATGTTGGCTACGGCCCTAATCGTATTTATTGGGTACTCTACTATATATGTGCTCATGACGATTGCGCAAAATGGTCATTGGAGCGGAATCAATACGGAGCTTTTTGGATGGTTTGCCATCAATGCACTACTCTGTATGATGGTTTTCCCACTTATATACTTGGTGGAAAAAGTGTTTGGCTATGTTTCAGAAACCACCTTGCTCGAATTGAGTGACAGCAATCAGCCGTTGCTTAAGGAATTGGCAATTAAGGCGCCTGGTACATTTCAACATTCGCTGCAGGTGGCTAATCTATGCGAAAAAGTAGCCGGATCTATTGGAGGCAACAGCGTTTTGTTGCGCACCGCCGCGATGTATCATGACGTAGGGAAAATGAACGAACCTCAGTTCTTCATTGAGAATCAAATTCCAGGCAACAACCCGCATGATGATTTAGAGCCAGAAGAAAGTGCTCGGATAATAATTAATCATGTTCATCGCGGCATTGATTATTGTCGAACACACAAATTACCGATTGACATTATTCAGTTTATACAATCGCACCATGGAACCAGCACCGTTCGTTTCTTTCTAAATAAGGCGACGAAAGCAGCGGAAGATTCTGGAAACGAATTGGAAATGGCAGATTTTTCTTATCCTGGACCCACTCCGAAATCGAAGGAACAGGCCATTTTAATGATGGCCGATTCGGTAGAGGCGGCATCAAGAAGTCTAAAAAGCTTTGATAAGGAGTCGATCGATCGTTTAGTTGATGGCTTAATCGATTATCAACGATCGGAAGGGCAGTTTGAAGACGCCCCTATAACGCTTCAGGACATCTCCAATGCCAAGCGCACATTGAAGTTGGCGATCAATGGCATATACCACCAACGCATAAGTTACGACTAGGGCTTTCCAGACGAATCCATCTTTTTTCCCGATTGATTGGGTTTTATGCCCGACAATTAAATTACAATTCATACCTTGTTCGTTTTTTAAAAAGCACCTATTAAAACTTATTAACACTACTAATATGATATCAAACCTGCTATTGAAGACGGCATTTTTGCTTTGCGGCGCAATACTTCTACTTACGTTTAACACAAATGCCCAAAGCTTTGTTTCTGACACAGATACTATAGGCACCGGAACATCTTTCAACGGCGGCACTGGTTACCCAGCACCTTACGCAGGATACTATTGGGGGGCTCGACACCAGTTTAT
>DDCZ01000004.1 GCA_002336485.1 Flavobacteriales bacterium UBA1993
CGGGCTTCGATTTTTTTCTGAAGTAAAAATTTTGGATCGGCTACAAAGTCACGCATCACATGATAGTTGTGTAACGACAAATCTTGAAGTCCATCGCCATCCGGCTTACGAGTTCGGCTATACTCTTCAAAAATCTTTTCCCAATCGTGATTGTGTTTGATCATCAGATCATTCATCACTGTCGTGTCTTCGAATCCAGCATTCATTCCCTGACCGTAAAATGGAACAGTAGCGTGAGCTGCGTCACCCATCAATGCTGTTTTGCCATGGTGCCATGGATAGCATCTTGTAATGGCCAATGATGCCAAAGGATGGTCTTCCCAAGCATCGGCTATGTTGGGCATCATCTCATAGAAATCCGGAAAAGTTGTCTTGAAAAAGTTGTCTATCGCCTCCTTGGAAGTGAGCTTTTCAAAGCTATTTTCACCTTCAAAGGGCATAAACAAAGTGCACGTAAACGATCCATCTTCATTTGGCAGAGCAATCATCATGAACCGGCCCCGAGGCCAAATGTGCAAAGCATTCTTCTCAAGTTTATAGCTTCCATCTTCATTGGCAGGAAGCAAGATTTCGCGGTAGCCATCTTCAATATATGTTTGGCTATAATTGAATCGATCAAGCTTCTGCATCGAGTTGTATCGAATCGCTGAAAACGCGCCGTCACAAGCGAAAATCAAATCACTCTTTACCTCAAATTTCTCTTTGGTATCGTTGTTTTCGAAAAAGCATATGCCGTTTTTCATATCGGCTCCAAGACACTTCGTGTTGTAGGTGATTTTTGCGCTCCCTACCTGCTCAGCTATGTCCATCATTCGAGCATTTACTCCACCCCTAGAAACAGAGTTAATGGCTTGCCCTTCTTTTCCATAAGGTTGGTAAGTGAGGTCTCCCTCCAAATCATGCATAATTCTTCCAGGCATTGGAATAGCAATTTCTTTGATTAAGTGATCCACACCAGCGCCCTTTAGGGCCTTCCAACCTCGATCGCTCAAAGCCAAGTTAATGGACTTACCCGCACTTATTTCCGCTTTTCGGATATCCGTTCTGCGCTCAAAAATCTGAACCTTATATCCTGCCTTGCTTAAGTAAACCGCCCAAAGAGATCCAACTAATCCAGCTCCAACAATTGTTACTTCTTTCATATAAATAGCTTTTAGCTATTGGCTTCTAGCCTCTAGTTCAATGCGTTTTTTAAGATCTGTCCAAACCGATAGACATCTTCGAATGAATTGTATAGTGGCACCGGCGCCATGCGAATCACGTTGGGTTCACGCCAGTCGGCAATGACACCTGCTTCGGTGATTTGATCAAATAGTTTTCTTCCGTAACCGTGTGCAACGATGCTCAGTTGGCACCCACGGCGGTGGTGTTCTTTGGGTGTGATTATCTCCAAATCTGCTCCCATTTCCTTAGCCACTTCATTCACCACAAACTCAAGATAGTCTGTCATCGGTCGGCTTTTCGCCCACAGTCGAGGCATCGTTGCTTCTTGGAAAATCTCCAAAGAAGCTAAATAGATGGCCATGTTAAACACGGGCGCGTTGCTCATTTGCCATGCTTCCGCGCTTTGCATTGGAACAAACTCCGGCTCCATCTTAAATCGCGTTTCCTTGTCATGTCCCCACCAACCAGCTAGAATTGGCAGTTTTCGCTTGTGATGATTTTCATGCACAAACAATCCGCCAACAGAACCGGGTCCTGCATTTAAATACTTGTACGTGCACCATGCGGCAAAATCGACTTGCCATTCATGCAGCTTTACTTCAATATTTCCCATTCCATGGGCCAAATCAAATCCACAATAGGCTCCAACTTTATGTGCGGCATCTGTAATCACTGCCATGTCAAACACTTGGCCGCTGTAATAGTTTACACCACCAATCATTACCGTAGCGAGCGAATCGCCCAAGGCATATATCTGTTCAATGATGGCGTCTTCCGTAATGATGTCAGATCCTTTGGCAGGAGCTATTTCAACGATGGCATCGCTGATGTCAAAACCGTGCAGTTTTGCTTGCGATTGCATGGCGTATGTGTCTGAAGGGAATGCCTTCTTCTCGCAAAGAATCTTGTATCGAGTTTTTGTTGGATGATAGAAACTCGCCATTAAACTGTGAATGTTTGCGGTCAAAGACCCCATCGCGACCACTTCGGATTCCTTTGCCCCAGCAATTTCGGCCATGGCTTTGGAGAAAAATTCATGGTACGAATACCAAGGACGACGTGCTTCAAAATGACCTTCTACTCCATATTTTCGCCAGTCTTCGAGCTCTTGTTTTAAATATGACTCCGCACTTTTCGGCTGAAGTCCTAGGCTATTTCCTGTAAAGTAGAGCGCTTGTTTTCCGTTTAATTCCGGGTGATAGAATCGATCTCGAAAGGATTGAAGCTCATCTTGAGCATCTTGCGTTTGCGCGTAGTTGAGAGTGTTTTCCACGATTGTAATTTGTTCCTTGCAATGTTAAGGAATGATTGAAGGTTTCGATATTATTGTGGGACAAGATAATTATCATGAAAACATCCCTTCTCGCATTCCTTTTGGTGGCACTGACTATTTCAGTGACTGCCCAAAACGATCGACTTACCCCCGAAAATCTCTGGAACCTAAATCGCGTTTATGGCGCGCAAGTTTCTCCGGATGGCGGCGCGGTAATCTACTCCCAAAAATCTTATAAACTAAAGGAAGACAAAGGCCGCACTGACTTAATGAGCATTCCAGCAAACGGTGGAACAGCAAAGCGAATAAGCGATGGGAAATCGAGTTTGTACGAAGCGCAATGGCGCCCTGACGGAAAGAAAATTGGCTTTTTGAGTCCCGAAACGGGCACCATGCAGATGTATGAAATGAATCCCGATGGAAGCGAAGTGCAACGTGTAAGCGACTTCCCACAGGATATTTCAAACTTCCACTACAGTCCAGACATGCAGTATATAAGTTTCACGATGGAAGTAAAAGTGGAAGAGTCTTTGGCGGATAAGCACCCTGATCTTCCAAACGCAACGGGCCGCGCTTACGACAACCTGATGTTTCGGCATTGGACGCAGTGGCACGATTACTCATACCAGCATGTTATGATCTCAAAATACAATGCAAAGGCGGGCGAGCCATATACGGACATCATGGAGGGCGAGGCTTTCGATGCACCGATGACGCCCTTTGGTGGAAGCGAGCAAATAGCCTGGGCACCGAACAGTAAGTCTATCGTGTATGTGTGCAAGAAAAAGGTTGGAAAGGACTATGCCGTTAGCACGAACAGCGAGCTATGGCAGTACGACCTTGACACGAAGAAAACTATCAACCTAACCGACGGTCATCTAGGATACGACAACGATCCGGTCTTCTCGCCCGATGGAACGTGGCTTGCTTGGATGAGCATGGCGCGAGATGGTTTTGAATCGGATAAGAACATTATTTGGGTTCGCAACATGAACACAGGAACTCAATTTGCTCTTGCAGAGACGTTAGATCAGAGCTTTGGAAATGTCACCTGGAGCACAGATTCAAGAACGATTTACGCCACTTCTGGCGTGAGCGCCACCTTTCAAATATTCAAGATTGGCTTAAAGAAGGATGGTGCCGACAAGCTTAAAGTGAAAAGCTTCAGTGCTATTTCAAGCGGTGAGCACAACATCAACAGCATTGCCCTTGCAGGCGACAAGTTGGTAGGATCGATGAACACAATGAGCAAACCAGCTGAGTTGTATACGTGGGACATTGACTCTCGCGATCAAACCCAACTTACATCAGCAAACGATGAGATGCTCGCGAAAATGAAGATGGGAAAGGTGGAGAAGCGTATAATCAAAACCACCGATGGAAAGAATATGTTGACATGGGTTATTTACCCGCCAGACTTCGATCCAAACAAAAAATACCCAACGCTTTTATACTGTCAAGGTGGGCCACAAAGCGCCGTAAGTCAATTTTTTAGCTACCGATGGAACTTCCAATTAATGGCAGCCAGTGGATACATTATTGTTGCCCCAAACAGACGGGGACTTCCTTCCTTCGGTCAAGAATGGAACGATGCCATATCCAAAGATTGGGGCGGCCAGGCTATGAACGATTACTTAAGTGCAATTGACGAAGTAGCCAAGGAATCATTCGTGGATAATGACAATCTCGGCGCCATTGGTGCAAGCTACGGGGGCTACTCCGTGTATTACTTAGCGGGTATTCACGAGGGTCGATTTAAGTGTTTTATCAGCCATTGTGGTCTATACAATCTAGAGAGCTGGTATGCGAGTACCGAGGAGTTGTTTTTTGCTAATTGGGACATTGGAGGCCCGTATTGGGATCCCAGTCTGAAAGATGCCTACCTCAAAAACAGTCCACATCGGAACGTCGGAAAGTGGGATACTCCGATCATGGTTATCCACAATGAGCTTGACTTTCGAGTTCCATTGAATCAAGGACTAGAGGCCTTTACAGCGGCACAACTCCAAGGAATACCAAGCAAACTATTATACTATCCAGATGAAGGACATTGGGTGCTAAAACCACAAAACGGTGTGATGTGGCATCGTGAGTTCTATGATTGGCTAGACACCTATTTGAAATAGAAATGCGCTCCCTTTTCTGGATATGTATCGCGTGTATTGGGATTCATTCGGCCAACGCTCAAG
>DDCZ01000015.1 GCA_002336485.1 Flavobacteriales bacterium UBA1993
TTTCTTATAAACTGAATGATAAATACCCTTGTGTTTATACCTCTCTGAATTTTGAGGTTCCTTAAAAAATTCCAAAAAGATTTCCTTGGATTCTACTTTGCGCGGATAATGTTTACCGGCATCGTTTTGGCCGTAATCATGATCATCCCAGGTCGCGAGAACCTCAGTGTTTTGAATTAAGTGTTGATATGATTCTTTAGTACCTAATTGTTGGTACTTTTTACGGAGTATATCCATATCATTGGTATCACCGTAAATATTATCCCCCAAGAAAATAAATAAGTGGGGGTCTTGCTTAATGACTTCATCAAATATGGGAAGCGGGTGGCCTTGTTTCCCACAGGAACCAAAAGCAATTTTAAACTCAAAATTAGATGAATTTTTCTTATCTGCAAAAGTTAATTTAGCAGTAAAAACAGAAAGAAGGAGGTAAAAAAGAAGGTGGCCGTTCATGGACTACATCTCAATCGAAAATACAGTTTACATGCAACGACTATGTTACCGGTTATGCCTTGGTCAATTCACCCATACCGATCTCGATATCAATGGTGCCCGACACTACCCAAGGTTAAACATTAAAGCGGAGGTGCGGAACGAACGCTAGCAAGTGATGTCAGCTCCAGCGAGTTGTTGTGCTCTATGGACCCATTCTCGATACCGCCTCTGCACATCCATCTCATACGAATGACCTTAAATGTATCCAAAATATCAGGCATCAACCCATTCCAGACCACTTCAAGTTTGAACAACATATGGAAAATCTCCCCAGCCACTTTTGGACATTAATAGTGATGTCGAAATTGAGCAATAAGTATAGATCCATCTTCGATCTTGTACACGATTCGATGCTCAGAGTTTATCCTTCTGGACCAATATCCTGAAAGCCCATGTGTCAATGGCTCTGGCTTCCCTATTCCTTGATAATGATTTCTCTCAATATCTTTCATTAAATCATTTATCTTCTTCAGGATCTTTTTGTCGTACTTCTGCCAATATAAATAATCTTCCCAAGCATGGTCAGAGAATACCTTCCTCATTTTTCAATTAATTCTCGTTCTTTCCCTTTCCCTCGCTCGAGTTGATCAATCGATTCCAGTAACCGCTTCGCATTCTTGGGACTCCTAAGAAGATGCGTAGTTTCTTCCATGGCTTCATAGTCTTCCAGGGAAATCATAACCACCGCTTCAGTCCCCTTTTTCGTGATTATTACAGGAGAATGATCCTCACATACACTGGAAATTGTTTTAGCGAGGTTCTCCCTTGCCTGTGAATATGTCATCACATTCATATGTACAACATCCTGTACAACTCGTATCTTGTCAAATTTTATCTGCTCAACGCTGTAGCAAAGAAGCGCGTGTTACCTAGTCACCTTTTAGCGTTTTGTTCGCATCCTTCTTTTCGAGCAAAGGCAGGAGCGCATCAATCCATTTTTGAGCCATTTTCTTTGCTCCAGAGGCATTCGGATGTACCTTGTCGTTGACTGTATCTGTCTTCCAATGAAAAGCTTCAGCTTGATTTACAAGAATAATGCTTTGCCATTGTGTGTTTAGACGCACAAGAAGAGATGACAATTCCTGGTTTAGCTCAGGAATGTAGGAGTACTTTGGAAGCTTACTAGAAGGAATCACCTGAGCTAGTAGAACGATCACATCAGGTTTGATCTCCCTGATATTGTCAATCATTGCTTCAGTGTCATGGATGATCCCAGGAACAGACCTGTCTTTACTGAAACTGTTGTGGCCCGAATGAATCATTACTATATCGGCGGGATACCTACTGTAGACCTCTTTTGAGATACTAAGTAGATACCTTGTGTTCTTCCCGCCATACCCTGCATGGGCGGAGACCGCATCTTGATTTGGACCGATGAATGTAAAACCGACGTTTCTCTTGCGTAATTCAGGGATNNGCGATAACAGATAAAAGTCTTCCCGCCTTGCGTAATTGAGTCTCCGATAGCCAATATAGTAGTAGTATCTTTCGAGTGTGCAGAAAGGCCGGTCACACACAGAATCAGGACCCAGGTTATCCAGTTACTCATTCATAGCTTTATCTCCTCATTGCGAACGCGTCACATCAGCATTAGGCGCGGCCAGCGACAATATGCTGGATGTGGTTGTTGGGCCTGTTCGGCTATCACTTGACATCGATCATTACAACTCCGTTGCGGACCTGCCACTTGAGGCCCGCAGCGTCGCAAAGGATCCCGAGTGCTTGATATAATGTCGTGTTGCGTACTGAGAATGTAATAGGATCAGCCTGCGTAGCACCGCGGCCCAGGACCATACTGATGTCTTGGCCCTTCGCGTTATGTGTAAGGAACTGCACAACGTCAGGGACTGCCGTTTTCCTAAAATCAATCCGAGGTATCTTGACTGCCTTCAACATGGCGACGATCTTGTCTTGCAAGGGATCGGACTTGACGATGGTCAGTTCCGCATTCCCGACTAGGACCTTCGATCCATCTTTGAACTGGAACGGACCACGGGTCTTGCCTGTGGATAAATCTTTCAAGCTGAACGATTCAGCGATTGCCGAGCTTGCCAACACAATCATACACACTACTGTTACTACTGCTTTCATATAATCCTCCTACTTGTTTTGCTGCCTAACGATAAACTTGTTAGCCGAACTTATATTATTTATTACTTTTGTAATTTTAAAATCGATTTAAAGCAACCCTCAATCCAGTAGCAATATCAACTTGCAAATATGATTTATTCTTTAAAACAACATACGCACTCATAAAGTTACTTTTCCTTCAACGGTCGGCAGCCGTAGGATTTTTCTACATCAAATATTTTTTCTTGATAAACATACAACTCAATCCGGTAAGAATTATTTGATATACCTAAGTTTG